>CARTDA010000013.1:0-88650 GCA_949066965.1 uncultured Lachnospiraceae bacterium
ATGGGTTCATTTATTTGTACTATTTTTGATTACATATTTATTTTACAATTTACATGAATTGGCTTTTGAACGAAATGTTGTAGTAAATTGATGGATAATATGGTATAATTACCGCAAAGTGGCATATTTCCTTATGCGGCTGTGTGCATAACCTTATTCTGAGCGGTCAGATTGTGGTTGTGTGCATCATATTATAGCCGGTATAGGTCGGAATGGGCAGCTTGTTGTATCACAGGAAGAGGGGGATGCTGTATGGATACAAAAATATTCCAGTATGCACAGATTTATGATGTGCCGACTGTCTGTAAAAGCTGTGGCGGCGTGTTGGTTTACAGGGGACTGGGTGAGTACCGCTGCGAAAAGTGCAGGGGAAAGGACTTTGACAATTATGGGAAAACACGTAATTATATTGAGAAAAACCCAGGCGCGTCGGCGGTGGACATTGAGAAAAATACAGGTGTGAGCAAAGTGGCAATCCGGGAAATGTTAAAGGAGTCGCGCTTTGAGATTGTCGAGGGCACGAAATCCTTTCTGCGCTGTGAGGGCTGTGGTAAGGAAATCCGCAGTGGGCGTTACTGCGAAAAGTGCGAGAAGGACATTCATCTGGCGATTGAACGGCAGCAGCGTGAGAAGCTGCGCGAAAATATACAGGGCTATATGCTGGAAAAGAGCGGTGAAAAGGGACAGAGGCGTTTTGTGCGCGATAAGTGATGGCAGGGAAAATATAAGACAAAGGAGAGGTATCCAATGTATCAGATTATAGACGGAAAGAAAATTTCACAGGAAATAAAAGAGGAGCTGAAAGCGCAGGTGGCTGTTTTAAAGGAACAGGGCAAAAGCGTCTGCCTTGCGGTGATTCAGGTAGGAAACGACCCGGCATCAAGCGTGTATGTCGGCAACAAGAAAAAGGCATGCGCGTATATCGGAATCGAGTCGCTTTCCTATGAGCTTCCTGAGGAGACGACCCAGCAGGAGCTTTTGGAGCTGGTGCGGAAGCTCAATGCGGACGACAAGGTCAATGGGATTCTTGTCCAGCTTCCGCTTCCGGAACAGATTGACGAGGGGAAAGTGATTCAGACAATCGCGCCGGAAAAGGACGTGGATGGATTCCACGAGAAGAATGTCGGTGCGCTCTGCGTCGGCAGCAAGGGATATGTTTCCTGCACGCCGCTGGGGATTATCCAGCTTTTGAAACGCTCGGGAGTTGAGATTGCCGGAAAAAACTGCGTTGTCATCGGACGCAGCAATATTGTGGGTAAGCCGATGGCACTGTTATTGCTGCGGGAGAACGGCACGGTCACTGTCTGCCATTCGCGCACACAGAATATCAGGGAAATCACAAGGCAGGCAGATATTCTGGTGGTGGCAGTCGGAAAGCCGAAGTTCATTGACGATTCCTATATAAAAGAAGGCGCTGTCGTCATTGATGTGGGAATCCACAGGGATGCGGACAATAAGCTCTGCGGCGATGTCGATTTTGAAAAGGCGGCGCCGCACACAAGCGCCATCACGCCGGTTCCGGGCGGTGTGGGACCCATGACCATCGCCATGCTGATGTACAACTGTGTGTCGTCTGTCAGCTAAGGAACCGGTAACAGTTCACATTCGCGGAACAGGCTGTTTACGGCAGTTTTATATTCTGTATAACCGGATGCCTTGCGTATCTTTTTGAGGTGTCTGTCAGACGCCGCAAAGCTTTCGATGAGGTAAGTCCAAAGGTCTTTCATTTTGAACAATGTGGGTGTTTCGCCTGCCATCTGCGTGGCATAGCCATCAAACAGTTCATCATGGAAGGCCTTTAATGTTTCTTTGTCTAAAGTCGGCGGCTTGGTGCCTTCGGCTGCCTTCAGCTGTGCAGCCAGCAGCGGATTCTTTAAAATTCCACGCCCTATCATGACACGTTCCGTCTCCGGGGCAGTGTCCAGAAGAACCTCATATTTTTCTCTTGATGTGACGTCCCCATTGTAACAAAGTGGAATCTCTGGCAGCTTGGAGACGGCAGTAAGGTAAGTCTCCATGTGCGGCGTGAATTTGTAGAGTTCCTTTTGCAGGCGGGGGTGTATAATCAGTTCCTCGACCGGATATTTCCGGTAAATGTCAAGAATGCGTTCCCACTCGTCAACGGACGAAATGCCGATTCTGGTCTTGATGGAAATTTTAAGCGGTGACCGTTCATAGATTTCGTACAGAAAACGGTCGAGTTCGTCAGGAACGCCCAGGAAACCGGCGCCGCGCTTTCTGGCGGTGACAGTGCCGGAAGGACATCCAAGGTTTAGGTTCACTGTGCCGTAACCATACTCCGCAATCTTTTCTGCGATTTTCAGAAATTCTTCGGAACGGTTTGCCAGTATCTGCGGAACGACAGTCAGGGACTGGTTGTGCGCCGGCAGAATCTCGTTTCGCTCGCGGCGGTTCATTTTTTTGCTGGCAATAAATGGCGTAAAATACTTGTCAATGCCGCCGAAGTAATGGTTGTAGGCATTCCTGTAAATATAGGTAGTAATCCCCTCCATCGGGGCAAGATAAAATTTCATAATAATCCTCCATGCTGGGGGAAAGGTCATTCCCCGGCTTGATTCATCATAACACAGGTTGCCGGATAAAGTCCATCACACACTTGATTTATCCAGTTTTTTTAGATAATATAATAATAGCTTAATCAGTTTTTAATCTTTTCAACATTTTGGTTTAATTTTGATTGTTTATGATATCATCATCAGCTGAAAACAAGGAAAGTAACAGTTCAGCCTTCGGCTTCCTGTTATAAGCATCAAGCCATGCAAAACCACTTCGTGGTGGCTTGATGCATCTCGGCCACTACGCTGTTTCACGGACTTTGCAGCAAGTGCAAAGTCCTGGGCTGAAATGTTACTAAATAAACAATCAAAAAGGAGAAAAAGAAATGGATAATTTTGAAAAAGTAGAAAAATTAAGGGAGCATGCAAACGTATCTTATGAGGAGGCAAAGCAGGCACTGGAGAACAGCAACTGGGACATCCTTGATGCGATGATTTACCTGGAGCAGAGCGGCAAGGTTCACGGCCCGGAGCAGTCAAGCTACACGACCCAGGCAGAAAAGGTTAAGATTGACATCGAGGACAAGGAATGCAAATCAAGCTTCTCGGACAACCTGAAGAGTTTTGGGGACTGGTGTCTGAAGTGGATTAACAAGGCAAACAACAACAGCTTTTGTGTGGAGCAGGAAAACCGCGAAATATTCAGGGTGCCAATCACACTGCTGGTAGTACTTTTGTTCTTTGCATTCTGGGTTGTGGTCCCGCTGCTGGTTGTCGGATTGTTCTTTAACATGCGGTATCACTTTGTGGGACCGGACATCAGAAGCGTTGACATCGACATCAACAAGGCGATGGACGGTGCGGCAGAGACTGTGGAGAACATCAAAAATGAGTTCACCAGCGCGGCATCCGAGGAAGAAGACAAGTAATATGATGTACAGACCGACAGTTCTCTGGGACAGCCGGTCTGTTTGTGTACGTCAGAACATCTGCCACAGAGACAGGTGCAGGGGAGATTCCGGCGGATGATATAGATAAAAGGAGGCAGTTATGGCAGTGACGGTGTTAATCGTTGAGGATGAAGAAAAGATAGGGCGCTTTTTGGAGCTTGAGCTTCTGCATGAGGGCTATGAGGTCGTGAAAGCGGAAAATGGCAGGGAAGGGCTTGAGAAAGCACAGAGCGGCAAGGCAGATCTGGTCGTGCTCGATGTGATGCTTCCGGAATTAAACGGATTTGAAGTGCTCAGGCGTCTTCGGAAAAATTCTGACATTCCTGTCATAATGCTGACGGCAAGGGATGAGGTCATGGATAAGGTTGCCGGACTGGACGGCGGCGCGGACGACTATATGACAAAGCCTTTTGCCATAGAGGAGCTGCTTGCCCGCATCAGGCTGGTGCTCAAGAAACGCGGCGGCGCGGTGGGCACGGACAGGGGCCAGCTCGGTGTCGGAAAGCTCAGCATGGATGTAAAGCGGTACGAGGTGTATTATGACGGTCAGCAGGTGGAGCTTACGCACAGGGAGTTTGAGCTTCTGAAGGTGCTGCTTGAGAACAAGAACATCGTGATTTCCAGGGACACGCTTCTGGAAAAGGTATGCGGCTATGACTATATGGGAGAAACCAACATCATTGATGTGTATGTGCGGTACCTAAGAAGCAAACTTGACGACGTATTTCAGGTAAAGATTATTCAGACTGTTCGAGGGGTGGGGTATTGTATCAAAGATGAAAATTGAAAAAGGAAAAAAGAAAATAAATGGAATAGCCAAATCGTCGGATTCCATGCGCGTGACTTCCATTGCAAGGAAGATTAACTGGAATTATATAGGGCACCTGATGCTTTCGTACTTTTTCCTGGATGTGCTGCTGTTTCTTGTTGCGGCGGCAGTGTTTCTGGTTGGGATGGATATGCAGATGACAGGCAGGTTTTCTTTTGCCTATGTCAGGAACTTTTCATTTGGCGACGCCCTGCGGGATGTGACGTACACGGTAAGCACGATATATGATGAGCAGCTGTATGAGGTACCGATAGGCATATGGCTTGTTCTTTTTTACTATGGGGCGGTTTTGGTCTTGCTGTCGCAGCTGACCGACCTGATCGCGATGGTATTTATGGGGACAAGGGAAGTGCGCAAGGAGCTGCGCCCGCTGAACCAGATTGCGGTCAGGGCGCAGCAGCTGAGCAATATTGCATTTGACGAATCGAAGTACCATAACCTTGAGGATGCCATTTCCAACCTCAAAGTGGATTCCATGGATAAGGGAATCCATATGCACGACAAGGAGCTTCAGGGCATCGAGACGGCACTGAATGACCTGCTGGGACGCATCCGGGCTTCCTACAAGCAGCAGGCGCAGTTTGTGTCGGATGCCTCGCACGAGCTGCGTACCCCGATTGCTGTCATACAGGGATATGTCAACATGCTTGACCGCTGGGGGAAGGAGGACACGGCAATCCTTGAGGAGTCCATCGAGGCAATCAAAAATGAATCCAACCATATGCAGAAGCTTGTGGAGCAGCTTTTGTTTCTTGCAAGGGGGGACTCCAACAGGCAGAGCCTGGACATGAAAATGCAGGATTTGAACAGCATTATGCGGGAGGTCTATGAGGAGTCGCTGATGATTGATGAGAACCATCGGTACCGTTTTGAGGAATGCGGGTATGCCAGGGTGTATGGGGACTGCGATATGATGAAACAGTCTGCAAGAATCCTGATTGACAATGCGGCAAAGTACACAAAAACGGGCGAGGAGATTCTGATACGTGTGGGCGTATGGAAGGACGGCTCACCGTTCTATGGGATACAGGACAACGGAATCGGTATGTCACAGGAGGATGTGGCACATGCGTTTGACCGCTTTTACAGGGCGGACTCGGTGCGGAACAGCAAGACGGGCGGCACGGGGCTTGGGCTGTCCATCGCCAAGTGGATTGTGGATAAACACCATGGGTATTATAACATTGTAAGCCGAGAAGGGCTGGGGACACGGTTCAGTGTGGTATTTCCTCAGTGCGGTGATGTGGATTTGCCCACCTGACTCCGGGCAGGATGGTCTGGCGCGGAAGATAAAAACCGGCTGCCGGGGAATAGGATTTGCCTATTTTCCGGCTGCCGGTTTTTGTGACCTAGAGCAGCAGCTCCACATCATATTTTTTCAGCCAGTAATTCACCTGCAAAAGATAGGCGAGCAGCTGGGGACCAGCCATCAGCTGCCCATAGAAGGGTCTGCCGTAATCGGAGGGCTGGCTGATATAGTCGAGCACCTTGCCCATGTCGATCAGCTCTCGCAGCGGTGCGCGCGTATCGGAAAGCGTCTCGACAATCGCGGTGCGCAGCAGGTTCTCATAGGCAGGGTCGTAGGTCTTGGGGTAGGGGCTTTTGCGCCGGTACAGGACTTCGCCCGGAAGCAGTCCGTCCGCGGCGGCGCGCAGCAGCCCCTTGACGACACCGTCCTTGCATTTCATCGACCAGGGTACATTCCAGAGATATTCCACGATGCGGTGGTCGGCAAACGGAACGCGCGCTTCCAGGCCGGCATGCATACTCGTTCGGTCCATGCGGTCGAGAAGTGTCTGCATAAACCACTTAATATTCAGATAGGAGATTTCCCTCCTGCGTTTTTCTTCTTTATTTTCCCCATCCAGTACAGGGACTTCGGATATCGTTTTTGCATATGCGGCATGTGCGTACTCCTCTAGTGGCAGCAGTGTGAGCACATTGTCCTTTAAGAGCATGGTGCGCGGCGAGAAGTCCATCGACCATGGGAAACAGTCGGCGTCAAAGCATTCTTTTTTGTGGAACCACGGATAGCCGCCGAAAATTTCGTCCGCGCACTCACCAGTCAGTGTCACCTTATGACTGGCGGCGACCCGCTTGCAGAAGTAGAGCATTGACGCCTCGACATCCGCCATGCATGGCAGGTCCCTGGCGTCCACCGCCTCAAACAGGTAGTCATACAAATCGGCGTTGGCGCATTCGAGGTACTGGTGGCTGGTTTGGCAGTAGGCAATCATTTTGTCTACCCAGGGTCTGTCCTGGGAGGGCTGGAATGCGTTTGCCCGGAAATTTTTGTCGTTGTCCTTGAAGTCAAAGGAGTATGTATCGAGCTTCTTGCCCTGCTTTCGAAGCTCGCTGCTGCATACCGCTGTGACAAGACTGCTGTCCACACCGCCCGACAGGAAGGTACAGACAGGCACATCGGAAAGCATCTGCATTTTGATGGCGTCTGTGACCAGATAGCGGGTTTTCTCGACTGTCTGTTGCCAGTCCTCCTCGTGTGGATGGCTCTCAAGCTTCCAGTAACATGCTGTGGAAAAATCGGAGCCGTAATATTCCAGGTAATGTCCCGGCAGCAGCTCATCTATGTTTTTGAAAACACCCTTTCCGTAAGTCTTTGCAGGGCCAAGACCGAAAATCTCACAGAGCCCGTCGCGGTCTGCCTGTGCCTTAAATTCAGGATAGCACAGGATTCCCTTCAGCTCTGAGGAAAAGATGAGGGTGTTGCGAAAAAGGGTATAAAACAAGGGTTTTACCCCGAGTCTGTCGCGAAACAGGTATAACCGCTGTCTTGTTTCGTCAAATATGGCAAAGGCAAAGATGCCGTTTAGGCGTGTCACATAGGAAGTCCCATGGAGGAGATATCCCATCAGGATCACTTCTGTATCGCAGGTTGTCTGAAAGACAATGCCTTCCTGCTCCAGCTCGCGGCGGAGGCTTTTCATGTTGTAAATCTCACCGTTGTAGGCGATGACTGCACGCTGGTTTCCGAGCTGTCTTGCCATGGGCTGCTTCCCGCACGCAAGGTCCAGAATGGACAGGCGTGTGTGGGAAAGCCCGCAGTTCCTTGACAGATACAGTCCGTTTTCGTCAGGACCTCGGTGATGCTGGCAGGTATTCATCGTCTGCAGGATGGAGAACCATCTTGCGGATTCCTCCTTATAGTTGGTATGAAAGCTGCTAAAGCCTGCGATTCCACACATTTTATGTAAGTCCTTTCTGTTTTGATTTTTATTGAATCAGAGGTAATCCTTGAGGATTGGCTGGTACTGTCTGTGTTCAAGCGCCATTTCCAAAGTCGGTATCAGCAGCTCGACGTGCGCTACCAGTGAGTTTGGCTTTGTCCTGTAATTATCCTGACCAAATGGCACGAAATAGATGTTTTTGCTGTTGCACAGCAGCCCGATGTTTTTCAGGTTCATGCCAAGTCCGTCGTTGGTCGAGATGGAAATGACAAGGGGCTTGTTGTTGCGCATATGTGCCTTTGCCGCCATGAGTACCGGGGTGTCGGTGATGCCGTTTGCGAGCTTTGCGGCAGTATTTCCGGTGCAGGGAAGGATTGCCAGCGCGTCGAGGTAGGCTTTGGGACCGATGGGTTCCGCGCCAGGGATGGAGATGATTGGCTCCTTTCCGGTGATTTCCTTTACTTTTGTGACATAAGTGTCAGGTTTTCCAAAGCGGCTATCGATGGTCTGCGAGGCGTCTGACATGATGGGGTAGATGTCGGCGCCCGCGTCTTTAAGTTTCTGTAGTTCCGTAAACATTTTTTCAAAGGTACAAAAGGATCCGGTCAGTGCGATGCCGATTTTTTTTCCTTTGATGTCCATATCATTCAAACCTCCATGCTATATTCGATTGATCACGTAGTCCGTCAGGTATTTTGCGCAGCTTTCTCCGGCGTATTTTCCGGGGAGTCCCGGACAGAAGTGGATGTTGACATCTAGTTTTTGGGCGGTTTCGTAGTCGGCTCCGGATTTGTTGGAGGCGATGTCGATGATGACTGCGTTCGGGGATACCTTTTCCAGACACCTGCGGTTTAGGACAGGCGCGGGAATCGTGTTGAAAATGTACTCGAAACAGCAGATTTTGCGCCACAGATTTGACAGGTGCAGCGTCTCAAAGCCAAGCGCGCAGGCGAGGGCAAGCTCGTTTGCGTCATTGGAGCAGACGGTGACACAGGCGTGCAGTCCGCACAGGCGGTCGGCGAGAATCTTGCCACATCTGCCATAGCCCAGCACCAGTGTATTGCTCATATGGATGTTGGTGTCCTTGTGCAGCAGTGCCTCCAGAATGGCGCCTTCCGCCGTGGAGACGGCATTGTACAGGGTCATGGGTTCGTCGCGCATGAAGTCATAGCAGCTGATTTCCCGCTCCTCGCAGGTGCGTCGGAAGTCTTCCGGGATGACACCTGCAAATATTTTCTGGTGCTTGTGGATGCTGCGCTGAATCTCCGCGAGATTAAGGCCGGAGGCATCGCCTTCACAGTAGAGGCAGTCGGATTTTGCAAACGGAATACCGCAAATCAGCACTGGCGCGGCATCGAGGGCATCGCGCAGCGAGTCCGTAAAGCTGATTTTTGCCTTTATGGATGGGGCACAGGAGATGGGGACGGTGCGAAAGCATATGACACGGTATCCTTTTTCCACGAAAATGGGAGCCATGCACGCGGTGCGCCGGTCGCCGCCCAGGATTGATATATCGTATTTTGTCATAATGAATCTCCATATATTTTAGCAAATGTTATACTGGCGGTCGAAAGGACTGACCGCTCAGTATAAGTTGATGACTTATTTATAAAATATGACAAAATAGGAAAAATGTTCTATGATTTGGAGAGAAATACAGATAATGGCAGCAGTACTGCCAGCATGATAATGTTTGCGAGTGTGAACATGCCGAAATATGTTCTCTTTTGCGCGGGATATTCGCGGGCAATCTGCTTGTAGGAAATCAGGCTTGCCATGGAGGCAATCAGCGTGCCAAGTCCGCCGAGGTTGGTGCCGACAATGAGTGATGTGTACTTGTCCGTAAAACCGGAGAGGAGCAGTGCCGCGGGGACATTGCTGATAATCTGGCTGGAAAGGACTGCCACAATGCGTTCGTGTCCTGTGAGCAGCCGCTCCAGCAGCGCGCAAAAACGCTCGATGCGTCCCATATTTCCGATAAAGATAAAAAAGCAGACAAACGTGCCAAGGAGGGAGTAGTCAATCTTTTTTAGCAGTGCCCTGTCGGTGAAAAACAGATAGACAAGGAGGATAACAGCAGCGGCGGCAGGCGCAAGGAGCTTGGCGACACAGAGCAGGCAGAGGAGAAAGCCAATGCCGAAGCATATCAGCCTTGGGATGGCATTTTCCTGCTGTCCGGAGACGTCCGAAAAAGAGCCTGCGGTCAAATCCAGGGCATCCAGGGACTCCTTTTTCATAAGAAGGATTGCGGTCAGCAGGCATAGGCCGGATGCAATCGTGTAGGGAAGCATCAGCTGTAAAAAGGCAGGCAGGCTGATTCCGGACGTTGCATAGAGGTACAGGTTCTGCGGGTTGCCCATCGGGGTCAGCATACTGCCGAGGTTGGCCGCGAGTGTCTGTAGGATGACGAGGGGGACAATCTGTTTTTCCTGCCGGGAAAGGCGCAGTACGATGACGGCAAACGGCACAAAGGTAATGAGTGCCACGTCATTTGTAATCAGCATACTGAAGAAAAAGGGTAGGAATACCAGCACCATAAAGAGCTGTCTTGTGTTCCTTGTCCTGGACAGCAGTTTTTTGCCGACTGCCTTAAAAATGCCGAGTTTCTGGAAACCAGCCATGACAGCCATCAGGGCAAAAAGCAGCAGCAGTGTGTTCCAGTCGATGTAGCTGCGGTAGGCACTGTCCGGCGGGATAATCAGCGAGGAGACTGCGGCGAGCACGAAGGCGGCACAGAGTACGGTTTCCTGCTGGATTGCTTTTTTGATAAAAAGCTTTGGTTTGTTCTCAGATGGGTTCATTGTGTAACAGTCCTTTCAGAAAATACTTTACATCTCCTGCATTATAGTCGAGCGCATGGAATTTTTCAAGTCGTTTTTGGACGGATATTCACAGAGTTTTTTACAGGAGCTGTCGTGCGGAGTTTATACCATAAAGTAGTTTACAAGCCTTTTGCGATAGGGTAGGATGAACTTATGGAACAGGAAAAATACGGAAAGGGGAATTTTTATGGGAAATTCAATTTATGAAATGATACGAGGCGCAGTGAGGGCAGAGGGACACCTTTCTGAGAACTTTAGGCTGCCAGATGATACGGCGGACGGTCAGTTAAAATTTGCGCCGGGGGCAATGGACGGAATTCTTTTTTACCACACGGCGGGGACAGAGTCGGAGGATTCTGAGGGATATACAATTCTCGTAAATGCGATTGAGTCTGCGTCGGAGGGGAGGACGGACGAGGCATTTTGCAGCGTGGAGACGTTTGCAGCGAAGTATCATGTGCTGGGATTCATCGACTTGTTTCAGGAATATGTGATAGAGAACAAGGACAGGCTGTCGGTTGGGAATGTCATTGACTTTGCAGTCCGGCTGATGATGGAGGGCATAAAGGTGGAGGCTGTGAAATTTGGCATGTCTTTGCTTGAGCTGATTGACTGGGAGGGACAAGAGCGGCTCAAGTCTGCAGTCCGGCTGCTTGCGCTATCGGATGAGCTTACCCTGTACGCGGCGTTTCTGATGCGCTGCTGGGAGAACCCCAACAGGGAGCTGTTTGACATTCTGCAAAAGGTTGAGGGCTGGGGGCGCGTGCATATTGTCCGTATGATTGAGGCGGACTCGGAGGATATCGAGGAGTGGCTGGTGCGAAATGGTGTCCATAATGATGTTGTTCCGGCATATTCGGGGATGGACTGTTTTGGGAAAGTACATTATCTGGAGCGGATTCGGCGTCCGGCGCTTGATTTGGAAATATACCGCGGTCTTGCGGATATTCTTGACGCAATGCTGGATGAAGGACCGGTTACAGGGATTTCCGCGCTGGAAGACCCGGAGGAAGTGATGCGGGCTTTCTTGACAGCCGCAAAGGCGCGGACAGATCTGGAAGCACAGGATTATACACCGCTGATTGACCTGAAGGGGTACATGGAGCAGACAAATCAGGAATCTCCTTCGGGACTGTATGTGGAGCTGACGGATTTTTTGCAGTCAGGGCAGGTGCAGGAGACGATGCGGTCTGCCTTGGAGCGCAAAGAGGCATTTGAGGTGGCAAGGCGGCTTGGCATGGACTACCAGGAATATGCATTCCGGGCTGTTACGGAGGATTTTGTGAACAATGCATGGATTGCGTCGTGCCTGGTGGCAGATGGCTATAAGGTGGAGGAAATCATAGACCTGGCGTATGACAGGCTGGATGTGGAGCGCATTGCGACAGGGGCTGGTGAAGAACTTGGCTTGGGGGACGCATTTGAAGCGCACCGCGCGTTGACACTGATTCTACAGGAGCTGCGCAACAGGGTGAATGTGGGTGAAAAGCTGATTCGCCCGGCGTTAAAGTCGCCGGTGGTAAGCAACAGACATATGGCGCTGTCCGCGCTTGAGGGATGGACAGAACAATCGGGGCAGGCGCTGCAGGAGCTTCTTCCCAAGATGGCTGGGTACCTGGAGGGGCTGTTGGCGGAGGAAGTGCGTGAGGACTTGCGGCAGAGGATGGAGCAGATATTGGGGAAGAAGTAGCGGTGTTTTCGGGCGGTGTGAATTGTAGCGGAGAGTCAGTTATGTTCACAGGTCAGGAATGCGCTGAACTGCGCATTCCGTGAGAAAACGCACAGCCTGAAAGCAAAAATCCGTTTGCGCGACGAACGAAGTTCGTTTTGCAATTTTTGCATGGATTTTTGCTCGTTACTGGAACGGAGTGAACAGTAACGAGAGTCAATGCGGAATCTGTATTTCGGCTGATGAACGGTTGATAATGCGGCGGATTGACGGTATACTAGAGGTAGCAATTATTTTTCGGGAGGAGAATGGCTATGGGATTTTACAGAAAACCGCTGCCTGTAGGGGTGGATAATTTTGAAATGCTTGTGACACGAGGATATTATTTTATAGATAAGACAAATCTTATGAGGGATTTGCTGGATATGAAAGGAGATGTCAATCTCTTTACCAGACCAAGGCGTTTTGGTAAGACGCTAAGCATGAGCATGCTGCAATATTTCTTTGAGGATATGCGGGGCAAGGATGGTGCAAGGATTGATAACACTGCCCTTTTTGAAGGGCTGAATATCATGCAGGCGGGAGAACCGTATCTGTCGCATATGGGGCAGTATCCTGTCATCAATATGACATTAAAGGCGGGAAAACGTCCGACGTTCGAGAGCGCGTGTACACAGATAGCGTGGCAGATTGCCATGGAATATGAACGGCATAGTTATGTGCTGGATAAGTTGTTTGAAGAGAATAAAAGTAAGTATGAGCGAATTATGTGGGAAAAAGGTTCTTTAGATGACTATTGTGGTTCACTACAATTTTTATCAAAGTGTCTGGAAATGTATTATGGAAAAAAGGCAATTATCCTGATAGACGAGTACGATGTCCCCCTTGAGAATGCCTATCTGCGCGGCTTTTATCAGCAGATGGTGGACTTCATACGCTCCTTTTTCGAGGCGGCGTTAAAGACCAACAGCAGTCTTGAATTTGCGGTAGTCACAGGATGTCTGCGGATTAGTAAGGAAAGCATTTTTACCGGAATGAATAACCTTGAGATTATCTCGATTCTGGATAAACGATACGATGAATACTTTGGCTTTACGGATGAGGAAGTGGAGACGCTCTGCAATTATTATGAAGCCGGTGATCAGTATGAGACTGTAAAAAGCTGGTACAACGGTTATCTGTTTGGGGAATCCAACGTCTACAATCCGTGGAGCGTCATTCTCTATGTGAAGGATGTGAGCACAGGGAACAGCTCGTTTCCAAAGTCCTACTGGGCAAACACTTCCTCCAACAGCATTGTGCGGAAACTGATTGAAAAGGCAGACGACAGCGTGAAGGGAGAAATCGAGCGACTGATAGATGGCGGCACTGTCGAAAAGCCCATCCACGAGGATATCACCTATGGTGAAATCTATAACTCCATGGATAATATGTGGAACTTTATGTTTTTTACCGGTTACTTCCGCAAGGTGGGCGAGAGGATGGACGCCAACGACGTCCGCTGGCTGACCATGCGCCTGCCGAACCGCGAGGTGCGCTATATTTTCCGCGAAAAAATCATGGCATGGTTCCAGGAGAAAATACAGGAAAAAGACCTGACGAACCTGTACACGGCGTTTGTCAGCAAGGATACTGCCACATTGGAAGACGAGCTGAACCAGGTCATGTTTGAGACGATTAGTTCCATGGATGAAAACGAGAGTTATTACCATGGTCTGGTTGCGGGACTGCTCTCCCCCATGAAAGGCTACCGCACAAAGTCCAACCGTGAGGCGGGAAAGGGAAGGAGCGACCTGTTTGTCAAGCCCGTGTCGCGCAGGAAAGAGGCGTTTGTCGTGGAGTTTAAGGTGGCAAAGAAAATAAAGGATCTGGAAAAAATGGCGGACGAGGCGCTGCGGCAGATTGCGGAGAAACAGTATGCTGCCGAGCTTTTTGATGATGGGTATGAGATTGTCGGAAATTATGGGATTGCTTTTTGTGGGAAGGACTGTCTGGTGAAGTTTGAGGGATGATAGCATTTTCCGGCAGCTGGATATATAGGGATAAACGACATACTAAGGTTGGAAATTGTTTTTCGGGAGGAGAATGGCTATGGGATTTTACAGAAAACCGCTGCCTGTCGGGGTGGATGATTTTGAAAAGCTTGTGACAAGAGGATATTATTTTATAGATAAGACAAATCTTATGAGGGATTTGCTGGATATGAAAGGAGATGTCAATCTCTTTACCAGACCAAGGCGTTTTGGTAAGACGCTAAGCATGAGCATGCTGCAATATTTCTTTGAGGATATGCGGGGCAAGGATGGTGCAAGGATTGATAACACTGCCCTTTTTGAAGGGCTGAATATCATGCAGGCGGGAGAACCGTATCTGTCGCATATGGGGCAGTATCCTGTCATCAATATGACATTAAAGGCGGGAAAACGTCCGACGTTCGAGAGCGCGTGTACACAGATAGCGTGGCAGATTGCCATGGAATATGAACGGCATAGTTATGTGCTGGATAAGTTGTTTGAAGAGAATAAAAGTAAGTATGAGCGAATTATGTGGGAAAAAGGTTCTTTAGATGACTATTGTGGTTCACTGCAATTTTTATCAAAGTGTCTGGAAATGTATTATGGAAAAAAGGTAATTATCCTGATAGACGAGTACGATGTCCCGCTTGAGAATGCTTATCTGCGTGGCTTTTATCAGCAGATGGTGGATTTCATACGCTCCTTTTTCGAAGCGGTGTTAAAGACTAACAGCAGCCTTGAGTTTGCGGTTGTCACAGGATGCCTGCGCATCAGTAAAGAAAGCATTTTTACAGGACTGAATAATTTGAAAACGATATCTATCCTTGATGAAATGTACGACGAGTATTTTGGCTTCACAGATGATGAGGTCCGGAAAATGTGCGAAGATTATCAGCTGTCTGATAAGTATGAGACGTTTAGGAGCTGGTATAATGGCTATATTTTTGGGAAGGCAAATGTCTACAATCCATGGAGCGTGATCCGGTTTATGGATGATGTCAGCCTGAACCATGACTGGTTTCCGCGTTCATACTGGGCAAACACCTCCTCCAACAGCATCGTGCGGAAACTGATTGAAAAGGCGGATGACAGTGTGAAGGGAGAAATCGAGCACCTGATTGATGGCGGCTCCATTGAGAAGCCTGTCCACGAGGACATTACCTATGATGAAATCTATAACACAATAGATAATATGTGGAACTTTATGTTTTTTACCGGGTATTTTCGCAAGGTAGATGAGAGAATGGACGCTAACGATGTCCGCTGGCTGACCATGCGCCTGCCGAACCGTGAGGTGCGCTATATTTTTCGCGAAAAAGTCATGACATGGTTCCAGGAAAAAATACAGGAAAAGGACCTGACAAACTTGTATACAGCGTTTGTCAATAAGGATACTGCCACATTGGAAGACGAACTGAATCAGATTATGTTCGAGACGATCAGTTCCATGGATGAAAATGAGAGCTACTACCACGGTCTGGTAGCGGGACTGCTCTCGCCCATGAAAGGCTACCGCACGAAGTCCAACCGCGAGGCCGGAAAGGGAAGGAGCGACCTGTTTGTCAAGCCCGTGTCGCGCAGGAAAGAGGCGTTTGTCGTGGAATTTAAGGTGGCAAAGAGAATAAAGGATCTGGAAAAAATGGCGGATGAGGCGTTACAGCAGATTGCGGAGAAGCAGTATGCCGCCGAGCTTTTTGATGACGGATATGAGATTGTCGGGAATTATGGGATTGCTTTTTGCGGGAAGGATTGTCTGGTGAAGTTTGGGGAATGACAAATCGTTAATTAAGGTCGAGTAAGCATATTCCGCAAGGAGTATGCCAGCTCGACTTTATTTCTTTTTCATAATTGCAGAGTCGGAGCTTTATATTGTAAATTGTTCTAACAATATAAAAAAGGAATTGTATCCATAACCATAAAGGGTATAGGAGATTACGGCGGTACAAGAACGGTCAAGTTTACTTTCAAAAACAATTGGGTTTGCATCTCTGCCGAAATGCTTTCTTACGGACTTTGCAACTTAGTGCAAAGTCCTGGGCTGAACTGTTATACTCCGTGAACAGTAACCGGGCGTCCCCTGCTGAAAAGGTTGCGAATGCCACGGAATGACGATATACTAAGGAAAAGAAAATGATATTGCAGGTTATAGAAAAAAGGAGAGGAAAAATGCAAAACAAAGGCTGGATAGGCGCCGTGGCTTTTGGGGCGGGCGCTGTTTTTTTATTTAGTATCTGTACTGGAATTTTTTCGGACAAAAAGACAGAGGGCGAACGATTAAAGGCAGATATTATCGCAGACTGTGCCGTGTGGGAAGAACGTCATGGCAGGGAGGAAACCCTGCCTGTAGGACTCCTCGCAGAACTGCTGGATTATGCGGCAGGGGAACAATATATGGATGCACTTGCGGCATACCGCGACGAATCCCTTCTGTGTACCGTGGAGGAGCTGCGGGCGGCGTGCCCTTCCTACCGGACAATCATCGAGCAGACTGTTGCGCACGAACAGGGGAAAAAGGAACGGCTCGACGAGGAGCGGATATACCGTCTGGAACGAAACGGAAAAAATTGTTTTCTTTTGTTCTGGGATATATATGATGCGGAGACAGTATGGATGAAACCCCTGCTGCTGGAGGAGGGGGACAATGGGTGGATGATGGAAGGGGCATCGGGTCTTTATGGAATTAAGGGGGAGTTTGAACTTTTTTCAAGGGTCGAGGATGGTCAGAAGCAATATTATGTGCTGTGTGCATACACCAATATGCTTACCATATCCCGGCTGACCAATTTGCCCGATGGTGTGTTCGCGGATGGGGAGACGGTAAAAATCATCCAGACAGACGTGGTGTCGGAAACACTTTACAGAAAGCGGTGGAGCAGCCTGGCGTCACAGGTGGAGGACTATGTGCAGGAGAACCTTGAGCTCTTTGCGTGGCGGTACCGGGAAGGTGCAGACATATGGGGGGACGAGGAGATGACACAGCTGCCGGAGGAAGAGTTCCGGGCAGACAGTTATGGCGGGTATGTGTATGTTGATTACGACAATGATGGCAAAAGGGAGCTTTTTTACAGGGATGCCGAAAGGATAGGACAGGTGGCTGAGGACGACGGAGCGTATCAGGCATTCCCTGCGGAATTGGACTGCACTGGCATGAAGCGGATATGGTTTGCTGAATTTGATGGGAAAGTTGTGACCTTTCAGCTTCTGGAACAGGAGCCATCCGGGCTGGTCATCCAGGCATTGATATATGAAGAAGGAACGACAACGCAGCTGTATTCCGGCCAGGTTGACTTTGTGCGGAAGGCTGGTGTTGTGGATTATACGCCTGCTTACTGGGAGGCGTTTGACTTTAATGGTGTGACGGTGCGCAAAACACAGGATATCTGGCTGCAGCCGCAGATTCAGGAGCGGGTGCAGAAAGAGCAGGAGGATAGGACAATTGTGCCATGCAGGAAGGAGGATGTGCCGTTTCCGGAGGGACTGCTCATGCTGCTGCGTGAACAGGCACAGGCAGGGCTGTACGGCAGGAAATCGGTGTATCCGCAGTCCTGCCGGGTGGACTTATTGAAGGACACTGATCTTTTTTTACAGCAGATGGGAAAGCGCCTGCGGGAGGACAAGTATTACTGGGAATGCAAGTGGGCATATCACTGGACTGCGGAAGATGGAAGTGAAAACTTCATTTCCTGCGTGAATTATTCATTGGCAAAGGACAGCATCGAGTGGTGGAAGCTCGCGGAGGGTGAAGTGCAGGAGCATGCCTATATCATGGAGACGGCGACCGATTCCCAGCTGATTGACTATGAGGGACAGCTCTACTGTGTGACAGATTTTGGCAGGAGTTATGGCGCGCGTGGCGGCAGCAGTGTGGAGATGCAAGTCATTGAAATGAACAGACTTGAGGACTGGCGCGCCACATGGTTTACCATAAGCAGTGCTGCCTCGGAATTGCAGGATTTCACGTGCATTCCGCTGTACGAGGAGGAAGGCTTATGCAGGGAAATCAGAGATTATATTGAGGAATGCTATGAAGCAGTCGGAGAGTCCTGTGTAAATGGCAGCGTTGAACTTTTTTCCGCTTCCGGAGAGACGGCGTGTACCAAGGCACAGGAGCGGATACTGCGGAACCTGTCGGATGGCAGCGTGACCAAGTATGCACAGACATATTATTTCACTGCCGACATAGATAACGATGGCATAATGGAATATGCCAAGGCAGACTGGTGGCATGGATGGGTAGTGACGTTTTATGAACAGGAAAACGGTGATTTTAGCGTGATACCGTTTGAGAGCGTGGTCAATACGCCGGTCAGGGAACAGGAGACACTGGCAGTAGTGTCCGGCCTAAGCCAGGTATGGTGCAAAGAGCTGGGCGGCGTGACATATTTGTTCACTGCCGAAAATTTGTGGGATTCACCGGATTTGGTACTGCGTGTCAGGATGCTGAAGGAGGATGCTCTGGCTGATAAGGCAGTTTATCTGCTCAAGGCAAATATGGCAGAGACCAGCAGTCCATGGTGGGAACTGGCGGTGGAACCGGATGAGCCGGTTGGATGAGGATAAAAACGGTGCTTATCCGTTTGACAGAATCCCCATGTCGTGGTACGGTATAGGAATGAACATGAAACGGAGTTTCAGAAAGGTGTAGGAAATGGAATACAATAAGAAAGTAGGCGCCGGAAGAAAATTTGTGGAAGGAATCGCCCTGAGTTTTGAGATTATGGTATTGTTTGTCATGCTGCAGGTCATACTTACGGTTGCGGTCATGCTTGCACTTATCTCGGCATATGTGGTAAATGAGGGCGGGGAGTACGATTATTATGGCGCGATGCTGTTCGTCTCCGGTGTGTTGTCAAAGGATAATTTCATGGTCATGCTCACCGTTGTGACAACAGCGGTATCGGCGGCATTTTCGGTAAGTATTTACTGGGCAGTGTGGGGGCGGAAAAAGTCATGGCAGGATAAACAGTACCTGAAGGAAAAGGTGCTGCGCGCAAAGCCGGTGGCAATGATTTGCATTGCATCTGTCGGGCTGTATTATCTGGCAATCCTGATTGCGGCAGTCATAGCGGTGGTCAGCCCTGACACAATGGAGGAATACAATGAAATGATGGAATCGGCGCTCGGCGGAAACCAGGTGCTCGCGATGCTTGCGGCAGTGCTTCTGGCTCCTGTCAATGAGGAGTGCATCATGAGGGGGCTGATTTTGAAGAATCTGCAAAGATTTTTCTCCACACCGGTTGTCATTATCATTCAGGCGGTTATGTTCGGTATCTTTCATGGAAACTGGGTGCAGGGACTTTATGTGATTCCGGTCGGGGCGGCGCTTGGCTATGTGGCGATAAAGAGCCGGTCGGTAATTCCATGTATCGGAATGCATTTGTTTTACAATTTTCTCTCCTTTATCGTGGGACTTCTGCCGGAGTTCTGCCAGACGGGATTTTTTGCGATTGCGGCAGTGGTTGTGTGCACCGCGGCGGTGTGGCTTATGGGCAGACAGTACAACAATCCGGCAGATATACTGGCGGTCGAAAAGACCGACCGCCCAGTATAAAGTTATGGATTTCAGAAATAAACAGAGGGTGAGTGGCTTATGGCAAACATCAAAACGGATAAACGGACAGGGCTTTTTGAGAGTGTGCCGATACCAAGGGCGGTTGTGGCGCTGTGCGTGCCCACCATTATCAGCTCGCTTGTGATGGTGCTCTACAATCTTGCAGACACGTATTTTGTGGGAATATTAAACGACCCTGTACAGAACGCGGCGGTCACGCTTGCAGGACCTGTCCTGCTTGCATTCAACGCAGTCAACAACCTGTTTGGCGTGGGCAGCTCGAGCATGATGAGCAGGGCGCTCGGGCGGAAGGATTACGATACCGTCCATAGAAGTTCTGCGTTTGGTTTTTACTGTGCACTGCTTTGTGGCGTCATTTTCTCGGCTGCCTGCACAGTCGGCAAGACGCCGCTTCTGGCGCTTCTGGGCGCGGACGAGGTGACGACGCAGGCGACTTCGGATTATATGCTGTGGACGGTGTCCTGCGGTGCGGTGCCTGCCATACTGAATGTCGTGCTGGCGTACATGGTGCGCGCGGAGGGCGCGGCGCTTCACGCAAGCATTGGCACGATGAGCGGGTGTCTTTTGAATATTGTGCTGGATCCGGTTTTTATCCTGCCGTGGGGACTTGACATGGGCGCGGCGGGAGCGGGGCTTGCCACTTTTATCTCAAACTGTGTGGCGTGTGCGTATTTCTTTGTGCTGATATATGTCAGGAGAAATACGACCTGTGTCTGCATTCGTCCGGATAAATTCTGCCTGCGCAAGGCAATCGTGCTTGGTGTGTGCGGTGTCGGAATCCCGGCATCCATACAGAACCTGCTGAATGTGACTGGCATGACAATCCTGAATAATTTCACGTCGGTTTTTGGCGCGGACGCCGTGGCGGCGATGGGTATTACACAGAAAATATACATGGTGCCGATGTATGTGTGCATGGGCGTCTCGCAGGGAATCATGCCGCTGGTCAGCTATAATTATGCCAGCGGGAACCAGAAGCGCATGAAGTCGGCAGTTGTGTTTGCAGGGGGAATCAGCGTCGGGTTTATCACTGCGGCGGCGGTCTTCCTTTTTGCGGGCGCCAATGGCGTCGTGAAGTTTTTTATGGACAATCCGTCAATTATCGCATATGGAATCCGGTTTATGCGAGGATTTTGTCTGGGGCTGCCGTTTTTGTGCATGGACTTTCTTGCTGTCGGCGTATTCCAGGCGCTCGGCTTTGGCAAAAATGCGCTGATTTTTGCGATCATGCGGAAAATCGTGCTCGAGATACCGGCGCTGTATCTTCTGAACCACCTGTTTCCGCTCTATGGACTTGCCTATGCGCAGTTTGTGGCGGAGTTCGTACTCGCCATTGCCGCGGTTGTGGAGCTGCTTGTGATATTCAGGAGACTTGGCAGGAAGACGGCGTATGTTGAGGATGTATAGAATAGGGGTTAAGCTGCGTGAGACAGATAGAAATAGATATACTCAATTTTGAAAATAAGCTGCTGCAGGACAGAAGACAGCTGAACGACCTGATTTACCTGTGCCGGCAGGAGCCAGACAGCCAGGATATCATTCTGGGCAAGCTTCAGAATATACGACAAGAAATGGATTATATGGAAAGCCAGCTCGACATGCTGCACAAGGCGCTGCGCAGGGATACGGCAACAGCTGGCAACACGGAGAATGTTACCGTGCCGCAGCCGGACTTGCGATGCGTGCCAGACATGGATTCTGAGAACACGCCAGTCTTTTCCATGCCGCAGGAGAAGGTCACTTCGGATGAAACCGAGAGAAATTCTGAGAACACGCCAGTCTTTTCCATGCCGCAGGAACAGCCGCGGCAGGCGCAGCCACTGACAGGAAAGGGAGATTCAGAAAAAAGGGATTTGGAAAAGACGTTTGGTAGGTTCTGGATGGGCGTGATTGCATCAGGCATGGTGTTTATCAGCTTTATCTTCTTCGCAGTCGTACTTCTTCCAGTCCTGACAGACGGCATGAAAATTGGTGCAATGTTTCTGGTCAGCTTTATATTTCTGGGGGTAGGGCTGGCGAAGCTGGGCGTGGACAGTGAAAACAAATTTTATCTGGCGTTGTGCGGCTGTGGCGTGGGGGCAGTCTATATATCCATACTGGTCACCAACATATATTTTAAGGCAGTCAGTGACATTGTGCTGTATCTGCTGCTGCTTGTATGGGCGGCGGGCGTGTGCTGCCTGCGTCGCAGGGAAACGATATTGTTTCAGCTGATTGGGCAGATTGGAATAACAGTTGCGGTTAATTTTGGGTGCAGGGTGTGCAGTCAGGAGCCGGATGCAGCCAGGGTTCTTATGCTGTCAATGTTTTATGTGGTGTCCTCCATGGTATTTATGGCAGCCCACTACCAGAAAACGCTGACAAAAAACTGGATTAGTCTTGTGTTTAACCTGGTTAATCTGGGACAGCTGCTGGTAATGCTGGCAGAGCAGCCGGACGGTTTTATGATAAAGGCGGTTTCACTACTCCTGTTGGTGTATGTGGCTTTGTTCTTCCTGTTCTGTTGCCGGTGTGAAGTGTCAAGGAACGGTGCCGGGTTTGCCATTATCACTGTTGTCTGCGTGGTTTTTACTATGTATATATTTGATGTCATATTTCAGAATGTGCCGTCAGGATCGGTTATGGGCGGCATCGCGTCGCTTGCCGTCTGTATCTTGTCCCTGGTCGTGGCGGAGCGAAGGCTTTCCGGGGAGGCATCATTGGGAAGGGCGGTCATACAAATTGCGGCGATGGCGCTGATGGGGTATATTGTCTGTAACTTGGAAATTTTGGACAGGCATATTTACCTTGCACTGCTGATGCTGCCGTTTCTGGCTGCGGGCTTTCTCAAAAAGAACTGGTATTTCCGGTGTGGCAGCCTGGTTTATATGTGTTATTTCCAATTCCACATGGGGATGGATAACCCGGAGAAAATGCTGTGGGGATTTCTGTATTTCGGGATGCTCCTGTACTTTATGCTGCGGGAGAAGGAGCAGTACCATGTGTTTTTCAAGCTGTCCGCGTATGTCCTGCTCCTGATAAAGCTGTCTGCTGACTGTGTATACATAATGAGTCTTTTCGACAAGGGGACGTATGCCGGAATAACGCTGTGCTGTGTCGTGGCGGGCGGCATCAACATGGCAATGTCACGGTCTGGGAGGATGGGGAAAAATCCCCTGACGGGAATTTTGGAGCCGGAAACGATAGGGACATTGTATGTGATACATGCAATTCAGATGTGCATTATCGTTGTGCAGATTCTGTTTCCGCCTGGGGAGCGGGCAGGCATTGTAACCATTCCGTGGGCGCTGGTACTGTTTATGGCAAACACGAGAAAGCTGCTGGCGGAAAAGAAGGACACGCGTGCTGGTTATTATATCGGAATGAAATTCACGGTACTGCTGTTGGCGGTCCTGTCATCCTTTGACATTTCAGGTGTTCCTGTCAGCATATGCTGTTTCGTGCTTGCTGTTGCCTGCATTGTCGCCGGATTTTATGTGAAATGCAGGTCGCTGCGCGTATATGGCTTGCTGCTGTCCATGCTCAGCGTGTTTAAGCTTTCCCTGGTGGATATTGCCCTGGGAGGCTTGCTGCAGCTTGCCGCAGGTTTCTTTGTGGCGGGCATCCTGTGCTTTGTGATTAGCAGGATATATAACATGATAGATGAGGAGCTTTGTTAAAAAATTTATTGATTCGTGCCTGCAGCGTGAAGGCGGCAGGCTGAGAGAAAGGCATGGTTTTTATGTTTGAATTAGGAAAGAAACAGTCACTGATGATTGTGAAGGAACTGGATTTTGGCGTGTATCTCGGGGAGGAATTGAATGCGTCCATGGACGACAGGGTGCTCCTGCCGAAAAAACAGGTGCCGCAGGGCAGTAAGATTGGTGATGAGATTGAGGTATTTTTGTATAAGGATTCAAAGGACAGAATCATAGCGACGACAAATTCGCCGCTCCTGTGTGTCGGCGAGGTCGGAAAGCTCCGGGTTTCGCAGGTGACAAGGATTGGCGCGTTCCTGGACTGGGGGCTTGAGAAGGATGTCCTTCTTCCGTTTAAGGAACAGACCATACAGGTCAAGGAGGGCGACGAGGTGCTTGCCGCCATTTATGTGGACAAGAGCAGCCGCCTTGCCGCGACCATGAAGGTGTACCACTATCTTCAGCTGGGCGGCAGCGGATATGGGAAGGACGATGTCGTGCAAGGGACGGTGTATGAGGTGATAGAGAGCATGGGGGCGTTTGTCGCTGTCGACGACAGATTCTCCGCATTGATTCCCAACCGGGAGCTGTACGGCAGCATCAAGGTCGGCGATGTCGTGACTGCGCGTGTCACCAGCGTCAAGGAGGATGGAAAGCTTGACCTGAGCGTGCGGGAGAAGGCGTATCTGCAGATTGGAAAGGACGTGGAAAAGCTGGAAAAAATTATTGCGGAGTATGGCGGCGTGCTGCCATTTTCAGACAAGGCAAGTCCCGAGGTGATAAAGCGCGAGACGGGGATGAGCAAAAACGAGTTTAAGCGCGCCGTGGGAAACCTGCTCAAAAACGGAAAAATAATCATCAAGCCGGACTGCATCCGGATGAAGTGATTTCACACGAAAGCAGGACACGGCGGGCAGGGAAAAAAGGGTTTTCCGCTGCCCGCCGTGTCTGGCGCAGTCCTATACGCTGATGTCGATATTTCCGCCAACAGCAGGGTTGACAGAAAGCTCCATGGCAGCAGCGTCAAGCATGTCTGTCAGGCTTGCTGAGACAGCTTCCGCCTGGTCCATGGTTTTTGCCAGCACAGCAGTCCCGACATCTGTCAGAAGATTTGCCTGTGCCATGCTCATTGAAAGAGCTGGTATATCCATATTACCAACCTCCTTTTCTGGGGTGTACTGTTTATGGGCCTATATCATATAGGCACAAAACTACGATATATATTTCGGTAGAAAATTTCTAAAGTTTATACTGACTGTCAAAAAGACTGGACGCTTGGTATAAAATGATGTGTGCAGCCGCATGCGGAAATACGCCGCAGGAAGAAAAAGCATATTTGTATATCTTGCATAAATGCCCAAATCAGCCTGTTTTTTGGAAAAAATATTTAAAAATGCATAAAAAAGTTGTCGTTACCTATAGATTTATTTGTATAAATATATTAAAATGAAAACAGAATGCAATGAAAAGGATCGGGTACAGTAATTATTTTTTGTGGATAATGTATAAGTAAGGAGAGTGGCATATGATTTCAAATCAGATTATGCAGAATACCATCGAGGGCATTAAGGCGATTGCAAGGGTTGAACTTTTTGTGGCTGATATCGATGGTAAATTGGTGGCGTCCACCAAAACGACCGGGAACAGCTTCGAAAATTCGGTACTTGAGTTCGTCAAATCAGCCGCAGACAGCCAGGAGATACAGGGATGCCAGTTTTTTAAGATATATGACGACCAGCAGCTCGAGTATATCCTGATTGCCAACGACGCGGGTGAGAATGCCTATATGGTGGGAAAAATGGCAGCATTCCAGCTGCAGAATCTGATGGTGGCATATAAGGAACGCTTTGATAAGGACAATTTTATCAAGAACCTGCTGCTGGACAACTTACTGCTGGTAGATATCTACAGCCGATCCAAGAAGCTCCACATACAGACGGACGTGAAACGCGCGGTGCTGATTGTCGAGTCGCCCAATGGCAAGGATGCCAACATCCTTGAGAAGGTGCGGGAGAACTTTGGACAGAACGGCAGGGATTTTGTGACGGCTGTCGACGAGAACAATGTCATCGTGGTGAAGGAAATTGCGGACAATGAGACAAACCGCGATATCGACAAGTACGCGCGGGCGATAGAGGACAGCTTAATTAAGGACGGCATCAAGGATGTCCACATATCCTATGGGACGAACGTCAAGGAAATCAAGGAAGTCAGCCGTTCTTACAAGGAGGCGAAGATGGCGCTTGATGTGGGGAAAATATTCTTTGCCGAGAGGGACATCATCGCGTACAGCGAGCTTGGAATCGGCCGCCTGATTTACCAGCTGCCCATTCCGCTCTGCAAAATGTTCATCAAGGAAATTTTCGGGGGGAAAAGCCCGGATGACTTTGACGAGGAGACACTTACGACCATCAACAAGTTTTTTGAGAACTCCCTGAATGTCTCGGAGACATCAAGGCAGCTTTTCATACATAGGAATACGCTTGTATACAGGCTGGACAAGCTTCAGAAAAGCACGGGGCTTGACCTGCGGGTGTTCGAGGATGCAATTACATTCAAGATTGCGCTCATGGTGGTCCGGTATATGAAATATATGGAATCGTTTGAATATTAAGTTCAGGCAATAATAATTATTATTTAGGGGTGAAATAACGTTTTGAAAAGTACAGTGACAAGAAGGCGCGCAGGTTCCGTGACAAGTGATATGGCAATCGTGATGGAGCACGTGAGCAAGGCATACACGGTGGGCGTGCCGGCATTAAATGATGTAAGCCTGCATATAAATAAGGGAGAGTTTGTATTTATTGTCGGGGACAGCGGATCAGGCAAGTCGACGATGATTAAGCTGCTGCTTCGGGAGCTTCTGCCCACATCAGGCAAGATTATTGTAAATGGCACGGATGTAGTGAAACTGAAACGGCGCGGGATACCAAAGTTCCGGAGGAGCCTGGGGGTTGTCTTTCAGGATTTCCGGCTTTTAAAGGACAGGAATGTCTATGAAAATGTCGCGTTTGCACAGCGCATTATCCAGATGCCCAACAGCCAGATTCGCAGAAACGTCCCATCCATACTTTCGACTGTTGGTCTTGCGGGCAAATACAAGGCAAGGCCGAAACAGCTTTCCGGCGGCGAGCAGCAGCGCGTTGCGCTTGCCAGGGCGCTTGTCAACAAGCCGCAGATTCTGCTTGCAGATGAGCCAACGGGAAACCTCGACCCCAAGAACTCATGGGAAATCATGAACCTTCTGGAAAAAATCAACAACAATGGAACCACAGTTTTGGTAGTTACCCACAACCGCGAGATTGTCAATGCGATGCAGAAAAGGGTCATTACAATGAAGAAAGGCATCATCGTCAGCGATGAGGAAAAGGGTGGTTACATAGATGAGGATTAATACATTATTTTACTGCATCTGGCAGGGAATACGAAATATTTTCAAGAATAAGTGGTTTACGCTGGCATCGGTCGCGACAATTTCCGCCTGTCTGTTTTTGTTCGGCCTGTTCTACTCCATACTGACAAACTTCCAGCACATGGTAAAGGGCGCCGAGCAGAAAATGTGTATCAGTGCACTGCTTGACGAGAACATCAGTGACGAGCGGGTGGCAGAGATTCGCGGGATGATAACGACGCGCTCGGAGGTCAGCAATGTGGAGTATATGTCCGCGGAGGAGACATGGATTCAGTTTGCGGAGGAAAACAATTTTGGCGATATCAGTATTTTTACTGAAAATCCCCTTGAGGGCTGTGCACACTTTGACATTTATCTGAATGATGTGTCAATGCAGGGCGCGATGGTGACGTACCTCGAGTCGATAGATGGAATCCGCAAGATTAACCAGTCATTTCTCACGGCACAGGCGCTTACGGGTGTAAACGCGATTATCAGCTATGTGTCGGTTGGCATTATCCTGATTTTATTCCTGGTATCGATTTTCCTCATCAGCAATACGGTTTCCATTGGTATTTCCGTGCGGAAGGAAGAGATACAGATTATGAAATATATCGGGGCGACGGACTTTTTTACAAGATCCCCGTTTGTCATCGAGGGTATTGTCATCGGGCTGATTGGTTCGTTCATACCGCTGATTGCGGTATATTTTATCTACAATGAGGCGATGATGTATGTAGTGAAGCGTTTTCCGTCACTGTCACAGTTATTGGAGTTTCTGCCGGTAGAGTCCGTGTTTACCCATCTGGTTCCGGTCTGCATCGGGATTGGCGTGGGCATCGGTTTTATCGGAAGCTTTACTACAGTCAGAAAACACCTTAGTGTGTAATATACGGAAGGTTTAAGCGTTACAGATTTTGGGAAAGGCAAGGATATATGCATTACAGGCAATATACGAAGAAGAAAGTGAGAGGGGCAGTGCTTTTTTTGGCGGTCACATTACTGGTGGCTGCCATGTTTGCAGGCATGCGCCCTTTTGTCTGTCAGGCTGACAATGTATCGGATTTGAAAAAGAGCATTGAGCAGAAGCAGAATGAGATAAAAGATGCGGAAAACCAGAAAAAAAAGCTGCAGTCAGGACTCACCGATGTGAAGTCCATTATCAGCGACCTGGAGAAATCCAAGAAAACCCTTTCGTCATATGTGTCACAGCTGGATTCCAACCTCTCGGAGGTACAGGCGAAAATTACAGAGATTAAGGAGATGATTGCGCAGAAGGAAGCGGAGATTGTCGAGACAAAGGCAGAGCTTGACGCGGCGGTTGCGCAGGAGGAAGCGCAGTATGAGGGGATGAAGGCCAGGATAAAGAGCATGTATGAGCGTGGGGACGATTTTTACTTTGAGGCGGTGCTGACATCCAAATCGTTTGGGGAGATGCTCAACCGCGCCGAGTATGTGGAGAAGCTTTCCATGGCGGACAAACGGATGCTTGAGGAGTTCCGGACGACAAGGGAGTATGTGGAGGTGTGCAAGGCGCAGCTGGAATCGGAACAGGAGCTTTTGGAGGAGGCCAAAAAGGATGTCGAGGCAGAGGAGGCTTCCCTTGCCAGCCTGATATCCCAGAAGGAGGCAGAAATTACCGCATATGAGGCGGACATCAGTAACCGTGAACAGCTGGTGAAGGAGTACGAGGCAGAGATTGCGGCGCAGAACGCGGAGATAAAGGAACTTGAGAACGCCGCGAAGGCACTCCAGAAACAGCTTGAACAGTCAAATGGGAAGAAAAAGACTTACGATGGCGGTATGTTTGCGTGGCCGGCACCGTCTTATACGCGTATTTCTGATGAGTATGGCAACAGGATTCATCCGACTCTGAAGGTACAGCAGTTCCACAACGGCCTGGATATGGCGGCACCCGGAGGCTCGCCGATTCTTGCGGCTTACAACGGCACGGTTGTCGCGGCGGCGTACAGCTCGTCAATGGGCAACTATATTATGATTGACCACGGTGACAATCTCTACACTATATATATGCATGCCTCCGCACTGTATGTTTCGCAGGGGGCGGAGGTTGTAAAAGGACAGAAGATTGCGGCGGTAGGTACCACGGGAAGGTCGACAGGAAACCATCTGCACTTCAGCGTGAGGCTCAACGGAAGCTACGTGAGTCCGTGGAACTATCTGAAATAAGGAACTGGTAAGTTATTTTGGGACAGTTCCTAAAGATTGTGCGTGTATGGCTGAAAGTGAAAAATGATAGAAAGGCATAAAAATGCAGAACCAAATAAATAATGAAGCAAATAATCAAGCCAATTTTCAGGCGAATCGTCCAATGAGCCCTCAGGGGAACAATCCTAAGAACACAAAGTATTACATCCTTGGGCTGGTGACTGGAATTCTGGCGACACTGGCGCTGGTATTTGCAACGGTATGTGCAGTCAATTTTTTCAAGGCAGTTGCACCTTTGAAAATGCGGGGAACTGCACAGGCAGAACACGCGTCAAGCATAACGGATTCCGGTGTGCGCAAAAAGCTTGAAATATTGGAGGACACCATCGGGGAGCTGTTCTGGAAGGATGTTGACGAGGCTGACCTGGAAAACGGATTATACAAGGGATTGCTGAGCTCGCTGGATGACCCGTACAGTGTCTATTATACGAATGAAGAACTGATTGCCTTACAGCAGCAGACAGAGGGAATTTACTATGGAATCGGCGCCTATATCCAGGATGGGGAATCCGGTTATGTGCAGGTCAGCGGTGTCATCAAAAACACGCCTGCCGAGGAGAGTGGTCTGATGCAGGGGGACTATATCTACAAGGTGAACGGCGAAGACATGCAGGGAAAGGATAAATCGTATGTTGTGAGCAAGATAAAGGGTGAGGAGCATACGACCGTGACGCTGACGCTCATCAGGGAGGGTGCGTCCGAGCCGCTGGATGTCGACGTGGAGCGCAGAAAGATTGAAAGCCCGACTGTCGAGTATGAGATGTATGAGAATGGTATGGCGTACATCCAGATAACGGAGTTTGACCTGGTGACATCCGGCCAGTTTGAAAACGCATACAACCAGGCGAAAACTGAGGGAATGAAGGGGCTGATTATCGACCTTCGCAGCAATCCCGGGGGAAATCTTTCAACCGTGTGCGACATTGCCCGCATGATTCTTCCCAAGGGACTGATTGTCTACACGGAGGACAAATATGGCAAGCGTGAGGAATACACCTGTAAGGGGGACAATCAGATTCAGGTTCCGCTTGTGGTGCTGACCAACGGTTACAGTGCGAGCGCATCGGAGATTCTCGCAGGGGCGGTGAAGGATTACAACATCGGAAAGCTTGTCGGGACGACAACGTTCGGAAAGGGGATTGTGCAGAAGGTCATCAATCTGTCTGACGGTTCTGCCATAAAGCTGACGGTCAGCAGTTATTTTACACCAAATGGCAATAATATACATGGAATTGGCATAGAGCCTGACGTGGAGGTTGCTTTCGACGCGGAGCTTTACAAAAACGGTACGGATAATCAGCTTGAGAAGGCGAAGGAAGTGCTGGCTGACATGATGCAGTAGGCGGCATGGGAAAATGGAACGGAAAATGCAAAGTCGCAAGGCAGGCTTTGCATTTTTTGGTATTTTAATAGGAAAATAGCTTTTTATTGTCCATGCAGATATGATATAATAAAAACAGATTTATTGTGAAGGCATAAATCAGTCATGGCAGGTGACTTTTAAGAGAGAGGGAATAGCAATGAAAAGTGAAATTACAATAGGGCTTTTGGTAAGCGGGATAGCGGACTACTATCCGGTCTCTGTCTGTCGGGGGGCGATGAAGGCTGCAAGGGAAAACGCAGTCAGGCTTGTTATTTTTCCGGGGAAGTATCTCGACAGGAACCTGACAGAGAGAAAGGAGATTATGTATGAGTACCAGTATAATACATTATTCTCTTATGCAATGGGAAACCGGCTCGATGCTGTGCTGATTATAGCGGACAGTATAGGGTGTTATGCGTCAGCCGGAAGGATTCGGGAGCTGGTGGAGCGCTACTGCCAGATTCCGTGTGTACTGATTGGTTCCAAGCTGGATGGCTATGTCAGCATAAATTATGACAATTACAGCGGCATTAGTGAAGCCATGCAGTATCTGATATGGGAACTGGGACTTAAAAATATCGGGATGATTGGCGGACCGGCGGACAACACGGATGCGAGGGAGCGCAAAAATGTATTTATGCGCGTCCTAAAGGAGAATAATCTTTTTTTCGACGAACGCTGCTATGTGGAGGGAAACCTTTCAAGATATTCGGAAAGGGCATTTGATACATTGATAAAGAACTACCCTGAGATGCAGGCTGTGTTTTGCGTGAATGATGATACGGCAATCGGGTTTTACGATGCGCTGAAGGCACATAACCGGATGCCGGGCAAGGATGTCATGGTATTTGGGTTTGACAATATATTGTCCTCGCCCAAGATGAAACCTCCGCTTTCCTCAGTCTGGGCAGAACCGTCCCGGCTGGCGGAGAATGCGCTCTGCATTGCGTTGCAGATGATTCGCGGCAATCAGGTGGATGAACAGGTTCTTGCCACAAAATTCATTAAAAGGGATTCTCTGGGCACGAGCAGGAAAAAGCATGAGCACCGTTATGACAGGCGGGTAGACAGGCAGCGTATCGACAGGTATTTTGATGATATTTTTTACCGGTACATAAAAGAGGAATCCAATAATAATATAGCAGACATCAAGGCAGGATATTTGGAATTAATGAATAAGGCCATTGATGTTTACGAGGCTGGTAAATCAGATATAGAACAGAAGAATGAAATTATGCGGATGCTGGACGGACTGCTTGGCAACAACATGATGGACTATGCTGACTTGGAGAATTTGCTGACACATATAGAACTATTGTATCAGGCATTCCGCAAAAAGACAGATGCGAAATGGTATGACCTGGAGGATACATTTACCGCGGTCTACCGCAAGGTAGTCATGGCAGTAGAACAGCATTTGGGCAGGATATCCGCAGACAAGGAGGATGACCAGTATGCGATGAAGCTGTTTGTCAGGGACATCATGCAGTTTGAGAAAGGGACAGACCAGAGCTATGCTGTCCTGCTGGAGCATCTGGAATGGTTTGACATCGAGAATGCATATATATACACGTTTAAGAGACCGATTATGCATCTGGAGCACGAGGAGCTGGAAATTCCTGAGTATCTGTATCTGAAAGCCGCTCTCAGGGAAGGCGTGGTGGAAAGCGTCCTCGGCGCGGCACAGAAGCAGCGGACGGATGATATTTTCCGCAGCAGCCAGAAAGGAAAGGACAGCGATGCGCTTGTAGTCCTGCCGCTGTTTTCCAATGAGATGCTCTATGGGATTCTGGTCAGTGACATGACGGAGAAGCTTTTTGAGAACGGAGAGTTTCTGGTGAACCAGATGGGCGCGGCAATCAAGATGCTGGAGCTTCTCAAGTCCAATGCGGAGATTCAGAGACAGCTGGAGGAAAGCCTGATAACACTCAAGGAAAATAATATTGAGCTGGACACGATATCCAAATCGGATGCACTGACGGGGATACTGAACCGCCGCGGTTTTTATCTTTCCGGTGAAGAATTGCTGCAAAAGAACAAAGCCATTGGTGCGCGCACCATGGTTGCATATGTTGATATGAACAACTTAAAGATTGTCAATGACAGGTATGGGCACGACGAGGGTGATTTTTCGATTAAATTAATCAGCGAGATGCTTACAGCGGCCGCGGCGGGCATCGGGCTTGCCGGCAGGGTCGGCGGGGATGAGTTTGCGCTGGCGGTGTCTGTATCGCCGGATGTCGGGGAAAGGGCGTTTGTGGACAGGATATACAGACGGTTTCAGGAATATAATGAGGGCAGTGAGAAACCATACAATATCACTGTGTCAGTCGGAACCTGCATTGTGGAGGCGGATGATACGCTGACACTGAAGGAGGCGCTGACGCTTGCGGACGGAAAACTGTACGCGGAGAAACAGAACCGGGTAAAGAGCGTGGCAAAGTAAACAGAAGGTATATAAAAGGGCAGCACAGTGCTGCCCTTTTATGATGAAGTATGCCGGGATAAAATTTTAGGATTGTTTTCTAATATCCTCCGGATTCAGCTTGCAGAATACTGGTTCGCTGTTGCTGGTATAATACCACATTACGCTGCCATCCACTAAGATTGGCTTGCAGTCCGAGAGCATGCCGTCATAGCTGTAGATTCCTGACGTGGGTTCACCCGATGCATTGAGCAGAATACATTTTACCTGTGTTCCTTCTCCCCACATCAGCAGGAATTCCGTTCCGCTTATTTTTACCAGCTGAGGGGTTGTAACGGATGCTTCGGCTTTATCCTTGTAATTTGTAATCCAATGTACCGCAGTACCCTCCCGCGAGAAATTATCCTTTTGGGTGCCTGTCACGAAGATATTGCGGACGCCGCCTGTTGTATAGGTTTCAGGGTTCTGGTCTACTGAGTTTCCGGCTGTCAGGTAAGCTGAGTCAGATGCCTCAAAGCCGCCTACTGAAACCCCCGTATAGGCATTTATTCCGCCCTGGATTTTCAGGACGTCTACATTTTTGCATCCGCCGAGGGCGTTTTCTTCATTTGCCTTTTTGTTGTATTTGACCATGACTACGGAACGCGGATAAGCATCACCGTGGTCGACTGCCAGCAGATCGGAGCCGTCTGTCATGATAAACTGGTTAAAGGAATGGCTTACATATCCGCTCCATATGCCAGATACACCTGTATACTGCTGCATGATTTTCATGTTGGAGGTCTGTACGCTGAATGATATGTTTGCCTGGTGTCCGTTATACATTTTGTGGCAGGTACGGACATACAGCATATCATCATATTCTGCCATGCGGACGCTTCCGTTTTTAAACGGTTCTGCCGTATTCGCACCATACATGCTGACAGAGCCCTTCCGGTTCCATTTCTTATCATATTTGACAACCCGGATTACTTCTACCTCGTCATTGTTCTCCATATTATTTTGTCCAAATACGATGAAATAGTATTTGGCGCCCTCATAGAATCCGCCAAACATTGGAAGCTCCATTTTGATATATTTCCGGGAGCGAAGTGTAAGGTCGGGGCTATAAGTTTCTGCATAGATGCCTTTACCGCCTACGTGTTCAATACGTATAAAGTTATCCTTTGCTTTCAGCAGGTAGGAGCGCATGACCGTCCCCTCAAAGGATGTATAGTTCTGCCTGTTTTTGTTTGACGAGATGACCGGTGTCATCTTAGCGGCTGGGACATCAACCTTTGCGGACTTTTTCACTGCTCCCGTGAAGTTACCCTTTCCGGTGATGGTGACTGCAACCTTGCTGCCTTTCACTGTGTCGTATACAGGGGTATTGTAATCCCTGCCCTGCGTTAAGGGTCTTTTATTGTAGGTCAGCGTAATTCCTGTTGTCAGGGAACCCTGGAGGGAAGCCTTGGATATTTTTTGTGGGTTAATATCAAAGGTGACTGTCTGCCGTGGAGATTTCGCATAGTTCCCGATTCCGGTTACCGTGACAGAGGCTTTCCGTGTCTCAGTAGATGCATTCAGGTTATTGCCGTATGAGACGGTGTAGTCTTTATCAAGCCTGAGGGTCCTGCTTCCGTCTTTCACGGATACTTTTGGTTTTTGCAGTGATCCGTTGTAGGTTTTGGATGGGATGGGCTTAATCACGAATTCGGCATTTGAGGCGTTAATTCTAAACTCACCGATAACCCTGCCCTTATACTGCCCTTTTCCTGTTACAATGAAATAGGCTGTACCAGTGTTGACATTGTTCTGATATTGTACCTTGTAGTCTTTGTCCTTTTGCAGAGTAATTGTCTCGGTATTGGAGACTTTATAGATTACATAAGGAACAACACTGGTAATGGGCTTTCCTGTATATGTGGCTTCCCTTATATTATCATGGTATTGGACATTGCTTGGGCCAATAAGCCGTTCTGTGTCCTTCAATTCATAGACGGCAACTTTTGCGGTAACAAAACCGGAATAATTACTGTTTTCGGCTGCCCTGACAATTATCTTTGCCGAGTTCGTTTTCTTTTTCGTCAGATTTTCGGCATCATATTCGAGGATATACTCGTTATTACCTAATTTTCTGCTGCCGTCATATACCATTAGCCGCAGACTTCTCTTCGGGTCACTGTTCACAGTCAGGCTGTCTGCGACAACCTTTAGCTTGTTCATCGGTTTTTTCTTGATCTCAAATTCCTTTGTGACTTCGCCTGTATAATTACCAGCGCCTCGGATGACAACCTGGGCGTTTCCCGCATTGGTGTTGTTTCTGTAGGCAGATGTGTAATCTACCCCTTCAACGAGGGATACCCATTTCGTTCCGCTTTTAAAAGAAACCTTTACGGCAGGCAGATACTGCTTGCCATCATATACCTTTGCTTTGATATTTGAAAATTTAGTGTTTTCGGATGTCAGCTCGATTTTAGTGTTTGCTGCGGTTTCAAGGCTGCCGGTATTGGTTTCTGTGTGTTCTGCCTGCACCCACTTTGCATACAACACCATATCGGCTGTCACAACATCCGTCTCAAAATTCCAGGCATTTGTACAGTCTGCTTCCTGGTACCATTCCACGAATGTGTATCCCTCGGCGGCTGGTGTGCCGGGTGCTGTGAGAAGCTCCCCATTTTCTACGGATATCGGTTCAGGCTGTGTGCCAATGCCCTGCATGTCAAAAGTAACGGTGTATGTATGCTTTGTTTCCGTTGTGGCTTCCTCTGCCCATTTTGCGTATAAGCTGATATCTGCTGAAACGGTATCTGCCGCAAAGTCCCATGCGTTGATGCATTCAGGTTCCTTGTACCAGCCCTCAAACAGATAGCCCTCGGCAGCTGGTGTGTCGGGTGCCGTGAGGAGAGCGCCGCTGCCTGCGGTTACGGAAGGTATCTGCACTCCCAGACCCTGCATTTCAAAACAAATGGTGTAAGCTAATTCTGCCCACTTTGCATAGAGTGTGACATCTTCTGTCACGGTGTCGTTTCCGAAATCCCACTTGTTTTCACAGGCAGGTTCCTTGTACCAGCCGTCAAAAACAAATCCTTCCTTAACCGGATTTTCGGGTTGTTCAATGGTTTCGTTTTCCGGGACGGACTGTGTGGGCAGGATTGTGTCGTCGCCACAGGCAAAGGTCACTGTATGCCGCAGAGGTACATCCTCCGCAACAGTGTAGGTGAATGTGGCAGTGTCGCTGTCTGCGCAGCCTTCCTTGATGGCAATTGCCTTTATGGTGATGTCTGCATTGACAACAATCGGGTTTGTATACAAAGTGCTTTCAGCGGTAGGAGCTGTGCCGTCAAGCGTATAGTAGATGGCGGCATTATCTTCGCTGGTGAGTACCAGTTCGGTTTCCTTTGCAACGACTTCCCCTGTCTCAATGCTCGCCCCTGGGGTGGCAAGCTTCTCTTCTTCGCCGGATATGGAGAAGAAGCTTACGGTGTAGCTGATATAGGGTTTTTCATTCTTTGTAACTGTTACCTGGAAGGTATCCCCGTCTGCATAGTCAGAAACTGCCGTGGTTTCAGGACGGAAAATAATGTAGCTTTCCGCTGGTGAGCGGGTACTGTCCACATAGAATATACCGTCTGATGAATCTTTTGAGAACGTCCACTCCCTATTGTCAGACTCTCTTGTGAGAGAAACGCGGATGTCCGATGCGTCTATGGATTCTCCTGCTGAAACAGACCATGGAGACGCAGTGCCAAAATATTCGACAGGCATAGTCTGCGCCGGCCATGCAACGCGTAATCCGTCCTTGCTGCCTTCGGCAGCTTCGCCAGTGTACAGAGCGCTGTATATGCCGTTTTCGCCTTTTACAACGCCGAAACCGACCTGTTCCATGGATGGAGCCAGGATGCGTCTGCGGTTCTGAAGCGTTGAAAGGCTGTCACTGTCGTTTTCCGCCATCCATGTATCGAGAATGGTAGTATTCAGGGTCTGTGTCTGTTCGTCCGTATAGGCGGTGCTGGAATGTGCAGCGCCTTCGCAGCCCAGCTTGTAAAGGGTATCTGACATACCATCTGGCTGCGCGGGTTCGCGGATGAGAGCATTGCTGACATAGTTCAGCAGTGCAGCGGACTGGCTCAAGCGGCTGTATTCGTCATTTGCGGACACATCGGAGGGCAGTCCTGCAATAAAACGTATTTGGCGCACCATGGCTGCCGCAGAGTCGCATGTGGCATCGGAAAGGGCACCGGCGCTGTAAGGCGCTTCTAAAACAGGAGTTGTCTTATAGGAGGTTTTATCAGTCTTTACTGCTTTTTCCTGACTGATATATTCCCGAATTTCGTCTGCGGTGTGATAAGCCGCCTGCAGGCCTGTGTCGGTGGATTCGCTCTCAGTCTCAAAAACAGTTGTTTCTTCATCTTCTGTCTCGGTGCCGATCACGGTTTCGGTCGGTGTTTCGGCCGATTCGTCGGTTTCTGTTGTGTCGGTTGAATCTTCGGCTTCTGTTGACGGTGTTTCGTCAGAAGATGCCGTTTCTGTTTCTGGCTGTTCTGTGCCATCATCGCTGGAAGGTGCTTCTGTCAGCGCCGGTTCTGAATGAATTTCGGAGGAGGCGCTTTCTTCTGTTTCTTTTTCAGGCATTGTTTCCTCTGCATTGCTATTTTCCCCGGTCTCCGTTTGTGCAGGGGCGTCTTCTGAATGGACAAAGTCCCCTGATGTGCTATTTTCGCTCATTTCGGTCGTGTGCTGTTCTGATGCCCAGGCGGGAACATCCATGGCAGTAAATACCATTGCGATTGATAACAGCATGCATAATAATTTTTTCTTCATCATATAAATCCCTCTACTTTTTAATTTTTTCCTGGCAGCTATAATGAAAAATAGTCTGGAGTTGTTTGAAAATCCTGCGTTTACTATAGCTAATTATATAATACACGCCCAGAGTTTTCCATAGCGTTTTCAAAAATCACATGGATTTGGCATGTTGGATATTATGCATACAGATGTGATGCCGGTTTGCACAAAATTGAATGAGCGGGATATGCAAAAAGGTAAAATAAAGTGTCCACCGATAACATGCATCGCACGTATCGGTTTCCCATAAAGGAGCTTCTGCATTTGGGACGGAATGAAATCTGCATTGCTTTTCATTCGGTGCTGCGTTTTATGGAGAATTATTCCTATCAGGAAAACAAGGTAATTCAGTATGTCCCATGTGGGGCGATGCGCGGAAACCAGCTGGTGCGTAAGGCGCATTCCATGTTTGGATGGGACTGGGGCCCGCAGCTTGTCGATGCGGGAATCTGGCGTCCTATCTATATAGAAGGAACAGAAATGGTCAGAATCGAGGATATGCGTATCAGGCAGGCTCATGAGGCGGATGGCAGTGTGCGTATCAGGGCGGCGGTAACATTGTCTGGTACAGAGAAGGTGGTGCGGAATCAGACAGCAGGCGGGGCATTGAACCGTGGGGCATCGGGGCAGGCTGGAATTGCGGTGACAGTGACGCTGGCAGAACAGAATCCCGGTCAGGTTTCCGAACCGCTTGTGGAAGCTGAGGCAGTGCACCTTGAAGGTTCGGGATGGATGCCGGTTTACGAGGCGGAGATGACTGTGCGGAATCCGAAGCTCTGGTGGCCAAACGGCTATGGGGAGCAGGCGTTGTATGTGCTGAAGGTTTCTGCCCATTTGGATGGTGTGTGCGTGCAGTGCGAGGCAAAGACCATCGGCCTGCGCACTATGACGGTCAGTCAGGAGGCAGACGCGTGGGGGAATGAGTTTGCACTTATGGTCAATGGCGTGAAAATTTTCACAAAAGGCGCAAACTATATTCCGGAGGACGCCGTTTATCCGTGGATTGATGAAAAGAAAGTGGATTATCTGCTGAAATGCTGCGCCCGCGCGCACTTTAACTGTGTCCGTGTCTGGGGAGGCGGCTATTATCCGTCAGATACCTTTTATGATTTGTGTGACCGGTATGGTCTGATAGTGTGGCAGGACTTGATGTATGCCTGCAACGTGTATGATGTGACGGACGAGTTTGCAGCCACGGTCAGACAGGAGACGCTCGACAATGTGCGGCGGCTGCGGCACCATGCGTCGCTCGGGCTCTGGTGCGGCAACAATGAAATTGAGTCCGCGTGGCACCACTGGGGAGATTTCCAGAAAGAGTCGGCGTATCTGCGCGCAGATTATATCCGGCTGTTTGAGGATATCCTGCCAAGGGCGGTGCGCGAGGCGGATGACGTGACCTTTTACTGGCATTCGTCTCCGTCGTCGGGCGGGTGCTTTGATGACCCGGATTCGGACAGGCGCGGTGATGTGCATTACTGGGATGTATGGCATGGGCAGAAGCCCTTTAGCGATTATCAGAAGTATTTTTTCCGGTTCTGTTCGGAGTTTGGGTTCCAGTCCTTTCCCTGTCTGAAAACGGTGGAAGCTTTTACGGAGGAGGCAGACAGGAATATCTTTTCAAAAGTGATGGAGAGCCATCAGAAAAACGATTCCGCGAACGGAAAAATGCTTTATTATCTGTCCGAGAATTTTCGATATCCCAAGGATTTTAAGAGCCTGCTCTATGTGACACAGGTTTTGCAGGGGATGGCAATCAAGAGCGGCGTTGACCACTGGCGGCGCAACAGGGGGCGCTGCATGGGAACGCTTTACTGGCAGCTCAATGACAACTGGCCGGTGGCTTCGTGGGCAGGCATTGATTATTATGGGAGATGGAAGGCGCTGCATTACATGGCGGCGAGGTTTTATGCCCCCATCGCGGTAAGTATTCAGAAAACGGAGGACTCTGTCAGCGTTTTTCTTGCGAATGAGACGTTTGAAGAAAAACAGTGCAGTGTTGTGCTGCGTGTGCGGGATTTGGGATTTCGTGTGTGGGCAGTGCGGACAAAAGAGGCGCGGGCAGGAGCGCTGGGCGCATGTGAGCTTTTGCGGTGCAGTATGGACGACATGCCTTTTGGGCGGACGGATGGAGACCCTGCGGACTGTATGGCGGGAGATTCCTGCAGTCTGTTTCTGGAGGCGGAAGTCACACTTTCCGACGGAACGGTTTTGACGGATGCGGACACTTTTGTGCCATACAAACATATGGAGCTGCCGAAACCGCATTTTGCGACAGCGGTCAAGGAGATGGGGGACTGCTTTGAGATTACAGTGCAAAGCGACGTGTTTGCACCGTTTGTCGAGATGGATTTTGCAGATGCGGATGTGATTTTCAGCGATAATTTCTTTACGGTTACGAGTGAAAAACCAGTGACTGTCAGGCTGGAAAAATGCGACATTCTGCGCGGAAGCTTTGCCGATGCGGCGGATTTGAACGCGCGGCTTGTGCTTGTGAGTGTGGCGGGGACGTATTGAGTTTGGAAAAATAAAGAGGGGAGAGTGATTGTCAAAACAGTTGTGTTTCCATCCGGCTTTTTTGACATCTGCAAGGTAGACGAGGATTTGCAGGAGGAGTATGATGCGGTGCTGGAAACAGGGATGTTTCACGTGGCGTTTTTGGCATGACAAGTGGTTTAACGAGGGAACACTGACACTGAAGGGGGAATATGCACGCGAGTAGGGAGATAAATCTTCTCTGTGCGGCTTGACATAACAGGTCTATTGGTGATAGACTTAAAGGAAGGGTTTATCGTCAATAGACCTGTTTGGCATTAAATAAAAATTTACGAATGTAAGTTAAGAAGGGAGTTTTACCATGAGGGAATACCGTCTGGCAGAGGGGGAGGCAAAGTTTGCCAAGCTCATCTGGGACAATGAGCCGGTTGGATCGATGCAGCTTGTAAAGCTGAGTGAGATGCAGCTGGGGTGGAAGAAATCAACGACCTATACTGTGTTAAAGAAGCTGTGTGACAGGGGGCTGTTCCAGAATGCGGATGCAGTCGTCACCTCGCTTGTGACGCAGGAGGAGTTTGCGAGTGGAAAGAGCAGGCAGTTTGTGGAGGAGAGCTTTGGTGGCTCGCTGCCAAAATTTCTGACGGCGTTTATCGGAAAACAGAAGCTTACTGACAGCGAGGTTGAGGAATTAAAGAATTTAATTGACCATTACAGGGAATAGGGGGTACACAATGGAGCAGATTTTTATCAGTGTTCTGAACAGGAGCCTGACAGCGGCTTACTGTGTAGTAGTCGTACTTTGTATCAGAATGTGTATCCGGCGGTTTCCCAAGGTGTATTCCTATGCCCTGTGGCTGGTGGTGTTCGTGCGCTTTGCGGTACCATTCTCGCTGCAAAGCGTGCATGGCATTGTGCGGATCAGCAGCAGGGCGATTCCGGCAGATATCGGTCTGGAACAGAAACCGCATATTGAAACCGGCATCGGGCAGCTGGACTATGCGGCAAACAGGATACTTGCGTGGTCATTGCCGCAGACAGATGCTGCGGTGAGTGTCAATCCGATGCAGGTTGTTTTGTCTGTTGCAGCGTGGATATGGCTGGCGGTGGCAGCTGTGCTGACTGCATACTGGGTGGTCTCGTATCTGCGACTAAAACGCAGGCTAAAGGAGGCGGTCTGGGTGGAGAGGGACATCTGGACGACGGATAAAATTTCAGTTCCCTTTGTCATGGGAATCCTGAAACCGCGCATCTACCTTCCGCCGGGACTTTCAGAGAAGGAGCGCGCGTGCGTCATCAGCCATGAACGCGTACATGTGCGTCGCCTGGATTATCTGGTCAAGCAGCTTGCGTATGTGGTTGCATGTTTCCACTGGTTCAATCCGATGGTGTGGCTTGCGCTCTGGCTGATGTGCCGTGACATGGAGCTGTCCTGTGACGAGGCAGTGTTAAGGCATTCCGGACTGGACGGCGAACAGGGACTTTTGTATAAAAAGGAGTATGCGGCGGCGCTGCTGACACTGGCGTGTGGCAAAACAGTCCGGTTTTCCGGTTCATTGTTTTTTGGGATGAAAAATGTAAAAGGGCGCATACGGAATGCGCTGGCATTTCAGAAACAAGGCAAATTTATGACATGTGTGTCAGTTATGCTGCTTTTTCTGGCATCAATTGGACTGATGGGAAGCAGAAAGGTATCGCTGTCAGACTATAAGGATGAGGTTTGTGCCCGCCTGAAAGAGGATGGCTGCACGGATGTCTGCTGGATTCCGGAGGAATACTGGGCTGGGATAGAGGGGCTTGCGGGCAGGGAGCAGGCGTATCCGATCATTGTCGCATCGGACGGGGTCTGGGAGAACGAGAGCGGGGACAGACATACGATTTGCGCGACAGTCTACTGTCTAACGGAAGAAGGCCTGAAGGAGGTCGGGACGCTGGACAGCAGCAGTTCCGCAATGCCGCTCTGCTATGATATGACTGGCATTTACTGCGGGTCACATCAAATGGGAAACCGGTGTACAATCAACACAAAGACATGGGCGTGTGAGACTGCGGAGTGGGTGTCAGTTGACTACTATGAAGATCCGGAAGGGGTGTACTATTACGGACTGGGCGATGCAGTGCAAAAATCTACACAGGAGGAGTGGGATGCATTCTGGAACAGGCGGTTTCTGGCGGCGGAAGTGATGGCGTTTGAGGTGCTGCCGGATGTTTCTGAATAGGTTGCGGATGTAGTCTGCATTATGCTATACTGAACAAAAGGATAATCGCTTATTTCATAGAAAAGAGGTATGGTATGACCGGAAAAGCATTGCTTCCCATGGGGATTGAGAATTTTAAAGAAATTCGCACGGCAAAATATTATTATGTAGATAAAACCGGACTGATTCAATCATTATTGGAACATTTCGGAAAGGTCAAACTGTTCACGCGTCCGAGACGGTTTGGAAAGACGCTGAATATGAGTATGCTGAAATATTTTTTTGAGACAGGCAGTGACAGTGCACTTTTTGATGGTCTTGAGATTTCAAAGGAGAGAGAACTTTGTGACGAATATATGGGAAAGTTTCCTGTGATTTCCATTACTTTAAAAGGCGCGACCGGGATGAATTTTGAGGAGGCAAAAGGACTGCTCCGTTTTATTATCGGCAATGAGGCACTGCGGTTTCAGTTTCTGCTGCAGAGTGACCGGCTGACAGCGATTGAGCGAAAACGATATGAGGCACTGGTCGACATGGATAAAACAGGTGCGTTTACAATGTCGGACGAACTGTTAAAGAACAGCCTGCAAATCTTGTCACAGCTGCTGCAAAAGCATTACGGTCAGAATGTGGTCATTCTGATTGATGAGTATGATGTGCCACTCGACAAGGCATACCAGTCAGGGTATTACGATTCTATGGTGGAACTGATCAGGGTTCTGTTCGGGAATGCATTTAAGACAAACGACAGCCTGAAATTTGCGGTACTGACAGGGTGCCTTAGAATTTCAAGAGAAAGCATTTTTACAGGAATTAATAATTTTAGCGTGTATACGGTAAAAGATGTCCAGTATAATGAATATTTTGGATTTACGGATGAGGAAGTCAGGCAGATGCTTGCATACTATGACTTTATGGAAAAATATGATTCCATCAAAGAGTGGTATGACGGCTATCATTTTAACAACCTTGACATTTACTGCCCATGGGATGTGGTGAGCTACTGCCATGCCCTGAGAATGCAGCCCGCCATGGAACCGCAGAATTACTGGGTAAACACGAGCAGCAATGACATTGTCAGGAGATTTATCAACAAGGCGGATGCAGCCACAAAGGATGAAATCGAACAGCTGGTCAACGGCGGCACCATCCGAAAGCGGATAAAGCAGGAACTGACCTACAGGGATCTGGATTCCAGCATCGAGAATCTGTGGAGCATCCTTTTTACAACAGGATACCTGACCCAGTGCGGACAGGATGCGGATGGCATGACGGGGCTTGTCATTCCAAACAGGGAAATACGCTGGATATACGAGGAACAGATACAGGAGTGGTTCAGGGAGGAAACACGAAAGGATGTCCGGAAGCTGGAAAACCTGGGCAGGGCGTTTGAGGAAAATGACACGGAAACGATAGAAAAAGAATTTACATCCTACCTGAGAAAGACCATCAGCATCCGCGACACAAACACGAAAAAGAAAATGAAGGAGAATTTTTACCACGGAATCCTGCTGGGGCTGTTTGCGGGAATGGACGGCTGGAAGGTCAGATCCAATGCCGAGTCCGGCGAGGGCTACAGTGATATCAGCGTGGAAGTGGAGGACAGGGACATCGGCATCATCATAGAATTAAAATATGCCGAAAAGGCATCATTCGACGAAGGATGCAGGGAAGCACTGCGGCAAATTGATGACAGGAATTATGAGGAAGCGCTGCTCGACGACGGCATGAAAACCATCTACAGATATGGGATTGCATGCTACAAAAAGCGCTGTAAGGTGGTTTCGGGATAATGGCTGGTGTTTATATGAATAATTACGCTCATCAGCATTTCTGGATGCAAATAATAGTCCTGTTTCGTAAGAAGTGAGGGCGTAGGAAGCGACGTTGCAGTTTTCAATCATATAATCCACGGTGACGCCCAGAATTTCGGACAGCCTTATTAGGATTTCAATGGATGGCTGCCGGTCGCCTGTCTCATATCGGGAATATACATTGGGGGAACAGCCGAGTTCGTCTGCAATTTTTTTCTGTGAAATCCCCTTTTAAAGTCGTATTTCTTGTCCAATACGATACTTGTTGCATATCGGGCGGAAATTCCTGTCACATAATAGCATGTCCACCCTTCAACCGTTTTTCCATCAATTGCCGGAAAAGGCAGTTACACTGGAACAGCAACGGAGATAGCCAATTAGTCCATAATCGTTATACCCCAAGTATATTGACATTTATCAAGCCTGCATTTACTATAAAAGTAAGGGTGCTTTATATAGTAAATGCAGGCTTGGTTTGCGCTTTCAAGGCAGGAGGTGGTTACAATGCCCACAATGGCGGTTATGACAGGCATTCAGGCAAGCGGCAAGAGCACATTTTGCAAAAGTAATTTACCCGGATATGTCAGAATCAACCTCGACACGCTTCACACACGCAACAAGGAAAACTTGGCGATGGACGAGGCATTTTGCGCGAAAAGGGACATAGTCATCGACAACACGAACCCGACAGCCGCGGAGCGCAGAAAATATATCCTGAAGGCAAGAGAACATGGCTACCGCGTCATCGGCTATTTTATGCAGTCGCGGTTACAGGAGTGCACCGCCCGGAATGAGCTGCGGGAGGGCAGGGCAAAAATTCCCGTAAGGGCAATTGCGGCGACTTCAAATAAACTGGAAATACCATCCTATGAGGAAGGATTTGACGAACTGTATTTTGTCTGTATGACAGATACAGGGATGTGCGTTGAAAAGTGGCGGACAGAGGAGTTGGGGAAACAAGATGAAATTTGATGAATTAGACAAAAAGATGCGCGTATACGAACAGTCGCTGGATCAGATTATCCTGCCGGAAATTTATCTGGTGGCACGGCTTGACGGCAGGGGATTCACAAGACTGACAAAAGAAATATGCAAATTTGAGGCGCCGTTTGACTGCGGGATTGTTCCCTTCCCCACGCTTGAGCGTGTACAGGATTATTTCCTGTGGCGGCAGGAGGATGCGCACAGAAATTCCTTGAATGCGCACTGTTACTGGATGCTCAGAAAAGAGGGAAAGACCGTCCAGGAGGCAACCAGGGAGCTTGAGGGGCAGTCTGTGGGCTACAAGAATGAGCTTCTTTTTTCAAGGGGAATTAATTTTGACAAGCTCCCATCGTGGCAGAAGCGCGGAATCGGGGTCTGGAAGGAGCAGTATGAAAAGGAAGGCATGAACCCCCTGACAGGAAAATGCGAGACCGCAGTGCGAAGGAGGCTGAAGGTGGAGTATGAGCTGCCGCTTGGTAAAGCGTATGCGGAACGAATCAGCAGTTTTCTGGATTTGGAGAATGTAGTATAAAAAGAAAGAGAGGAAAAACAAAATGAAATTTGAACAGTTACAAAAAGACATGATGGCGGCAATGAAGGCACGTGACAAGGTGAGAAAGGATGCACTTTCCGCACTGGTGTCGGCGGCGAAAAAGGTTGCCATAGACGAGAACTGCCGCGACAACATCAGCGAGGAGATTGTAGACCGCGTGATTTTAAAAGAAATAAAGTCCGTAAAGGAACAGCTTGATACCTGTCCTGACACCAGGGAAGACTTAAAGCAGGAGTATCAGGCAAGGTACGACATTTTTCAGGAGTATGCGCCAAAAATGATGTCGGCTGAGGAGATTGAGGCGTTTATCACGGAGAAATTTGCGGATGTTGCGGCGCAGAAGAATAAGGGACTGATTATGAAGACAATCATGCCGGAGTTAAAGGGCAAGGCGGATGGCAGCGTGATTAACCAGGTCGTGGCAAAGCTCTGCCAGTAAGGAATGAAAAAATGAACAGGGTTCTGGCATGAGGTATCGCTATGAGAAAAATCATGAAATTTATCGTATCTGCCATATTGTTTCCGGCCTTAATCGTTTCCACTGCACTTTTGGTGTATCTGCATTTTTTTGCAGACAGTGACAGGAATTTGTCCGGCGAATGGACTGCCAGCCTGGACATGACAGACCAGGCTGCGGTCACGGCGCTTGGCTGGCTGCAGGACATTGAGGCGGTATCCGTTTCCATGCAGGATATGGAGAATGCCATGCAGGGACTGGGCATTGAGGTGCGGCTGACATTTGAACAGGATGCCCGGTCTGAGAGAACGTTCCGGTGCAGAGTGCTGCCAGAAAGTTATGATGCCTGCAGTCAGGCAGCTTATGAAGCGTTTGCTTCGGTTTTCAGGGAACTTTTGGCAGAGCGGCTTCGCATGGCAGGCTATGCAGGGAGCACGGACGAGGAGGCTGTAGAAACGCTTGTGACCGAGACATTTGGGATGTCCACGGTTTCCTATTTAATGACCTGTGGACCGCAGCTGCTGCCTTCCATGGAAGAACTACAGTCGCAGTATGACGGCAGCGGAACCTATCAGGCAGCGGGGGACATTCTGACCAGGCAGTTTGATGATGGCGGGGCGGTAATGACAAGGGCGGAGCGCTACATTCGCAAGGATGCCAGCCTGATTCTGATGGGTGAGCGTGCGGATTCCCCTGTGTTATATACATTGCAGCAAACACCAAAACAGGAATAGTTATCGTGCCGCATAAAATGGAGGAGCCCAATGAAAAAAAATTTACAGCGATTAAGTTGTTATATTCTTTCCATAATTTTGGTGTGTGCCATCCTGCCTTTTCGGGCAGATGCAAGCTATGAGATTGTGGGACTTTGTCAGGTGCAGACGGATGTCAGCGCCACTGGTACGGTAAAAACACTGGATTACAGTTATGACAACAATACGTATTTTTCCCTGCGGGACATCGCCATGATTCTCAAGGACAGCGGCAAATCATTTTCCCTGGAGGTCACGAAAAATGCCATTGCGCTGAATGTGGGAGATGTCTACACGCCAGTCGGGGTGGAGAACGCCCCCTGGGAAATCAGCGAAAACCCTGATATTTCCCTGCGGCGGAACGAATTTAAGGTAAATGGGCAAAAGGTATTTTACTATACCATGATAACGGCACTGCCTTCTGGCGATTACGACTGCTTTATGATGGCAGCGGATTTTGCCATGATTCTGGATGTGGATGTCAGCGTTCCAAGTGCAGGCGTCCTTCAAATCCATACACAGACGCCGTTTGGCATTTCCCCCGCTGCGCTGGAACAGGCTGGATATTTTTATGGGGTCAATGGCGTGCTGGCAGGAGATGCCACCACTGGGGAAATCTATTACCAGTACCAGTCCGGCAATGCCTATCCCATTGCCAGTACATCCAAGCTGATGACATGCCTTTTGACGATGGATGCCCTCTCCGCAGGGCAGATTTCGCTTGACCAGACAGTCACTGTCTCGGAGTCAGTCCGGGCGTTGTCTGAATCGGACGACGGGGTGATTCCTTTTGAAGCCGGGCAGCAGATTACGGTGCAGGAGCTTTTAATAGGGGCGCTTCTGCCGTCCAGCAACGAGTGTGCGCTGTGCCTGGCTGAGACGATTGCAGGCTCGGAGGAGGCGTTTGTGCAGCTGATGAACCAGAAAGCGTCGAATTTGGGGCTTTCCCAGGCGGTTTTTTACAATAGCCACGGCCTGCCCTCGTTCACGCAGGATCCTGTTCCCGCAAAGCGTCAGAACCGCATGAGCGCGGAGGATATGTTCCGGATGGTGTCCTATCTGCTGAAGGTATATCCGCAGATTAAAGATATCACTTCCATGCAGGAGGCAACGCTGCCATCCATGGAGCTTGAGGTGCGCAATTCGAATCCGCTTCTGCGCAATATGTCCGAAGTCACAGGATTGAAAACAGGAACAACCAATAAATCCGGGGCATGTCTGGTCACGTCCCTTACTGCGGATGACGGCACAATGACGCATGATTTGGTGGTTGTCGTCCTGGGGACGGAGGATTCCATTGAAAGGGGGCGTGTTTCCGGGCTGCTTGCACGATATGCCCTGCAGGCTTTTTCGCTGGGAGTGGAGGAGACGGATGCCGTGGCAGCTCCCGGGAACCTTCCCCGGAATGCCGAGGCGGCAGTGGACTGGATTCTTGAAACGTCAAGAAAATAAGGAGTGGGGTATCGCCATGGAACAGATGACACTTTTTGACAGGGAAACACCGCAGCCGCTGGCAGCAAGGCTGCGGCCGCAGTGCCTTGAGGAGTACGCGGGACAGGCGCATTTGCTTGGAAAGGGAAAGGTGCTGCGGCGGCTGATAGAGAATGACCAGGTATCCTCCATGATATTCTGGGGACCGCCGGGCGTGGGGAAGACGACGCTTGCGCGGATTATCGCAGGAACGACAAAGTCTGCCTTCATAGATTTTTCCGCGGTGACAAGCGGGATTAAGGAAATACGTGCGGTGATGGAGCAGGCGGAGCAAAACCGCCGTTTCGGGGAGCGGACGATTGTGTTTGTGGATGAGATTCACCGGTTTAACAAGGCGCAGCAGGATGCCTTCCTGCCGTTTGTCGAAAAAGGAAGCATTGTCCTGATTGGCGCCACGACAGAGAATCCGTCCTTTGAAATCAACAGCGCCCTTTTATCCAGATGCAAGGTATTTGTGCTGCACGCGCTGACGGCGGAGGACCTGACAGGGCTGCTCCACCGTGCCTTGGAGGACAGCAGGGGATTTGGCATGCAGCAGGTAAACATTTCAGAAAACATGATTGAAATGATTGCAAATTTTGCAAACGGGGATGCAAGATGTGCGCTTTCAACGCTGGAGATGGTTGTCCTGAACGGCGAGATAGCCAAAGACGGAACGGTAACCGTCACAGAGGAGACCCTGGAGCAGTGTACTTCCAAGAAATCACTGCTCTATGACAAAAAGGGTGAGGAGCACTATAATCTCATATCCGCGCTGCACAAGTCCATGAGAAACTCGGATCCCGATGCGGCAGTATACTGGCTTGCCCGGATGCTGGAAGCAGGGGAGGATCCGCTGTATGTCGCAAGGCGCGTGATTCGGTTTGCAAGCGAGGATGTCGGGCTTGCGGACGCGAATGCCCTTTCGGTTGCAGTGGCGGCATATCAGGCATGCCATTTTATCGGAATGCCCGAGTGCACGGTGCACCTGACGCAGGCGGTCGTATACCTTTCGCTTGCGCCCAAGTCCAACGCACTGTACATGGCATACGAGCATGCCAAGACGGATGCCGTTGCGCAGCTTGCCGAACCGGTGCCGCTCGTGATACGCAATGCGGTCACAGGGCTGATGGGGGAACTGGATTATGGAAGAGGATACCAGTATGCCCACGATACACAGGAAAAACTCACGAATATGCAGTGCCTGCCTGATTCCCTTCTCGGAAGGGAATATTACCAGCCTACCAGCCAGGGAAAAGAGGCGCACCTTAAGGAACGGCTGGAGCAGATAAAGGAGTGGAAACGCCGGCTGCCAGATGAATGAGTTCACATACCGGGATGACACGCTGTTCCATGGTATCCTTATGGTTACGTGGAATGCATGGGAGGTTTGGAAAAAGTATGTTTTTACCTGAGAAGATAAAAAGGATCATTGCGGATGAGCGGTTTGAGACAGATACTGTCGGCATGTCGGAGGCATCTGTTTTGGTCGGAAAAAATAAGGTTTTGAAGGTGCAGGAATATTCGGAGGAAGCGGAGAATGAATATCGTATGATGCGCTTTCTGCATGGAAAGCTTCCGGTTCCGCTGCCATATGCCCATGAGGTGGCAGATGGCAAATCGTATCTGCTGATGAGTAAATGCAAGGGGCAGATGTCATGTTCCCATGCGTATATGGAGAATCCCGCTGTCTTATGCAGGCTCCTCGCAGACGGCCTCAAAAAGCTGTGGAGTATGGACATTGCAGGCTGTCCGTCTGACCAGAGTCTCCCCCATAAGCTTGCCATGGCGGAATACAATATAGCGAACGGCCTGGTTGATCTGGAGCATGTGGAGCCTGATACATTTGGCGAAAATGGTTTTCAGAATCCCTCTGAATTGCTGCAATGGCTCCATGAGAACAAGCCGGATGAAGAACTGGTTTTATCACACGGAGACTACTGTCTTCCAAATATATTTGGCACGCAGGGAGAAGTGTCCGGGCTGATTGATTTAGGGAAGACTGGCATCGCCGATAAATGGTGTGACATCGCGATATGCTACAGGAGTCTGTCCCATAACTACGGCGGAAGATATCAGAAAAACATTACCTTTACGGGCTATGAGGAAACACTCCTTTTCCGGGAGCTGGGAATAGAACCGGACTGGGAAAAGATACGGTATTATATACTGCTGGACGAGTTGTTCTAAGCGCTAAAAGATTAATATCGAAATAGAAAAACCCTTGATTTTCAAGTTTTTCTGTGTTATATTTATCCACATAAGTAAATAATAAGTCTTCAGGGCAGGGTGCGATTCCCTACCGGTGGTAAAGCCCACGAGCCTTCCGCGGTCAATGACAGCGGGGCATGATTTGGTGAGATTCCAAAGCCGACAGTAAAGTCTGGATGAAAGAAGATGTAAATATATTTGAAAGAAGGCTCCGGCTGCCGGACGGCAGGGTGCTGTTCTTTGAATGTATCAAGTCCTGAATTATAGTGATATAGTTTGGGATTTTTTAATTATGCACACGGGCGTCCAAATGAAATATGTCAGCAGGCTGCCGGACGCCCGGCGCGCGAGCAGGGAGGATGGCTCTTCCTTACTCGATTTTTCCAATGAAATGTAGGTTCAGGGAGCCTATGAATGAAAAAAGGAGGCATCCATGACAGATAACGAATATATGCTGCGAGCCGTCGAGCTGGCGAAGCGTGGTATCGGTGCGGTAAACCCAAACCCGCTTGTCGGTGCGGTCATTACAAGGGACGGACAGATACTGGCGGAGGGGTGGCATGCGCGCTGCGGGGAGCTGCATGCGGAGCGCAATGCCATAAAAAATTTTTATGAAAAGCATCCCGAAGGGAATCTTAAGGGCGCCACAATCTATGTCACGCTCGAGCCCTGCTGTCACTACGGAAAGACACCGCCATGCACGGAGGCAATCATGGAAAATGGTTTTGGGCGAGTCGTAATCGGCTCTGGTGACCCGAATCCGCTTGTGGCTGGAAAAGGCATACAGATGCTGCGTGATGCCGGAATCGAGGTCGTCACAAATGTCACGAAGGAAGCGTGCGACGCGTTAAATGATGTATTTTTCCATTATATACGAAGCAGGACGCCGTATGTCGTGATGAAGTATGCCATGACACTTGATGGCAAGATTGCCACATACGCGGGAAAGTCAAAGTGGATAACTGGCGAAAAGGCAAGGGAGAATGTGCACAGGGACAGGAACCGTTATATGGGCATCATGGTGGGTGTGGGCACTGTCATGGCGGACAACCCGATGCTGGACTGCCGTCTTCCGGAGGGAGGGCGCAATCCGGTGCGGATAATTGCCGACACCAATCTCCGTACACCGCCGGACTGCCGGATTGTGGCAACTGCAAAGGAGATACCGACCATTATTGCGACAGCGTGCGCGGACAGTGAGCTGCAGGAGCCGTATCTTGCGAAATACTGCAAGGTGATTGAGGTGCCGTCCGCGTCGCAGGGACAAGGGATAGATTTAAAGGCGCTTATGGAAAAGCTGGGCGGAGAAGGGATTGACAGCATTCTTCTCGAAGGAGGCGGGACATTAAACTACTCTGCCTTGAGAAGCGGCATCGTCAACAAGGTTCAGGCGTATATTGCGCCAAAACTCTTTGGGGGAAGCGGTGCGAAATCGCCGGTCGGCGGCATGGGATTTGCAGAGGTTGCAGACTGCATTCATTTGAAAAATACACATATTAGCATGTTTGATGGGGACATACTGATAGAGGGTGAAGTAGAGGGAACAGTTTAGCCGGCTGAAGGAGGATAACAGATGTTCACAGGAATCATTGAGGAAATCGGTGAGATACTTGCGGTACAGAGAAATACAGCGTCCATGATACTGACCATAAAAGCGCAAAAAATTCTGGATGACATCCAGGTTGGCGACAGCGTGGCAACGAACGGTGTCTGCCTGACCGTGGTGGGGATTGCAGGCAGCTCCTTTCAGGCGGATGTCATGCATGAGACGATGCGCCGCTCATCACTTGGAAAACTAAAAATCGGTTCCAGGGTGAATCTTGAGCGTGCAATGCGGGCGGACGGAAGGTTTGGCGGCCATATGGTGGCAGGGCACATCGATGGCACAGGCACCATAACGGATATCCGGAAGGATGATAACGCGGTATGGTACACCATAGCGGCAGAACAGCAGATACTGCGCTATATCATAGAAAAGGGTTCCATAGCGATAGACGGGATAAGCCTCACGGTTGCGGCTGTGTCCAAGGCAGATTTCTCGGTGTCAATTATCCCCCATACATTGCAGGAGACAACGCTTGCAGGACGCAGGACAGGGGATTTGGTAAATTTGGAAAATGACATGGTCGGAAAGTATATTGAGAAATTTCTGATACAGGAAACACAGAAGAATGCCAGTCATATTGACACGAATTTTTTAGCCCAGAATGGGTTTATCTGATAAAACAAAAGGAGGCATAACATGTTTAAATTTAGTACCATCCCGGAAGCGTTAGAGGTGCTGAAAAATGGCGGGCTCATTTTGGCGACGGATGATGAGGACAGGGAAAACGAGGGGGACTTAATCTGTGCGGCACAGTTTGCCACGACGGAAAATGTAAACTTTATGGCAGCGCAGGGCAGGGGGCTGATCTGTATGCCCATGAGCGAGCGCTTTTGCGAGCGGCTTCACCTGCCGCAGATGGTAAACCAGAACACCGACAACCACGAAACGGCATTTACCGTGTCCATAGACCATGTGGACACCACCACGGGGATTTCCGCTGCGGAGAGGGGATACACGGCGCGGAAGGTTGCGGATTTGTCCTCGAAGCCGGAGGACTTCAGGCGCCCGGGGCATATGTTTCCGCTTCTGGCAAAGAAAAACGGGGTGCTCGAGCGGAACGGTCATACCGAGGCAACCGTTGACCTTATGCGGCTTGCCGGCTTGCAGGAGTGCGGGCTGTGCTGTGAAATTATGGGGGATGACGGACATATGCTGCGCACCCCACAGCTGATTGAGATGGCAGAGAAGTGGAATTTGAAGTTCATAACCATCAAGGCACTACAGGATTACAGGAAGAAATATGATAAGCTTGTCGAATGTGTTGCAAGCCCGGAGCTTCCGACAGGATTTGGAAAATTCAGGGCTTATGGGTATCGGAATCTGCTAAACGGGGAACATCACGTGGCGCTTGTCAAGGGTGAGATCGGTGACGGCGAACGCGTGCTGTGCAGGGTGCATTCGGAGTGCCTTACAGGGGACGTGTTCCATTCATCCCGCTGTGACTGCGGGGAACAGCTTGCAAAGGCAATGGAAATGATTGAGGCAGAGGGCAGGGGTATTCTCCTGTATATGCGTCAGGAGGGGCGCGGCATCGGGCTGCTCAACAAGCTCCGTGCATACGAGCTCCAGAGCAAGGGAATGGATACCGTGGAGGCAAATCTGGCGCTTGGATTTGGGGAAGACCTGCGGGAGTACTATATCGGTGCGCAGATTCTCAGGGATCTGGGTGTCAGGACACTGCGGCTTCTCACCAACAACCCGGACAAGGTGTACCAGCTGTCCGATTATGGTATGGAGATAGTGGAGCGTGTCCCGATTGAAATCCAGGCAAATGAATATGACGCATTTTATCTTGAGACAAAGAAGATAAAAATGGGACATTATTTGTAGACATTTTTTTAAGAAAGGAAACAGACAATGAAAACGTATGAAGGAAATTATGTAGCATCAGACAAGGACATTAAAATTGGCATTGTGGCGGCCCGTTTCAACGAGTTTATCACATCGAAGCTTCTGGGAGGGGCAGTCGATGCGCTCCACCGCCATGACGTGCCGGATGAGAACATCGAGACAGCATGGGTTCCGGGGGCATTTGAGATTCCGCTCATTGCATCCAAAATGGCAAAGAGCGGAAAGTATGATGCGATTATCTGCCTGGGCGCGGTTATCCGCGGATCGACATCACACTATGACTATGTGTGCAGTGAGGTGTCAAAGGGAATTGCCGCGGTGTCACTGCAAAATGACATTCCTGTCATGTTTGGCGTGCTGACGACGGAGAACATTGAGCAGGCAATCGAGCGTGCCGGCACAAAGGCAGGCAACAAAGGCTTTGACTGCGCGACAGGGGCGATAGAGATGGTAAACCTGATGCGCGCGCTTGATAAATAATACAGGGACAAAAAATAAGAGCTTCAGTGGGAAACTGAAGCTCTGTTATGCTCCGGATGTTTTTGAGAGAAATTCCGGAACGAAACTGAAAAAAGGGGAAAATATCTTTACAAAACCTATATTATATGATAAATGTGTTTAATAAGCGTATTTTTTGTGAAAAAAGTGTGAATTCCGGAATGTTTTTGGACGAAAAGTCCAATGACAGTATGGCTGAAAGTGTGTATGATGGGTACATAGATACAATATGATTAAAATGTGGAGGTTATGTGGATATGGGCAAAGACAATTTGATTTCGCTGGACATGCGTATGACAGGAAAGGTAATAAGAAATATGATTACAAAGCGGGGATTTTCCATCAGGGAAATTCAGGAGAAGCTGAATCTGTCGTGTCCCCAGCCTGTGTACAGGTGGATGAACGGTCAGACAATGCCTTCGCTTGACAACCTGTACATGCTTAGCAATATTCTGGGGATGCACATGGAAGACTTGCTGATGCCGCGCAATGATGAGATGTGGATATTGCATACGGCAAAGAACACAGATTTTGAGGGGCGTGTAAAAGCTTATTTGAGGGTGGTAAAATCCAATGGATGATGATTTTCATGAAGTTAAGATTACCGAAAGCGCTGAGGAGGCTGCCTACTTTGATACGAACAGGATCCCATACATTGTCTGGCTGAACGACAGGAACAAGTATAGCAGCTTTCCAAGCGGTGCATACTGTGTGGAACAGTTAAGCGACATTGATACGCAGTATCTGGACCGGGTTTACAGACGTTTTAACGGGATTCCGTGGGATATTGTCGAGACACAGCGCCTCAAAATCAGGGAGATAACAGTGGAGGATGTAACACAGCTGTATGACCTGTATCAGGATGAGAGCGTCGCGAAATATATGGATGCATTGTTTCCGGATCCGGAGCAGGAGATGGAGTACACGAAGGGGTACATACAGAACGTATATGAATTTTATGGATTTGGGATGTGGGTTCTCGAGGAAAAGGAAAGCGGCAGGGTAATCGGCAGAGCCGGGCTGGAATACAGGGAAGGCTTTGACGGGCTGGAGCTGGGCTATATGCTGGGCGAAAGATATCAGCATAAGGGCTATGCGTATGAAGCGTGCAACGCCATACTGTCCTATGGGGTCAGTGAGCTGGAACAGAAAGAATACTGTTCGTTTGTCAGCAGGGATAATATGGCATCCATACGCCTGTGCCGGCGACTCGGTTTCGTGCCAAATGGGACGGTGCGGCTGGTTGAAACAAATTTTGACGGATTGGTGATGGAAAAGGAGTATCTGCAGTATGTGTATAGTGCATGCTGAACAAAAAGTGCAGGAAAACGGCTGGAATGGTAACACATATAACGCACATGGAAAACAGGATAACGCATAAATGGGAATTTATGAGCCGGAGACATTCGGGCAGGTGCGAAAAAAGGTTTGACATTGGAAAATTGTGGTGGTAAGATATGTCACATAAAGCAAAGGTGCTAGGGAACAGGGATTCCATGGCATCTTTTTTTATGCACACGGGAGTCCAGATGAAATATGCTCGTTGGATTATGCTGGTGCATAAATGCATGAAAAAAGGAGGAGAAGATTATGACAGAGTTTCAGGAAGTAATGGATGCCATAAACGGTGAAGTTTATGGCGTGTGGTTTTTAATCGGCGCAGCACTCGTGTTCTGGATGCAGGCGGGGTTTGCAATGGTGGAGGCGGGCTTTACCAGGGCAAAAAATACGGGAAACATCATTATGAAAAATCTGATGGATTTCTGTATTGGCACATGCACATTTATCTTAATTGGTTTCGGGCTGCTGCTCGGCGAGGATTTGCTTGGGTTTATCGGAAAACCCGGTTTTGACATTTTTACGAGCTATGCGGATTTTGACTGGTCAAACTTCGTGTTTAACCTGGTGTTCTGCGCGACGACGGCGACAATCGTGTCAGGAGCCATGGCAGAGCGGACAAAATTCCTTTCCTACTGTGTGTATTCCGGTGTGATTTCCGCGTTGATTTATCCGGTCGAGGCACACTGGATCTGGGGCGGCGGCTGGCTTGCACAGATGGGATTCCACGATTTTGCGGGATCCTGCGCAATCCATATGGTAGGCGGTATCAGCGCCCTGATTGGCGCAAAGATTTTAGGTCCGCGTATCGGCAAGTTCACAAAGGATAAACAGGGTACAATCACAAAAGTAAATGCGTTCCCGGGTCACAACCTTACAATCGGCGCACTCGGTGTCTTTATCCTGTGGCTTGGCTGGTATGGTTTTAACGGTGCCGCGGCAACAAGCATCGAAGAGCTTGGTTCCATTTTTGTCACGACAACAATTGCGCCTGCGATTGCGACAGTCGTGTGCATGGTATTTACATGGGTCAAGTACGGCAAGCCTGATGTTTCCATGTGTCTCAATGCATCGCTTGCAGGTCTTGTGGCGATTACCGCAGGCTGTGATGTGACAGACGCATTTGGCGCAATTGTGATTGGCGCAGTGGCAGGCCTGCTGGTGGTATTTGGGGTATGGTTCCTGGATTACAAGCTTCATATTGATGATCCGGTCGGTGCGGTAGCGGTACACTGCCTGAACGGCATCTGGGGAACCATTGCAGTCGGTTTTTTTGCGACAGACTCAGCTCCGGCATTTGCGCGGGGATATGGCGACGGTGTTACATATGGGGCAAACCAGATATGTGGAACAGGGCTGTTTTACGGTGGTGGCTTCAGGCTGCTTGGAATGCAGCTTGCAGGAATGTTCAGTGTCATCATATGGACGGTTATCACGATTACCATTACATTTTTGGTGATTCGGGCGACGTTCGGTCTCCGTGTCAGTGAGGAGGAGGAAATTATCGGCCTGGATGCCACGGAGCATGGTCTTCCGTCCGCATATGCAGGCTTTTCCATGATGGATATCTCTAACAGCATGATTATGGAGGAAAACGAGAATACGCAGCTTGGCTCTGACAACTACGAGGAGGCATCCGAGGCACAGAAGAATGCGGCAGTCAGGGTTTCACAGGTTCCAATGCCGTCGGCGTCCGGCATTTACAAGGTTGTTATTATCGCGAAGCTCTCAAGGTATGATGTGCTCCGCAAGGCAATGAACCAGATCGGTGTGACTGGCATGACCGTGACGCAGGTAATGGGATGCGGCATTCAGAAGGGAGCCGGCGAGAAATATCGCGGGGCAGAGATTGATGCGACGCTGCTTCCGAAAGTGAAGGTTGAAGTGGTGGTATCTTCGATACCGGTTGAGAAGGTCATTGAATCCGCGAAAAAAGTCCTTTATACAGGGCATATCGGTGACGGAAAGATATTTGTGTACAATGTCGACAAGGTGGTCAAGATTCGCACCGGCGAGGAAGATATGGCAGCGCTTGCGGACGTGGAATAATTTGCATATTGAAATGACATGTCAGCTGAACAGGATAGCCTGACAGACAGAAAGAAGGAACCCGGTAAAAGGGTTCCTTCTTTCTGGTTTAATCCGCGCTAAATAATTGCCTCAATCGAAATGTTCTTGTTGTTCGTCAGCTGTAGCATGCTTTGGTAGTAAGACGCCTGCAGATCGATGATTTCGTTGTTTTCCATGCGGATGACAGGCTTTGAATAATTGTCATGGTTGATAAAAATGACATTTCCTTCCATGCCGTTGCTGAGCGTGACACGGTGGTTGAGATAGGAGTTTGACACGTTTTCAAGGAATGTCAGGATGTATTTCATATCATATTTCTGAATGCCGTCATCCTCAAAGTACTTAATCACGGTGAACGGACACATTGCAGAACGGTATACCCGCTCGCTTGTCATGGCATCAAAGATATCGGCAATGGTGACAATTTTGGAAAACTTGTCAATCTCGTCACCTGTCAGCCCATAGGGATAGCCGCTCCCGTCACATTTCTCATGGTGCATCAGGGCAGTGTTCTTGACAGGCTCCGGAATGCTGTTGTACCGTCCGAGCAGATGAAAGCCCTCCGTGGTGTGCGTCTTTACGATTTCAAACTCCTCGGGAGTCAGCTTTCCCGGCTTTCGCAAGACGCCCGTGGGAAGCATGAACTTCCCGACGTCATGGAACAGGCCGCATGCAGTCGCCATCATCTGGTCTGCTTCCGAGAAATGCAGCCACCGTGCAAGGACATTGGAAATCAGCGCCACATCAATACAGTGGCTGTACACCGACTCATCCTTGTTGTGCATGTTCAGAAGCATGTCAAAAATGTTGATTTCCTGCGCATCCTGATGCAGAAGCGCCATCGTTTCCTTCAATAACTCGTTTGCGCGGAACGGCTCGTTGCGGTATAGTGACTTTGTAAGGTTGTTCTGATAATGCTCGGAGCACTGTGCAAAGTGGTGGGAAAAGCGTTCAAACTGCCTGCTTTCTTTTGTTTTTTCCTTGCTGGACTTTGTATGGCTGGCACTGTGGAGCCGGGAAATGGAAGTTTGCATCAAATATCCGGACTGGTTTGTCATGGGTGTTGACAAATCTTCTACAACTTTATCTTCAATCTGAGCATAATATATGGAATATCCCTCAAGTCGTGCTATAATATTCTCTGTAAGGACGACATTTTTGGGAACAATCGTCTTATTGTCATAGGATAAGATGTCCTGGGCAGTTACCATGCCGGGCGTAAGTTCTGTAATTGGGATCTGTTTCATGGATGCTCCCCCTTTCTGCAGTAAAAATATAATCGAATGATGTAACAGTTCAGCCCGGGACTTTGCACTTGCTGCAAAGTCCGTGAAACAGCGTAGTGGCTGAGGTGCATCAAGCCACCACGAAGTGGTTTTGCATGGCTTGATGCTTGTAACAGGAAGCCGAATGCTGAACTGTTACCGAATGATTATTAACATTGTAGCTTTTCTTGTCGTAAAAGTCAAACATTAGGAGGTAATTACATGAAAAAGTACAGAAAAATTCATAAATTGTCAGACAATAAGTTCCTGAATTTATTTAAACTGGATGCGCTGACGGACAGCGGGCGGGCTTTTGACTATTTCTTTGTGTCGAGGAGAAACGAGGATAACATCAAGCTGCTGACAAAGGACAGTGCAGCGGAGGGGGTTGTCATCTATCCGGTTCTGCGGGAAGAGCCGGAGAAGATTGTTATGATTCGGCAGTACAGATATCCGCTGGATGATTATCTGTATGAGCTTCCCGCCGGTCTCATTGACGCGGGGGAGACGCCGGATGTGGCAGCTGTCAGGGAGATGAAAGAGGAGACCGGGCTTGACTTTACAGTTTATACGAAAGGCGATGGCGCGTACCGCCGGCCGTTTTTTATGGGAGCCGGATTTACCGATGAAAGCTGCAATGCAGTTTTTGGATATGCCAGCGGAGCAATCAGCCGCGCGGATATGGAGGACACGGAATCCATCCAGGTCCTGATAGTGGATAAAGCGGAGGCAGCACGAATTCTAAGGGAAGAAAAGGTTTCCATCAGGGCGGCGTATCTGCTCATGAACTTTCTGCATGCCGATAAACAGGCACCATTCCGCTTTTTGGAATAACGAATGTTACATATTATTGTTAAATTTTTTGACGGATTTACAAAGAAGGCAGTGTGTGCACACAGGAGAAGAATGAAAGCCGGATTGAAAGTTTTGAAAGCCTGCAAATAATATGCGTTATCAAATCAAAAACCATATAAAAGCCTTATAATTAAGGAAAAACCAGGAGGCAAGTACCGGGCGCAGGCAATTAAGGGCTATGGCGCATGATTTTGCGTGAAAGAAATAATTCACACTTTTTAAAGTTTGTGTGTTCATAATGTGCAAAGTGTGGTATTATAGGAAAGATGACTGGTTCAGAAAATGAATGGGAAACAGGGTAAAAATATAAGGAGATGGAGGATTCATATGAAAGATAAAGAGAAGCTCGGGGAGGAAATTAACCAGGATAAACCAGCGGGTGAAAAGGGCAGGACGGACGGGCAGGAGATAGATAAAATAACGATAGATATTGAAAAGGAGCCTGTAAATGCACCGGAGGATGACGTGAAAAAATCCGGATACAAATCCGAAATCAATGGGATTGAGGTTGATTTTGAACTCCAGTACCGTGACCGTGAAACGGATATGCAGTCTATCGCAACCAGGGTTACGGAGGACTATGTCAGGAGGGGAAATGCGGCAGATAAGATAGAATTGATCCATGTGTATTTAAAACCGACGGATTTTACGGCATACTATGTGATTAACAATGTATATGAGGGAAAGATTCCCTTGTTTTAAAGTGGTAGCGCGATACTCACAGAGAATTTCATTTGCCGTGAGTATAAATATTTGACTGGAAAGGGGAAGCATTCGACAAATGAAGAAGGTTACAATACAGGATATTGCAGCAGAGATGGGGCTTAGCCGCAATACCGTGGCAAAGGCGCTCAACGGTGGTCTCGTCTCCCCGCAGACAAGGCATGCCGTGGTGCAGAAGGCATGGCAGATGGGATATACCAAGCTCGATGAGAATCTGGTGGAGGAGGTAAAAACAACCTATCGGAAAGCCAACACCGGAACAATACTGGTGTTATTTAACCAGATGCAGTCCGTGTTCTGGACAAGGGTTTTGGCTGGCATCAGCAACGCCGTCAATGATGAAGGCTACCGGATGCAGCTTTATGTCGTCAATGAAAAGGACAGGGACGGCGAGGAGGCAGGCAGACTGATAGCCGGGGATGTGAAAGGGGTTATCTTTCTAAGTGTATTTCCGGCAAGGTTTGTAAAGGGGATTGCCCGCAGGAAGCTGCCTATGACATTTTTTAACAGCCCGGTCAATGCGCAGGAGTATATTAAGCTTGGCGATGTCATTAATGTGGAAGGATTTTATTCGATGAACAACCTTACCAATTATGTGATTGAACAGAAGGGATGTACCAAATTTGCCTATATCGGGTTTGCGGAAGGGTCGCGCATGATACAGGCAAGGTATCTCGGATTCCTGAATTCCTGCAACAAGAACCATATCCGGCTCGACGAACGGATGCAGTATACAAGACCGGAAAACAATCTTGGCTTCAGTTATGCGATGGTGGAAAAAGTGGTGGAGGATATGCCTTTTATACCGGAAGTGGTTGTCTGTGAGGATGATGATGTTGCAAAGCATGCCGCCCTTGCCATTTTGCAGAGGGATTCGCAGGCAGTAAAACGAGTGCTGATTACGGGGTTTAACAACACACTGGAACCGGATTTCTTTAAAAAGGATATCCTGACGGTGGACGTGCGGATAGAGGAGATGGGGAAGCGCCTTGTAAAATCTGTTCTGGACAAGGTGAAATGCCCCACGATGGATCATTCGTTTACAACGATAGCAACTTACCCGAAAATTTGAATGACAATATAGGAAATACGTGATATAATTTGAATGACTACATAACGTGGTAATAAAAACGGCATAATATTATGACAAGATACAAAAAGAAATGGGGTTTTATGAATGGATTACAAAATAGTGACAGACGGATCCTGTGACTTGCCGCCAGAGCTTTGCAGACAAAAAAATATCGACGTAGTTCCTTTTTATGTTTCGTTTGACAGTGAAAATTACCGGAAAGAAATTGCCGAGATGCCAATCAGGGATTTTTATGAGCAGATGGTTTCGGATCCCACGACGTTTCCAAAGTCATCGATGCCTTCTGTACAGGATTATGTTGATGTATTTACGCCGATTGTCGAGGCGGGAAAGGGAGTCATCTGCATATGCATTACAACGAAGTTCAGTGGTTCGTTCCAGTCGGCGATGAATGCAAGGGAAATGATTCTTGAGAATTATCCGGACGCGCGGATAACCGTTATGGATTCCACCCTGGATACCGTGCTGCAGGGGATTTTTGTACTCGAGGCGGCAAAACTGTACGAGGCGGGTGCCGCATATGAAACGGTTGTCGAGGAGCTCGAGAAGCTCAAGGGAACCGGAAGGATTTTTTTCACGGTCGGCAATATTGACTATCTCAAGCATGGCGGGCGCATCGGCAAGCTTGCGGGGCTTGCGGGCAGTATGCTGGGAATCCGGCCGCTGATTACACTCAAGGAGGGGGAAATCTTTCCGTCGGGACTGGCAAGGAGCCGTAAGAAATCGCTGGAAAAAGTATATGACCTTCTGTGGCAGTACCTTGAGGAAGTCAATGCCACGCCGGAGACCTACAGCATTTGTGTGGGCTATGGCTATGACATTGAGGAGGGGGAGGCGTTCCGGAAGGGGGCGGTTGCGTTTCTCAATGAGAAAGGCTTTGCCATCACGGACGCAGAGCTGTCCAAATATCAGATTGGTGCGACGATAAGCGTACACACTGGTCCATATCCCTTGGGATTTGGGGTGGTGAGAAAAGCAGGCAGTGTATCATAAGGTACATGCCTGCCTTTTTTATGCACATGGGCGTCCAGATGAAATATGTCAGCAAGCTGCCGGACGCCCAGCGCACGAGTAGTGGAGAAGGTCGCGCCCCCACTCGATTGCACATGGGCGTCCAGATGAAATATGTCAGCAAGCCGACAGAATAATTAACAGGCTAATTTTAGCTAAAAAACAATATGCAGTTGACGTGGTAAAAAGATTGGTATACTATAAAAATTACAGGGGAAAAATGATGCAGATGAAATCTGCATGGTGGGGGAAATGAGCTGTTGATTTACGAAAAATGGCGAAAATATGCCGGTTTCGTGAGAAAGGAAAGGTGGAAAGATGGCAGTATACAGTCTGGAAAATGCTCGGCTGCGCATTGGTGTGGACACGCTGGGCGCTGAGCTAAAATCACTTAAAAATGTGGAATCCGACAGAGAGTACATGTGGGATGCAAAACCGGAATATTGGAAGAGGACTTCGCCGGTGCTTTTTCCGGTAGTCGGAAGTCTGAATAACGGCTGTTATAGATATGATGGGAAGGAATATCCCATGTCACAGCACGGTTTTGCGCGGGACATGGAGTTCGAACTGCTGCGGCAGACAGGGGACGAGCTTGTGTTTGTGCTGAAATCAGGGAAAGAGACGTTGGAAAAATATCCGTTTGATTTTGAACTGGCAATCGGTTACAGGATTGATGAAAATAATGTGGTGATTTCCTGGCGGGTGAAAAACTGTGGGAACAAGGAGATGTATTTCAGCATAGGCGGTCATCCGGCGTTCCTGTGCCCGATTCATGACGGCGATGCACAGACGGATTATCAGATATTGTTTGACACCAATGATACGATCATCTCCAGTGTAATAGGAAATAACGGCACGCTCTCGTTGCGCAAGAAGGCATATGCGCTGAACAATGGATATATGAACATCACGGCGGATCTCTTTGATGATGACGCGCTGATTGTGGAGGATAACAAGGCGCACAGGGTGTCGCTCTGTGACAAACAGGGACAGCCGTATCTTACGGTGCGTTTTGATGCGCCGCTGTTCGGGCTGTGGTCGCCGGCAAAAAAGAATGCCCCGTTTGTGTGCATTGAGCCGTGGTATGGAAGATGCGACAAGGATAATTTTACGGGGGACCTGCCGGAGCGCGAGTGGGGCAATAAACTGCTGCCGGCAGAACAGTTTTACGCAGAATATACGGTTACAATTTAAATTGAAAGTAATTAACTGTATCAATTTAATGAAAAAGATAAAAAAATAATATACAAATGTTTAGGCAAAACAAGGAGGGCAACATGAAGAGTATCAAGGCAAAGCTTATCATGCTGGGCGCGGTGGCAATTATTTGTACCGTCATACTGGGGCTTGTCGGCATCTGCATTATGAACAGCAACAATGCGAACAACCAGGTGCTGGGCGATATCAACAATATCAACCTCAAGCAGAACGAAAACATCACGCAGGAGACGTCTTTTCTGTATGATTTGGATTTGAACCACTACCAGACGATTCAGTCCAATCTTACATATATGAACGAGGCGGCTGCGGATGCACTTACATACAGCAAAGGAGAGAGCTACAATGCGGATTTGCAGCGTGTGTCGGAAACGATTGGGCATGTGAGTGCAAATACGGTGGAACTCAATAAGCTTCTGGCAGACAGGGGATTTCGGAGTGACAGTGGTATGTATGCCGGCTATGCGGGGGGAGATGAGAACCTGTTTTCCACAATCGCACAGATGTCAGGGGAGTCCGGATGGGCTGACGGAGTGTGGGACAATGCGGCGCTGGCAGCCCTTGCGTCCGAACCCATCGGCGGTAAAAACTTTAAAAGGACATCATATGTGCACGAGATACCGGATATCAGCAAAAGAAACACACTGATGATTCGTCTTGGCGGGAATGGCCTTGAGTATACTGGGGATGTGTATGTGACCAATATTAAGCTTGATTCGGCAGAACTTTCCATAGCGGACATTAATCCGGATGTGCTTTCCGGTTCGTATGGTGACGGACTGGCGAATGTGGAAATAGGAACATTTGATGGAAAGGATGCACTGCATATTCAGACAAAATTTACGAATGTGAACGGAAACTGGCAGGAGGTCACGACAAGGATTGATGTGACCGATATTAATGTCTCTGAATATCGCACTATTTCGTTTGATTTGTATTTTGAGGAAAAAGAGCTTCCGGAAATCAGCGTTGCGACGGCGTTTGACGTCAAGTATGATTTTGAGACAGAGCTAAAGAACATCAATACCATGTTTGACACATATAACAAGCTTGTGGCAGAGGGCAGCGATACAGGAAGCTATCCGGATGACATGGTTGCACTGCTGAATACAATGCTTGCCAACGCACCATTGTATACGAAGGACCAGGCGATTGCGGATGCACTGTCAGGCGGTTTTTCGGCAAAGCTTGCGGCAGTTGAGGGGATTATTTCCTATGATAAGGATATCCTGTCAATCAAGGCGGAAAACAATACGCTCAATGCGAACCTCACAGAGGAGACCACTGCGGTACGCAACAGGATAGAGGAGCTTACAAACCAGCAGAAAGTAACAATGTCCTCTTTAATCTACGGTGTTTTTGCCGTGGGGGCAGTGCTTGTGGTCATTCTTACGCTGTTTGTGATTACGTCTGTACAAAAAAGCATCAAGAAATTTAATGGAACGCTCTCCCACATTACCGAGGGAGAAATTATGATAAAGGCAGACACGAATGACGGAAATGAGTTTGACGTGTTTGGACGCTCGCTCAATAAAATGACTGACAAGCTTTCGCAGGTTATCGGAAATGTCAAGGAGTACGGCGTGGAACTTCAGAGAAGCGGCGCCGGGCTTGCGGAAATGTCGAAAAGCTCCGAGGAGACATCGGGGAATATTGATGCCGCGGTATCGGACATCGCACTTGGTGCGACCAACCAGGCGGGCGACGTGGAGACATCCACAAACGAGATTGTAAACCTCGGGGAGCTGATGGACACGATGGATGCCGATATTGCTGAGCTTGACGAGACTTCCATCAACATGAAACAGGCGAGTGACGAGGCTGTGACGATACTGGGCGAGCTGAGCCGGTCGAACGGAAACATGACAGACGGAATCCATAAAATAGCCAGCCAGATTACAAAGACAAACGAATCCGTAAAGGAAATCGAGGAGGCGGCAGTGCTGATTTCATCCATTGCGGACCAGACCAACCTGCTGTCGCTGAATGCAAGTATCGAGGCGGCAAGGGCCGGCGAGGCAGGAAAGGGCTTTGCGGTCGTTGCATCGGAGATACAGCAGCTGGCGGACCAGTCGAACAAGTCCGCGGACAGCATTTTTGGCATCATATCCAACCTTATCAATGAGTTTAAGGAGACCCTTGACATCATGACAGAGGTGGAGACGGCGACAAACGAGCAGAATAACAAGCTTTCTGAGACGCAGAGACAGTTTGCGATTGTCAAGGAAGGCATTGCGCAGTCAAGGGACAAGACGGCTGTTATCAAGGGTGCCATCATAGAGTGCAACAAGGTGCGCAATACCGTGTCCGAGATTATGCTGAACCTGTCTGCCATTTCGGAGGAAAATGCGGCATCCGCGACGGAGACGGCATCCGCGATGCAGAAACTGAATCATACAATCTCAGAGCTTTTGCGGGAGTCCGAGAAACTCATGACCATTTCCGCGCAGCTCGAACAGGATATGACATTTTTCCAGCTTGGATAATCGACAGTGATATTTCAAAGCCTGCATTTCATCAAAGGAATGCAGGCTTTGATTTTTCGTTGTATTGAAAAGTATTTTCGTGTATATTATAAATAGAGGGATACAGAAGGATAAAACAGTTACGGAGGATAGTGTGAGAAGTACTTCTAAAACTCAGCAGCAAAGGCTGCTTCGTTAAGAAGTACGAAGTCTCACACAGGAGAATGCCTGAAATACGGCATTCTCTGCACTGATTTGAGATTCCGCAGAGAGGAATTTCATATCTATACGAGCCGCCTAAGGCGGCAGGGGGATTAATATGGCATTTACACATCTTCATGTGCATACAGAGTACAGTCTGTTGGACGGGTCGAATAAAATTAAAGAATATGTAAAGCGCGTCAAGGAGCTTGGCATGGACAGTGCCGCAATCACGGATCATGGCGTCATGTATGGCGTGATTGATTTTTACAAGGAGGCAAGGGCAAACGGTGTCAAGCCGATTCTCGGGTGTGAGGTCTATGTGGCGCCCAATTCGCGCTTCGACAAGGAACTGGGCGGCGGCGAGGAGCGCTACCACCATCTCGTGCTGCTGGCGGAAAACAACACAGGGTATGCCAACCTGATGAAAATCGTGAGCAAGGGCTTTACGGAAGGGTACTATTACAAGCCGCGTGTCGACATGGAGGTGCTTGAGAAGTACCATGAGGGCATCATTGCACTGTCGGCGTGCCTTGCCGGCGAGGTGCCAAGGCTTCTCGTAAAGGGGCTTTACCAGGAAGCAAAAAATACGGCATTAAAGTACCTGAACTGCTTTGGGAAGGGCAACTATTTCTTTGAGCTTCAGGATCATGGGATTCCGGAGCAGCGGACAGTCAACACGGCGCTCCTGCGCATGAGTAAGGAGCTGGACATTCCGCTTGTGGCGACAAATGATATCCATTACACGTATGCGGAGGATGAAAAATCACATGACATCCTGCTGTGCATCCAGACGGCGAAAAAGGTTTCCGACGAGGACAGGATGCGTTATGACGGCGGACAGTACTACGTAAAAAGTGAGATGGAGATGCGTGAACTTTTCCCATATGCACAGCAGGCGCTTGACAATACGGCGCTGATTGCCGACCGGTGTAATGTGGAGATTGAATTTGGCGTGACGAAGCTGCCGAAATTTGAAGTGCCGGAGGGCTATGATTCATGGAGCTATCTCAATAAGCTTTGTACGGATGGGTTAAACGAGCGTTACCCTGCGGATGACGGCGCCATCCGGGAAAAGCTTGACTATGAACTGGGTGTCATCCGGAAGATGGGATATGTCGACTATTTCCTGATTGTCTGGGATTTCATCAACTGGGCAAGGGAACACGATATACCGGTCGGACCGGGGCGTGGCTCGGCAGCAGGCAGCGTTGTATCGTACTGCCTGCATATCACAAATATTGACCCGATTCGCTACAGCCTGCTGTTCGAGCGTTTCCTGAATCCGGAGCGTGTGTCGATGCCCGATATTGATATTGATTTCTGCTATGAGCGCAGGCAGGAGGTCATTGATTATGTCAGTGAAAAGTATGGGCATGATAAGGTTGTTCAGATTGTAACGTTTGGTACAATGGCGGCAAAAGGCGTCATCCGCGATGTCGGACGCGCGCTCGACCTCCCATATAACTATGTGGACAGTATTGCCAAAATGATACCGAGTGAGGGAAACATTCCGGTGAATATTGAGCGTGCCCTGAAAATGAATCCGGAGTTTCGTAAGCTCTATGAGGAGGACGAGCAGGTTCATTACCTGATTGACATGTGTAAAAGACTGGAGGGGCTTCCGCGCCATACCTCCATGCATGCGGCAGGCGTCGTTATCTGCCAGAAGCCGGCAGATGAGTTTGTGCCGCTCTCGCGCGGAAGTGACGGAGCCATCACGACGCAGTTTACCATGACCACCATTGAGGAGCTTGGCCTGTTAAAGATGGATTTTCTGGGGCTGCGCACGCTGACCGTCATCAAGGATGCCGTGGATAATGTGGAAAAAACGACCGGAATCCACATCGATGTGGATAACATTGACTACGATGACAAGAAGGTGCTTGCTTCCCTCGGAACCGGAAAGACGGACGGCGTGTTCCAGCTGGAAAGTCAGGGCATGAAAAACTTTATGAAGGAGCTCAAACCGCAGAATCTTGAGGACGTGATTGCAGGAATCTCCCTTTACCGCCCGGGGCCAATGGATTTTATCCCGGCTTATATCAGGGGAAAAAATAACCATGCGGATGTCACTTATGCGTGCCCGCAGCTCGAACCGATACTTGCCCCCACCTATGGCTGCATTGTCTACCAGGAGCAGGTTATGCAGATTGTGCGTGACCTTGGCGGATATACACTGGGAAGAAGCGACCTTGTGCGGCGTGCGATGAGCAAGAAAAAGGCATATGTCATGGAACAGGAACGCAGGAATTTCGTGCACGGCAATTCCGAGGAGGGCGTTCCGGGGTGTGTGGCAGCCGGTATTCCGGAGACGGTGGCAGACCAGATTTACGGAACCATGATGGATTTTGCAAAATATGCGTTTAACAAGTCCCATGCGGCGTGCTATGCGGTGGTTGCCTACCAGACGGCATACCTGAAATATTATTATCCGGTGGAATTTATGGCGGCGCTCCTGACATCGGTGATTGACAATGCCTCCAAGGTGTCAGAATATATCATGGTCTGCAAGAGCATGGGCATCCAGATTCTCCCGCCGGACATCAATGAGGGGGAGCGCGGGTTTTCCGTGTCAAACGGCGCGATGCGGTATGCGCTGAATGCGATTAAGAGCGTCGGGAGAACGGTGATTGACGGAATTACGGGAGAGCGGAAGGAGCATGGGAAATATCAGGACCTGAAGGATTTTATGGAGCGCACACAGCGTTTTGATGTCAACAAGCGTGCGATAGAGAATTTTATCAAGGCAGGTGCATTTGACAGCTTCGGGGCGACCAGAAAGCAGCTGATGAGTGTCTACTCACAGGTACTTGACAGCGTGACACACAGCAAGCGTGGCGTAATGGCAGGGCAGATGTCGCTGATGGATATTGTGTCAGAGGAGGATAAAAAGGAGCTTGAGATCAAGATGCCAGAAGTGGGGGAATACGAGAAGGAGCTTCTGCTCAGCTTTGAAAAAGAGGTTCTGGGGTTCTATGTCAGCGGTCATCCGATGGAGGAGTACCAGGCCTTGTGGGAGAAGCGTATCACGGCAAGGACTTCGGATTTTTATCTCGACGAGGAGACGGGGATGACACATGTCGAGGACAACACAAAGGCTACCGTCGGCGGCATGATTATGGACAAGAAGATAAAGTACACCAAACAGGACAAGATTATGGCATTTCTTACGTTGGAGGATCTGGTTGGCAGTATTGAGGTCATCGTGTTTCCCAATGCATATGAGAAATATTCGTCAAAGCTTGTCGAAGAGAATAAGGTGTTTATCGAGGGCAGGGTGCAGGTTGAGGAGGAGCGGGACGGCAAGCTCATCTGTGAGGGCATTACCGCCTTTGATGAAATTCCGAGAAAGGTGTGGCTGAAGTTTCCGGACAAAAATTCTTACATGGAGAAGGAAACGGTTTTGTTTGATGCCATTCATGACTCTGAGGGAAATGATAGTGTTGTTATATATATAGAAGAAACACGTCAGAGAAAGACGCTGCCGCCAAACCGGAACATAAAAGCAGACAGTGCTGTCCTTGACAAGCTCCGTGCACTATTCGGGGAAGAAAATGTAAAAGTGGTCAGCTGATAAATGATTGATGTGTATACAAATATGATATTTTTTTGTCAAAGAGTATTGTATTATTGCAAAAAAAAGGGTACAATCATTGTAGCAAAAAAGTAATAGGGATAATTTGGCTGTTTTGCCGCTGGTATCGAGGCGGGTGCCGGTTTTTGTATAGGAGGTATCATAATGTCTAGTGAAATCAAGACAATTGGTGTATTGACGAGTGGAGGAGATGCACCGGGAATGAATGCTGCAATTCGTGCAGTGGTAAGGAAAGCGTTGACAAACAATGTAAAGGTAAAGGGGATTAAGAGAGGCTACATGGGGCTTATCAACGAGGAGATTGTTGATATGGAGGCGTTCAGCGTAGCGGATATCATCCAGAAGGGTGGCACAATCCTCGGAACAGCAAGGTGTCTTGAATTTAAGGAACAGAATATACAGGAGCTGGCTGCTGAAATCTGCCGCAAGCATGGTATCGACGGACTTGTCGTTATCGGCGGGGACGGTTCGTACAGGGGCGCGCAGGGACTTGCCAGACACGGCATCAACACGGTAGGCGTTCCGGGAACAATCGACCTTGATATTGCATGTACAGAGTACACAATCGGTTTTGACACGGCAATTAACACGGCGATGGAGGCAATTGACAAGGTAAGGGACACATCCTCCTCCCATGAGAGATGTTCCATTATAGAGGTTATGGGAAGGCACGCCGGATATATTGCGCTCTGGACAGGAGTTGCCAACGGTGCGGAGGATATCCTGCTTCCGGAGAAGTACAACTATGACGAACAGGAGCTGATTAACAACATTGTCAGGAGCAGGAAAAAGGGAAAGACACACCATATTATCGTAAATGCCGAGGGTATCGGCCATTCGACATCCATGGCAAAGCGCATTGAGGCAGCGACGGGAATTGAGACAAGGGCTACCATCCTCGGTTACCTGCAGCGCGGCGGAAACCCTACCTGTAAGGACAGATTCTATGCTTCCATCATGGGCGCGTATGCGGCAGACATCCTTTGCGAGGGCAAATCAAACAGAGTTGTCGCTTACAAGCACGGCGCGTTTGTTGACTACGACATCGAGGAAGCGCTGAACATGACAAAGGGTATCGACGAATACCAGTATGATATCTGTAGGAAATTATCGCGATAATAGTTTGGACATAAAAGATGAGGTCAGGGCGGCAGTGTCCTGGCCTTTTGCGGTTAGGAACTGTGAACTGTAGGAATCATAGTAAAGGAATGGCACATCATGGCATCAAATAACAAGAAAAATAAGTCGATTGAAAAAAAATCCACCACAAGGCTGATTGCGTCCGGCTTTGCGTTGATTATACTGATGGGGGCGCTTTTGCTGACGCTGCCGGTATCCAACAGATCTGGTCAGGGAAATTTTTTAAATTCCCTCTTTACGGCAACTTCGGCGACCTGCGTGACGGGGCTTGTGGTGGCGGACACCTACCAGAACTGGACCACGTTTGGACAGGTGGTCATCCTGTGCCTGATACAGGTGGGGGGACTTGGCTTTCTGACACTTGGCGCGTTTATATCGGTACTGCTGAAAAAGCGAATCGGGCTGCACCAGCGGGAACAGCTCCATGAAAGTGTCAACACCCTGGAAATTGCCGGTGTGGTGCGGCTTGTGAAGAAAATTGTCGTGGGAACGCTGGTGATAGAGTTTTCGGGCGCCGTACTGCTTGCATTTCGCTTTATCCCGCGCTTCGGAATGGCGAGGGGGATTTATTTCTCGGTCTTTCACGCAATCTCTGCCTTCTGCAATGGCGGGTTTGACCTGATGGGTGTCAACGAAGAATATTCTTCCCTTGTCGCCTTTGAGGGAGACGTGGTGGTCAACCTTGTGATTGTCACGCTGATACTGGTCGGCGGCATCGGTTTCATTGTGTGGGACGACGTGATTCGGAACAAATGGCATTTCCGGAAGTATCTGCTGCACAGCAAGATTGTCCTTGCCACGACACTGATTCTGACCATTGTGGGAACCATATTGTTTCTATTCACGGAAAACCAGGCATCTTTTGCAGGGATGAGTCCGCTTGAGAAGCTGCTGGGGGCATTGTTTTCATCCGTGACGCCGCGGACAGCCGGTTTTAATACGGTTGATACGGCAGCGCTCTCGAATGCCGGGAAAATAATAACAATAGTTATGATGTTTATCGGCGGCAGCCCGGGCTCCACGGCGGGCGGCGTAAAGACGACGTCCATTGTGGTGCTTTTGTTCTATGCCGGGGCAATGGTTCTGAACAGGGAGGATATTAATCTTTTTGGGCGGAGGCTTACGGAGGACGTGGTCAAAAAAGCGAATGCCGTCGTGATTATTAATTTCAGCCTGGCAATCATAGCGGCTGTTATTATAATGATATTACAGCCGTTATTGAATTTTGAGGATGTGATTTTTGAAGTGCTTTCCGCAATCGGAACAGTGGGGATGACAACGGGGGTTACAAGGAGCATGTGCGCTGTTTCACGGATTGTCCTGATTGTCCTGATGTACTGCGGACGACTGGGAAGCCTTTCATTTGCGCTGATATTTGCACAGAAAAAGACATCAGCATCTGTCAGACAGCCGCAGGAAAAAATTATTGTTGGGTAAAAACAGGGAGGAAATACTGTGAAAAATAAATTTTTCACAGGCAAATTTATGCTTGTGCCCCAATTTGTGGGCTGAGCAAGAATGGGGGATTTATATGAAATCAATATTGATTATCGGAATGGGACGGTTCGGGCATCATCTGGCGCACAATTTTCTGGGGAATGGGCACGATGTCATGATTGTGGACGAGGACGAGGAAAAGCTTTCGGATATCGCGCCGTATGCCACCAGCACCAGAATCGGCGACTGTACAAATGAGGAAGTTTTAAAGAGCCTTGGAATCGGGAATTTTGATGTGGTGTTTGTATGTATTGGGACGAACTTTCAGAGCAGCCTTGAAGTGACAAGCCTCGTAAAGGAAATGGGGGCAAGGCGGGTCATCAGTAAGGCGACCAGGGACATCCAGGCAAAATTTTTGCTGCGCAATGGGGCGGACGAGGTGATTTACCCGGAAAAGGATATTGCGGAGAAGTGGGCGGAGCGCTACAGCCTTGACAATCTTTTTGACTACATTGACCTTCCGGGGGCATTTGGAATCTACGAGATGCCGCCATTGAAGGAATGGGTGGGAAAGAGCATCAAGGAGTCAGACATCGCTGCCCAGCATAAGGTTTCCATACTCGGGATTAAAAAGAAACATCAGGAGGAAATGAGTGTGATGCCCTCCGCGGACTATATTATCCGGGATACGGACCACCTGATGGTCATGGCGGCAAACGATGTCGCAGAAAAGATGTTAAAGCAGAACCGGAACCATTTTGCAAAAGGAGCTTACAAATAAGATATGATATCAAGTACATCAAACAACAGGGTGAAACGGCTTGCCGCCCTGGTGCGGAAGGCAAAATGCCGCAGGGAGGAGCAGGTTTTTATTGTGGAGGGAGTCCGGATGTTTCAGGAGGCTCCCCCGGAATGGGTAAAGGAAGTCTACCTGGCCGAATCGTTTCTCAACAGGCATGTGAAACAGGGGCAAAACAAGGCAGACAGGGATTTGAAGGAATTTCTGAAAACATTTCAATATGAAGTGCTTTCGGACGAAGTGTTTCAGAAAGTGTCTGATACCCAGACACCGCAGGGGGTGCTCTGCGTGCTTTCCATGCCGCAGTATGTGCTTTCGGAGCATATTGAAAACTGGATGGATGCCATGGAGAGGGGAGGGAAGCCGCCGCTTCTCGTACTCCTTGAGGACTTGCAGGATCCGGGCAATCTGGGAACGATTCTGCGTGCCGGAGAGGGTGCCGGTGTGAGCGGGATTATCATGACAAGGCAGACGGCGGATATTTTTAATCCCAAGGTGATACGCGCGACGATGGGTTCCATATACAGGGTGCCATTTTTTATCGTGGACGGGCTTTCTGGTACGATAGAGCTGTTAAGGCAGAAAGGGATTGCGGTATATGCCGCGCACCTGGACGACAGTGTGGACTATGATGAACCGGATTATACACGTCCAGCGTCATTTTTGGTAGGGAATGAGGGAAAAGGCCTGCGGCGTGAGACGGCGGACAGGGCTTCGCAGTACATCAGGATTCCGATGGAAGGACAGGTCGAGTCGCTGAATGCGGCAGCGGCGGCAACAGTACTGATGTATGAGGCAGCACGGCAGCGGCGCAGATATACTGGCTGAAATTTCGTGTGTACAATTTGAGATAGGAGAAAAAAGGATGAAGATAGGTTTTATAGGGCTTGGCAATATGGCAACAGCCATGATTGGCGGTATGCTGGGGACGGGCGCATTTCAGGCGGAGGATATCATAGGCTCCGCAAAAACACAGGCGACCGCGGAGCGGGTCAGTGAGAAGTATGGCATTTCCACTAGCACGGACAACAAAAATACGGCGTTTCTTTCGGATGTGCTGATACTGGCTGTGAAGCCGGTATTTTTGCCGGAGGTGATAGCCGAAATCAAGGATTTCGTGGGAGACAGGCACCTTGTCATCTCTATCGCGGCAGGGAAATCAATTGACTGGATAGAGCAGGAGTTTGGAAAGGAGCTCCGGGTCGTACGCTGTATGCCGAACACGCCTGCCATGGTAGGCGAGGGCTGCACCTGCATCTGCCTGAAAGAAAAGGGTGCAGACACGGCTGTTTCCGCAGGTGATAAAGAGACTGCGCTGAAAATCATGAACAGTTTTGGGAAGGCGTATATTCTCCCGGAGCGGCTGATGGATGGATTTATCGGCGTGGCAGGAAGCTCTCCCGCGTATGTATTTCTGTTTATAGAAGCGATGGCGGATGCAGCCGTCCATGCGGGCATACCGAGAAAACAGGCATATGCGTTTGCGGCGCAGTCCGTTCTTGGCAGTGCGAAGATGGTTCTCGAAACAGGCATGCATCCTGGTGAGCTGAAAGACATGGTATGTTCTCCGGCTGGAACGACGATAGAGGCGGTCAAGGTCCTGGAGGAAAAAGGATTTCGTGCGGCGGTGATGGATTCGATAGAGGCGTGCGTCAATAAATCAAAAAATCTTTAAAAAAATTTTTAAAATCGTAGCTTTTGTGTATTCTGTGGTCTGAAGTTTGTACGTTACAGGTGTTATTTTTAAAATGCGGGAGTTCGTGACTTGACAAGTCGCGAACTCTTTGCTATTATATGGAATCGTAATAGATGTTAACAAATATGTAACATTTAAAGCAAAAACGTAAAAAATTAAACATTTTTTGTCACAAAACATGAAAAGGAAATGGAGTAGAAAATGAAGACAAATTGTAAAACGTGGAAATATCTGTTGTGTATTACAGCAGTAACAACTGTATTTGCGTTTGTTCCGTTCAGCACTCAGGCTGCCGATACCAAGGTAAGGCTTATGGACGGGTTGGACAAAAAGCAGGAAACCACATCAGGCAAGATGAATTCAGCAGACAAAGCAGTTATGCCGGCGGTAACAGCTGGCGCAGCGGATATACTGGACGCAGAAATTTCCATAGACACCAACGAACTTCGCACATTTGCAATGACCCTGAAGGTACTGCCTCAGGAGATTAAGCCGCAGGAGCAGGAATCCACGCTTGTGATGGCTAAGGTCAACGAGTATGCGAATATACGGGTGGATGCCGCACAGGATGCCGAGAAAGTCGGCGTGCTGTACAAGGATTGTGGCGGAGATATTATAGAGCAGAAGGGTGAGTGGACGAAGATTCAGTCCGGTGACGTTTCCGGATGGATTAAAAATGATTACCTTTATTTTGGGAGCGAGGCAGAGGAGATTGCACGTGATGTCGGGGTACTCACAGCGTATTCCACAACAGAGACCCTCCGTATCAGGCAGGAGCCGAGCCTGGAAGCGGGCATTGTCGGACTTCTTGCCGAGGAACAGGCAGTTGAGGCGATTGCTGAGGAAGGCGACTGGGTAAAGGTGAGCTACGAAGGTACGACAGGATTTGTGGCGGCGGAGTTTGTCAGGGTCGAGTTTGGCATTGACACGGCGGAATCCATGGAGATAATCAGGGAAAGAGAAGAAGCAGAGCGCGCCAGGGCTGCTGCAGATGCGGAGGCGAAGAGAAAGCAGCAGAAAGAGGCAGTGCTTGCAACGGCGTCAGAGGTTGACATACTTGCGGCGCTGATTCAGTGCGAGGCAGGCGGCGAGCCATATGAAGGACAGGTCGCGGTGGGCGCAGTCGTGATGAACCGTGTACGGTGCGGTGGATACCCGAACAGCATTACAGAGGTAATCTATGCTTCCGGCCAGTTTGTGCCCGCGTCAAAGGGACGTATGGAGTCACTGATTTTAAACAAGAATATCAAGGCTTCCTGTGTACAGGCGGCAAATGAAGCCATCAACGGCGCGTGCAATGTCGGCGATGCGCTGCATTTCAGGAGGAACAACGGCAGGGACGGACTTGTCATCGGAAACCATGTATTCTGGTAACAATAGAGAACGGTAGTTATTTTTAGGGGGATTCCAGATAAAATACAATATGAAAGGCGCATTCTAAAAAGACTGCGCCTTTTTGGTTATGGCGACAACTACTTGCCCCTTTCGGACAAATGTAGTAGAATAAGAAAAGCATATCAATACGGAGGTTAAAGGAAATGGATTTAAAGGGACGCAGCTTTTTGACATTAAAGGATTTTACGCCGGAGGAGATTATCTATCTGATTGACCTGGCGGCTGAATATAAGGATAAGAAAAAAAACGGTGTGCCGCACGACACGCTTCGCGGAAAAAACATTGCGCTGATTTTCGAGAAGACAAGCACGCGCACACGCTGTTCCTTTGAGGTGGCGGCGCATGACCTTGGCATGGGCACGACATATCTTGACCCGTCAGGATCCCAGATTGGAAAGAAGGAGTCGATTGCGGATACGGCAAGGGTGCTTGGCAGGATGTACGAGGGCATCGAGTACCGTGGCTTTGAGCAGTCCATCGTGGAGGAGCTTGCAAAGCACGCGGGGGTTCCCGTCTGGAACGGTCTGACCAATGAGTACCACCCGACCCAGATGCTCGCCGACATGCTTACCATACGGGAGCACTTCGGATTCCTGAAAGGCATCCGGCTTACCTATATGGGGGATGCCCGCTACAACATGGGCAATTCGCTGATGATTGCATGTGCGAAGCTCGGGATGCATTTTACCGCGTGCACCGCAAAGGAATATTTTCCTGACGGAGAGCTTGTGGAGCTGTGCAGGACATATGCGGCAGCGTCGGGTGCGACCATAACGCTCACGGAGGATGTGGATGCCGGGACAAAAGGAGCAGACGTTATTTATACGGACGTATGGGTTTCCATGGGAGAGCCGGAGGCAGTGTGGGCAGAGCGTATCCAGAAGCTTTCGCCGTACAAGGTGACGAAAGCCGTGATGGACAATGCAGGGGAAAAGGCAGTGTTTCTCCACTGCCTGCCGGCATTCCATGACCTGAAGACAAAGATTGGCAGGGAACAGGGCGAAAAGTACGGTTTCACGGAGCTTGAGGTAACGGATGAGGTGTTTGAGTCCGGACAGTCGCTTGTGTTTGACGAGGCAGAAAACCGTATGCATACCATCAAGGCAGTGATTGCGGCAACGCTCGGCGCATAAGTTTTGTGCCAGATTGTGGTTTGTGTACATCACTTTATACTGAGCGGTCAGTCTTTTTGACCGCCAGTATATCACGGCTGGCGGTACGGAGGATAGTGACGGACATGAAAAATGAGGAGATTCTGAAAAGACTTCGCGCGGCGGGCGACTATGTAAGCGGGCAGGAGCTCTGCGCGTATTACGGCGTGTCGCGTACCGCGGTCTGGAAGGCAATCCGGCAGCTGGAAAAGGACGGATATGTCATAGAGGCACATAACAACAGGGGCTACAGGCTGGTGGAGTCGGAGGAGACAGACATTTATAACGGCATGGAAATAGAAAACTGCCTGGACACGGAATGGGTTGGCAGGAAGCTTGTTTTCCACAGGGAGACAGGCTCGACCAATATTGATGCCAAACTGCTTGCAGAGCAGGGCGAAGAGGAAGGCGCTGTTGTTGTTGCCGACATGCAGACGGCAGGACGCGGCAGACGCGGCAGGGGCTGGGTGTCACCGGCGGGAAAGGACATCTACATGACCATCATGCTCCGTCCCCAGTGCAGGCCGGAAAAGGCATCGGCGCTCACGCTTGTCATGGCGCTTGCTGTTCTTGAGGCAGTCCGGGAGGTGGTGCCGCAGCCGTGCGGCATCAAGTGGCCAAATGACATTGTTATCAATGGCAAAAAGGTGTGCGGCATCCTGACGGAAATGAGCGCGGAGATTGACGGCATTCACTATGTGGTTATCGGCTCCGGAATCAATGTGAACGAGGAACGGCTTGCGCAGGAGATACAGGACAAGGCGACCTCCCTGTATGTGGAATGCGGCAAAAGGATAAACCGTGCGCGGCTGACGGCGCGCGTGTTGCATTATTTTGAGAAAAATTACGCCGTTTTTCAGGACAGCTGGGATCTGACGGGACTGGTTGAAAAGTACAACGGGTTTCTGGTCAACTACGACAGGGAGGTCCGGGTTCTTGACCCCAAAGGGGAGTACGACGGCATTGCAAAAGGAATTAACGAAAAAGGCGAGCTGCTCGTTGTGCGCAGGCACGATGGTCAGACGGTACAGGTTTATGCAGGCGAGGTCTCGGTGCGCGGGATATATGGGTATGTATGATAAACAAGCGTCGGCGACAGCCTGTGTGACGGAGGAAAATATGGAAGAAAACAGTGGACGGACTGTTCTTTGCGGGGCAAATGCCTATGAGCAGAAATACTATTTTAATGAAAAGTTCGTGAATATTCCTGAATCTATCAGGGAGGAACTGCATATCATATGTGTGTTGTTCACGGAGGAAGTCGGCGGTGTCTTTACCATCGTGTTTGAGGAGGACGGAAGCGTGAGCCTTGAGACGGATGCGTATGAGGAGGATATCCTGTATGACGAGATAAGCAGCGGGCTTCTTGTGCGTGAGGTCCGGATGCAGCGTCAGGAGCTTCTGGAGTCGCTAAGCATGTATTACCGCGTGTTTGTGCTGCGGGAACAATGCGAAACATAAAAGATGGGATGATAAAGGATTGGAAGACAGGAGATGGAAAATGGTTTTAGTGGTTGATGTTGGAAATACAAATATAACGTTCGGGGTGTATGATGGGCGGAACCTTGTCACGACATTCCGCCTGATGTCAAAGACACAGCGCACTTCAGATGAATACGGTGTGCTGATTACGGAGCTTTTGGCGAAGAATGATATCAATACCAAAAGGATAGAGGGGGCGATTATCGCGAGTGTCGTGCCGAATGTCATGCATTCGCTCACAGGCGGCATCAAGCGTTATGTGATTGAAAAGCTTATGATTGTGGGTGTCGGGATTAAGACCGGCATCAAGGTCGTGACGGAAAATCCGAAAGAAATCGGTCCGGATAGAATTGTTGACGCAGTAGCCGCATATGAATTATATGGAGGGCCGGTGCTTGTCATGGACTTTGGCACGGCGACGACATATGACCTTGTGAATGCGGACGGCTGTTTCTGTGCGGGAATCACCGCGCCGGGTATCAGGACTTCCGCAAGGGCGCTGTGGCAGGATGCGGCAAAGCTTCCGGAAATCGAGATTAAGAAACCGGCGTCGATACTGGCGCAGGAGACCATTTCCAGTATGCAGGCAGGGCTTGTGTACGGCCAGATTGGACAGACGGAATATATTGTCAGGCGCGTGAAAAAGGAAACAGGCTACGATAATCTCAAGGTTGTCGCGACAGGCGGCCTGGGGCGTATCATAGCCGAGGAGACTGATGTGATACAGGAATACAACAGCGCGCTGACACTGGAAGGGCTTAGAATCATTTATGAGAAAAACAACAGATAGGGCAGACAGCAGGGGCAAAAGGCAGCTGAAAATAGGCGATGTTATCCTTGAAAATAATGTCATACTCGCACCGATGGCAGGAGTCACAGACCTGCCATTTCGCGTGATATGCAAGGAACAGGGCGCGGGGCTGCTGTGCATGGAGATGGTGAGCGCAAAGGCAGTCCATTTTCAAAACAAAAATACCGAGGCGCTGATGGAAATCCATCCGGAGGAAATGCCTGTTTCCCTGCAGCTGTTCGGCTCGGAACCGGACATCATGGCAGAGGCGGCAGCGCACATTGCGGACAGACCGTTTGCAATACTTGATATCAACATGGGCTGTCCGGTTCCCAAGGTCGTCAACAACCGCGAGGGCAGCGCCCTGATGAAAAATCCAGCGCTTGCCGGTGCAATTATCCAAGCGGTTTCCCATGCCGTGAAAAAACCTGTGACAGTAAAAATCCGGAAGGGGTTCGACGACAACTCGGTGAATGCCGTGGAAATCGCCAGGATTGCGGAGGAAAACGGCGCGGCGGCGGTCGCAGTGCATGGAAGGACGAGGGAGCAGTATTATTCCGGCAGGGCAGACTGGGATATTATCAGGCAGGTAAAGGAAGCCGTGCGCATCCCGGTAATCGGAAACGGAGATGTGACAGATGCCGTGTCTGCGGCAAAAATGATGGCAGAAACAGGCTGTGACGGCATTATGGTGGGCAGGGCAAGCCGTGGAAACCCATGGATTTTCCGGGAAATCAACAGCTATCTTGACACAGGCACGATACCGGAAAGACCGACGAAGGAGGAGGTCTGTGACACGATTTTAAGGCATGCCGAATTACAGCGGGACTATAAGGGCGAGTATATCGCCGTGCGCGAGATGCGAAAGCACATCGCATGGTACACCGCAGGCTACCCGCATTCCGCGGGGCTGCGCAGGATGGTGAATACGATAGACAGCTTCGCGGAGCTGACAGAAAGTGTGCGGAGGATATTTTTGGAGGACGGAAATAGGATAACATGGTAAAAAAACGGAATGGATTGTTGTGCAGCCTGGCAAGCTTTGGCGTCATGCCGGCGGTGTTTCTGACTGCGTGCGGCAATGTGCAGCAGACGGAATCCGACGGTGCTATCGAATTTGGCATGATAACGGGAGAAACGAGACAGCCGGAGGAAATGGAACGGATGCAGGAGCCATCAGAACCATACCAGCAGATGCTTTTGTATATTCGGGAGGGACTTTACCGGCATGGGGTAGAAGGTACGTATCAGGCATATTTCAGTGCGGTGGAGGATGAGTGTGACGGGTATTATTGGCGTGGCAGGGACTGGGATGCATATGGGGACGCACATTTCTGCGAGGTATTGTTAGAGGAGAATGGAAATTATTGGAGCGAGAGCGTGGTGTACACATATGATGCCGAAACCGGGTGGTATATGTTTTATGGGCAGTATGAGCCTGTTCTTGTGGGAGATCCGCTTAGTGTAATGACGGCGGAAAATGATTATGTACTGGACGTTATGGATAATCACGTATATACCTGCCAGATATCCGGCAAAATGAATTTGCCGTTTCCCATGAAATATATTTCAGAAAACGCACCAGCTGAAGATGACAAGTATATTGATATTCCATTTTCCGAGGCATGGCGGGGCGCTTCGGGAGCCTCGGAAGACAGGCTTTCTTATGGAGTGTATCCGAGACTGTATACGTATGTGGACGACAGGCTTGATATGTATATTACAATCATATATCCTGAAATCAGTCTGTCAGGCTCCTATGATGATGCAGAAAAGCAGAAAATGGAGGATGACATAAATAAGCTCATAAAATCCGCTTTTTTTTATGGGTGTGGTGTGGATGACAGCAAGCTGTTTAATCCCCGCGAGGAAATATATGGAAACATTCAGCGGAACTATATTATTACAAGAAGGGATGAAAACTATTTTTCCATACGCATTTACGAAGGCAGCTATTACCGTGGTGCAAATCATCCAAATGAATGGGAAACAGCCATTACATTGGATATGCATAGCGGCAGGCTCCTGAACCTTGGCGATGTTGCGGGCGGGGAACGGACGATAGGGGATTTGTTTGGCACTGGGGCGTTTCGGTGTATGTGGTATTGGAGGGATGGAAACGAGGAAGTGATTCCGGAGAAATATAACGAAGATTATTTGGCGCGTTATAAAGAAAGTACTAAAAAGTGCAGCGAATACGGCTCTGATTTTTACATCACGGACAGGGCGCTGGGGCTGATTACAACAGAATCCCGATATTACACAAATGTTGAGGCAGACTTTGCGGATTTGGGAATCAGCGGATTTTAAAATCTTGACATAACGGCTAAAAGACGCTATAATATGCAACAGAATTTTGAGACTTAATAATTTATATTAAATATATGTGATTAATTCTTATAATAGAAAGGACAGAGTGGTTTCATGGAAGGAAAGAAGAATTTACTGACACGGGAAGGTTTGAAAAAATATGAGGACGAGTTACATGAACTCAAGGTAGTCAAACGAAAAGAGGTCGCACAGAAAATTAAGGAAGCAAGGGAGCAGGGCGACCTTTCGGAGAATGCGGAGTATGATGCGGCAAAAGACGAACAGCGCGACATCGAGGCACGTATTGAGGAGCTTGAGAAAATCCTGAAAAACGTGGAAGTCGGCGATATGGACGAGGATGGCCACGACCTTGACAAGGTGAGCTTCGGACTTGCAGTCAAGGTGAAGGACAATGAGTTTGACGACGAGATGGAGTTCAAGATTGTGGGCGCGACGGAGGCTAACAGCCTCAAGGGCAGGATTTCCAACGAGTCACCGCTCGGAAAGGCACTGATTGGGGCAAAAATAGGTGATGTTGTTACTGTGGAAGCGCCGGCAGGCGTGATTGAGTATACGATACTGGATATCTACAAGCCGGAATAGAAAATGTTACGAGAGGAGAATTTTTGTGGCACAAGAGAATAACAATCAGAATAATAATAATCAGCAGGACGTAAATCAGCTTTTGACTGTACGCAGTGCACAGAAAGGAAGTGTACCGGATGAAAATCAGCTTTTGGCTGTACGCAGCGCACAGAAAGGAAGTGTACCGGATGAAAATCAGCTTTTGGCTGTACGCAGGGAGAAGCTTGCCGCCTTGCAGGAGGCAGGAAAAGACCCGTTCCGGATTACAAAGTTTGATGTCACGCACCACAGCCAGGATGTGAAGGATGACTTCGACGCGCTCGAGGGGAAGACAGTGACCATCGCAGGGCGCATGATGTTCAAGCGCGTGATGGGAAAGGCTTCTTTCTGCAATATACAGGATTTGAAGGGAAGTATCCAGTGCTATGTCGCAAGGGACAGTATCGGTGAGGAGCCGTATGCAGATTTCAAGAAATATGATGTGGGTGATATCCTTGGTGTCAGCGGTGAGGTATTTAAGACGAAAACGGGCGAGATGTCCATTCATGCGGCTTCTGTCACGCTTTTATCCAAAAGCCTTCAGATTCTTCCTGAGAAGTTTCATGGGCTGACAGATACGGATATGCGTTACCGCCAGCGCTATGTCGACCTGATTATGAATGCGGAGGTAAAGGACACGTTTATCAAGCGTTCAAAAGTCCTCTCAAGCATTCGCCGTTATCTTGACGGACAGGGCTTTATGGAGGTGGAGACGCCGATGCTGGTGTCCAACGCAGGCGGCGCAGCGGCAAGACCGTTCGAGACGCATTTCAATGCGCTCGACGAGGACTTAAAGCTCCGCATTTCCCTGGAGCTGTATTTAAAGAGACTGATTGTAGGCGGCATGGAGCGTGTCTATGAGATTGGACGCGTGTTCCGCAATGAAGGGCTTGATACGAGACACAATCCGGAGTTCACGCTGATGGAGCTGTACCAGGCATACACGGATTATCACGGCATGATGGATTTGACGGAGAACCTGTACCGCTATGTGGCAAAGGAAGTGACAGGCTCTGAAATCCTTACCTATGGCGAGCACCAGATGGATCTGTCAAAGCCGTTTGAGCGCATCACGATGGTGGATGCTGTCAAGAAGTATTCGGGTGTAGATTTTAATGAAATTCACACGCTTGAGGAAGCCAGGGCGATTGCAAAGGAAAAGCATATTGAGTTTGAGGAGCGTCATAAGAAGGGTGATATTTTGAATCTGTTCTTTGAGGAGTTTGTGGAGGAGCACCTGATTCAGCCTACGTTTGTGATGGACCATCCGGTTGAGATATCCCCGCTCACTAAAAAGAAGCCGGATAATCCGGAGTATGTGGAGCGCTTTGAGTTCTTTATGAACGGCTGGGAGATGGCGAACGCATATTCCGAGCTCAATGACCCGGTTGACCAGCGGGAACGCTTTGCGGCGCAGGAAGCTTTGCTGGCAGCAGGCGACGCGGAGGCAAATCACACGGATGAGGACTTTTTAAATGCACTCAGCATCGGAATGCCCCCGACAGGAGGCATCGGATTTGGAATTGACAGGATGGTCATGATGATGACGGACAGCCCGGCAATCAGGGATGTGTTGTTGTTCCCGACGATGAAAACGCTTGGCGGAAAAGACCAGTAAAATCAAGGGTTTGCGGACTTAAAGACAGTATGGTACGACAAGAGTACGACAAAATAAACTCTCTTAACGGGTTAAAATAAATGATTTTAAATTAAACTCGTGTCAGTTCAAGTTAATATTTTGTACGATAAGGACATTTTTCTAAAAGAAAATTTTAGGGAAGTGTCCTTTTGTTATGGTCAAAAAACAAAATAAGAAATGGAGGAAATGAACATGAGTAGTACAGCGTTAGGAGCAGAGAAAGCGATTATTTTTATCAGCGATGCACATGAAAAATTCTACTATGAGAAATTGAAAGAGGTCAGGTATCAGGACGTGTACCACAAAGCGCTTGTATATTGTCTTGGTATCAGCGATGACACAAGAAGAAATATCAACAGCATTTATAACTTTAAGACAGGCTGTGTAAAAACGGAGTGTCTGCATGAAGGCTGGCAGACCAGCGGGAGCTTAAAAGTAGTCAGGATGGCGTTTAACCTTTACTGCAATGGTACGCCAAGTGTCTTTGATTACGATGATGCGGAGGAACAGGTGGACGAGTGCAGACGGTACACAGTGGAAGAACTGTTCTGCTGTGCCTATGCGCCTTATTTTTGGCAGGCGGTACAGATTCGTTATCCGGAATATGTAACATATAACCACAACTTGTACGCCATGCTTGGAGGACGGGATTGATGTTAAAAGTCAGGCTTATGGGAACAAAGAACGATATTAAGTGGTTCGGGAAGATTTTACAGCGTAACCCGAAAATCGAGGTGACGGAGTTTTCCGATATGTTCCCAAACAAAGGGACAAAGAAATATTACAGGACTTATGTGGAAGTCAGGAAAAGCAACGTAAAAGAAAATTAGTAGAAGCAAAGGAGAATTATCATGTGTAAAATAATCGCAATCGCAAACCAGAAAGGCGGTGTGGGCAAGACCACCACCACAAGCAATTTAGGAATCGGGCTGGCAAAACAGGGAAAGAAAGTGCTTCTGATTGATGCGGACGCACAGGGCAGTCTGACCGCAAGTTTAGGCTTTACAGAGCCGGACAGTCTGGAAGTCACGCTTGCAACCATTATGGGGAACTTAATCAATGACGGGGAAGTAGAGCCGGGGGAAGGTATCCTCCACCATGAGGAAGGGATAGACTTAATGCCGGGGAACATTGAGCTTTCCGGTCTGGAGGTTTCCCTTGTGAATGTGATGAGCCGGGAAACGGTACTCCGGTCATACATAGAGATTGTCCGGGAGAGTTACGATTATATCTTGATTGACTGTATGCCTTCCCTCGGCATGATTACCATAAACGCCTTTGCCTGCGCCGACAGTATCCTGATACCTGTACAGGCGGCATACCTGCCCGTCAAAGGCTTGCAGCAGCTTATTAAGACGGTGGGAAAGGTAAAGCGGCAGATTAACCCGAAACTGGAGATTGAGGGGATTCTGCTTACAATGGTGGACAGCCGGACGAACTACGCAAAGGACATCAGCGCCATGCTGAAGGAAGCCTATGGAAGCCGGGTGAGGATATTTGCCAATGTCATTCCCATTTCCGTCCGGGCGGCGGAGATTTCAGCGGAGGGCGTCAGCATCTACAAGCATGATCCAAAGGGGAAAGTGGCGTCAGCTTACGATTCTCTGACAAAGGAGGTGCTTGCAGATGGGCAGTAACGCAAAACCAAGAAGCGCATCAAAGGTTGCTCTGGAAAGTTTTGATGATTTGTTCGGTGGGAGTGCTGCACAGGAAAGCGGCGTTGAACAGATTATCAATGCGCCGCTGGCAGAGCTTTATACGTTCAAAGACCACCCTTTCCGGGTGGAGGACGATGAGAAGATGGAGGAAACAACCGAGAGTATCCGGCAGTACGGGGTGCTTGTGCCGGGGATTGCAAGACCGAGGGCGGGCGGCGGCTATGAAATCATAGCCGGACACCGCCGCAAACGTGGCTCGGAGCTTGCCGGAAAGACGGAGATGCCTGTGATTGTCCGCAACTACACCGATGATGAAGCTACGATAATCATGGTGGATTCCAATATCCAGAGGGAAGATATTTTACCGAGTGAGAAGGCGAGAGCCTACAAGATGAAATATGAAGCCATGAAGCATCAGGGGAAGAAGTCAGGCAGAAACACACTGGATGAGGTCGGGGAAGCTGCCGGGGAAAACGCTAAAAAGGTACAGCGGTATATCTGGCTTTCCCGTTTGACTGATGAACTCCTTGCTATGGTGGACGGTAAAAAGCTCGGTTTCTCACAGGGCGTTGACATTTCCTTTCTGGCGGAGGAAGCGCAGCAGTGGGTGCAGGCAGTCATAGAGGAAAAAGGCTGTAACGTCAGCATGGCGCAGTCGGCAAAAATCAAGGAATATGGCAAGACCGGGGAGCTTACCCTTGCAATGGTGCGCCTGATACTGACGGAGGAAAAGCCGAAGGAACGGAAAGTGACACTGAAAGCGGATAAAATCAGCGAATATTTTGCGGAGGACTGCAGCAGTGAGGAAATAGAGGGCATCATCATTCAGCTATTGGATGAATGGAAGAAAAGACAATAGAGGGGAGGTGCATCAGCGTGGATGGCACAATAAAATTTGACTATTATTATGGCATCGAAGCGGAACAGTTTTCTTTTTACCGGGTTCCGAGGCTGCTGATAAAAGACGCAAGGTTTAAAGAGTTGTCCAGCGATGCAAAGCTCCTTTATGGTCTGATGCTTGACAGGCTGGCATTGTCAATCAAGAATGGCTGGCTTGACGAGGAAAACAGGGTGTATATCCATTACACCCTGGATAACATAATGGAGGATTTGGGATGCGCAAGGGAGAAATGTGCCAAAGTGATTGCGGAGCTTGACAGCAAAAAGGGAATCGGTCTGATTGAGAAGAAAAGACGGGGACTGGGCAAGCCGGACATCATCTATGTGAAGAATTTTGCGACACTGGATACCGGGAAAGAACCGGGCGGAGAGCCGGAAAACCCTGATAATGCTGACAATTCCGCAGAAGTTCGGAAACCGAACTTCAAGAGGTTCGATAATCAAACTTCAAGAAGTTCGGAAATCGAACTTCAAGAGATTCGGAAACCGAACTTGCAGGAGTTCGGAAACCAAACTTCAAGAGATTCGGAAACCGAACTTGCGGAAGTTCGGGAATCGAACCCTAATTATAACAATACTAATTATACTGATCTGAGTTATACCAATCCTATCAATCAATCAGACAGTGAAGCAGAAAAACAGGAACCGGGCAAGCTGGATAATGGTATGATTGATGTGATGGATGAAGCCAGCGCCTACATGGAAATCATTAAGAAAAATATTGAGTATGAGCATCACATGAAATATGGCGATTGGAGTGAAAAAGGTCTGTATGAGGAACTGTATGAGGTGATATGCGAGATTGTGTGTGTAAAGCGCAGGACGGTAAAGGTGAATGGGGAGGATTACCCTTATGAGCTTGTAAAGTCTAAGTTTTTAAAGCTGGACAGTTCCCATTTGGAGTATGTCATTGGGTGTATGAAGGAAACCACAACAAAAATAGCCAACATCAGGGCATACATGGTGACTGCCCTCTATAATGCCCCCAATACCATGAACCATTATTACCAGCAGTTAGTTCAGCATGATATGTATGGCGGCGGTTGGGAAGAAAAAGGACTGTTCCAGTCCAAAGCGGAAGGAGATGGATAAATGGAATCCATGCGGGATATTGACCGGGCAATGGAACGGGAGATCGCAAAGGGGAGCTGCCCGTTAAAGTTTGTGGGGATAGAGTTTGGCGATTCCCCCTATCAGGAGATTGCGTCAAAAGAAAAGCTGCTGGAGGTATTGTCCTATCTGCTGCGGACAGGCGATTATGGGAAATTTGCCGTAAATGGGACGGGGAGCAATGTTTATATGAACATCAGGGGCAGGAAGCCGGATTTTCAGCGAACTTATTCCATATTTGACCGGAACTGCATTTTTTCCGCAATCAGTCATTACGGAAAGAAAATAAAGCCGGATTTTGACGGGCATACTTATCTGGAAACAGTGC
>CARTDA010000014.1:0-87376 GCA_949066965.1 uncultured Lachnospiraceae bacterium
AGCTGCTCCACAATGCTTCCCTTGTTCCAGACCTTGTCTGTCATCGCACAGATGTACACTGCCAGCAGCAGGCATATAATTGATGTCAGAACCGCCGGAAGCACTGTGAAATCATACTTCATAAACCACATCGTTTCCGCCAGCACGCGCACCAGCGTCAGCGACAGAACACCGCTTGCCGCAATCCCGACCACGCCTGCCAGCACCGCATAGTACATTCCTTCATAAACAATCATCTTCCGTAACTGTTTTTTGGTCATGCCGATGCTGCGCATGGACGCAAACTCCTTTTGCCGGGCAATCACGCCTGTCAGAATCATATTGATGAGGTTCAGCACACCGATTCCCCCCAGTATCAGCGCGCTCACAATGCCAACCATGCTGTAAGTGTACTGGGTTTCTTTAAATTCCGCCTCCGCGGTCAGTCTCGTCTGGACTGTCAGTCCGCTATATTGCGCAATCGCACCAACCTGTGCATTGACCTCATCAAAATCGCCTTCCGCGGCGTTAAACAGACAATGAATCGGCTGCTGCATCATGGGAAACTTCTCCAAAAAGACAGGTTCTGCAAAACCAATGCACTCATAGCCGCCGCTGCTGTAGCTCATCATCATCGAACTGGGCATCCCCAGAACCGCCAGAACCGTATACTCCTGTGTTGCTCCGCCAATCTCTGCCGCAATCACATCCCCCGCATGATAGTACTGCAATTCATCGTGAAATTCACTGCGGTCGTCAAGATACCCCACCATCACGACATAGTTTCCGGTACAAAGCTTTTCATAGTCCACACTGCCCTCAATCACCTGTGCCAGCGAAAGGGCGGGCGCGTCAAATCCATAAATCATACAGTTTTCATCAAACCCCATGTCGAACTGCATGGTTTCCTGTCCGTTGACACGTTTTATTTTTGCCAAATCCTCCTGTTTTGAGACATTTTCCGCGTCCGGCAGCATATAGCAGTATGACAGGCCAAAGTCCCTGATTCCTTTCATCTCCCTAAGCGTTTGCACTGCCTGCCGCGGCACTACTTTTCCGTGATTTTCCAGCATCGGCTTGTTATAATCCGCACTCCGCACGTCAAAGTCCGTAATGCTGCCACGCCGCACATACAGCTCCTGATCCATACTGCCTGCAAAATTCAGAATACTGTTGAGCAGCACCGCACTGAATGAAATCGAGAGCACCACTAGCACAGTCTTTCCTTTGTTTCTGCCCAGATTCTTTGCTGCCATGGACGCAATCCTGTGGCTGGAATCCATGCCGCGCTGATGCGTCCTTGCAATATTCTGCGCACCGTGATATTTCAATGCCTCGACAGGAGAAATCCTTCCCGCAATCCTGCCCGGTCTGCCGCAGCTAATGCGAACCGTAATCCAAGTAAAAAGCCCGGACAGTGCCCACACCCACACTGGTGGAATGATAAACTCCGCCTCGCTCATGGTGAAATTCGTCATCACAATGGGCAGCAGTGCGTTTCCCAGAAGCCAGCCGAGAACCAGCCCGGCAGGAATCCCAGTCAAGGACAGCACAGTTCCTTGGCGGATAACCATGTAACGAATCTGCCGCGGCGATGTTCCGATGGTCTTTAGCTGACCATAGAGTCGGATATCCTTCTCGACCGAAATCTTAAAGATGTTGTAAATAATCAAATACCCTGCAAACAGAATCAGCAGTACACCAATCCCTTCGGCAACATACACCGCCATAGTATCTCCCATGGAAGCGCTCTCGTATACGGGATTGACATGATGAATCAGAAATCCATCCTCCCCGCGCTCTGCCGACGGATTATATCCGATTTTTTCGACCATACGGTCTAGCTGCTCCGCAATATTTTTTTCGCTGGCAAAACTACCGCGAACGCAGTAACTCGTTGTGCGGAGCCATTCATACTCTCCGTCACAGTTTGAGAGCACCTCCTCCACAAAAGGTTTCGAAACCAGCATTGATGCACTCTGCTCATATTTCCTGCCTTTCCAGATCCCGCAGACGGTCATTTCTTTTTCCATCGGCTTCGTGCCTGCCGTATACTGCAATACAAACGAACGTCCAATCGCATCCTCCGGCAGCCCCAACAGACGCAAAACCTCTGTATCGCAGGCAATTTCATTGATATTCTCTGGAGCATGCCCTGCTTCCAAGTGCATAAAGCTGTTTTCCGTCACCACGGTGTCCATCCAGCCGATACTGACAGACACATTGTTCAATGTGCTGTTTACTGCGCTGGCGACAGTCTGTTCAATCCCTGCAATGACAAATTCCGGCTCCAAAACCAGCCGTTCGGCTTCCTCCTGTGTCAGATTTTTCAACGACACCATAAACTTTGTCCCAACCTGACGGAGCATCTGATTTTTCATTGAAATCTGTGTCCCCTCAAGTACCGTCGTCAGTGCCATAAACATCACTGCCGTCAGAATGACCGCAATGACCGCAATGTTGTTCCTTCCCCTGTTTGCCTTCAGGCAATTGTTCGACAATGTCCTGATAAATTTTCGATTATTATTTTCCAATAATTTCATCCCTCTCGAACCTCCACTATTTTTCCATCCTCAATATGAATCATACGGTCTGCAATCTGCGCCAGTTCAGGATTGTGTGTGATCATAATCAGTGTCTGTCCAAACTCCACACTGGTCATCCGCAGCAGCTGCATGACCTCTAAGGACGTCTTGGAATCCAGATTTCCAGTCGGTTCATCCGCAAGGATGATCGCCGGCTTGCTTGCAAGCGCCCGCGCAATTGCTGCACGCTGCTGCTGTCCGCCTGAAAGATTGTTGGGCAGATGATCGAGTTTTTCCTCCAAGTGCAGCATTTGAATGATTTTATTCACATACGCCTTATCCACTTTATTGCCATCAAGTTCGATTGGCAGCACGATATTCTGGTATACATTCAGAATGGGCACCAAGTTATAATTCTGAAATACAAAACCAATATTTCTCCTGCGAAATACAGTCAGCTGCTCGTCATTCATTCTGCCAATTTCTTTTCCGCGGATTTTGACACTCCCCGAAGTCGGTATATCCAGCCCGCCAAGCATATTGAGCAATGTCGATTTTCCGCTGCCGCTCGTGCCAATAATGGAGACAAACTCGCCTTGCCGCACAGCCACGCTGACACCGTCCAGCGCCCTTGTGACATTTGGCTCACTGCCATAATATTTCTTTAAATCTTTCGTCTCTAAAATATAGTCCATAAAAAACCCTCCCGTTTCTGTTTTGAATCCATCGCTTCTGTGTTCCCTGCCATTATCCTGCAAGCGAAGTCCTGGATATCTTTTTGTTAAAATAAGCATATAAAAAGATTATCTCAAACTGTTCTCAAAAAAGTAACAGAATTGAGATAATCCACTCTACTCCTTATTGTCTCTCCACTGGAAGATTCACAAAAACCGTCGTTCCTTTCCCTTTCTTTGTATGCACTTCGATAAAGCCCTTTTGTTTCATCACAATTTCACGCGCCAGATACAGCCCAATGCCGACACCTTCCACATTCGCGGACTCCGGCTCCCTGTAAAACCGTTTAAAGATCATCGGAATGCGTGCTTCGGCAATCCCCCTCCCGCTGTCCTTTATGCCGATTCGCACATAAAAATCTGTCTTTCTGGCAGAAATAACGATTTTTCCCCCCTCCTGCGTATACTTTACGCTATTGTCGAGAATGTTAAACACTGCCTCTGCTGTCCAGCGCGTGTCAAAATAAGCAGTCAGTTCCCCGCCATCGGCTTTATCCGACACGATGCTCTCATCAATAACAATATCTATCTTTTTCTGCTCTGCCTTGAGCGCCACATCACAGACCGCCTGCGCAATCAGTTCATACACCGCTTTCTTCTCAGGATGCACCTGCACAATTCCCGTCTCGAGCCGCGACATGCGAATCATGCTTTTCATAAAAAATTCCAGCTTGTCCACCTGATGTTCCACTGCCGCCAGAAATTCTTCCCTCTTTTTCTCCTCAAGCTCTTTTCTCTCCAGCAGGTTATGGTACATTCGTATGCTGGCAATCGGCGTCTTTACCTGATGGGAGATATCTGCAATGATTGTCTCTAGCTGCTGCCGCTGGCGCAGATTCTCCTTCGCTTTCTGCTCCATCACCTCGCCAAGCTGGCATAGCTTCGCCTGTAGTTTGCCGTTCAGCGTCTCCTTATTTTCCCGAAAATCAATCTCTCTGTCTCCCGCAAGAATGGCGTCCAGACTGTACATCAACTGCGTTGTGTATTGCACCAGTCCATATCTGACATACAGCAAAATGCCGACAGACACCACAAGCATCAGAACAGAGCTTCCCAGCAATATTGCGTTCATTTTTCCAAACTCCCCCCGTTTTTCCACTGATACCTTACATCACATTACACTTTCCTTCACATAGCCCTTATCCGTTTTTCCACTGATATCCTACGCCGTACAGCGTCTTGATGTACACATGCTCTGGTGTCTCGATTTTTTTCCGCAGCCGGTTAATGTTCACTGCCACGGTATGTTCATCGACAAAATTGCCGCTTTGATCCCAGATTTTTTCCAATAAAAGACGCTTTGTCAGTACGTTGTCGGCATTCACAATCAAAAGCCGCAGCAGCTTGAACTCCGTCGGCGTCATCATGAGTGTCTCCTCGCCCCGCACTGCGATCATCTGGTCAAAGTCTATCCGCAAAAATCCGTCATCGTACAGGCTGCGTTCCTCCCGCGCTCCTGTTTTCCGAAGCGCTGCCTGTATTCTGCGATGGAGAATCGGCATCTTAAACGGCTTTGTGATGTAATCGTCCGCACCGCAGTCAAAGCCCTGCATTTCCTCCTGCTCCATATCCCTTGCCGTCAGAAAAATGACTGGAATATCCTGTTTTGATTTGACTGTTCTGCAAAAGTCAAATCCGTCCCCATCCGGCAGATTTCCGTCTAACAGAATCAAATCCGGTGTCCCGCTGTCCAAAATACTTTGCCCCTCTGCCAGTGTAAATGCGGAGAATACGTTGTACTGCTCCATTTTCAGGTCGTATGTCAGCCCTGCATTTAAATCCCTGTCGTCCTCAATTAACAGTATTGTTTTCAATGTAGCCCTTCCCCTTTTTGTCAACATTCTATTTGCGACTCGTGTTTCATTGCCAAACACATCCTGTCTTTTCTATACTACTATACAGCATTTTTTCCTTTGAAACAACACTCCGCTGATATCTTTCTAACACATATAAAATAAGCGAAAATCAGACATCGATACCTGATTTTCGCTTATTCTCATCTATCTATCACTCTTTTAATCCACTTTCAAAATCAATTCCAGCACCCTTTTTGCGCAGATTTCCATATCCCTGCGGGTGAGGACTCCTTTGCGCACGGCTTCCATCAGGCGCTCCGGAAAACCAGTTGCCATTTTTATGTCGTTGCCTGCCTTGACCTCTTTATAGTGCTCACCGTTTGTCCACCAGTCCGTTGTGACCACACCGTCAAATCCCCACTCTCCGCGAAGAATATCCTCCAGCAGCTCCCTGTTCTCGGATGCGCGGTAACCGTTTATAATATTGTAGGAAGACATCACTGCCCACGGCGCTGCCTCCTTCACAATGATTTCGAACGCCTTTAGGTACATTTCCCTGACGGCACGCTCGGAAGCCCTCGAATCACTGTTTTTCCGGTTCGTCTCTTTATTGTTCAGTGCAAAATGCTTCACTGCCGCACCGACATGATTGCTCTGGATACCGCGTACCATCGCCGCCGCAAGCTTTCCGGTCAAAAACGGATCTTCGGAATAATATTCAAAGTTCCGCCCGCAAAGAGGGCTTCTGTGAATATTGACAGCCGGCGTAAGCCACACTGCTATATTGTTTTCCTTGACTTCCGCCCCTCCTGCTTCGCCGACCTGCGCTACAAGCTCCTCGTTCCATGAGCAGGCAAGCTGTGTCGCGCACGGCCATGCCGTTGTACAGACACCGCATTCCGGTGCTATCCGAAGCCCGGCAGGTCCGTCCGCCGTCATGACATTGGGAACCCCATATTCCGGCAGGTTTCCCCACCCAAACGTATTCGCAACACCCGTATTTGGCTGTCCGCCCAGCAGGTTTGCAAGGTCTTCGTCAGAGAGCTGTCCCATAAATTCATCCAGCGTGATACTGCCTTGGGCAACTTCCCGCAGGAAGCGGTGCTGCTGTGCCATTGTATTCACCCACAGATGATAACGTCTCCCCGCCCTTGCCGCCGGTGCGAAACCATCTGTCTCCGCAACTGTCAGCGGTACCAGCTCATTGGCGTCTGTCTCGACCGGTGTCGTAACCGGCAGCTCCTCAAAACTTCCATCCGCCAGCATCCTCTGCCGCAGACTTGTCGGTGCACATTTTCTGGACAACTGCTGTACTATCCTATCCGCCTGCATCTCATAATGATATGGCAGTTCCACAGCGTCACGCACGGACACGCCGACATAAAAACAATAACTTCCCTTTTCTAATACATAAGCAGACTCCCTTATCTTGCCCAGATCATCATACGATGCCATGCCGTCAATATCCCATGAAAGTATCATGCTCTGGCTTTCCCCCATCTGCAGCAGCCTTGTCTTTTGGAATGCGATGAGCTGTTTTGCCGGCTTTCCAAGTTTACCCTGCGGTGCGCCAAAATAAATCTGCACCACTTCTTTTCCCGCCATTTTACCGACATTGGTAACCATGACAGGCACATAAATTCTGCCGTTTTCCTCGTATGCCGCACCTGCATTCAGGACAAAATCCGTGTAGGAAAGCCCGAAACCAAACGGATAATTTACCTTATCTGCCGCATTGGGAATCGTCTCAAAATAGCGGTATCCCACATAGATATCTTCTGTATAATCCACAAAACGCTCTGACTCATGAAAATAAGCAGTAGACGGATAATCCGCCAGCTCTTTCGCAAAAGTATCCACAAGTTTTCCGCTGGGACTGCCCTCTCCCATCAATAACTCTGCTGCCGCAAGTCCGCCCTCGATGCCGCCCTGCCATGCCATCAGTACAGCCTGTATGCGTTCCTCATCACAAAACCAGGATGAGTCCACCATACCGCCGACGTTCATGACAACAATAACCCTTTCGAAACGTGTCTTCACAGCATTTACCATTTCCTGCTCCGCGTGTGTCAGGCAAAAATCGCCATCCTCAAATATTTCAGCGGAACGCTTTGCCATTTCTTCCTCGCTGATAAACAGATTTTTATTCTCCGTGTCCACAATACTCTTTCTGTCCCAGCCTTCCCCTGAGAAACGGCAGATTGTAATAATTGCAGTGTCTGTGTATGCCCTTGCCTTTTTTAACAGTTCTGCCGAAATCTCCGGCTCTATCGTCATCCCGGGAACCCTTCCTGCCTGATACTGTGCCTTTACATTGTCACGGTAAAATGCAGACAGCTCCTCAAACACAGTCACCTTGTCCTTCATGAGCCCGAAACCTTCATACAGATTCCTCGCATAAGAAACAGTCACTTCACCGCTTCCTCCGCCGCCCCGCACATAATCAAAGCTTGCTTTTCCAAAAAGGGCAACCTTGCTCCCCTTTGCAAGCGGGAGTACATTCCTGTCATTTTTCAGGAGCACCATTCCTTCCTTGGCAGCCTCTTTTGAAAGCGCGATATGCTTTTTGCATGCCGTCACCCTCTCACCATTCTCACCGAGCGGAATCCCTGGCTGATACAATACACGCGTCCATTTTTGCATTTACAGTCCCTCCATTCTTTTTATTTTGCTGATATGTTTCCTGCTTGATAAACCCTTTCGTTTTCCACTTTCCTGACTGCCAGCGCAGAAACATGAACACTGCCCGAACACACTCGTCACCTGCCAGCCCTATATAAGCGCCTACCGCAAGCAGATTCCAATGGATACCGAAAAGCCATGTGCCTCCCACCATGCACAGATACATAAATGTAACCGCGATAATCGTGGTGTAAAGCGCATCCCCGCTTGTCTTTAACGCCTGCCCAAAAACCAGGTTTGTCACGCGTCCGACTTCCAAAACAATATCAATTGCCAAAAGTTTTCCCACCAAGGCAATCATTTCCGCATCATCCGTAAAAATCTGAATCAGGTAATCCGAGCTGAGCGCAAACACCGCCTCAAGCCCTGCCGCGACACATATCCCGATGCAGGCAGCCTTCTTGGTTCCCTTGTCACAGGCCGCATAGTCACCCTTGCCAATCCGCCACCCTGTCAAAATGGCATTTGCCTGTGCAAGCGCAGCACCCACACAGTAAGAAAAATTCGCTATCTGTGCCGCATACGACCTTGCCGTCACATTCATCCCCGCATCATCCATCTGGTTCAGGAAACGGATGGTCAGCGTCATTGCCACATTGTAAAACGCTGTCTCCATGGCAGAGGGCAGCCCTACCTTTATAATCTGCGCAAACACCTCCTTGTTTCCGAGCCGCTCCGGATCCTTATCTGCCTTGACCAGAAGCTTAGAAGCCACAATGACAATCGCAAGGTTTAAAAAACGTGATATAACGGTTGCAGCCGCAACACCTGCAACGCCGCTGTGGAAAACAAACAAAAAGACTGCATTCAGGCATAGATTCAGCACATTCGACAAAACAGTGGCAATCAGCGGCTGTTTCGTATAGCCAAACGCCCTCAGATAGCTTGAAAATATCGGAATCAGTGCGTTCACAAAGCAGAAGCCGCCCACAATCTTCAGATAGGTCTTTGCATAGTCCATCAGAAGCGGCGCCACACCCACAATCTCCAGAACATTTCCCGAGAAAACAAACAAAAATCCAGAAAGCGCCACGCCAAGCACCAGATTCAGGACAGCCCCCAGCTGTCTTGCCTGATATGCCACCCCGATTCTCTTCGCACCGATATATTGTGTCATCACGGCAATCATGCCGGATGATACAATACTAAACATGATAATGAATACGTTGATATAAGTATTTGCCGTCCCTACTGCCCCGACTGCATTGTCGCCCACGGTAGACAGCATCATGGTATCGACCATTCCCGCCAGCATATAACACAATGTTTCCAATGCAATTGGTATAAATAATTTCGTTAATGATTTCATCTTCAGCCAGCACCTCGTTTTTCTGTCTTTCCTTTTTTCTGTATCTATTTTACAAGCACAGCTGTCTCATAATCCCCCAGACTGCCTGTAAATTCCCTGCCACTCACAAGATTTTTCATGCCCTTGGGCGCCTGAAGCTCCACATGGCCTTCTTGTGTGTGAAAAATCAATACAATATACTGCCCTTTCCATGTTCTTTCCATACAAATAATCCCCTTGTCATCATCCGCATGCTGTCTGACAGTCTCACCCTCCGTCAATGCCGGATATGCATGACGAACCTGAATCAGTGTCTGGTAATACCGGAACAGCTCCTTATCCTGCCTGCGCTCATCCCAGAGCATGCCGCGCCTGCAGTCCGGATCCGACCCTCCGTCCATTCCCACTTCATCCCCATAATATATCATTGGCATACCAGGAAGCAGAAGCTGCATTGCTGCCGCCAGTTTCTGCTTATTTATATCCTGCCCGACACTGTGCAGAAATCTTGCCGTGTCATGGGTGTCGATAAAGTTCCACAAATACCCTTCCAGCGCCTGGTTCAGATTCCCCTTCATAAAATTCAGGTTTCCGACAAATGATGACGCAGACATTTTTCCTGCCGCAACCAGGTCAAACACCGCATGGTAGAACTGGTAATTCATAATGCTGTCCCACTCATCACCTTCCAGAAAATCACCGGCAAAATGCCAGATTTCACCGACGATTAAGGCATCCTTCTTCACAGCCTTGATTTCCCTGCGGAATCTTTTCCAGAACGCATGGTGAATCTCATCCGCAACGTCCAGACGCCACCCGTCTATATCGCATTCCCGAATCCAGTACGATGCCACATCAATGACAAAATCAGCAGTTTCTTTATTTTGCAGGTTCAGCTTTGGCATCGGAGCAGCATAACTGAATGTCTTATAGTTTGGCTTTTTCCCCCACTCCATCACAAGGGGAAATTCATTGATATAATACCAATTTAGATACTCCGACTGCTCTTTCTTCTCCATGACATCCTTAAAGGCAAAGAAATCGACCGCAGTATGGTTGAACACGCCATCCAGGATGACGTACATGCCGAGCTCATGCGCCTTTTCAACAAGCTCCTTCAGATCCTCCTTTGTCCCAAAGGACGGGTCAATCCGGTAGTAGTCATCAATATTGTACTTATGGCTGGAATCGGAACTAAAAATCGGCGTCATATAAATCACGTCCACGCCCAGATGCCTGATATAATCCAGATGCGCGATGATTCCGCGCAGCGACCCCTTCAAGTCAGCCTTATGGTTTATCGGCGCCTGGTACCACTCCTCCTCGGAGACTTCCTTATCCGTGGCAAAGCGCGACGGAAAAATCTGGTAGACGACCTTGTTTTTTGCCCACTGGGGCAGTTCAAACAGTTCCTCCTCCCTCAGGTTCTGCGGGCAGTCAAACATCCGGTCGATATCCGTGATACACGCGTCATAAAAATTGTGATTGCCATAATAAACCACATTGCCCGCCGTATCCTTTATCTCAAAAAAGTACCGGAGGCAGACCACATCAATATCCAGTATCTTCTCATAATAATCAATATAATTATCCGAACAGGCAGTCTCCATAAGATATTGCTGCCTTGTATCCATAACCTTTAGCGGCAGATATTTGTCCTGCACATGAAGAACCACGCTTTCCACATCACCCTTTTTTGTCTCAAGCCTGATTAAAAAGCGTCCTTTCCCTACCGCGTAACAATACCGCTTATCCGCAAAATGTCTGATTGCTGCATACTCCATGACTGTTCCTCCTTTTCAAATATTGCTGCAATCCGCATACGGACTGCAGCAGTTTCCACACAGACTGATAAAAGGAAAAAGCGTGTAAACTTTTATCAGTCGAGGTGTTACTTGTATTGTACGCTGACATGCGGTATAATGCTTGTAATATATTCCTACTATTTTAACACAATCCTATTTTAGGGAGGGATATTATGGATTACACACCTGTACAGGAAACCAAAATACATGGAACTGCTGCTTTTCCATACTCCGTGTACCGTGGGCGCATTCCGGAATGGATTCACTCATTTCCCCTGCACTGGCATGATGACTTTGAATTAATTTATTGTACCAGCGGGCAGATACAGGTCACACTGTGGGGACATGCATATACACTCTGCGCCCAGGATTTAATTGTGGTTCTCCCGCACGCCGTGCACTCTATTGAGCAGAGCGGCATTGCCGGCGGGGAATATTTCAACATCCTGTTCAACCCTTCTCTTTTCAAGGGTACCGCGGAGGATCCATGCTATGATAAATATGTCCTCCCCTTTCTGAACGGCGAAAAAACAATGGACTGCTATTACCCGTCCGGTTCTCCTTTTAACCGAACAGTGTCACCCAGTATCTTATCCATGTATGACAACCGCAAGGAAAGCTATTCCACACTGGAACTGGTCATCAAGTCCAATCTTTTTCTGCTGCTGCACCACATGAACCAGTACAGCACTGCTGCCACAAGCGACAACCGCTCGCTACAGTTGTCTTGCAGCCGCCTGAAAAATGCCCTGTACTATGTCCAGAGATTCTACGACCATGATATTTCCATCCGTGAAGTCTCCGAACAATGCGGCTTTTCAGAAAGTCATTTTATGAAGCTGTTTAAGGAACTGGCAGGGATGAGCTTCAACGCCTACCTTGTGAACTACCGTCTCGAGCTGGCGGCAAAGCAGCTGGCGGAAACGGACTATAAGGTGATTGATATTGCAGAAAACTGCGGCTTTCACAACCACTCCTACTTCACGCGGGCATTCCAGAAAAAGTACAGGAAAACACCGCTTATGTACAGGAAAGATGTATCCCGGATATTATAGCAGCTTGTCCAGCTCCGCATTCAGCCGCCGCCTGAAATCTTCCAGCTGTGCAGCATCCGGAAGAAATTTCTCCGCAGACAGTTCGTTTCCAAGCTGCCAGACAGGACCGGGCTTTGGCGTATCACCTGCTGTTCTTGGGAAAATATGCCAATGCATATGCAGACCTTTTCCAGCGCCCAGAAGCTCATAGTTTAATTTATCCGGCCGGAATGCATTGTAGACTGCCTCTGCCACAACCGCCATCTCATGGAGAAATGCATCCCGAAATGCCGGCCTCAAAAAATGCAGCTCCTCCGCATGCTGCCTGCACAGAAACAGCGTATATCCCTTTATCCGCTGATGGTCGCCAATCACCACATATCCGGTACGCAGTTCTCTCACAAAATACGGATTCTTTCCATTCTTTATCTGTTCAATTCTCTCACAAACCATGCAGTCACACATTTTAATAACCATTCTCCTTTCTCACACGCGTACCCATTGATTATTTTTTCTATCGCCGTACACTAATCGGTCCGGGAAGGGAAAAGACATCTTCCGTGCGCAAACAAAACGCCAGAACCGTCCTAAACAGTTCTGGCGCTCTCATCCATTCACATCCAGCCAGCACGCTTTACATCTGAACAGATTCCTTTTTCTCCTGATAAACTTTGCTGAACAAAAATGGCAGGAACACGATTCCGTTGATAACAAACAGCATCAGAACATCCTTCCATCCATATACATTATTTCCCAAATCTGTACTTCCAGTCAGTACTAATGCCATGTTGTTATTTGTGTAATGCATGACAACTGGCACCCACACATTCCCTGTCTTTTGATAGGCATATCCAAAAAAGACAGCAAGTGTGATACATGTAACCTGATGTATCAGAATACTGTAAATCCATGTATCAGGACTGTAGTAAAAAATGTTAATCGGAATATGCCACAATCCCCAGACAACACCAAGCAGAAGCACGCCCGCCTTTAATCCAAAGCGTTTCTGAAATAATGGCTGCAGGAAAAACCGCCATCCATATTCCTCTCCCCAAAAAGCATTGTATGACAGAAAAAAGGTTATTGCCAGGGCAGCTATCATTCCCCACGTCGAAGGCTCCGCAAAAATGGCAGCCACTTCACGCACACTCCCATCCGTCAATCCGGCAAGTACCAGCCGGGCTGTGTACAATATCAGAAACAGCAGCATCATCCAGAAGGACTTCCCTGCATGATGTCCTTTAAAACGAAGCCCGAACCGTTCCCTCACATCCTTTTTCTCACACAACAGCATGATTAGTCCGATAACACTGCCTGCGATAATCACATAATTCTCGATAAGATAGCACATTTCCGGCGACGTGAATATCCCGCCGATTGTCAAGAGGACTGCCACCCCTGTCGTCACCAGGTGTGTCACAAAAAATTTAACCGGAAGCTTCTCCTCCTTGTCAGCCGTCAGCATCCGCGCAAATATGACTCCCGCCGCCGGATACATCATCTGTGCCATCGGAAACGAAGCCACATCATTGCCCCTGTAAAAACTGATTCCCATGAGAATTCCCATGAGAATCGTCATGCCAAAATTTACCACTGCAAAAATGACAAGTTGTTTTTTCTCTTTCTGTGTCCATTCTTTCACTCTTTTTCTCCTCCTCAAAAAATTGCTTACATGTACCTGTTTTTATTCTTGGCGCTTACGCCCTAACAATATTATCATAAAAAAAGACACAATTCAATTCCTCAAATCAGAACTTCGACAAATCCGGGAGGATCTGTTCACGAAAAAGAATTTCCCCTGCCACCGGAATATCTAACCCTTCTTTCTAACTGGAAGCCAGATTTCCGTGTAATAATTTTCATCACCTGTCCCGCCTGGGTATTTATCAATCCATCGCATAACCACCTTTCAATGATATTGTCAATTGCAGCGGAGCGAATGCCTTGAGCATGGTTTTGTCCCTGCGCGCAGCCGACGACGAATATCCGTGAAACCGGGTAAATGCCTTTGTAAAGCTGTCCGGGGAATCATATCCATACTTCATGGCAAGCGCCGTCACCGTGACATCACTGCCCATCAGCTCCTCCCCGGCAAGCGCCAGCCTGCGGTTGCTGATGTACTCCGTTATGGAATACCCGCACAGGATGCTGAATCTTATGAAAATAGAACGGAGAAATGTTAACATGCGCCGCCACGTCATGCATCGTAATCTCCTCCGTGATACGGCTTTCCATAAAACTGACCGCTTCCCTGACCGCCTCTGTCCATTCCATGCCCATCTGCCTCCTTCGCTGTGATTCCAGTATACAGATTATCCGTCACCCTGTCCCGACAATGCCTGCTTTCTTTTGTCCGGAACCGTTACAATTTTCGCCTTTATAACACACACCGGATATGCTATAATCAAGTCATAACCAATATTACTGAAAGGCGGAACACAATATGCTCACATTTGAAAAATCCTCCCCTGAGGAGACAGGCATTCCAGGCGAATGCATCATCCGATTCATCGACAGACTACATCAGCGTCAGATTCCCATGCACAGTCTCCTGCTCATGCACCATGACAGGCTGGTGTTTGAGGGATATTATGCCCCGCTGACGGCACACAGCCTGCACCGCATGTTTTCCATCAGCAAGAGCTTCACTTCCATCGCGATTGGGCTGCTGGCTGATGAAGGCAGGCTTTCCCTGGAAGACCCTGTCATAAAATATTTTCCGGAAAAGCTGCCCGATAAGGACAGCATCCACCCATGGGTTGCCCAGATGACCATCAAAGATATGCTGATGATGCGCACATGCCATGCCTCCACCACCTACAAGCTCGACATGTCATCCGACTGGGTGACAAGCTTTTTTACCACACAGCCGACGCATCCACCCGGAACAATCTTTCATTATGACACATCCGCAGCACATACACTCTGCGCACTGGCAGAAAAGCTGACCGGGCAGAATATGCTTGACTATATCAAGGAAAAACTGCACATCCTTGGATTTTCGGAGGAATCCTATATGATAAAAGACCCCTTCGGTGTATCTATGGGCGGTAGCGGTCTGGTCGCGCTCCCAATCGATATGATGAAGTTTGGTTACTTTATCGCACACAGGGGGCTCGTACTTGGCAGGCAGCTGTTGTCCTCCTCCTATATTGACATGGCAGTGTCCCCGCTGACAGCAAGCTGCGTGACTGCGCCGCTTCCAAGCGAGGCACAGGGGTATGGGCTGCAATTCTGGCGCAATGAAAGAAATGGATTTACCTGCTACGGAATGGGCGGTCAGCTCATTATTTTCCTTCCTGACTACGAACTAATCTGTGTGACAACCGCGGACACACAGAGCATACAGGGCGGCAACCAGCAGATCTATGATGCACTGTACGAGGAGCTTCTTCCCCACATACAGGAACAGACACACACACCTGATGAGACTGCCAAAAACGACCTTGGCAAAGCACTTTCCTCCCTTGCCCTAAAGCCGCTGGAAAGCAGCCTGCCAAAAAACCTCCATGCAGGAAGCGGCAGGACGTACTATGTACAGAATGAAGCGTCTGATTTTCAAAGCTTCAGCGTCCTGTTGACAGAAAATGCCGGAACGCTGTCTTTTACCTACAAAAATACACCCTGCAGCATTTCGTTCGGCATTGGTTGTATGCAGACAGGCGCTTTTCCCATTTACAACCTGTGGTACGCCGCAAGCGGTGCATGGCTTTTTGACGGCACTCTGCTCATCCGGGCGCACATCATTGACGCATATGTCGGCGTTGTGCAGTTCCAGCTGTCTTTTCAGGATGACAGCCTGACCATATTTATGACCAAAAAAGAAGAAAGCCTGTTTCATGAATTCAATGGGCACCTCTACTGCAAAATGCAGCCAGAATGAGCTAACAGTCCCCCCACCGCCGCAGCTTCACCGTAAACACCGTCCGCACACCTGGTTCGCTTTGCAGCAGGATATCACCGCCCATCTGCCTTGCAAGGTTTCTGGCAATGGTAAGCCCCAGACCATTGCCCTGTATGCTGCGGTTGCGGGAGTCCTCCATCGTGTAGAGCCGCTCAAACACGCTGGCTGCAAACTGCTTTTCTATCCCCTTTCCCTTGTCCACCACATCGATACAGACAAAATCCAGCTCCTCCCGCAGAAAAAGCCCGATATATTTTCCATCGCTGCCGTACCGTATGGCATTTGACAAAAGATTGCCCAGGATTCGGCTGACGGACTCCCTGTTCCCCTGCACGAAGATATGCTGCTCCGGAATAATGATGTCCACAGCATAATCCTTCTGTACCAGCAGCTCATAATAGCCCAGTACATTCTCCCTGCACAATTCATTGATGTTGACCTGTACCATCTCGATATTTTTGTCTCCGGATTCCAGCTTTGCCAGCGTGAAAAACTGGTCAGTCAGCTCCATCACCTGCTTTGCCTTTGTCTCCACCTTTTGCAATGCCTCATCCTCACTGTTACGCAGGCGCATAATTTCCAGGTACCCCAGGATTACAGTCAGCGGCGTCTTAATGTCATGTGATATATTTGCTAGCATTTTCTTCGAGGCGATTTCCTGTTTCCGAAAGTCTGCCTTCATCTTCTGCCTGTCCAGCAAAAGCAGATTAATCTGCCCGCACAGCTCCTTCAATGTCTTGTCATCCGTAAAAACCATCACCTGCTCATCCGTGTCCTGTTCCAGAATTTCTGACAGCTTGGCGGTGATTTCCCTCAGTTTTGCCTGCGTCTCCCTGTTCATTTTCCATCCCCCAGTTTATAGCCGATTCCCCAGACAGTGATGACATATTTCGGGTCGCGGGGATTGTCCTCAATCTTGTTGCGCAGCCTGCTGATGTGGACATTGACCGCATTCTCATCGCCCATATAGGCATCGTTCCAAATCTGGGAATAGAGCTGCCCTTTTGTGTAGACTTTCTTCGGATTCTTCATCAGAAGCTTTAAGATTTCAAATTCCTTGGCTGTCAGCTCAACTTTCTGTCCGTTTTTCATGACCGAGTACGCATTCAGGTCAAGTACCAGATCCCCTTTTGTGAGCGTGACCTCCTCCGCGGAGACAGGTGATGTATACTGTGTGCTTCTCCTGATGTTTGCCTTGATTCTGGCGAGAACCTCCGTCACGGAAAACGGCTTGGTGACGTAGTCGTCCGCCCCAAGCCCTAATCCCAGTGTCTTGTCCGAGTCCGTATCCTTTGCGGACAGTATGATGATGGGCACTGTGCTGGATGCCCTGATGGTCTTCATGACCTCCATCCCGTTCATTTTGGGAATCATCAAATCCAATAATACAATACTGTACTCATCCGCGAAAAATTTCTCGCAGGCGCTCTCCCCGTCATAGGCAGTCACCACCTCAAAATTTTCCGTCATGAGGAAGTTTTTCAGCATCCCGCTGATTTCCGTGTCATCCTCTACCAGTAATATTTTCATTCTTTTACTGTCCTTTCCTGTCTAAGCAAAATCAGTTATGAATGCCTTTCTTTTTGACCGGAATCCAGATTTCCGTATAATAATTTTCGTCACCTGTCCCGCCGGGATATTTATCCGGCGCATCGTACATCTCAACGCAGTAGCCTGCCGCAAACTCATACTCATGCAGCGCTGGCAGCCACTCGGAAAATATTTTTTCATTCACGCCCTGCAGTGCCTGCGGAAGCGCCCCCTTGCAGGGGAAAACTGCCCATGTGAGCGCCGGAATCGTGCGCACCACAAATCCCTCAGGAATCTCCTTGGACGGATTGTAAATGTCGGCAATCAGGTATTCAAAACGCTCATTGCCCATCTGCGGGTCAATGTTGATGCCAAACATTCCGCACACATGCTCTCCTCCTCCAGAGGCGTAATGCTCCTGCCAGAATGCGGGAACCTCCTGCCTTGCATTTTCATAGCCGAACACCCTGGATGCCGCCAAAACGGAAAAAGCCTCCTTGTCTGTAATTCTGTAATCCATCGCATAACCACCTTTCAATGATATTGATAATTGCAGCGGTGCGAACGCCTTGAGCATGGTTTTGTCCCTGCGCGCAGCCGACGGCGAATACCCATGAAACCGGGTAAATGCCTTCGTAAAGCTATCCGGGGAATCGTATCCATACTTCATGGCAAGCGCCGTCACCGTGACATCACTTCCCATCAGTTCCTCCCCGGCAAGCGCCAGCCTGCGGTTCCTGATATACTCTGTTATGGAATATCCGCACAGAATACTGAATCCCTTATGAAAATAAAACGGAGAAATATGGACGTGCGCCGCCACGTCATGCATTGTAATCTCCTCCGTGATATGGCTTTCCATAAAACTGACCGCTTCCCTGACCGCCTCTGTCCATTCCATGCCCATCTGCCTCCTTCGCTGTGATTCCAGTATACAGATTATCCGTCACCCTGTCCCGACTTTGTTTGCTTCCTTTTGTCCGGAACCGTTATTATGTCTATTTTTATGCGCTTTTCTTTAAGGGAAACAGGTGATTTCTGGTTCTGTCACCCTGAATCTTATGGTGCAGCTTATTGATGTCATGTGCAAACGCCATTCGACATTTTCCATTCTGCAAAAAACGCGCCAAATGTCCGATACCGCTCCTCCTTGTCAGGTCTTACAGCCCTCCTTGCAACTTGATAACTTTCCTCATTTAATATCATATTTATACAAAACTCAGTCAAAAAATGAAATGCTTCCATTTTCTGATGAAGTGATTGTCATTATCTTACCACAATCACCAATAAAATAAAACAAATTCTTTGACATGGGCAACCGGAGAAATAGACAGTTCAAGATGTATAGGTTATTTGGATGCAGTTCCTTAGTTCTATGATAAAATGTTCATAATGAATAATTAAATAACCTCTATCTTATCAGCTGACAAGCAGCAGACAATTGCGTATTTGGAAAGCTCAGGCAAAATAAATCATATACAATAAATACTATAACAAATCTTTCGTCTCCACATTGCAGACAGACAGATAAACTGACACCGCGGCAGCCACAAACAGCATTGCATAAAACGTCATATTATTCACCAAAGTCGCTCCTCCAATATTACCCTGCGTGAGGAATACAATAATAACCGACGCGACAATCGCTGCCCTGGAAGATTTCATTTTTAAACCAATCGGAAGTGCAATAAAGCTAATACTTACCATCGCCGCTGAGCTAAGAACCATATCCAGCCAGAAGGACAGCTCCCCGGCCGGAATACTCTCTGCTGTTATGCCTATAGAGGATTTTGCCAGAATCAAAACGAGATAAATCACGACTTTGCTGCCCACCATCGCCAGAAAATTAAAAATCCACACCGCACTAACCTTTGCCAGAATAATCTTCCTGCGCTTAATCGGGTACGAAAACATGAGATTCATGGTCTTTTTTTCGTAGGCGCCCACAATATATGCCGCAATCATTACGCCGGTAAAAATAATGTAAGACATATGGACAAACAGCCCCACTGAACTGTCCAGCATCCCTTTTCCATAAGACTCTACCGTCTCCTTCGTCTCTAGTTCCCGCGCTGCCATCAGTATAAAGACCAGTAGAACCGTCGTCGTTATCACCGCATTTCGGATATACTTCAAAATATTATTTTTCTTCCATTCCAGTCGAATCAGCTTCATCATAATACTGCACCCTCCTCTGTCATTTTCAGGAAATAATCCTCCAAGCTTTCTGATTTCCTGCCGATAAAATCAATTGCCACATTATTCAATGCCAGTGTCTTTGACAGCGCACTTGTCTGAATCTGGTCGTCATAGATGCGGATATGATGCTCGTCAACCACCTTGAAATTCTTCAGTTCCAGCTTGTCAGCCAGCACATACGCCGCATACTTTGTATCCGCCACAGCAAGCTCTATGTATGCAGTATTCATCTCTGAAATTTCCTGCATGGAGCTTTCGCGTATCATTTTGCCATGGGCAATAATCCCAACCGTGTCCGCAATGCTCTCCACCTCTGAGAGGATATGGCTGGAAATAATAATTGTTATCCCATATTCCACGCACAGCATCCTGAACAAATCCCGCATCGATTTCATGCCGGCAGGATCCAGACCGTTTGTCGGCTCATCAAGCACCAGAAGTTCTGGTCTGCAAAGAATTGCGCGGGCGATGCCAAGGCGCTGCTTCATCCCCAGGGAATACCGCTTAACCTGCTGGTCACCTGCCTCCAGAAGCCCAAGCATTTTAAGGGCGTTATCCACACTGCCGGGCGTATGATAGCCCATATATTCGCAGTGCAGTCTGAGGTTCTCCCTGCCGCTCATATGCTCATAAAAACACGGAAACTCGATGATGCCTGCCATTCTCTTAAGCACCTCATAGGAGGTCGGCGTCAGGGTTTCCCCAAACAGCTCGATCGTCCCATAAGTCGGTTTCCAGAGATTTGTGAGCATCTTCATCACCGTCGTCTTACCTGCGCCGTTTGGCCCCAGAAACCCATAGATTTCCCCCTTTTTTACATGGAGACTGATATCCTTTACAATCTCCCTGCCATCAATGATTTTCGTCAACTGGTTCGTCTGTATCATATTTGTATTTGGCATCCTAAGTGCCTCCTTTCCCTTGCGTGCACTTCTTTAAAAAAAGCTTTCCCTCACGCTTACATATGATTATATCAGCCTGTATTTTCAAAACTGTTGACCAATTCTTACGAATTTCTTTCGCGTTCACTGTGAATTTACCCATTTTTGAATCGCTGCCCGCATAAAATCATCTCCTTCCGTGCATTCAGTATATAAAACAAAAAAGAAGAACCTCTTTCGAATGCAGTCTGACGAGTCGCCATTTACTTCTTGTACCTTTTCTTATTTCTAATCTTGCGAGAAAAGTAAAGGACTTTTTATATAAAGTTAGCACATGGATAGACAACACTGGCTCTTGGCAGAATAGGAATAAAAAACTTGATTCATAGTCGGGATTATGGTACCTTAAATAAAAAAAGAGAAAGGAAAAACTCTTATGCAGGCTCATATCGTCGTAAAAGCTGTACTGCTCAATCACGCACTTGGAAAAGCGCTCCTACTCCGCCGAAATCCTGATGATTTTGGCAACTGGGAGGGACCGGGCGGCGCTGTGGAAGAAAACGAGACTTTGGAGGAAGCAGTCATGCGGGAAGTTCTCGAAGAGACAGGACTTTCCGTGACTCCTGAACGGATTTTGTATGCTTCACTGGATAGCATTCACAGAAAAAAGGTGGTCTTTCTTGTCTATCTTTGTTCGACAACACAAGAGCATGTCCACCTGAGCGGTGAGCATGTCGAGTACCGCTGGGTGGACAAAACAGAATGCGAATCAATGCTCCATGGCGGTATTGCCAGGGATTTTAAAAAATACGAGGTCTATGGGCTGGAATGGTAAACATGTTTTTCCTGAATTCCCTTATGGCACATACCTATCCAGTATGTCCAATATATTCGTCTCATAAATATTCCCGCCTAGCAGACCGCCGTCCGGCTCGACGCATATCGCCTGAATATCCATGGGATTTTCCTCGTAAGGACTGGTATAGCTTTTATCCATGTCATAATAATCGCCCAGATATTTCAATGCATTTCCTGTGGGAATAATCACATTTCCATCTGACTGCGGGATACCTATGGATTCAAACACTGACAGTATTTCAACCGTACGGCTGTTGTATGGATTATTGTGCCCCCTATCGACAAGCCATGCAGGATGGACACGCACCCAGACTCCAAGCCGTTTCAGTTCTGCTGCAAATTCAATGACTGGCACAAGTGGTATTATTTCCTGATGAAAAGCATCCACAGAGAGAAGAATTGCATTGACACCGCAGCGTGCAAGCTCCCGGGCAGTCTGTTTTATTATCATATCGTCCTTGCTGAAAAATCCGTTTGTGATAAGCTGCCGCTTCGGAATATGCAGTTCCTTTGCCGCAGCGTGCACTGCATATACAGTCTCCGGATAGAGCAGCGGCTCGCCGCCAAATGTCATGACCGAAGTGACATCATATCTCCCTGCGACATCACGCACGACAGATGCTGCCATATCGCCATCAATATGTTTTCCCACATCGCTATGCTCCTCCTCGGAGCAATGCTTACAGCGGCCTGTACAGGCATAGGTAATTAAAAATTCAATACGGTTTAAATTTTTTACATATTCATTCATTTCAGCAGCCTTCCCCCTTACCATGTATTTTTATACAATTACCGCTTCCCTGTGATAATCCGTCACATCACTGCCTAACTTCTGGTACAGCTCCTCCACCGCGATACCCTGTTCATGGACAGCCAGCAGCTCGCTGTCTGTCACACCGATTAACGCCACAAATGAAACAGTTCCATTCGGTGTCTCGATTGTCCGCAGCTCCTTGTCAGGAATCGTGATAAAACCCGTAATATTGGACTGCATCTGTACATCAATCCCCTGTTTCTGCCCGGTGTAAATGTATTCATATGCCTGAAACAATTCCCCTGATGTAAATGTAATCCGCGCAATCTGCTGCAAGATGCCGCAGATACATTGTATTTCTGCCTCTTCATCCGCATAGGCATCCTTTTTTAGCTTGAATGTAAATTCCATCCCATAACCACTGATTTCTTTTTCATCGGACTCCTTTTCGTATAACTCCGTCAATCCAAACGTGACGAAATGCCAGTATTCCCCGCCATCATAGATGCTGATACCGTCAAGCGGGTCTTTTCCCCCCAGACACCATTTAATCAGCGTGCCATAATGTTTGGGATTCTTCTGGTCTGGATAAACCCGCTCACATTCCTTCGTAATCGCGTCCCAGCCAAATGTCTGTACGCCTCCGTTTTCTTTTTGTTCCATAATCAATATCCTCCTAGCGTCAAGTACCAACATTGTATCATAATTTTTATTATAGCACACTTTCTGATTCCGTGTGCCCATTGATACTTTTTTATCGCCATACACTGCCAAAAACGCCAGAATCGTTTTAAACAGTTCTGGCGCTCTTTCAAACTATTGACCACTTCTTACGAATTTCTTTCGCGTTCGCTGTTTTCTTTTACATATGCCAGCGGACTTCTGCCTGAACAAAAGCTGGCACCTGTAATAACACTGATACTATATTATGGAGATGATGACCTTCCTGACAATATCTGCGCCATGCTGAATATGCCGAAAGAAAAAGAACTCCATAAGTACATACAAAACTACAATCTCAACGTAATCCGATTAAAGAAATTTACTCAAGAACAGGCAAATCTGTTTCGTTCTGACTTTTCCTGTATTGCAAAATTTCTGGCAAAATCGTATATAAAAAAGAACAATTGAATATGTTGAAAGAAAGCAGCCAAACGCTGCTTCATACAAGAGACACTTTATTTACGCTGGCAGCAATCACCAAAGACCAACGATATTTAACATTGAACGGCACAGACAAGGAGGAATCAAAAATGTGTGAAATAGCAGATGCCTTAGAAAAAATGGGCTACGATAAAGGAATCGTGGACGGCAAAGATTTCGAGCGCGAAAACGGTATTAAATCCATGATAGAAGCCTGCCAGGAGCTGAATACAGCAAAGGCTGTTACTTATGAAAAAATAGCCGAAAAATACAGTCTTCCTCCCGATAAAGCCACAGAATATATGGAAAAATACTGGATTTAACCGCTCACCTCCTCCCTGATACGCAAAACACCACAAGCCCGATCAGCATCACCAGATAAAAGCTGATTCCTCTTGTGATGCACACCGACACGACAAGCGTATTCCCGACAAAAATATCGCGAAACACGCTGCGGTACATTGCCTCCGAAATCCCCTGTGCGCCAGGGACAGGAAGCATGTCCACCGCGATGTAGACAGCCGCCTGCACCAGCACAACATCCAGAACTGCCGTGCCGGAAAGTCCCAGCCCGCGGTACACCACAGCCGTCAGGACAAACACACTGCACCGCTGTACAAATGTCCCCGCGATTGTGGTTACAATCAGACGTTTATGCTTCCGCAGAAAATCAACAGTCTCCCGATAGCCGGACAAAAACAGCTCCACCCTATCTCGTCTGGATTCCGTTTCTTTCCACAGCCTCAGATGTATCATCACCTTTTCAATCCCGCAAAAACAGCTCCAGATGATTCCCGGTGAAAACATTACCATCAGCAAAACCGCCACCAGCACAACATTTAAAAGCAGTCCCAGAAAATACAATCCAAAATACCCACGCAGATATGTCCTTAATGGCTTTCTCCAAAACAGTACGATGCCAATTCCAATTAATACCAGCACAAACTTATAAATGACAGCAACCGTCATCAGGACAACAGAGGAGGCGGAAAGCGCATTGCCGTCCCGCCGCATATAATACAGCTGCATCGGCTGTCCGCCTGTAGCCGATGGCGTGATACCCGAAAAGAAAAAGCCGATAAATGAATATGACATACAGCGCAAAAGCGTTGGCTGCTCCCCGATTCCTCTTAAAAGATACCAGATCATGCAGCCCTCTCCTGCCACAAAAAAAACTGCCAGAAAAACTGCTGCCGCCATATGTGTTCCTGACATCTGCCTGACCGCTGCCACAATCTTTGTAAAATCCTGCCCACGAAAAACACTCCAGAACGTCAGTGCCATGACAACGGCAAAAATCACGGCATTGACAATCAGCCTGCGCATCCCCTTCTGATTTCTTCCCTTCATACGCACATGCTCCCGCCATGTATACGCTCGGAAAAACCATCCGGCATCCCAGATACAATTTGTGACAGTTCCCCCTCAAATATAACACGCATATTCTGATCTGCATAAAAGTCCTTCGGTGTTACCAGTGAAAAATGCTTTCGAAAATGCATGACGCCGTTTTCCTCCAACACGCTTGCGACATAAGATGAACAAGTATATTGATTCCTGATAAAAAAAGGAATCTCCGCCACAATAAAAGGCAGCCCAAGCACCGCATAGCGAATGCAGAACCGTTTCCGATAGTCCTCCTGCATTCTCTCCCAAATCGCCCTCTTCTGCACATCCGTACATTCCACCTCGCATATCCGATAAAATGCTGTCGGAAACGCATCCAAAATCCTGTCCTTACGCTCCTTTTCAAATCCGGCAAACACCGGAATTGCCGGATTGCGCCGTCCCACGCTGTAAGCCTCCTTCAATTCCGCATCAAAACCAAGCACGACATGAATATACCTCTGCTTTAAAAATCTTCGTATCAGCGCCGCGAAAAAACCCGGTGTATCCACAAGCGCAATATAAATATGTGCCATATGCCACCCTCCTTTTTTATTATGAGCGGTCAGTCTTTTCGACTGCCAGAATAATTCTATTGAAACTGATAGATTTTCCTCGCAAGCCTGTAACCGCCTACCGTGGCAAGCTTCCCCAGTTTTCCGGGCAGATTTGTAAATCCGCTGAGCTTTGTATAGCGCAGTCGATAGTACAATCCGGGATTGCTTTTTTTGATATCCGCCCAGAGTTCCAAATGCCTGTTTCTCGCCTGCTCGTCCCCTTTGAGCAGCAAATGTATCGAAGAAATTGCCATCATAATCGAAACATTGCGGCACATATAACCGGCAAGTTTGGGATACCTCCTTTTTACTTTCCGCAAATCCACGCTCTCCGCAACCATTTTCGTCACCTTAATCTGCTGGTCAATCCGCGACATCAAAACCTTTTCATTAACAGACTGGTCATCCCTGCCCAGATAATACTGATACAGGCTGCAATGCATGTAATAAAGCGTCTGTACATAAGGCAGCGGACAGTACGCAAACAGATTATCCACATAAAATGTATGCTCCGGCAAAACCACTCCCGACTTGTGCAAAATCTCCGTCCGATAGACCAGCGCATGCATTACCAGATACTGTGCAGGGCGGAACGTTCCGATTTGATCCCATGTGCAAACCTTTTCCTCCGGAAAAACATTCTTGAAATGAATCGTCCTTTTTGTCCCTTTGTCCAGATGGTTGTATGTATAATCACAAATCAGCAAATCAGGGCCAAATCCCTCGTCACACCACCCCGCTATCTTTTCCAGAAGCGCCCTGTAGGCATCCTCCTCCAGCCAGTCATCAGAATCCACCACCTTAAAATACATTCCCGTGGCAAGCGCAAGCCCTCTGTTGACGCCGGAACCATGCCCGCCGTTCTCCTTGTGCACCACGGTCACAATCCCAGGAAACCGTCTGGCATATTGCTCCGCAATCTCCCCTGTACGATCTGTCGAACCGTCATTGACAATAATAATCTCCACATTTTCCCCGCCAATGACAAGCGAGTCCAGACAGCGCTCCATATAATCCTCTGAATTAAAACAAGGTACAGTAATCGTTAAATGTTTCATAAAAATCCCCTTTCTTCACCAGATTCTATAAAACATTATAACGGCTATACTTTTCAAAACCCTTGACGAAATCTTATTATTTTCTTAATTGACTTGAAAAAATAATTTAAATCCCCGTCATGCGGGATAATTTTTTATCCGCATACACTCGAATATTCTCGTTACAGTCATGCTGCATTTCTTCCAATAACTCCCTTGTCAGCATCCGTCTGCACCCCATCTCTTTCACTACATACTCCCGGCAGAAGGAACACAAAGTATATTGATACATATAAGTGCACCTCGACTAAATAACGTGTTTTTTCAATCGTCTGTTGTAAACAGGGTGGTGTCCGCCCTGCGATAGTGGCTTGAATATTGTCGCTCATGTTCCACCTTTTAGGCGCAAAAAAAGACGCATGGTTTTCACAATTTACTGTACCATGCGCCCTTACGCTGTTATTTTGATATTAAATTATGTTGTTGATTATACTAAGGAACTGTCCAAAAATAACTTTTAATATTACTTGTCTTTTTCTCCGATAGCACCGCTCAAAAATCAGTTACATAGCTCGCTATGCGCCTGATTTTTGAGCGGCACTCTCGAAGAAAAATCCTACGCACTATTTAAAAGTTATTTTTTTACAGTTCCTAACTGCATGACTTCGGCTTGGATGTCAGTTCCTTTTTCCAGTTTTCAGACGACATACGGCGTATTATGTATACCACAAACATCATAAAGGGGCTTAACCGCCAGTACCGGAAGGTGGCAAAGACCAAAAGTGTATTTCCAAGTGACAGTGCATTAAAGAAGATGCTCTATCTAGCCAGTGGAAACGTGGTAAAAAATGGACACAGCGCTACAGGAACCGGGATCAGGTATTGAACCAGCTGATCGTACTTTATGGAGAACGTCTCACCCAGTATCTGTAAATAAAAAAGCTGGAACAGTTTAATAAACTACACAGCTGTGCCATCCTTATTCCATCGACATTAGTAGTATTGCCATAAATCCCCAGTCTTATTTCCCATTGGCTTTCCGTTTCAGATCGTTTTGTTGCAGTCTGTCCTTTCATGCTTCCTTCTTCACAAACGTTTTTCAACCACATCCAGAAATGGTGTGATATCAGAACATTCCATAATCAGTTCATACAGGTGTAAGTACCACGGCTTTCCTATTAAATAACCATCCCCGACGACTTCGGCCTTTCTTCAGGGTTAAAGAAGTCATTTTTGCATTTATATTTTTGCAAGTAGTTCCTCTTTTTTGACCCTAAACTCTTCATCTGTAATTATACCTTTCTTGTTCAAATCGGACAGTTTCTCAATTTGTTCTAAAATAGGATTACCCTGTGATGGCATGGCACCACCACTTGCCGATGCCACATAATCTTTTTTTGCGGTTTCAAATACCTGGACAATTCTTTGTACCATATCACGCTTATATGAAACTAAAATATCAAATGATTTCGTCATCGTATGCAACTCAATATGTCCACCCGTCATTCCGTTTGTATTTGAGTTGATAGAACGAATTTCATCAAGAGCCACGATTTCCGTTGAAGAACTAAACATAATTTGAAAATTAAATACCACCCGCTGGTCTGTCAGGATTACAACACCGGGCAGATTCTCTTTTTTTCGAGTGTTAGCAGTAGTGACTATTAAATTAGTTGGAGAAATAAACAAAACTTTTTCAGAAGCACTCAATAGGGCTTCTGCCTTTTCAATGTTCTTTTTGTTCCCTATCGTTTTAATCTCAAATTCTTCAAGAGCCCGCATTATGTCATCTCTCATAGCATACAATCCTTTCTCAGTTTATTATAGTTTATTTGTTACATATTATAAATTATAGCCAAATTCTATTTCGTTTTCAATAAAAACTATTTTCGTTTATCTCTCTGCGACTGTACATTTTTAGCGAGTCCGACTTTTCTAAAATCTTTTGACTCACTTCTTTTCTTCCTCGAACAGATTCTTAAAGTTCAGCCAATCCGGACTGAAACCACCTTTTCTGACTTGATCTTAGACGAAGCGCGACAGCTTCATGTAGAAACGGAAAAGAGAAAGCTTCAGAAAACACAAATCTTAAAAAAGAAAAAAAGAAACCTAATTTTTCAAGGTTTCCTTTTTCTCAATGCGGAAGATGGGACTTGAACCCACACGTCGTTACCGACACAAGATCCTTAGTCTTGCCTGTCTGCCAATTCCAGCACTTCCGCATCCTTATAACGCAAATCACTTACCAAACCGCTCTTTGCGTATCTGCAAGATATATAATATCACCATACCATTAAGATGTCAACAGATATTTCATAAATTATCAAAATAATATATAAAATTCAAAAAATAACTTTATTCAAAATATTTATAAAAAATATTCAAATTCCAGTTGACAAATACTCCAAAATGCGCTAGAATATATTTTGTTCGCAGGAGTGGCGGAATTGGCAGACGCGCAGGCTTCAGGTGCCTGTGGTAGCAATATCGTGTGGGTTCAAGTCCCATCTCCTGCATAATACAAAATCCAAGTCAGAGAAGCCTTATTAATGACAGGCTTCTTTTTTATGCGCACCCCGCGCGGCAAAGCTGCTAATTTCCTTACGCACCCCTGCGCAAAACAAAAAGCAGACCCATCGGATCTGCTTTTTGTTTTTATATAAATTAAGCAACAACATACTTTTCAATTCTGGACATGAACTCTTCACTCTCATCCATTTCCGCATGTATGTCAAGAATCAATGGTTTTCTGCAATCGCAGCTCAACACGCCAAGGAGTGATTTTGCATCAAGATATGTATTCCTGCCACTTATCAAATCAATATCGTAAGGTGCGCTCCTCGTGATATCTACAAACTCTTTAACCTTGTCTACTGAATCAAGTAAAACTTTAACTCCCATGATTTTTTCCTCTCTTTTCTCCCCCGCTTGCCGGGATTCACCTGCTACAATTTCTACCGCGGCAAATTACAAAACAGACTGCCGCCTTTCACATTATCGCTTATTTTTGCACAATTCGCAACCCTTAACTTTCTTTTCTATGTTTTATGCAATTTATAATATTTTTAACGCTAATATTTGTGCATATAAGCAGTAATTTTTTTATCATTTTTACATTATCTAGAAATTAAATGCATTTTTTGCACTTTCATGCACATTTTCATTTATCATTCTGGTTTTACATCATTCAGTATATTCCATGGCTTTATTGCCGCTCCGCTGCGGCAGCGTTCCTATATTTATAAGTACTCTTTTAACGCTGCAATGACAGCATCATACTCTGCATCCGACAGTGTCTTTCTTTTCGGATCCATGGCAAATGTGCCACCCCACTCAAATTCATCCTCCTTGTACTTCGGAACCAGGTGAAAGTGAAGGTGGTGCCCGGTATCCCCATAAGCGCCATAATTTACCTTATCCGGTGAAAATGCCTTGTGAATCGCTTCCGCAACATGATTGACATCGCGGAAAAATGCATTTCTTTCCTCCTCGGAAAGCTCTGTCATCTCACTCACGTGATGTTTGCTCGCAACAATGACCCTCCCCTTATGGCTCTGCTCCTTAAACAAGTACACCTTGGTCGCATCCAGCTCGCAAATCTTGATGCCAAACTTTGCTGACAGCTCCCCCTCCATACAATACGCACAATTATTATCTACCATAATGATATGCCTCCCTATCCTTATTTATCCTTTAATTTTTCAAAATGCCGTTCCAGCATCTCCACAACAGCATCCTTGTCCTTCAGTTTGTCCAGTATGACACAAGTCCCGAATACATCATCATACTGGAAAACAAGCTTATATGGGTCTCCCTGAATCATAAACTGGGCATCCCCCTCGTAGGGCTGGAACACTTCCTTCCCCATCTCCTGCGCAATGCTCTGCACAAGCATCCGCACGGGCTCGGATGCCCAACCATTTGTGTCAATTGCAATCCATCCGTCCTCCTCCGTAATCATGTTAATCTTATACAGCATCCTTATAACCTCCTTATGCGCCCATACAGCCGGGCAAAAACACCGCCATCCTCTCCTGCACATGCCGTGCAGAAAGAAGGCACCACATTTTTCACGTGATGCCCCCTTGATTTTGTTCGCTATGTTATTTCTGTACAAGGTGAATTGCAAATCCGCCAATTTCCTCATCCATATAAATCGCCGTCAGCTTTCCATTTTTTACTACCGCGCTATCTTCGATGAACTTGACACTCTTTACCGATTCCAGATAATTCTTTGCACGCGCCACGCTGTTTGTGCCAATCGCGATATGTCCGTTTGCACCGCGTCCTACCTTCTTCATTGCTTCCACCTCAATACCTGCAAAGATGGAACTATTGCCTGCTTTCTTCGTAAAGCCAAACAGTTCGTCATATCTCGAAGCCACAGCGTCAGCCGCCGCCTCGTCCGCACAGTTTACACCGATATGCCTGAGCTCAAACCCAAGCATCGTCCGCACGGCTTCCTCTGTCAGCGCCTGGATTTCATCATACTTTCCTGCTGCCACCAGATCCTTTTTCACCATCCAGGAACCACCGCAGGCGATAATCTTGTCAAAGGCAAGGTACTCACAGATATTCTTTGCTGAAATACCGCCTGTAGGCATAAACTTCATCTGTGTATACGGCGCCGCCATGGACTTAATCATGTTTAAACCGCCGGCTGCCTCTGCCGGGAAGAACTTCACAACCTCAAGACCAAGCTCAATTGCCTGCTCCACATCCGAAGGGTTTGATGTGCCCGGAGTTACCGGAACACCTTTTTCAAGACAATACTTGACAACTTTCGGATTCAAACCGGGGCTGACAATAAATTTTGCGCCTGCATTTACCGCATGGTCAACCTGTTCTGTCGTAAGCACAGTTCCGGCTCCAACCAGCATGTCAGGAAATTCGCTTGCCATGATTCGGATTGACTCCTCCGCAGCAGCAGTCCTGAACGTAACCTCCGCACAGGGCAGTCCGCCCTTTATCAGCGCTTCCGCCAAAGGTTTTGCATCTTTCGCGTCATCCAGAACAACAACCGGCACAATACCAATCTTACTGATTTTCTCTAATACTTCATTCATATTTTTCCTCTTTTCTATTGAACCAAGTTTCACTTTTTCTTTTTATTTTGGCTGCTTTCCGATATATGCAAGAATGCCGCCGTCAACATAGAGAATATGTCCGTTTACGCCGTTGGATGCGTCTGATGCAAGGAATACCGCAGGTCCTCCAAGCTCATCTGGCTGTAACCATCTGTTTGCAGGCGTCTTTGCGCAGATAAACGTATCAAACGGATGCCTGCTTCCGTCCGGCTGCCGCTCGCGCAAGGGAGCTGTCTGCGGCGTCTCAATGTAACCTGGTCCGATACCGTTGCACTGGATATTGAACTCGCCGTACTCTGAGCAGATGTTCTTTGTGAGCATTTTCAGACCGCCTTTAGCCGCTGCATATGCCGACACCGTCTCACGTCCAAGTTCTGACATCATGGAACAGATGTTGATAATCTTTCCGTGTCCTTTCTTAATCATGGACGGAATCACTGCCTTTGAAACGATAAACGGCGCATTTAAGTCCACATCAATTACCTGTCTGAACTCTGCGGCTGTCATCTCGCACATCGGAATCCTCTTGATGATTCCCGCGTTATTGACAAGAATGTCAATCACACCGACTTCCTTCTCGATTGAGGCTACCAGCGCATTCACCGCGTCCTCATTTGTGACATCGCACACATACCCATGCGCCTCAATGCCCTCTTCCTTGTATGCCGCGATTCCCTTGTCAACAAGCTCCTGTTTGATGTCGTTAAATACGATTGTCGCCCCTGCATTTGCCATTGCCTTCGCGATTGCAAAACCGATACCATATGACGCACCTGTCACAAGTGCAATCTTTCCTTCGAGTGAAAACGGATTTGTATTTGCCATTTTTCTCATTCCTCCTATATTATGTACTATGATTATCGCTGAACGCGTCCTGAAGCATCCCCGCCAGCAAGTGTCTCAACTTCTTTTCTGGAAACAAGGTTAAAGTCGCCCGGAATCGTATGCTTTAATGCTGATGCTGCCACACCGTATTCCAATGCCGCCTTGAAATCCTTTCCATCCAGCAAGCCGCAGATTACGCCGCCTGCAAAGGAATCGCCGCCGCCAACGCGGTCAACAATCGGATGAATGCTGTATTCCTTGGAATGATAAAATTCCTTGGTGTCCCTTGAATAAATACATGCCGACCAGCCATTGTCAGAGGCAGAATGGCTCACCCTCAGGGATGAAATGCAGTACTCAAAATTGTAATCCGCAACCATCTGCTCAAAAATTGACTTGTAGCCCGCAAGCTCAAGGTCACCGCTTGTCACGTCCGTATTACCCGGCTTATAACCCAGCACAAGCTCCGCATCCTCCTCGTTTCCGATGCATACATCGACATACTGCATCAGGTTCTTCATAACCTTCTGTGCCTTCTCCGATGACCACAGCTTCTTTCTGAAGTTCAGGTCCACGGAAACCTTCACGCCATGCTTCTTTGCCGCCTTCAAAGCCTCCTCTGTAAGAACCGCAGCCGAATCCGATACTGCCGGCGTGATTCCGGTGAAATGGAACCAGTCAACCCCCTCAAATATCTTGTCAAAGTCAAAGTCCGCAGCCGTCGCCGTGGAAATGGAAGAATGCGCCCTGTCATAGACAACCTTGGAAGGTCTCATTGCAGAACCAGACTCAAGATAGTAAATACCAAGTCTTTCTCCACACTTTGCGATATTTGCCGTGCCCACACCATACTTTCTCAAAGCCGCAATCGCACACTCCCCTAACTCGTTGTCCGGAACAGCTGTCACGAAGCTTGCTTCGTGTCCGTAATTTGCAAGGGACACAGCCACATTTGCCTCTCCGCCGCCATAGTTGATGTCAAACTCATCCGCCTGAATAAACTTCTCATTATTCGGTGTAGAAAGCCTCAACATAATTTCACCCATTGTAACTACTTTTTTTGCCATGATACATTTTCCTCCATTTTATCTCATTCTATGTTAATTGTTAAACTTTCTTTTCCATCAGAGTGTCACACCCTGTTTAAAAATAGCCATATCGTGGAATCCTGCAAGCTCGCTCTTAACCTCCTTGCCGGAAGCAATTGCAACCACCTCGGCAAACAGACGCTGACCGGCTGCATCAAGATCCTCACCCTCCGCGACAACGCCCGCATTAAAATCAATCCAGTTATCCTTCTTGCCTGCAAGCCTTGAGTTGCTTGAAATCTTCATCGTAGGCACCGGACACGCAAACGGTGTGCCGCGTCCTGTCGTGAAAAGCACAATATGTGCCCCGCTCGCCGCAAGTGCAGTCGATGCAACAAGGTCATTTCCGGGAGCGCTCAGAAGATTCAGCCCCGGTGTGCTTACCGTCTCTCCATAAGCCAGCACGCCCTTTACAACAGCGCTTCCCGACTTCTGTGTACAGCCAAGGGACTTGTCCTCAAGCGTCGAAATACCACCCTTTTTATTTCCCGGCGATGGGTTCTCATATATTGTCTGATTATGACTCTTAAAGTAGTTCTTAAAGTCATTAATCAGGTCAACCGTCTTGTGGAATAGTTCCTCATTCGCACAACGGTTCATGAGAATGGTCTCCGCCCCGAACATTTCTGGCACTTCTGTCAGTATCGTCGTGCCTTTCTTGCTGATTAATATGTCAGAAAACCGTCCGACTACAGGGTTCGCAGTGATGCCGGAAAAGCCGTCGCTCCCGCCGCATTTCATACCGATGACAAGCTTCGAAACGCTGACTGGCTCGCGCCTGAACTGGGAAACATACGCTGCAAGCCCTTCCACAATCGCAACGCCCTCGGCAATCTCATCGTCACTCTCCTGTGCCACAAGGAATTTTACCCTGTCAGGATTGATGTCACCCATATACCCCTTAAGGACATCGATATTGCTGTTCTCACATCCAAGCCCGAGCACCAGCACGCCGCCTGCATTCGGATGATTTATCAGGTTGGCAAGAATCTGCCTTGTGTGCTCCTGGTCGTCGCCCATCTGTGAGCAGCCGTATGGATGCGGAAAGGCACATACGGCCTCAATATTTTCCCTGACAAGCCCTTTGGACAATTCCGCTATCTTGCTTGCCACATTGTTGACGCAGCCGACTGTCGGAATAATCCAGATTTCATTTCTGACACCTACTTTTCCGTTGTCGCGGTTATATCCCATAAAGGTTACATCCTCGGTGAATTTCTCATCCGCAAGATTCGGCTCATAACTGTAGTCAAGCAAATCACCCAGTCCGGTTTTCAGGTTGTGCGTGTGAATCCATTCGCCCTTTTTTACCGCCTCTGTTGCGTTTCCGATGCGGAAACCATACTTGATAACCGGTGTGCCCGCCGCGATATCCGCAAGCGCAAACTTGTGACCGGCTGGAATCTCCATTGCCGTTGTCACATCCGTCCCGCCCACGCTGACTGTCGTACCTGCCGCAATCACTTCCAGCGCCACAGCCACATTATCATTTTCATTTATCTTAATAAAATTTGCCATATTGATTTCCCCAAAATTTTATTTGAAATTCTTCTCAATTGCCTTCCTCATGCCAAGCGTCCTGATATCCTCAAGGTAAACGATGACGGCATCCACAAGACCTGTAACCTGTGTCAGATCCTGTCCGTGGAAATCCGTGTTGCTCAGGTATGCCTGCACGAACTCCCCTGACGGCTTTGCACTGTTTGCCGCAAAGAACTCAAGCACCGCCATGTCATCCATAATGTTGTACTCCTGTCCGTCCCTGTGGCCGATAAGCGCTTTTTCGCGTATCTCGCTTCCGGTGTAAAATGCCATCAGCGCAGCGATGGAAAATGTCAGGTGTTTCGGAAGGGCACCCTTTCTCTCCACATATCCAAGCAGCGAAGGCATACACCTTGCACGCCACTTTGACACGGAATTGAGCGAGATGGAAAGCAGTGCATGCTTAATGTACGGGTTCCGGAATCTTCCGTCCACTGCCTCCGCAAAGTCAAGCAAATCCTGTTTCGGCAAATCCAGTGTGGGAATGACCTCGTCATAGATTGTCTTGTGCATGAAATCGCCAATCAGCTCATCCTCCATGGACTCCCTTACATAATCATTGCCGGCAAGATAGGAAGCAAGGACAAATGATGTGTGCGCACCATTCAGAATGCGAACCTTTCTCTGCTTATAGGGCTTCTGGTTGTCCGTGAAAATCACAGGACAGCCCGCTTCCGGAAGGGGGAATTCCTTGCTGATATCCTTTGCGCTCTCGATGACCCAGAGACCAAACGGCTCCGCCGTAACCACAATATTATCTTTATAACCAAACTCCTTCCAGAGCTCCTCGGCATCATCCCTCGGATATCCCGTCACAATACGGTCAACCAGCGTGGAAGTAAACACACATGCCTCGTCCAGCCAGGCAAGGAATCCTTCGTCAAGGTTCCAGAGTTTTGCAAACTTGACAACACACTCCTTTAAATGGATTCCGTTGTCGTCAATCAGCTCGACAGGCAGCATCACAAGCCCCTTGTCCGCCGCACCGTTAAAGTGCTGGTATCTTGTATAGAGGAATTTGCAAAGTTTACCCGGATATGTCCTGGGCGGATTGGATTCAAACAGATCCGAATCATCAAACACAATCCCCGCCTCTGTCGTATTCGAGACAATATACCTGAGGGAATCCAGCCTTGCATATTCACTGTACTTTTCATATTCATCGTAAGCATCCACCACATCTGCAACACTCGTCACGACTCTCTTTATCACCTTCGGCTCGCCGTCAACAATGCCGCGCAGGCATACGGTGTACTGGCAGTCCTGGTCGTGGAACATATTGAGAATCCCGGCACCGTCAATCGGTTTTACCAGAACAATATCCCCATCAAACCTGCCTGTCTCATTTGCAATGTCGATAAAGTAATCAACAAATGCACGTAAGAAATTACCCTCACCAAACTGGAGGACTTTAATCGGTCTCGTCTTTTTTCCGGTCTTTGCCGCATTTAATAATTCCATGTCATTATCTCCTATCACTTTTCAATCATTCGTTTGCAACTCTGTTTTGTAAGTGCTTACATTTTGAATTTTATATCGTTTCTATCAGAAAGTCAACTGTTTTTGGAATTCTTTTCATGTCTTTTTTGTCATTTCCATGAAAACGGTTACATTTCATCAAAAAACAATTCAATTCATCCTTTAATGTTCCATCTTCTGCCTTATTTTTTCAATTGTTTTCCACCGGCTGATGCGCTCGCGCTGATCCCGTGTAAGAATCTCTACCATAAATGCACTGATTTCCCAGAAAACCTGCTTGGTCTCCTCGTTCATTCCCGAGTATTCCTGCACAATCGGATGAAGCTTTTTGGCAAACTCCCCTCCTTTCACATTCTTCAAATCCGTCAGCGTCTTTGCCTCAGTGATTTCTATCATTTTAAACAGACTGTCTATAAAATCCCCTACCTGCTCGATTCCAAGGGCAAATATCCAGTTGTTGATACGGTCATAAAGCTCCTTGCGTTTGGGAACCTGCTCCTGTGCCCGCACAAACCGGTCTCCCTCAATGCACCATGAAAAGCATACATGCTGCTGTACCCCAATCTCCGTGCTCTGAATCAGTTCATAATCCTCCTTTTGTTCCATAAGCAACCCCACAAAGGATTCATCCGGCACAATCTTGAGAATCTTGTCCTTGACGCCGTCATAGTCAAGCGTGTCCATAAAATCCGGCCGGAACCCCGGACCATCCATGTTAAAAATCCTGCCAATCCGGGGTTTTATATCGTCCTCACAGGTCATCGCCGCATACACTGCAAGATTGCCTCCCTTGGAATGCCCTCCCAGGTAAAACCTGAGATTCCTCTTCCTCGCAAGAAGCTTCGCCACCCTGTTCAGATACGCCGTGCTTTTCAGCTGTGCACCGACAGGCGTGCGGTACGCCATATAAAAATCCTCCTTCCATCCCACCAGTGCATCATCCGTCCCCCGGAACGAGACAAACACATCCCCGTTTCCAAGCATAAATGTTACTGCGCAGAACTGCACCCCTTCGTCGGCATTCATTTCTTCCAGAAAATAATTCACCTTCGTATTCCTGTACCTGCGTGAAAACGCCGCCTTGTAAAAGAGCTCCCTGTTCTTTTCCAGCTCCCATTTCACAGATATGAAATTGTGCCAGTCCATCTGCTGCGCAGCGTCGCACAGGAATACCGCCGGCTTATTATCGTCTATATGTGGAATAATTTTATCAAGAAGGAAATAAGAAAAATGAGAAAACAAAAGACCGTCAACTTCACAAAAGGGCTTTTCCGCAAAGGTAAAGCCCCCAAATTCATATACATATGAAATAATATCTCCCATAAAAGATAGTCCCTCCAATCAATACAAAACACCGTCATAATATTCCAGCAGCAGTCCCACGACATTATTATATTGCAGCACACCCTCCTGTACCCCGTTCAGCTTCAGGGTCGTGTCCATCAGCGTGCTGGAAACACTCTTCACCGTCGAGGTCTTGATGACGGCCTTCTTCTCAACCGTCTGCCATTCCTCTCTCGTCAGGAAGATATTGTCATCCGCCACCGCGTCATTAATTCTGACATGGCTCTTATAGACGTTCATGTTCCCTCCAATGGAGTCATAAAAATCATTATTCACATAATTCAGCACACTCAGATAGCCACAGTACTGCAAAAACGAGTCGTCCGATTGAATGCACGCCAGAAACCCAATCATGTTCGCGTCATCCTCATAGATGAATCCCTTTGTATGGGCAAGCTCATGGCAGACGGTGGGTGCCACATTGGTTATGTACATGACGGAATTGATATTTGCTTCCAGCGAAAACGGAAAATAATACCCCATAATGTACTGCTGGCTGAAAAACTCCGAACAGCCCAGATACTTCGGTGTCACATAAAAACCGGAAAGCTGGTCATACTCCTCGCCCAGGTTAAGCATCGCCCGCCTGGATGCCTCTATCAAGTCACCATCATAGTATGCAGTCCCGCTGTCATCATGGACAATCTCCTTTTCCAGCGAATTGCATTTTCCGACAATATAGTCCCTTAAAATTGCCAGCTCCCTTTTTGTATAGGCCTTGTCGTTCATATGCACCTGTGCCGCTATATTGCCCGAAGCACCAGCCACCATCGCATCCGCTCCGATGCCGGCCGACATATATTTTTCCGAAAAACTGGAACCATGATACAGGATAAAGCAGTTCAAGGTCATAACATAGCAGACCCCAAGCACCGTCCACACATAAAACGAGCCAAACCGCCTGACCCCCTGTCTGTATTTTCCCCTGCATATGAGATTCCATACAAAAAAGCCGATTCCAAATAATGTGACCGCCACTGCAAGAATCAGCATAATCTCTCCTACACTCACGGGTACCTTGCTTGTCAGTCTCGCATATGTATTCAGCCATATGGGAAAAATGTTTTTGATATACCAATCACTAAACGCCACACTCTTCCATGAGGCTATATTGATTATTATAACACCCAGCACACCAAATGCAAACAGTTTTTTGTGCAATTTAGCCTTATATTTGGTCTTATCCCTCTCTTTATCCATCGTTTTTCCCTCCGGCAAATGACATTACCCACAAATTCATATACATAATATCACATTATTATTATCAAATTATAAATAAATTGTGAACATTTGCCGAAGTCCAAGACATTGTGGTTGTTCATACTGCGTATTGGTAATATTTAACTAGGCATTTACTCTTTTTGCCCGCTCAGTATAGTCTTAAACTGCTCATATCTTGCCGCGTCAATCCGGCTCACATTTGTCTCCATATACACGCCGTCCTCCCGGTATTCTATCCTGTGTACAACCGCATTGTCATTGAGATAGGACACAATGTCACCCCTTTTATACGGAATGATAAAGCTGCAGTCCTGATAGCGCTTCGAAAGTTTTTCCGAAATCAGCGCCAGAAGTGTTTCCATGCTGCTTTTTGATTTTGCGGACATATATACTTTGTCATCGCCCTGTACGGTGGCAGAATCCCCCATTCCGCACAAATCAGCCTTGTTAAATGCATATATCATCGGAATCTTCTCCGCGCCGATCTCCCGGAGCGTGTCCTCTGTCACCTTTATATGTTCCATATAGTTCTCATCAGAGTAATCAATCACCTGAATCAATAAGTCCGCTTCCCGCACTTCCTCCAGCGTCGACCGGAATGCCTTGACAAGGTTATGTGGAAGATTTGAGATAAATCCTACCGTGTCAGACAGTAAAAAAGCATTTTTGCCTGGCGGCGCTATCCGCCTGACAGTCGTGTCAAGTGTCGCAAAAAGCATGTCTTCCTCATACACCTTCTTTTCCTCACCATCAACATATTCATCGAGGAAAGAATTCATGATTGTCGATTTCCCGGCATTGGTATAACCCACAAGCGCCACTCTCGGAATTCCTGACTCTGCCCTTTTCTTGCGCTGCGTCTCCCGTTCTCCCGCAATGCCTTCCAGCTCACGCTTCATGCTCGTAAGCCGCTGCTCTAATCTGCGCCTGTCAAGTTCCAGCTTCTTTTCCCCTGCACCCTTGTTACTCATGGCTCCGCTTGCACCGCCCTGCCTTGACAGGGCATCATGCAGCCCGACAAGCCTCGGAAGCATATATTGAAGCCGGGCAACCTCCACCTGCAGCTTTGCCTCCCTTGTCCGTGCCCTGGTTGAAAAGATTTCCAAAATCAGTGTCGTCCTGTCCATCACCGGACAGTCCAGTTCCCTGGTGAGATTCCTGAGCTGTATCGGCGACAATCCATTGTCAAACACAACAATATCCGCCTCAAGCGCCCTGGCCATCTCAGCCGTCTCCCCAACCTTTCCCGCACCGATGTAAGTGGCTGTATTTGCATATTCCATGTTCTGCTCGATTCTTCCAACCGGCTCCATGTCACATGCCTTCACCAGACTTATCATCTCATCCATGGCAAGGCTGAAGCTTTTCTCTTTTCTATCCGCCGCAATATTTACACCCACGATAAGCGCTCTATCCATATTAAACCTCCGTTCACGATTCGAAATCCTGTTTATGATGTTCCATTTTCTAAATTGTGCCTGAATCAGCCTGCCGTATTTTTATAGTATAATACCTTCTTCTTATTCAATGCAAGCAGCAGTCTTTTTCACCGAAAAAATATAGCCTGCAGAACATAAAGAAAGCTTTCTCAGGCAGTAAATATTTGGGAGGATACTGTCTTGAAAAAGCTTTCTTTTAAGGATTACTTTATTGAAAAAGAGTTAAGTGAAAAGCATTTAATATGCTTGTTCGTGATGAAATTGTCACGAATCTATGTATAATATATCGAATTGTCAGACAATTGTCAATCCTTTGCGCAAATTTTTCCAAAATATTTTTTATTATTTATAATTGACATTTCCCATATAAATGTGTATACTATTATATGTTGTGAATACATATCGGGGTGTGGCTCAGTTTGGCTAGAGCGCCACCTTAGGGAGGTGGAGGCCGCAAGTTCGAATCTTGTCACTCCGATTTATCAAACAGCAGAAATACCGCAGAATTCCTGGTTCTGCGGTATTTTTGCATCATCCTCACTTTTCCCACTGCTGCAGCACTGAAACAAATGCAGGAATCAGCTGTTTCTTTCTTGAGACAAGATTTTTCAATTCAAACTTTTTCTGCGTTTTGGGAAGCTTAAACGCTTCCCGCACAAGCGTCCTCGCCTTATCCCCAATGCATAGAAGCTCTGTCTTTTCATAAACGATATTGGTAAGCATAAAGAAGCACATATCCACCTGAAGCTCTGGCATCTTCTCCTTAATGTATGGGACAATCTTCTCCTTGATTTCCTCAAGCTCAATGCTGTTCATTGAGTTTATCTGTCCGACGCCAAATTCAAATCCATTGACGGAAAAGTTCTTGTAATCCTGCTTGAAAATTTCATCCGCGTCCTTGTCCCCCAAGTTACTGCCCGCACCAAACATGTCAATGGCAAACTCCTCCAGCTCGATTCCACATAATTCAGAAAGCTTTTCCGCCGCCGCCTTATCCATCTCCGTAACCGTGGGCGAATGGAACATCAGGGTGTCTGAAATAATCGCGGACATCATAAGCCCTGCGATATTCCTCGGTATCTCAATCCCCTTTTCCTGATACATCTGATAGATGATCGTCGCCGTACAGCCAAGCGGCTGATTCCTGAAAAAGACTGGGGAAACGGTCTCAAGCGTACCAATTCTATGATGGTCGATTATCTCAAGGATATCCGCATACTCTATCCCGTCAACCGTCTGTGAAAGCTCATTGTGGTCAACCAGAATCAGCTGCTTTTTGCGCAGGTTCAACAGTGTACGGCGCGATATCATCCCCACATAATTCTCCTCCTCGTCAAGAACCGGAAAATCATGATACCGCTTTTTCTTCATAATCGCCCGGATATCCTCTGTCTTGTCTGTCACCTTGAACGTTGTCAGCTTCTCACGCTTCATAAAGTACCCTATCGGCATGCTCTGGTTAATCAGCCTGGCGACGGTAGCCGTATCATATGGTGTGTTAATAAGAATGCAGTTATGCTCCTTCGCAAATATCTGTATTGTCTTGGAAACCTTTGCACCCATGGTAATAATCACGCAGGCTGCCCCCATCTCAATCGCGCAAAGCTGCGTTTCATATCGGTTTCCGAGAATCACCATGTCGCCAGCATGTATGTACTCTTCAAGGACATCCGGATTTGCCGTCGCAATGACGACTTCCCCGCTTTCAAAATAGCCGCCCTCATCGCCCACTAGCATATTTGCATCCAGCGTTTCCAATATATTCTTGTAGGATGTCCTTGCCCGTGACAAAATGCCATTATCATACACATCCATATACGCATTTGCAATATCACCAATTGTAATGATACCTGTCAATTTCTGCCGCTCTATGACAGGTACCGTCACGTCCCCCCGGTCCCGCATGAGATGCCATGCCTTCTTGAGCGATACATCCTCTGTAACACCCTCCACATCGTTCATGTCAATATCCCTGGCATCTGTCATGACATCATGAAGATACACCGGCGGCTCCGCATGAAAGGCATTTAACACATACTGCGTCTCCTGGTTCACCTGTCCCGCCCTTGCCGGAACATATTCACAAGTGCTGTCGCATTTGTTCTTCAAATACGCGTATGCTATCGCGGAACAAATTGAATCTGTATCCGGATTTTTGTGACCGACAATATATACTGGTCTTTTGAGCAATTCTAAATTATCCATTTTACAAATTTCCTTTCCCTATTCCTATAAATAATCGTACTGATATCGCTCTTTAAAGTCAAGATTTTTGTTCAATTTCACTGTTTTAAAAATAATTTATACTTTTTTAACATTTCGTATTGAAAAAAAGAAAGTTTTATGCTAATCTATTATAATATTACAAAAATGTCGGTATACAGGACTACTCATAATGATATCTTTTGTATGATGGATAACAAACCATTATTCAAAACCAACAATACCAAAGATAAATGGAGGAGGATATACTATGAAATCAGCAAAAAATACCAGCCATGAAAAGATTGACACAATGCGGATGAAAGACATTATCTCACAGCTCACTGATATAATCTATCTTCTATGTAACGCCAAAAAAAGCAATATTTCCATCATTCTAGATCATTTTACCAATATCACAGAGGACGAACGAAACAGTCTCAATATATTTTTCCCACAAGATACTGATATTTAATACCTGGATACTATCGGCAGTTCCATGTTAGAAACTGTTAAGAAATAACTTTTATGTAGTGCCCATGTGTAGAAAAAACCGCAGATTTCAATTGAAATCTGCGGCGAATCTGACTGACATTAATATAAACCAATACCTGATGCATATCCGTCAATAACATAATATGCCATGTTTTCATCAAGCTTAATATATACCTCAATATTCTTAATGGAATCTGTATTATGACCCTCTGCAACGTATGCTGCCTTTACCCTGTCAATCAAACCATTCATTGTCAGGTCTTCTCTGCCGCCAATCTGCAAAACAATCTTCTCAGAAGCTGGTGCCTTTACTGTCTTTGTCTCTTTCTTTGCTGCTGTCGTCTTTGTCTCCTTCTTCGCGGCCGTCTTTGTCTCTTTTACCTCTTTTACAGCTTCCTTCTTTGCTGCTACAGGCTCCTCTGCCTTTGCGGAAACTGCCTCATCAGCCGTTACCTCTGCCGCTTTTACTTCGGGCTTCTTATCAGCTGTTGTCTTTGCCGCACTGACTGTTTTCTTTTCTACCTGTTTCTTGGCTGTTGTTTTCTTTTCTACTGCTTTTCTCACTTCTAACCTCTCCTGCTCTAAATCCTCTAATTTTATTTGTCCTAGAACCAAGTTTCCTGGTGCTGCTTTTTTGTCCGGATTTTGTGTTCCGGCCTCTTCGTCTGATGCGGAACCAGCCTTGGCCTTAGTAACGCTTTTGCGTTTTGAACTACTAGTAACTTTCATAATGCACTCCTCCCCTTACGCCCATACCCAAAAACAAAAAATACAGACCCAGAAATAATGCATATTTTCATGCACTAATAGAATAGCACATAACTTATATTATTTCAATTTATTTATTCAATTTTTATGAATAAATTTTATTTTTCTCGTTTTTTCACCCCCATTTATTGATAAAATGTGACAAACAAAATTACACTCTGATGCCATGACGTTTCGTATATTTATCCCCGCGACTGTGCATACTAGTACAAAGGAGGCGATTATATGGGTAATAAATTCATTGATGGCATCGCATTGACCATTGCAATTATTGGTGCCGTAAACTGGGGACTCATTGGTTTTTTTGATTTTAATCTTGTTGCCACTATCTTCGGCAGCATGACCTGGCTCTCCAGAATCATTTATGCATTAGTAGGCGTATGCGGTTTATATCTGGTATGTTTCTATATGAGGCTTGATAACTCTGCAACAGAAGCGTAGCCGTTACGCACAAAGCACCACGCAGGGACGTATCCGCCCTGGTAGCAGGCTCTTCATACGTCTCTGCGCGATTGCGTATCACCGGTTATAAAATATCTGTGTAATCGGGGAATCCTTGTCCAGAATCACAGTCTTGTTCCCACCTTTCACGGAGTTCTTTAGCGCGTCAAGACTCCTTGTAAAACTGTAAAAGTCTGCTTTCATGTCACCATCATACGCAGCCGCAATCTCTTTCATGTACGCTGCCTCGCCTTCCGCTTTCAAAATTTCTGCGTCTTTTTCTGCCTCGGAAAGCATAAGCGCTGTTTCCTTGTCTGTACTGTTGCGAATTTTCTGGGCATCTGAATTTCCTTCTGCCGTATATGTAGCCGCAATATTCTCACGCTCTGAAATCATCCTCTCAAACACTGCATTCTTGTTATCCTCCGGCAGATCAAGCAGCTTGATTTCTATCGTTGTAATTTCTATGCCATACTGATTGATTCCAGATACATTTTCCATAATCAGGTTCGTCAGTTTCTGCCCCCTCGCCGCAATAATGTCCGACTGGGTCATGCTGCTGATTACATTCTTAATTGAATTGTAAACGGTTACATTGATTCTGCCCTCGGCATTCTGTTCAGACGTGTTCAGCGTCTGGGCAAACGTCCTGGGGTCTGTGACATGCCACAGCACAAAACTGTCGACTATCATGGATTTCTTATCCTGTGTAATGACATCCGATTTCGCAATGTCATACAAAAGAAGTTCTTTCGTCACCGTGTCCTTTTCCTGGATAAATGGTATCTTAAAATATAATCCTGAGTCTGAAATGACACGCTCAATCCTTCCAAACTGGCGCACCAGTCCATACTGGTTTTCCCTGATAACAAACGCGGAATTAGCCAGTACGACCAGCGCTGCAACAACAACAAAAATTCCAAATGCCTTTCCAAGTTTTTTCTTCATATCAGTCTTCCTCCTGTGCAGTCTCGTCCGAAGGAACTTCGGCATGATTATCTGTTATGTCCTCTAATTGCAGTTCATCCAGGTATAACGTCTTGTTCAGGTTCCCGCTTCCATCATCTATGATAAGCTTTACGCCGGGAAGCACTTCCTCCATGGCCTCATAGAACATTCTCTGCTTTGTCAGAAGCGGGTTCTTCTCATACTCGGCAAACATCTCGTTAAATCTTGCTGCCTGTGCAATACCTTCGTTTACTCTTTCCTGTTTTGCAGCCTCCGCATCCTGCGTGATGCGGTCAGCCTTTGCACTCGCCTCCGGAATCTTTTCATTCCTGTATTTGTTGGCATTATTAATCGCCGTCTCTTTTCCCTGCTTTGCAGTCTCAACAGCCTTAAATGCCTCTATAACCGCCTCAGTCGGCGGCTCTGCGTCCTGCATGGATATATTGACAAGCATCAGTCCGATATCCTGTTCCTCGAGCTTCTCAATAATCATTTCCTTTATCTCCGCCTGAATCTTGCTTTTACCGGTAGTAATGACATCATCAACCGCATAATTGCTAATAATATTTCTGATACAGGACTGTGCAATATTTTTCAGTATTTGTTGTGGCTGCTTTGAATGATATAGATACTTCACAGGATCAGATACCTTGTACTCCACATAAAAGTCAACATTTACGAAGTTGAAATCAGACGTAATCATGAGCGATTCATCATCTATCTGTTCCTGGCTTGCATTCTCATCACTGCCCGACCGGTAGCCAATGGGAAAGCCCAGTATGGTCGTGTTTACTTTCGTGACTCTCTGCACAAATGGTATCTTAAAATGAAGACCCGAAGTGACCACACTTCCCGCATTGCCAAACGTTGTCACCACGCCCTGTTCCTGCTCCCCAATGGAGTATACTGACCCGAACGCCAATACCGCCAGAACCAGCAGCGCGGCTATCACCGCCGCCAGCCTTCCTATGGAATTGCCCCCGCCGCCTTTCGCAGTCTTATTTTGATTGTTGCTTTCCTCATTCCCTGAACTGTTTCCGGGATGAAATTCCCTAAAGTTTTGTGTCATTTTTGTTTTCTCCTAGTATTTTCTATTATTCCTGTCCATGGAACTGTTCAGAAATCACTTGTGACAAGCAATTTATTAACAGTTCCTTAGTATCTCCAGCAGATAATCCCACATCCTGGATGCGGATGATATGCTTAACCGTTCTTCCGTGGTATGAATATCAAATATGTCCGGTCCGAACGATACGCAGTCGAGTCCGGGAATCTTTGCAATCATGATGCCACACTCAAGTCCGGCGTGGAGTGCTTCTACCTTCACATCCTTTCCAAACATCTCCTTATATATCCTTACCATGTCTGCCCTCAGCTTTGAGTCCGGATCAAACTGCCACCCGGGATACTCTCCATGCGTCTCCGTGTAGCCCCCAAAAACTTTTGCCAGGACATCCACCTGCATGCCAACCTTATGCTTAGCAGTCTCAATAGCACTTCTGACAGCGCTGCTTGCAACAACCTCGTTGTCAAATGTCTTTAAAATGCCGACATTCAGGGATGTTTCCACCAATCCATCTATATCTGCACTCATTGCCATCACACCATTCGGAAGCAGTACCAAAAATGACAAAATATTTTCTGTGCTGCCATTGTCCAAGACAGATGACAAGGTTATCTGGGTTTCCTCACACCTGATAAATAAATTCTTTTCCTTGGACTTCTTTTCATTTTTTTCTTCTTTTTCGATTCTATTTAATTCGCTGACAAATGCATCTTTCTGCCCCTCCGGCAGACATACAACAGCTGATGCTTCACGCGGAATGGCATTATCCTTTTCTCCTCCGCTTATTTCCACAAGCCGAAACGGTATTTTCTGTCGTATCTGCTGCAGCGTGATGGCTAACAATTTTATGGCATTCGTATGCTCCTTGTTGATTTCCGTTCCTGAATGTCCTCCCAGCAGACCGCCTGCACATACCTTTAGGAATGTACCATCCAAATCATTCTCCCTTGTAACAGGAATATGGCAGTCCATCCGCATCCCGCCCGCGCAGCTTGTCAGAAGGATTCCCTCCTCCTCCGAATCAATATTCAGCATTCTTTTTGCCTTTAACATGGACAAGTCAATTGCCGTGGCGCCTTCCATTCCCACTTCCTCATCCGTCGTAATAACCGCTTCCAAGCGCGGGTGTGCAATATCCTCCGAATCCAGTACCGCAAGGATATACGCTACTGCGATGCCGTCATCTCCACCAAGGCTGGTTCCCTCAGCATATATAAAGTCACCCTCAGTCTTTATCCTTAGTGGATCCTTTTCCAGGTTGATATCACAGTCACTTTTTTTGACTGCAACCATATCCATATGCCCCTGCAGAATCATAGGCTCGACAGACTCATACCCGGCTGTAGCTTCCTTAATAATGATGACATTATTGCTTGCATCCCTGATGTGAAAAAATCCCCTGTCCTCGGCAAACTTAGCAAGATAACTGCTTATCCCGTCCAGATTGCCTGACCCATGCGGTATATTACATATTTGCTCAAAATAGTAGTATACTTTTTTTGGTTCCAACTGCCCTAAAACGCTCATACTTACCCTCTTTTTCTATCTTCCAAGCCTGATGATTTCCGGTTCCCAAAAAACTTTTTCGAACCATATCCTATCAAATTCGAAGATGAATCATTTTTTTAACTGCTTCCACAAGTAAATATATCAGACATTTCCAATATGGTAAACTTGTTTGTCAAAGTATTTACAAAGTTTTAATACTATAGTATGCCCAAATCGAGTAGGGCAGATTCATCTTCCCTACTCGATTTGGGTGTCCGTCAGCTTGCTGACATATTTCGCCTGGACGCCCGTGTGCATAAAAAATGATTGTCCGCACAAAATCGTTTCATGCAAACAATCACTTTATTTCTCAATCAGTTTTCATTTCATAGCACATTAAGCGCTCTTCTTTGCAAGCTCTGCAAGCGTCTTGAAACCTTCCGCATCATTCACTGCCATCTCTGCAAGCATCTTTCTGTTAATGTCAACGCCGGCAACCTTTAATCCATGCATCATCTTGCTATATGACAATCCATTCAGTCTCGCCGCTGCGTTGATACGCGCAATCCAGAGACGTCTAAACTGGCGCTTTCTTTCCTTTCTTCCGGCATAAGATGAAGCCAGTGCCCTCATTACGGACTGTTTTGCCACTCTGTACTGCTTTGACCTTGCTCCCCTGTAGCCCTTTGCAAGCTTCAATACCCTGTTATGTTTCTTCTTTGCGTTCAAACCGCCTTTAATTCTTGCCATTTCTAAATCCTCCTAACAAATCATTCCTTATAAGTATGGTAAAATCTTCTTCATATTCTTAACATTGGTTGCATCTGTGATTGCAGCCTTTCTAAGATTTCTCTTTCTCTTTGCCGTCTTCTTTGTTAAGATATGGCTTTTATAAGCTTTCGCTCTCTTTAACTTACCTGTTCCTGTTACTTTAAAGCGCTTTGCAGCTGCTCTGCTGGTTTTCATTTTTGGCATAACTATTTCCTCCTAAACTTCTTAATAATTCTGTGCAGCCATCGGATACTGTCACCCAATACTGTAGCTGCCGTACATCTATCTTTTAACTGACATAAGCTGTTATACTGGTGGTCGAAAAGACTGACCACTCAATAACTGCTTATCGTTTTTCAGCTAAAAACATTGTCATGCTTCTGCCTTCTACCTTAGGCTCCTTCTCGACTACGGCTATATCATTTAAGCTCTCGCCAAAATCCACAAGGATATGTCTGCTGTTTTGCATATGAGCCATCTCTCGACCCCTAAAACGTAATGTCACCTTTACCTTGTCACCTTTTGAAAGGAATTTGCGGGCAGCATTTATTTTAGTGTTTAAGTCATTAGTGTCAATATTGGGAGATAAACGAATCTCTTTTACGTCGATTACCTTCTGCTTTTTCTTGGCTTCCTTCTCTTTTCTTGTCTGCTCATACTTGAACTTACCATAATCAACAATCTTACACACAGGCGGCTTTGCTGTCGGCGCTATCTTTACAAGGTCAACGCCTGCCTCCTCTGCCAGTCTCATCGCTTCCCTAGGTGACATAATGCCGAGCTGCTCACCGTCCTCACCGATAACACGCACCTCTCTGTCCCTGATTTGTTCGTTAATCATTAAATCGCTAATAACCTTACACCTCCATAAAAAAATCATAAGAAAATATAAATCTGCGTATAACAACGCAAAAAGTGGATAACCGCAGGATTATCCACTTAATTTTTTATATCTTTATCCAATATCCGCATGCGGACAGTATAATAGACATAGTTAAAACTATTAACACCTGTAAGCCTGATTGCCACAGGGTGAGAGTGGATGCTCTGCTTTCCTGTATTTGTCTGAATTGCCTCAAACAATAACACTTTATCACAGGTTCCACTCTATGTCAATAATTTTTTATTATTTTTCCTTACCTATTTTTCCTTAAATGTCGCACAAAGTGTCTCACCGCTTGTCCCTGCGTGGTTTCCCTTGATGTCAACATGCTCTGCGCTGCACCTGTAATCTGTATTGTACACGCATTTCACTGCCTCGCAGTCTATGCTAATCGTCTGGCTCGGATGGGATACGGAACTTGTGAAACTATCCCCGTTTCTCTTATGAAAACTCTCACAGCAGGTATCGTCGCAGTCGCAGGAATGCTTTCCGCCTACCATGATATCGCCCTTGCAGCAGCAATGGTCTTTGTTATAGGTACAATTGGATACTCCACAGGTTAAATCAGTCATAGTTACCTCCTAAATTTAATCACAGCATTCGTTCATTCCCTTAAATGAACTTGTAGATAGCATGCCCCGATTTAACCTGCCCTATTCTTAAATGATTTATTTTTCCTCCATCGGCATCTCTTCACGGATAGTTTTGTTATTGATTTCGTCCGTGATATCCGCAATAAAGCTGCCAAGGGACTTTACACCCTCGTCACCCGCAAAGCGGCTTCTGACAGACACTGTGTTGTCTGCCTCCTCCTGCTGCCCGACCACAAGCATGTATGGGAGTTTATCCAGCCTTGCCTCGCGAATCTTAAATCCGATTTTCTCAGAGCGGCTGTCAACTGTCGCGTCGATGCCTGCCTTTTTGAGCGCCTTGCACACGCTCTGTGCATACTCCTCATACTTGTCAGAAATCGGAAGGACGCGCACCTGCTCGGCGCAGAGCCATGTCGGGAACTTTCCGGCGTATTTTTCAATCAGCCATGCGAGCGTGCGCTCATAGCAGCCCATGGAGGTTCTATGAATGATATATGGACGCACTTTGTCGCCATTCTGGTCTATATAGTACATATCGAACTGTTCTGCAAGCAGCGCATCCCACTGGACTGTAATCATGGTGTCTTCTTTGCCGTACACGTTCTTTGCATTGATATCCACCTTCGGACCATAGAATGCTGCTTCCCCGACATCCTCCACAAACGGAATGCCAAGCTCTGTCAGAATGTCTCTGATATGCTGCTCTGTCTCGTTCCATACTTCCGGCTCACCAATATATTTTTCTTTATTTTCAGGGTCCCATTTCGACAGATGGTATGTCACATCTTCATTGACCCCCAGTGTCTCGAGACAATACTTCGCAAGTGCAAGACAGCCTTTAAACTCCTCCACCATCTGGTCTGGCCTGACAATCAGGTGTCCCTCGGTAATGGTAAACTGGCGCACCCTTGTCAGCCCATGCATCTCTCCGGAATCCTCATTTCTGAAAAGCGTGGAGGTCTCGCTGTATCTGCACGGAAGGTCGCGGTATGATTTCTGGGAATTTTTGTATACATAGTACTGGAATGGGCAGGTCATCGGGCGAAGCGCATACACTTCCTTGTCCTTCTCCTCATCGCCGAACACAAACATGCCCTCCTTATAGTGATCCCAGTGCCCTGATATTTTATACAAATCCGATTTCGCCATGAGTGGCGTCCTCGTTCTCATATAGCCCCACTCATTGTCCTCCAGATCCTCCATCCACCGCTGGAGCTTCATAATCATCTTCGTTCCCTTTGGTGTAAACAGCGGAAGTCCCTGTCCGATGACATCTACCGTGGTAAATAATTCCATCTCGCGCCCAAGGCGGTTATGGTCACGGCGTTTTGCATCCTCCATCCGCTCTAAGTGTGCTGCAAGTTCTTCTTTTTTGTTGTAAGCCGTTCCGTAGATACGCTGCAAACGCGCCTTGTTCGAATCTCCTCTCCAATACGCCATGGAGGAAGACGTAAGCTTAAATGCCTTCACGCCCTTTGTGCTCATCAGATGTGGTCCTGCACACAAATCGACGAAACCGCCCTGATCATAAAAACTAATCTCTGCATCCTCCGGCAAATCCTGTATCAGCTCTACCTTGAATGGTTCCCCTTTTTCTTCCATATATTTAACCGCTTCAGTCCTTGGGAGCGTAAAACGTGTAATTTCATGACCTTCCTTGATGATTTTTTTCATCTCAGCCTCAATTTTGTCCAGATCCTCTCTGGAAAACGGTTCGGAATCAAAATCATAGTAAAATCCATCGTCGATGGCAGGTCCGATTGTCACTTTTGCGTTTGGGAACAGGCGCTTTACTGCCTCCGCAAGCACATGTGATGCCGTGTGCCTGATGACATGGAGCGCCTTTGGGTCTGTCGCCGTGATGATGTTTAACTCGCAGTCATCCGCAATCTCTGTCCTCAAATCCGCAATCTCGCCATTGATTTCACCCGCACATGCCACGCGCGCAAGTCCCTCGCTGATATCCTTTGCAATATCTATAATTGATTTTGCTTCGCTGTACTCTTTTACAGAGCCATCTTTTAATGTAATCTTCATGTTTCTCTCTCCTTTTCATATCTCATTGATTACTGTTTGTCTTTCTGCGAACCTAGCATCATGTCGTTCGCCTTAGCTTTATTTCCGCAGCCGTTTTTCGAACCGATTGTATTGTTGCTCAGCACGCATATTCTGCCGCTTTTTACCGGTGATAACAAAAATCCAATCAGGATTCCCACCACAAGGCATAATGCAGGTAATAGATATGCTTTGTAATTTGTTTTGATTTCTTCCATAGTGATTCACTCCTTTATTTCATCATCATTAAATGCTTCCGAATGTCATACGCAAACCAGAATATTTCCTTATGCGGCCGCGTGAGTCACGCAGCACTGTCGGTCATTCATTTCGGCCGGCAGTATCATCACTCAATTCAACCGAGTATATTTCCTTCACAGGAAATATGATTTTAACCAGACCCAACGAAGTAAACTGACCGCTCATTTTCTCAAATGTACGCAATATGATATCACTTGCCTGAAAAAAAGCTTCCTTTTCGTCTTCCCTTGTAAGCGCTATCGTACAGTGCGGCACCCATCTGTCCGGACAATACCATTCCCAGCCATTTGTATCAAAATCTCTGAATTGTTCATGTAACTCCCTGTGAAACTGATACATACGGCTGTTCATGACCGGTGATACAAATATCGTTTTCGTATCACAAAACATTCCCACACTTCCAATATACGCCGACATCCTTTCGTGATTTTGCGAAAAACTTTTTAACTGTTCTATGCAACGTGTTTCGTCCACATCATTAAAACAAGCCAAAGTCAGATGCGGTCTGGTTTTCCATTCTAAAAATTTTGTGCTGATTTTCCTGTCGGCAATCGACTTAGCCGGCGCAAAAAGTTTGTTTTCTGTCTCTTTGTCATAGTACAATTCAATCGCATACTGCATTTTACCCTCCTATACAATGATTCATCCACATAAGACCCGATCCTTCTTTCCCTACTCGCACGCCGTACACCCATCAGCACATGGTGATATATTTCCTTTGGGTGCTAGAGCGTGTTTGGAAATTCATTCCTGACATCTGCACGTCCCACTTTGCGTGATATTTGTGCCAAATTCAGGTTACATAGCTAGAGCGTGTTTGAAAAACGTTCTAATGCGCATAAAAAATCCCATGCACTACAATTACATAATGCATGGGACGTATTAACGCGGTTCCACCCTGCTTGCCTGTCCTAATCGGTTCAATCTAATATGAACAGACCGCTCATTGATTATAACGGAATCACCGGACTGGATTGGAGTCACTCCGAGGTAGTTTTCAGATATCTCCTGCAAGAGCACTTTCAGCACAGGCGGCGCTCCTCTCTGATGCATTGCAATATCTTACTCGTCTCATCATCGTTTTTGATCATTTATTTTTGATATAACTATAGTATCCCTAAAAGACGATTTTGTAAAGAGTTATTTTTCATATAAAGTTTCAAATGACCTGATACATTCCCCATTTTCGGAGCGGTCTAACACAGGATGGAAAATAGTGTGAAAATACTGCCCATCCCCTCGTTCTCCAACAGTTCCTTCCACCATGCCGCTACCAGTTTCAGGTCATTGCGGAAGAATAAATGACATAGTTTGTATACATCATCGAACTTTGTGCCCGGTTTCTCTGGCAATATTCTTCACGGGCTGTCAATGTTTTATGCAGAATGCTTGATGCTGCCAGACTCTCCTCCTGCGCCACCGCGCCATTGATGAAGCCACCGCCCGGATTCTTTGCACTTGCAAAATTCAGCACGCCAATATCCTCTTTCCCCTCTACCGTAAGCCTGCGTATGGCATCCACAGTAGAAATGTTCTCTACACAGACGTTCATTTTTGTTATGCAGGCGCATTTACTATACATTTCAAACAGTTCATCTGCCTGCTGCGGCGTAATCAGGAAACTATTTCGCACAGATGCTTCCATATCGGAACTGATGTCTACCTTCCTGTCCTCATATCGGTAATATCCCTGTTCCATGATGCCAAGCGTCTGTCTTCCTGTAGCTTTTCTGTCCATTTTTATCCTCCATGCCGTCTTTCGTGACTCAAATAGAAATAAAAACTTGCACGTTTATTCCATAACAAAGGCGGTGACCGCTTACATGATGCAGCCCACCGCCTGTTTTCGTCTATTTATTTTTGCCGCAGCACTTTTTATACTTCTTGCCGCTTCCACACGGACAGGGATCGTTCGGGTAGATTTTGGATTCTTTGACAACAGTTGTCGAAGACTTCTGCTCTTTGTAGAGTGCCTTTTTGGTCTCCTCGTCGAAAATCGCATTCCACTCCTCAAGGTTATACAGCCAGTCTGCCTCGGCAGCCACCATGTTCTTGTAAAGACGTGTCTTGTCAAATCCGAGACATACCTCGGTATCTTCGTTCATCTCCTCAATTGGATTTTCCGTCTTTAAGCTCTCGTTGATTCCATCGAGAAATCCGGTCATTGTCATGATGTCAACATTATATTTTTCTGCCAGCCCCTTTACCGTCCCTCTTACTTCCTCGTCAGGATTCATTAAAAGCTGCTGATAAATTTCTTTTTCTTTCTGGAAATAATCAATCCAGAGTTTCTGGAGCGTATTCTTGTCTGTCTGTTCGTTGTATGCCATTCCTCTCCACTGATCTAATAAAGTCTTTTCTTCTGCCATGATCTCTAACACCCTTTCGTCCTTTAACTCTTTTTTTTAGATATTTCTGTACTGTCATGAAACCTGCGGAATATCATCGCAATATTGCTGCCTGTCTGATACAGACAGTAACAGTATATACTAAACTTCGCGGAAAGTCAAAGGTTTCTCTTTCTCTTGCTTTTTTCCTGACGAAAAGCTATAATGTTACTGTTCACTCTGTTCCGGCAGCAGGGATGTGAACCGTAACACTACAAACTCTTTTATTCATGAAACAATTTACAGAAAGGTTCGGTACCTGACATTATGAAAAAATCTCCAAAGCAGCTCATTGCCATTGCAGCACTGGCTGCCATTGTCCTTTTTATCGCTGCATTTGTAATTTCTGCCTTTACAGCAGATTCCGGAGAAGCCGGAAACCGGTTTATGGCGCTTTTGTTTGGAATCATTGCCGTTCCGCTGCTGGCATGGATTCTTTTGTTCTGCGTTGGAAGGATGCAGAATAAACACACCATCGCCGAAATTTTTCCAGAAGACGCAAAGACGAAAATTACGGACGAAAAAGACGGCGAAAATTTATAGTGGACATCCCGCAGATATCATGCTATCGGAATGCCGCTTAAAGACCTTGGAGTTTTCGGTTCAGCTTGGCATAAATCCACTCCGTCATCCATGGTTCTGTACACGCCTTTAATGCCCCGTCCAGCGGAAACCATTTCACACCGCTGTTCTCATCGGGCTTGATGCGCAGCACCTCCTGTTCCTCTGCTTCCAACAAATATGTGACATTCAGGTGGAGGTGCGACGGCACGTAGCTACCGCGCTTGATATGTCCGTCCACAGTCAGAATCTCGACAGAAAAAATCCCGTCAGAAACCGTCGTGATATTTTTAACCCCGGTTTCCTCCATCGCCTCCCTCCTTGCCACTGCAAGCAAGTCTGCATCCCCATCTGCATGTCCTCCTGTCCATGACCATGAATGATAAATATTGTGATAAATCATCAGCAGTTTTGTGTGCTCCTTATTGACAAGCCATGAGGAAGCCGTAAAATGTGCTGTCCGATTGTCACGCGTCAGGAGATTATCCTGTGTTTTTAACAGGTTAAGCATAACATTTTTATCATTTTCTTCCTGTTCATTAAATGGTATGTAAGACTGAATTGACTGAATTAATTTCTGCATGGTAATTACCTGCCTTTCTCATTCTGTGTTTATCGTTCCGTTTCCAGCATCATCATGACACTCAGGCAAAATTCGCCGTCGTTTAGGGTAATGTCAATGTCCCCGTCATATTTCCTCGCAACCCTGCGAATATTGACCAGCCCATAACCATGACCATCTTTCTTCTCCTTACATGTGACCGGAAGCCCGCTTTCCATGTCCCATTGCAGGCTTTCCTGAAAATCATTTCTGACCTCTATCATGTATGCGTTATTCCTGCGGTATGAACGAACATCGACATACTGTACCGCTTGTTCCACTGCATTCTGCAGGGCGTTATTTAGGATGATGCTCACATCAAACGCATTTGCCGTGGTTTCTGTCGGATATTGAAAAGCGGCATGAAATTGGAGCTTTCTTTTCTGCGCTTCGTTCTTTTGTTCCTGCAAAATCACATCTGTCACGGGATTTCCGGTTCTGATATCTCCTGCAGCTTCCAAAAAAGCCACAGATAATTCTGCGCTGTATGCCTTTGCCTCATCCGCCTTATCGCCAGCATAAAGCCTTTCGATCGTCAGCAGGTGGTTTGCCATGTCATGCTTCATGCTTCGAATATTCTGGTACAGTTGTTCCACTTGGCCGATATGCTGCCGGATGCTTTCCATCTGCGCCGCAAGAAGTTCATTCTGAAGTTTTTCACGCTGATTTGCCTGTATCCTCTGATACAGCATGACTACAACCACAACTGCGGCCGCCGATACCACATAGTACAGCAGCGCCAGCGCCTCATAAGACTCTGTTCTTTTTCCATTCTCTATAATATAAAAGGTGCGATAGTACCGCAGGATTTCAAACCCCGCCATTCCGGTGAAGGAGGGAACGCAGAGCATCAGAAGCTCCCTCTTTGTCATCTTCGCCTGTTTGTATGTGTACGCCTTTACGATACAGGAGACGCCAATCGCTATCAGTACGCTTTCCGCCACAAGGCGAAGGCACAGCATGCATACATACAAGGCAAGCCATAGTTCCAGATGCACTGCCATGAACTCTGTACATTCCGCATAGTGATAGACATTATCGTACAAAATATCCGCCATTGCAAAAGCAAACCAGTGCAGCGAGAAAAAGGTGACAGTGAGAAACACCTTCTGCGCATGGTTTCTCCTGTCTATCCGACACATGACACAGAACCCGGCAGAAAACGCGACACCATTTATAACGTAATAATCCTCATGAAGCGAGATGATGTGGCACAGGAACAGAATTAGAAAATAAACTGCACTAATGCGGAATACCCCCCTCTTATTTTTCAGAAACGGCTTTGCAAGTCTGACATAAAAATATCCACTAACGGCAATCTCGGCAATTGCAGCCAGATCGGACATCAGTGTCCACTGCAATTCATTGTGCATCATTTTCTGTCCCTTTCCTGCGAATAAAGCGCAGATAACATTTCACGAAATCCTGATAATTCTGCTTTGCCATGAGTACCCGTCCTTTTTCCAGATAAATAGTTGTGACATCGTATTTTCTGATATAGTTCATATTGACAAGATACGCCCTGTGGGGACGGTAGAAATCCTCTCCCACTTTTTTCTCAAGCTCTTTCATTTTTCCGTAATATTCAATCTCGTCCTGCAAAGTATGCAAAATGATTTTGCGGTCAAACACCTCAGCATACATGATTTCCTGAGGATTGACCGTGATATGCTCCCCGCCTTTGGTAATCACAAGGCTCGCGGCAGTCTGCACTCTTTTTTCTGCAAGACGTTTTACGGCAGTTTGCAGCACGTTGGCAAACTTGTCATCATCAAAGGGCTTTACCAGATAATGAAACGCCTCCACATCAAATGCCTGAAAGACGTACTCCTCCAGCGCCGTCACAAAAATGATGGCTGCCTGCCTGTTTTTGGCGCGAAATTCCCTAGCGGTCTGCATTCCGTCCTTGCCTGGCATCTGAATATCCAGCAGCAGAATATCTGTCGGTGTATCCGCCAGCAGTAGCTCCTCCCCTGACGGATACAGCGCCAGCTCTGCTGAGGGAAACAAGCTTCGTATCTTATCCGCCAACAGTTCGCGGACATTTTTTTCATCATCACATACAGCGATCTGCATTGCCTCACTTCCCTTGTAATGTCAAACTCTCTTAACAACCCCCATGTTGTGCCCCATTCTATATAAGACAACTCTTTTTGCGTCTGCGCCCAGACACATAAAAGTACACTCCCGCCGCGTCCGCAAGCATCCACCCTATCGGCACGGACAGCCAAATACCTGTCACACCGACGGACTCAATCGACGACAATAGATATGCGAGCAGCACGCGCATTCCAAGAGACACCACTGTGAGAATCACGGAGATGCCGGGCTTGTTGACTGCGCGAAAATACCCATAAAACAAAAATAATAGTCCAATGCCAAAGTAAAAAGATGCCTCGATGCGCAGATAGCCCACGCCGACAAGCACCGCGTCTGCACTGCTCTCATCGAGAAACAGCGACATAAGCGGTTTCGCAAAGCGGACTACCACCATGGAAATCACTGCGCAGAACACAAATGCGCCAATCACCGCATCCCGCATTCCCCTGCGGATTCGCTCACTTTTCCCTGCACCATAGTTCTGCGCCACATAGGTCGAGAACGCATTGCCGAAATCCTGCACTGGCGCGTAGGCAAATGAGTCGATTTTGACAGCCGCCGCAAACGCTGCCATCACCACGGAGCCGAAGCTGTTGACCAGCCCCTGTACCATCAAAATGCCAAAATTCATGACAGACTGCTGAAGGCACGTCAATGATGACAGACCGAGCAGTTCTTTTAGAATATATGGATTCCAATGCCTGTTTTCCTTTCTGATATGTACTTCAGGATATTTTTTCACGCAGTACACCAGAATGCCGATGCCTGCCGCATACTGCGAAATGACAGTCGCTGCCGCTGCCCCGCCGACGCCCCACATCAGCACCCTGATAAAAAATAAATCCAGAACGATATTCAGCACGGCAGAAAATCCCAGAAAGCAGAGCGGCATCAGCGAATTGCCAAGCGCGCGCATAAAATTTGCGGCAAAGTTATACAGGAACGTCGCCGCAATCCCTGCAAATATCAACAAAAGATACTCTTTCATAAACGGGGCAACCTCCCCGGGCACACGAAGGAATGCAAGAATGCCATAAATTCCTGCATAGACGAGGATGTTCAGCGCCAAGGTGACAGTTCCAATCATCAGAAATGCCATGTAGATTCCCTGTTGCAGCCTGTCATGGTCGCGCCTGCCAAACTGCATAGAAAAAAAGGCACTGCTGCCCATGCAGAGCCCTAATATAATGGATGTCACAAAAACCATCAGTGTGTAGGAGGAGCCCACTGCCGCCAGCGCGTTTCTGCCCAGGTAACGCCCGACAATCAGTGTGTCCACCACATTGTAAAGCTGTTGAAGCACATTGCCCACCATGATTGGGAAAGAGAACTTCAACAGATTTATCATAATATTTCCCTGTGTCAAATCATGATTCATCTGTACGTCCTAACGGTTCCTTAGATTTTTTCAAGCATGCCCTAAGTATAATCAGGATACCGGCTCTTGTCAAGAATGCAGGCGTGCAAAATCACATTTCACACCACAGGTTATTTCCGTTTTTTAAATTTCCGTTTTTTAAAAAAATCCTCTTCTTTTCCTTCCAGAAACAGCCAGATCAGCTCCTCCTTATACTCTTCCGTCATAATGCAGTGGTATTTTCTACAGTACGTGCATATCGGGCAGCTATCATTCGTGCAGTTTTTTACTTTAAAACACTTAATAAAGACTATCAGCCGGATGATATTTCCAACAACGATTGACGTCCAGAATATTGCAATATATACAGAAACAATCTGTTCAATTATCGAATCTATCGGTTCCATTCCATTCTCCTTTCTTGTCCCAGTCTGTACATTCAGACATAAACAACACCCTTTTTAGTTATACCATATGGTGAACTTTTGCACAAGTGGATTTATTCACTATTGTTAAAATATTAGTATCTGGGGAAATATACACATGGAGGTGATGAATGTGATTGATTATTCGCCGCTTTGGGAGACCATGAAAAAGAAAAAAATCAGCCAGTATGTCCTCTTGCAGAAAGATATCAACAACAAAACCTTGGATTACCTGCGAAAAAACAAAAACATTACCCTGCTGACTGTTGAAAAGCTATGTGATGCACTGGACTGTACGCCAAATGATATTGTACGGTTTAAGAAAGATGGCAGTTAAGGACATGAGAAAAGTAATCCCATGTCCTTAACTGTATCCTCATTTTTTTACTCTATAACTTCCCAGTATCCATTCTTATCTGCCCCATGTCGCATTATTTTTTCCTCACTTGTTGCGACATTTGGTATCTGCTATGATTTCATAATCTTTACCAGTCTGCTTGTTCCAAGTCTGTCAGCGCCAAGGCGGATAAACTCCTCCGCATCCTCAAAAGACGCAATTCCCCCAGCCGCCTTTATTTTCACATCTTTTCCGACATGTTCCCGCATCAGTTCGACATCGGCAAACACCGCACCCGCAGCAGAAAAGCCTGTCGATGTCTTAATATACTCTGCCCCTGCTTTCGTGACGATTTCACACATTTTAATCTTCTCCTCCTCCGTGAGCAGGCAGGTTTCAATAATGACCTTTAACAGCTTTCCGCCGCACGCCTCATGGACCTGGCGTATCTCGTCTTCCACCGCCTGGTAGTTTTTATCCTTGAGGTCTCCGATATTGATTACCATGTCGATTTCTTCTGCCCCATTGGCAACTGCGTCCTTTGTCTCATATACCTTCACGGCAGTTGTGCTGTACCCATTCGGGAAGCCGATTACGGTGCATATCGGCAGCTTCCCGCCCACATACTCTGCCGCACGTTTTACATAGGATGCCGGAATACACGCTGACGCAGTTTCAAACTGCATTGCGTCGTCAAGAATCTGGCGGATTTCCTCCCATGTGGCAGTCTGGCTAAGCAGTGTATGGTCAACAATTTTTAATACATCCTTCTTTTCCATAATATATCCTTTCCAATGTCCTCACTTTATTTTATACTGCACGGCAAAAAGATTTGCCGTGCTATTGTTATACTTAGTATAGTTTTCCAAGAATCGATTTTCCGATTGTTCCCTCTGGCATTGCAACCCCGAAATTATCCGCGATTGTCGCACCAATCACCGCAAATGTATCCGCGTCATCCAGCTTCCCGAATCCTGACATGGAAGGAGAATACGCAAGGAATGGGACTTTTTCCCTTGTGTGGTCGGTTCCGGTGTGTGTCGGGTCATTCCCATGGTCTGCCGTGATAATCAGCAGGTCATCCCCACCAAGCAGCTCCAGCAGCACTCCCAGTTTCTCGTCAAACCGTTCCAGCTCCTGCGCATATCCCTCCACGTTGCGGCGGTGTCCCCACAAGGCATCAAAATCCACGAGATTGACATAGCAAAGCCCCTCGAAATCCCTGCCTGCAATTTCAATCGTCTGCTCCATTCCGTGTACGGAACTTTTGGACTTGTTGGACTCCGTCAGTCCCTCGCCGTCAAAAATGTCAAAGATTTTTCCGACCGATATCACGTCAAATCCGGCATCCTTTAAGGCATTGAGCGCTGTCCGTCCAAACGGCTTCAGCGCATAGTCATGGCGGTTGCTGGTTCTCCTGAATTCCCCCTTTTTCTTCCCGACATAGGGTCTGGCTATGATTCGCCCTACTTTCCATTCATCCTTCATTGTAATTTCACGCGCAATTTCACAGCAGCGGTATAATTCATCCAGTCCGAATGTCTCCTCGTTCCCGCAAATCTGAAGGACGGAATCGGCGGATGTATAAACAATCATATGACCAGTTGCAATTTCCTCCTCTGCCAGCTCGTCAAGGATTTCCGTTCCGCTCGCGCTTTTATTGCCGATAATCACGCGCCCTGTCCTCCTGGACAATTCATCCAGAAGTTCTTTTGGAAAACCGTTTTCTGTAAAGGTTTTAAATGGTTTTGTGATATGGAGCCCCATCATTTCCCAGTGTCCGGTCATGGTATCTTTCCCGGTGCTTGCTTCCGACAAACATGCGTAGTATCCCATTGGACGATCCACTGCCCCGACCTGCTTTAGCGGGTGGAGGTTCGCCATGCCGATTTTTTGCAGGTTGGGAATGGCAAACGTCTCTCTTGCCTGGGAAATATGTCCCAGTGTATCTGTCCCGGCGTCCCCGTAATCAGCCGCATCCGGTAATGCCCCCACGCCGAGCGAATCAATAACAATCGTAAATATACGCTTATATTTTCCCATAGTCTTCTCCTTTAAACACACCCGATTATACTGGCGATCAAAAAGACTGACCGCTCAGTATAATATGATGCGCACAACCGCATGAGGAAATATGCCGCTGTGCGGCTGCGGTTGGCGCGATACTCACGGCAGATTTCATCTGTCGTGAGTATACATATTTGTGACAACCCTTGTGACAAGTTCCTTGAAGGATTTCGATACACGGTCAGCTGTCTCCTGCACTTCCTGATGATTGAGCTGCTGTCTGGAAATCCCTGCTGCCATGTTTGTAATGCATGAAATGCCGCAGACCTCCAGTCCCATATGGCGCGCTGCCATCGCCTCACACGCCGTACTCATGCCGACGGCATCGCCGCCCCACGCTTTTGCCATTCTGATTTCGGCAGGCGTCTCATAGCTTGGTCCTGTAAACTGCACATAGACACCTTCCTTAATATCGATGCTGCATGCCTTTGCACAGTCCCGTATCACATTCCGCAGGCGCATGCTGTACACCTCGCTCATATCCGGAAACCGGGTGCCAAGCTCCTCGATGTTTGGACCTATCAGCGGGCTTGGAACTGCCGTTGTGATATGGTCGGTAATCATCATAAAGTCACCCGGCTGAAAGGTCTCATTGATTCCGCCAGCCGCATTGGTCAGGAGGAGCTTTTTTGCGCCGAGCAGCCCCATCAGCCGCGTCGGGAGCACGACCTCCTGCATCGGATAGCCCTCATAGTAGTGGACACGCCCCTGCATGATTACCACCGGTGTCTCCCCGACATATCCAAACACAAAACGTCCCTTGTGTCCCTTTACGGTTGACACTGGAAATCCCTCGATATCAGTATATTCCACTGTACCCGCAATCTTGATTCCGTCTGCGTAATCGCCCAGTCCGGAACCCAGAATAACGGCAGCCTCCGGCTGGAAATCAATTTTTTGCCTGACACTGGCAAGGCAGGTCATTAACTTGTTATACATCTTTCCAACTCCTCTCCTGAAATGTTATCTCGCACCCTTGTCGTAGGGGATTCCCTCCGCCTTCGGCGCCCTAGATTTCTTTGACACAAACACAAGCACCACCAGCGAAATGATATACGGCAGCATATTGTAAATTGTGCTTGGGAGCTTGAGTGCCACCAGCGCGTCAAATCCCATATAGACATTGGAAAGTGCGCGGAACATTCCGAACAGCACTGCCGTAAGCCCGATGTTGACTGGCTTCCACTGTCCGAAAATCATAACTGCGAGGGCAAGGAACCCAAAGCCTGCCACTCCGTTCTCGAACTTCCACTCGCTCACGCCTGCCGTGATGTAGACAAGCCCGCCCAGTCCGCCGAGCGCACCTGATATCAGCACACCTGCATAGCGCATTTTATAGACATTGATTCCGACAGAATCCGCTGCCTGTGGATGCTCGCCGCAGGCACAGAGCCGCAGGCCAAACTTTGTCTTGTACAGCACGATATAGGAGGCAATCAGCACAAGCAGCGCTATCAGCATGAACCAGTTAAACTCAAACGAACCGATATTCATGAGAAAAGCCTTCTTCGCCTGTCCATATACGACGGTAGAGGACACATTGTCCACGCTCTCCGCTGTGTTCACCGCCCGCACCAGAACAACTGCTATCGCTGGTCCTAAGAGATTTAATGCCGTTCCGACAAGCGTCTGATCCGCGCTGAACTTGATTGCGGCAATCCCGAGCAGCATGGAAAAAATCATTCCGCTGATGACACTTGCCAGTACTACGGTCAGAATTATGACTCCGGCAGCCGTCCCCGCAGGAATATATTTCATTGTAAGCGCGCCGCCAAGTGCACCGATAACCATAATGCCTTCCAGACCGATATTGATGACGCCGCTATGTTCCGAAAAACATCCGCCGAGTGCAACAAGCGTCAAAACAGAAGCAAATATCAATGTATACTGAATCAATAACAACATTATTTCCCGCCTCCTTTCCGCTCATCCCGTCTATCGAGATATCTGTTCAGACGGACCCTGAAAAAGAACACAAAACCACACAGGTAGATGATAAACGCAGAAATCAAATCCGAAATCTGCGAGCAGTACATTGTCTTGTCCACATAAGTGCCGCCGCTTGTAATATGCTGTATAAAGTAAGAGGCAAAAGTCGCCCCAATCGGATTGGAACCGCCAAGAAATGCCGCCGCAATCCCGTTAAATCCCATCGCCGGAACCGATGTCTGCTGAACCATCCACTGCTCAATCCCTGTCAGGTAAAAAATGCCCGCTCCGAGCCCGGCAAGTCCCCCGGCAATCATCATTGTCAGGATGATATTTGTTTTTTCGCGCATGCCGCAGTACTTTGCCGCATTTTTATTCAGGCCGGTCGCTTTCAGCTCATAGCCGAATTTTGTCTTTTCCAGGAGAATCCAGATGGCGACAGCCGCAATGACAGCCAGCAGAAGCCCTATCGTGACAAAATCATTGTTGGAAAACAGCCTGTCCAGTCCCATACTGGGCAGCAGGGCACTCTTGTTTGTACTGGCAAGCGGTTTTGTGTATGGCGTCGTCTGCTCCTTCACATCTGTCAGGAGCATGTTTACGACATACAGCCCGATCCAGTTGAGCATGATACAGGAAATTACTTCATTTACATTGAAATACGCCTTGAGCGCGCCTGAAACGGCACCGGCAAGCGCAGCCGCCACGATTGCGGCAAGCAGGCACAGGTACCACGGCATGCCGAACTTTAATCCGCAGTAGAGACATGCACCCGCACCGATTACATACTGCCCTGCCGCACCAATATTAAACAGACCCACCTTCCACGCAAACAGTACGGAAAGGGAACACATTAAAAGTGCGGATGCTTTCACAAGCGTTGTCCCAAAGTACTTTTTTGCCGCCACGGCACTCGGATAATAAAGAAAATTTTTTAAGATGGCGGCAATCGCCTTTCCGGCTCCCTGCGGATTGATAATCAGCAGAACAACATAGCCGACCAGCAGCCCTATGACAATGCAGAGCAGTGAGCCCAGTATTGTCTGAAAAGCGCTGTTGCGCAGCAGGCTTCCTTTTTGTTTCCCTTGCTGTCCGTCACTCATTTCGCCGCCCCCTCTCTCTTTGAGCCTGCCATATAAAGACCAAGCTCCTCAACGGTTACTTTCTTGGGGTCAAATTCACCCACAATTTCTCCCTCGTACATAACCAGGATTCTGTCTGACACATTCATTACTTCATCGAGTTCCAGACTGACAAGCAGCACGCCTTTTCCGGCATCCCGCTGCGCAACCAGCTGTTTGTGGATATACTCGATAGCTCCCACATCCAGCCCGCGTGTCGGCTGGACTGCGATTAGCAGTTCCGGATTCTTGTCAATTTCCCTTGCGATAATTGCCTTCTGCTGGTTTCCACCCGACATGGAACGCGCTTTCGTCACCGCGCCCTGTCCGGAACGGACATCATACTGTTCAATCAGCCGGTTTGCATACTTGCGGATTTCTTTCCGTTTCAGAAAACCGACCCGGTTGGTAAACTGTGGTTCAAAGTATCTCTGCAGCACAATGTTATCCTCGAGCGAATAGTCAAGGACAAGTCCGTGCTTATGCCTGTCCTCCGGAATATGGCTCATTCCCATCGTCAGCCGCCTGCGAATCGGCATATGGGTGATATCTGTTCCATTTAAGGTTATCGTTCCGCTTTTGAGCGGTTCCAGACCGGACAGTCCATAGACAAACTCTGTCTGTCCATTTCCGTCAATTCCGGCGATGCAGACAATTTCTCCCCTGTGCACCTGAAGGGAAACTTTGTTGACGGCATTGTTCTTATGCCGTCTGGATGCCACTGTCATCCCCTGAATGTCCAGGACGATGTCCTTTGGCGCTGACGGCTTCTTCTCCACGACAAAATTGACATCGCGCCCTACCATCATGGACGAAAGCTTCTCAGGCGTCGTATCCTTTACGGATACCGTACCGATGTATTTTCCTTTCCGGAGCACACTGCACCGGTCTGCCACCTGCATGATCTCTGCCAGCTTGTGTGTGATAAAGAGAATGCTCTTGCCCTCAGCCGCCAGGTTTTTCATAATTGTCAGAAGCTCGTGAATTTCCTGTGGCGTCAGTACTGCTGTCGGCTCGTCAAAAATAAGGATGTCATTATCGCGGTATAGCATTTTCAGTATCTCCGTCCGCTGCTGCATACCGACCGTGATATCCTCGATAATGGCATCAGGATCTACCGAAAGACCATATTTTTCAGACAAGGCAACTACTTTTTTGCGCGCCTCCTCTTTCTGAAGCAGTCCTCCTTTTGTGGTCTCCACTCCGAGAATAATGTTGTCCAGAACAGAAAAGCATTCCACAAGCTTGAAGTGCTGGTGAACCATACCGATTCCCAGGGCATTCGCGTCATTGGGGTCATTGATGGTAACACGTTTCCCATCTTTGTGAATCTCCCCCTCCTCCGGCTGGTAAAGCCCGAAAAGCACACTCATCAGGGTGGATTTTCCCGCGCCATTTTCCCCGAGCAGCGCATGGATTTCCCCTTTTTTCAGCTGTAAAGTAATATTGTCGTTCGCTATTATGCCCGGAAACCTCTTTGTGATATTCAGCATCTCAATCGCATACTCAGCCATTCTTTACATACCTCCTTTCATATCATATGTGTATCTGTTTTTATAATCGCAGCATGCGACGTCCTCATGCCGCAAGACCGCAAAATGCCATACATATGTTACTGCCATATTATGAAAAAGGGGAGTAAAACTGCTCCCCTTGTGTGTGTCTGTTTATTTAATACTGCCGTAATCGGTCACTTTGACGGTTGTTGACGGCATCGCTGAAATATCGTTGGAAACCTTGATTTCGCCGTTGTACATTCCTTTCACCAGCGCGCGGTAATCCTCCTCCGTAAATGCATCACTCCACTGTGTGCTCTTTATCGGGAGCTGTACATAATTTTCTTCCGGATTCTCCGATACCATTCCGAGGTTCTCAATCTTTCCTGCATGCTCGCTCCACTTTCCATCCCTGATATCGTTGAGGATTGTATTGACTGTCGCGGAAAGTCCCTTCATTGCGGAAGTGATTGTCATTCCTTCTCCATACTTCCCATCAATGACAGGCTGCTGGTCAGAGTCCACACCGATTACCTTTCCGTTCACCTTTCCTGCTGCCTCTGCCGCTGATGTGTAGATACCGCCGCCGCATGCAAAGACAACCTCGACATTTTTCGTGCCGTACCATGTATCCATGGCACTTGTGATGTCAGCATCGCCATAGAACTGTCCGCCACATACGTATTCTACCTCAACCTCGTTTGCAATGCCAAGTTCTGCCGCCGCAGCGTCAATTCCCTGTACATAACCATATCCGAACCGGGTAACTGCGGGAACGGACATGCCGCCGAGGAATCCAAGATGCTTATAACCTGATTTTACTGCCGCATAGCCTGCCATATATCCAGAAAGCTCCTCCTGATATGTGCAGCAGTAAACATTGGCTTCATTATAATAGTCTGTCACGTTGTAGTCTGCCGGGTTGTAAGTATATCCTTCCCCCACACCCTTTTCGCAGATATCGCCCGCGCTCACGTCAAGCGCCACAAACTTCACATCAGGATACATCTCAGGCTGTGTGACAACTGCCGCCGCAAACATGTAGCCCGGCATTACGATGACATTCGCGCCGCCTGCCACTGCCTGGTCGACACTTGCGCTTCTTGCCTCGTCGGAATCGCTGTCCGGTTTGTAATAGGTAAATGGTACATCATTAATCTCTGCCCATGCCTTACATGACTCGTAAGTTGTCTGGTTAAAGCTCTGATCCGTAATGTCACCGGAGTCCGTAATCATTGCAATGTTCATGTCGGAAGCAGATGCTGCATTGGAATCTGCCGCCCCGTCGTCTGGTGTCTCCGCGTTTGCAGTATCTCCTTTGGATGTCTCCTCTCCGGCACTGCCCGTGTTATCCCCGGGACCACCGTCGGAACCGCATGCTGCCAAGGATAAAACCATGGCAGAAGCCAAAATAAGTGACAATGCTTTCTTCTTCATACGTTTGTCCTCCCTTGGATGGCTTTCCCATCCTGCTATGTTATTTTTTTAGTGCACTTTTCCTGTAGATGACATCATCCCTCGCCGGTCCGTTGCTCACAAGCGTTATCGGATATCCTATCTGTTCTTCTATAAACTCGACATACTTGCGGCAGTTTTCAGGAAGCTCATCATAGTTTCTGATTCCCCTGATGTCTGTCTTCCAGCCAGGTAATGTCGTCAGCACAGGCTTTGCCTTCTCCAGTCTTGATGTGACAGGAAACTGTGTCGTGACCTCCCCGTCAATCTCATAGCCAGTACATACGGGTATCTCGTCGAGATATCCAAGCACATCCAAAACAGTAAAGCAGACGTCTGTGGTTCCCTGCAGACGGCAGCCATATTTGGATGCCACACAGTCAAACCATCCCATACGCCTCGGGCGTCCTGTTGTGGCGCCATACTCGCCGCCATCTCCGCCGCGGCGTCTCAGTTCATCTGCCTCATCCCCAAATATTTCAGACACAAATGCACCCGCGCCTACCGATGACGAGTACGCCTTGCATACCGTATAAATCTCCTTAATCTCATATGGCGGTATTCCTGCACCGATGGCACCGTAAGCGGCAAGTGTCGACGAGGATGTTACCATCGGATAAATTCCGTGATCCGGATCCTTCAATGTGCCAAGCTGTCCCTCCAGAAGAATATTTTTTCCTGCCTTTACCGCCTCGTCAAGGTAAGCGGAAACATCGCAGACAAACGGCTGAATCATATCCCTGTACCCATGCAGCGTCTCAAGAAGTTCCGAAGGAACAATTGCTGGCTTGTGGTACAAGTGTTCCAGAATGACATTTTTCTGCTCTGCCACGCGCGCAATCTTTTCTTTCAAAAGCTCCTCGTCAAAAAGCTCGCTCACCTGGAAGCCTATCTTTGCATATTTATCCGAATAAAAAGGTGCAATCCCTGACTTTGTGGAGCCGAAAGACTTTCCGCCGAGCCGTTCTTCCTCATACTGGTCAAACAGGATGTGGTAGGGCATTACAATCTGCGCCCTGTCCGATACCAGTATTTTGGGCATTGGAACATTCCTGTCCGTTATGGACTGAATCTCATCCATCAGAATCGGAATATTCAAAGCCACTCCGTTTCCTATGATACTGGTCGTATGATTATAAAATACTCCTGAAGGAAGGGTGTGAAGCGCAAACTTGCCATAATTGTTTACGATTGTGTGCCCTGCGTTTGCACCGCCCTGAAAACGGATAATGATATCTGCCTCACGTGCAAGCATATCGGTAATCTTACCTTTCCCCTCGTCTCCCCAGTTCGCTCCTACTACTGCCTTTACCATTGACATACCTCCGGTTCTTTATAAACTTTGTATATATTCGCAATTGAATACCGTTAATTATCATACATCTTTTTCATAGATAAGTAAAGAATATTTAAACACTTATTTCTGCCTTGATGCCAAGCTCTGCCTGATTTGCCTCAAGCACCGGCTTCACCACATTGGTGAGGAAATTGTCGACCTGTATCGGTGACCTGCCTACATATTTTGCAGGATCCATCGTCGCCTGAAGCTGCTCAATCGTAAGGTTGAATTCCGGGTCGGCCGCGATAAGCTCCAGCAGATTGTTGTCCATTCCTTCCACCTTGACATTCCTGCCCGCCTCCATTGAGAGTGTCCTGATTTTCTCGTGGAGCTCCTGACGGTTTCCTCCGTTCTTCACTGCGTCCATCATGATGTTTTCCGTTGCCATAAACGGAAGCTCTGCCATGATGTGTTTTGTGATGACCTTGTCATACACGACAAGCCCGTCCACGACATTGAGGCACAGGTCCAGAATGCCGTCTATGGCAAGAAATCCCTCCGGAATGGACAGCCTCTTGTTGGCAGAATCGTCAAGCGTCCTCTCAAACCACTGTGTTGCCGATGTGACGGCCGGATTGAGCGCGTCAATCATGACATATCTTGCGAGGGATGCAATCCGCTCCGAGCGCATCGGATTTCTCTTGTACGCCATGGCCGACGAGCCAATCTGATTCTTTTCAAACGGTTCTTCAACCTCTTTTAAATGCTGTAACAGCCGAATATCATTCGACATCTTATGCGCACTAGCCGCAATGCCTGCGAGAATGTTTGCCACCCTGGTATCGACCTTTCTGGAATATGTCTGCCCCGATACGGCATAGCATTCTTTAAATCCCATCTTTGCGGCAATCATGGGATCAATCTTGTCTATCGTCTCCTGGTCTTGGTCAAACAGCTCCAGGAAGCTTGCCTGTGTCCCCGTCGTTCCCTTCGATCCCAGCAGCTTGAGGCTTCCCGCAACGTACTCCAAATCCTCCAGATCCATCAAAAATTCCTGCATCCAGAGCGTTGCGCGTTTTCCGACTGTCGTCGGCTGGGCCGGCTGGAAGTGTGTAAACGCAAGTGTCGGAAGGTTCTTGTACTTGTCCGCAAACTTTGCCAGCTCGTCAATGACATTGACCAGCTTTTTGTGCACGAGCTTGAGCGCCTCGTCCATCACGATGATGTCTGTGTTGTCCCCGACATAGCACGAAGTCGCCCCAAGGTGGATGATGCCCGCTGCCTTTGGACACTGCTGCCCATAAGCATACACATGGCTCATGACATCATGGCGCACAAGCTTCTCGCGCTCCCTTGCCACCTCATAATTGATATCCTCGGCATGTGCCTTCAGTTCGTCAATCTGCTCCTGTGAGATGACGGGTTTCCCATTCTCACTCAGCCCCAGCTCCATCTCTGTCTCCGCAAGGGCAATCCAGAGCTTTCTCCATGTACGGAACTTCATGTCCTGCGAAAAGATGTACTGCATTTCCTTGCTTGCATACCGCTCGGAAAGGGGACTTGTATACCTGTCTGTACTCATATTTTTTCTCCTTTTTACCTATTTATCAAAATCACCCCGGATATCCCCGGTCGGCGGTTCCATCGGATACTTTCCATTAAAGCACCCCGTACAGATGCCCAGCCCGCCGGCGGCTTCCTTTAGCCTGCCGATATCCAGGTATCCCAGCGAATCGGCTCCTATGATATCCCTGATTTCATCTACCGACCTGTTGTGTGCAATCAGCTGTTCCTTCTCGGGAACATCTGTCCCAAAATAACAAGGCCATAAAAACGGCGGTGAGCTGATGCGCACATGCACTTCCTTTGCCCCTGCCTCGCGCAGCATCCTCACAATCCTGTCAGACGTTGTGCCGCGCACAATGGAATCATCAATCATAATCACGCGTTTCCCGCACACTGCTTCCCTGAGGACATTGAGCTTTACCTTTACGCTCGACTCACGGCTGCTCTGTTTTGGCTTGATAAACGTCCTGCCTACATAGCCGTTTTTCACAAATGCAGTGCCGTATGGAATCCCGGACTGTAGCGAATAACCAAGCGCCGCCGCATTTCCGGACTCCGGCACACCGACTACCAAATCTGCCTCCACCGGGGAGTCCATGGCGAGGAAACGTCCGGCCTGAATCCGTGACGCATACACGCTCACGCCGTCGATATGGCTGTCCGGCCTGGCAAAATAGATATACTCAAAGATACACCTTGCCTCCTCTTCCTTTGAGAGGGCGCGTGACATGTCAGAGACAATCCCCCCGTCAGGTGTGATGGTCACCGTTTCTCCCGGAAGCACATCCCGCACATACTCCGCACCGATGGTATCCAGCGCACACGTTTCCGAAGTTATGATATAGCTGTTCTCCCTTCTTCCAATGCAGAGCGGCTTAAACCCATAGGGGTCACGCGCGCCAATCAGTTTCCTGGGGCTCATCACGACAAGCGAATAAGCGCCCTTAATCTTCTGGCATGCGTTGTTTACAGCCTGTTCGACAGTCCTGGTGTTAAGGCGTTCCCGCGCTATGTGGTAGGCGATGACCTCCGAATCGATGGTTGTCTGAAAGATGGCTCCCGTGTATTCCAGGTCATGCCTGAGCGCCGGCGCGTTAATCAGGTTGCCATTGTGGGCGAGCGCAAGTGTTCCTTTTACATAATTCAGTACAAGGGGCTGCGCGTTCTCGCGCGTGGATGCGCCCGCCGTGGAATAGCGCACATGTCCCACGCCAATATCGCCTTTCAGCGGTTCAAGATTGTCTGGCGTAAACACTTCATTGACCAGCCCCATTCCCTTGTAGGATGTCACTTTTCCCTTTGGCCCGCCTGTCTCACTCACGGCAATGCCACAGCTCTCCTGTCCCCTGTGCTGCAGTGCAAAAAGCCCGTAATAAATCGTGGATGCGACATTGTGTCCGTCAAAATCATAAATGCCAAAGACGCCGCACTCCTCATTCAGCCCTGTCTCGTCTATATTTCTGTCTATATCATCATTGTACATAATTTTTCCAAATACTCCTCTTTGTGAAGCACTACTTAAATTCCTTGCCTGTCAGCAGGGCAAATGCCTCTTTGTACTTATCCACCGTCTTCGTGACAACTTCCTCCGGAAGAAGGTTGTCGTTGTCGGGATTTGCCTTGAGCCAGTCGCGCACAAACTGCTTGTCAAAGGAAGGCTGTCCCTTTCCCGCCTCATATCCCTCCAGAGGCCAGAACCGCGAGCTGTCCGGTGTCAGCATCTCATCCCCGAGCACGATATTTCCATTTCCGTCAAGGCCAAACTCAAACTTGGTGTCCGCGATAATGATGCCTTTTTCCAGCGCATATTCCGCACATTTCTTATAGAGGGCGATGGTCGCATCCTTTATCTTTTCGGCATACTCCGCACCCTTTCCCGGGTATTTCTCCTCAAGCACCTCAATGCTTCTCTCAAAAGAAATATTTTCATCATGCAGCCCAATGTCAGCCTTTGTGCTCGGCGTATAGATCGGCTCCGGAAGCTTCTCGGACTCCGAAAGCCCTTCCGGAAGCCTGATGCCGCATACAGTGCCGTTCTCCTTGTAGCTTGCCCAGCCGCTTCCCGTGATATATCCGCGCACGATGCACTCGATGGGAAGCATCTCGAGCTTCCGGCACATCATGCTGTTTCCGTCAAATCTATCGTTTTGGAAGAATTCAGGCATATCCTTGACATCCACGGAAAGCATATGGTTCGGTACTACATCCTTCGTGAAATCAAACCAGAACCTGGACATCTGTGTCAGTATTGCGCCCTTGTTGGTTATCTTGTTTTTCAGAATCACATCAAAAGCGGAAATCCTGTCTGTCGCAACAATAATCAGACTGTCCCCGTTGTCATATACCTCACGTACTTTACCTTCTTTAATTGGTGCAAATTCCTGCATTATTTCTTCCTCCTCGTTTCCATGCGTTTTCTCAATGATAAAACTGATTGCAGCACGTTTCCCTTCCGCGTCTGTGCCAAAAAAGAAAACAGCTGCGGCTATTAAAAAACAGCCCCAACTGTATCATACCGATTCTTTTCTTTTTATGCAAGTGCTTTTTCATAATCCGACACTAAATCTAATATTTTTTCTGCATATTCAGGATACTTGTCCACAATATCCTTCACCTCGTCCTGTGCCTCCTGCGCTGCCTTGGCATTATACTCCATCTGTTTCCTAAGCTTCTGGCGCCTGATAATCAGTCCGTGTCTGATTTCCACCATCTCCTTGTTGTCAATCAGTGCCTCTGCCTGGTGAAGCCATATATTGGGATCTGCCAGGTTGCAGCTGCGCAAAATCTTGACGAGCGCCGCCTGGTTGAAATCCATATCCTGCTGCATCTGTTTTTCCTGTTCACGCTGGATATTTTCCTCAAGGTATTTGTCCCAGAGCTTCTTCAACTCGTTTGAGCTGTCCACGTCATACTTGACATACAGATATTCCAGCAGGTTCGTATTGTTGACATACCGGATTTTTACCGTATTTTGCAGCAGTACAAGTTTATTGATGCCTTTTTCCACTTTCACAAGCTCCCTTTGCGCCTCATGGAATTTCACAAACACAAGGGCAAGCGCCGATGCCGCCACCAGCACTGCGATGGCATACCCGATTGACACGTCAAGGTGCCACGCCGATCCTATCACTGCCAGCAGCACAATCAGGAACAGCATGGACCCCACACAGATTGCCGTGATTCCCTTCATGTTTTTCTGGGAATTTATCAGCTCGTTCCTTCTGAAATAATAGGCATGCTTCTCACCCTCAAGCCTTCCCATGTCTTTCTTCACAAGCACCTGATAATCTTCGGCCTCTTTTAGCTTATTGTATCCATCTGGCATATACTGCTCGATGCGCTCCATGCGCACGTAGTCCTCCATTTTCATGATATGGCGCTTTTTATCGAGTCTTTCCTTGCTGTTTCCAATGTCCAGAATTTTCTTTGCATATGTGCGCAGCTGTTCTTTTACATCCTCCTTCTGAGCCTCTATCTCCTCCATGTCAGTCAAGTAGGACGTGACAAGATTATACTCGCCCCCGAGCGCATCCAGCTCCCTTGCCGCCTCCGACATCTGTTCCAGGCATGCCTTCACATAATGTTCGCGCTGTTTTTTGTCATGCATGTCAATATTGTCGCGTTTTAAGGTCTCCTCCTCCCAGTCGTACACATTTTCATACGTCTCCGGCTCTCTTTTGAAAAATCCCTTAATTTTTCCCAATAATCCCATGTAGGTAACCCCTTTCCTCTTGTTTCCCCTTATCTAACTTTTTGTCTGCCGCTTGTAATCCTTTTTTAACTGTCTGATAAGCGCCTGCGACTGCTGGCTGTATGTATCAAGCTGGCCGCTTAGCTTTAAGTTGGCAAGTTCCGTCACCAGCTGTCTCTCCCTGGAGTCCAGCCATTTTGCGTCAGCCTGCGCGCACAGCTGCTCCACCCTTATAAAATCCTCCTCCCAGTCCGGATTATCCCTTTTGAATGTGCCATATGCATAATCCGTAAGCGCCTTTCTGCTGGCAAGGATATACGCACATCTTGTCTGCCTGTCAGGATGCAGGAGATACGCCTCATAGTACAAATCTGCCGCCTGCCTGTACGCAAAATCCATCGCATAGATGGACGCCATGTCGTAGTACAAAAGTGCCCTGCCCGCACTGTCCCTTGCAGGAATGTAGTCCACCAGTTCCCTGTAAATGGCAAGCGCCTGCCGGAAACGCCCCTGCTGGTATAAGTACTCTGCACGTTTCTTATACCGCTCAATCGTATTCAGGCTTGACTGATCCTTCAGAACGCGGTCGACCTGTTTTACCGTGTTTTCATCATACATCCCTGTCCGTTCAAATATCGTCGAGACAAATGCCGCGACTGACACATGTTTCCGGACATATACATCCAGCTCGTCCGCAAGCTCCACAAGCCCGCATTCATGACGAATCCAGTTTACGAGCTCTGCCGAGACAACCGAGTCATCCAGCAGATGCACCCTTTCCATAAAATAATAACATAACTCCTCCATAGAATACAATGATATGTCGGAAAATTTTAAATAAAATGGAGTTTTTGCGTAATTTCCTATACATAAACAAACGTTATTCATTTACATAACTCCCCCATGCGTATAATATCATATTCATTACGTAATAACTTCCAGCGGCAGGCACTCTTTCCATATCTGGCCTGTCGACGGGAAAAATTCCCCAAATCCTTTGTCCCTGATTTCTATCTGTACCGCGCTGGCGTCCTCCATGTAAAACCGCAGCTCTACACGGTTTGTCTTATTTCCCCGCACCTTAAGCCCTTCGAGCGATATTCTTGCCACTCTCGTCCTGGTTCCGTCCACCGGCGCTATGTTCAGTGTAATCGCGTTATTTTTGACAAGCATCACATCAAAAACCTTTTGTGCGTCATACCAGTTGGTGCCTGCATCAAGAATCGGATAGTAGACCTCCATCTGTCCCTTGTCACACATCATTCCGATATTTGCGCGGAGCTTGTCCTCGGATAAGTATACATATGTCGTGGAAAGAGTTGACGGGTAGGCGCGCTCCCTCGCGCCATAACACGCTCCCTTGCTGAAAAGATTGTTCCCCTGAAACACGCGCCTCCCACGGCACATATATTTTAACGACTCCCTGCACCATTCTTTCGAGAAGGAATCGCCAAGGAGAAAAACTGACGTAATAATCCGCTGCTCGCAGTTCTTCCGCACAATCTCAAGAAGCGCCGTGTCAAGCTGCTTGTAAAATGCTCCTTTTGCCGTCTCCGATTTGTCCGACAAATCGGGAATCCTCATCTGCGGATATCTCGACGTGTCAATGAAGCATGCAACCGGATTCGTCTTCCTGTTCATGGAAAGAATGTGGCTTTTGATGCCGTCACTCCTGTAATCATACAGAAGGACATCATGAATCCACATCTCCTGCGGCTGGTGAATCATATACTGGAAAAAACAGTCCTCATGGCTCAGGAAGTACACCTCCATCTTTTTTCCGATGTGTGTTACGATGTCCCTGAGCATCTCCATGATGCCTGTATTCATGTCCTTCAGTGTAAATGCAACTGCCGCAATGTCCTCTGTCCCCGCATATGCATATAAAACCGCAAATGCCTTTCTCACGAACAGCTCCAGAAGATACGCCGCAGAAAGTTCTTCCTCCTGCACCTTAACGCTGACATTGTTTTTCGCCAGCAGCACCAAGTCCTCGACCAGCGTTCCCTGCCCTTCCTTCGCGCACTTCAGCGCATCATTTCCGATAGACCATGCCGCGCTTTCCTCCGCACCGGGTCTTTTGTCAAACCGCCTGCACAGAAGCGTCGGTATATTATACTGTTCCTCCCCCATCACAAGGCTGACTGTGTCAGGCATGCTCTGGTTGTATCTGCAATAGCTTATCTGTGAATCATCATTTCCAAGGTCAAAGCCGACTACGATTTTATTCTTTTTGGTCAGCTCGTCCAGTGTCTTATCAATTAGCATCCCATAACTTCCTTTCAAGAATACCTCCGGCATGTCTGTCATCACAGCACACGGAACAACTCCCTGACACAGAAATCCTGATATAAGTAATCTTCTGTCAATTGCTGCGCAGCCGCGCCGTCCTGAAGGCTGATACTTATCATAATATCATTCAGTATATTAAACCGGTCAGGTAAGGCGCCGCCCTCCGCAGTTTCTTCTGTCTTTCCTGCCAGCGTGCCGCTCTGTGTCACGCGTTCCTGCGGGGCTTTTCCCTCTTCAAAAAAATTCTCAGTGATATAATATTGTAATGTCTCCCCATGAAACAGCTGAAACATCCCCACATATATTCCTGCGTACATTTCCTGCATCGCCTTAATGTCATAACGCCCGTAATCCGTCCTGTCCGCAGTACTGTCCGTATGCTCCCCATCCGCAGCATCGTCGTCAAATGCATAGTGGATATACACCTGGCTCTGTGGCTGCGTCCGGTACTCAATGAAGATACTGTCCTTGATGTAATGCAGCTCCGGCACCATATCCACAAACCTGACATAAAACGGAAAGTAGATTTCTTCTTTCAAAAGCTCCTGTATCAGTTGTCTTACGGTATCGTCCGGTATCTCCATGCCCTGCCTGTTTTCTGCCCAAAATTTTAACAGCGCCAGGCTACATCTCCTGTCGGTCAACTCTCCCTTTGCATACTTCTGGTACAGCATGTCGAAAATTTCCGGACAGACAATCGCCTCACAGACAAAATAATCATATGCCATGTCCATAAGGATTTTATTGACCAGCGCCGCGTCATGTTCCTCACAGTGCGCATAGGATATCAGAATTTCGTCGCGGTCCTGCACCATGACACCCGTGTATTCGGTCTGACGGAGAATGCGCTCCATAATCAGCCTTGTCTCAAGCTCCAGATCGACTGCGGATTTCCACAGTTTCCGCAGTTCCGTAACCTTTCCATCATAGTTCATCATTAAATAACGCAGGATATTTTCATCATATTTCATATTTTTGTAAATATAATGCGCCACATTCACCAGAAATTCTTCATACTCAAACTCCCTGCTGACAATACGTTTGCTGACAAGGCGTGCCACGGACTTTGGATCCACGTCCGTCACCCCGTAAGATTTTATCCAGTAATATGCCTTGTCAAACATTCCCCTGGATATCAGGTATTTGATGAACTCTGCCCGCTCGGATACCTCCATCTGATCCGCTTCTATGTCCTCCAGAAAAGCATCCAGCTCACCAATCATGTCATTGTCATAGTAAAACCGCAGAAGCTTCGTGCGGATTTCTTTTTTAAAGTTCTCCACAATCAGCGGCGACTCCGCCAGGTTTTTGAATCGTTTGACATTGTCCTGCGAAATGACCACATAATTTTTCTCCACCTCGCACAGGTAAATGTCAAAGCTCAGGCGCCCCTGCATATAGCCGCTGACATACTCCAGCTGCTGTTTTGGTTCCATAAGCTGCTTGTTCTCATAATGTATGCTCTTTGTAAAACGGTTTCCATATTCATCCTGCAGAAACAGCTTGTACTCACTTCCGTATATCGGAATCATGCTGACGCAGTTTTCCACCGGATAAGAGCTCTCGCCGTTTACCTTCTCATGAATGACAACAATGTTCTTTACATTCGGATTGTCCACATAGATGCGGTGCATAAAAAGCAGCGGCGTGTAGGCATAAGCCGTATCATCCATAATCATCTGCGGCGCCAGCATGGTTTTATAGAGATAAGCAAGATTTTCATTGATATGTCCCAGTTTAATCTGGTCCACAACAAACCGTTCGACTGCAATGCGGTAGCTCTGTTCCAAGTCCGGGTATTTATCCTTGTTGCGGATGACATAGGCATACAGAAACGCGTTCCGCTCATAGTCCAGGCTGCTCTGATATGCAAAGTACATCAGCACCATTTTGGGTATCTCTATATCCCCCCTGATGTCCCCATACTTGTCAAGCTCCAGCGACATCATATAATACTCATACAGCCCGGTCACCCGCACCGAATGTTCCACGCCAAGCGCATACCATGGATAGTAATCCACCCCTTTTTTGTCGCCAAGGATTAAAATATGGCAGATGGACGCAATTGTCTGCGGCGACTTATAGGTACGGTATATCTCCCCGAATATCCTGACCAGCAGCGTCGAATACTCTTTCTTGCGCACCGCGAGATACTGAAGCTGCTCGATTAGCTCCGGTTTTAATTTCTTCTGTCTAGCGCCGTACCATAACACCTGTTCTTCAAATTTGTCCAGCTTCAGCAGGAACGTCGGATTCGTGTTGAGCAGCAGAACGGCTTCACACAGCAGCAGCGGGCTTGTGCAGCCGTTCTGGAACATCTCCTCCATGAACTGCCACCGAAGCTCCCTGCTGCGCAGCAGCTCCTCGTTCATTTGCAGCACAAACCAGCCAAGCCTCCACTGCGCCGGATTGTTGGCATATATTGTCTCGATTTCGTCGCTGGCTTCCCTCACATAGTCCTCCTCACACTGAATCAGGGTAGTCAGGTACAGATAATAACAGTTCTGGAAAATATTTCCCGGTTCCTTCGACAGCCGTTTTTCGAGCATGTCAAGATACCATCCCGCCTCGTTAAAGCGCTCCTTCGCAATCAGGAGCTGCGTCCTGTACAGATTATACAGGATACTGTCCTCATCAATTTCCAGCAGCACTTCCAGTTCCTTTTCAAAGGACGCTGTCCACTGCACATCTGCCGGTCTGTTCAGGCGCATGCCCGCATAGGCATCCACCATGTTACATAACGCGTGTCTTTGTCTGCGATTGTCATTTTTCCTCTCAGGCTCATCCTCCATCAGGATGTCAAACGGAACCGTATAGTCATTGCACGCGTCAGAAAAAATAACACTCCCGCTGTTCAGACCCTTGTGCAGTCTTGCCGCATCAATATATATATCAAAATTACATACGTTATCAAAAAAATCCGCACTGGTTAGCAGCTGCCTGTCCACGCTGATAAATTCACCTGTTATTTTAATATTGACACAGCTGTATCCCCACCCGCTCTTCGTAACGACAACTCGTTTTACAATACTGTCCTGTACGTCCTCAAGCAAGAATCCTTCTATGTCAAACATATATATAACAGGTGTCTTCTTATTTGTTTCAATCAGAAATTCTTCTACATTCTGTTCATTTTCCTCATCCTTTGACAGCCCCACATACGAGAGCAGCACGTTTTTGTCACTTTTATGCAGGATGGAGGCAAAGTTCCTGGAATAAAACAGCGCCACTGCTTCCTTCCAGTCTGTCTGTGCCAGATTGGTAAAATGGAACAAATTTTTAACGAGTCCGAGGGAACTCTGGAGCTGCGGGCGCTGGACACTGACTGTATATGGTATCGCATACTCACCACAGTTACATATCAGAACAAACTCTCCCCGGATATTGCTGCCCGCCTGCGCCGCTGTCCCATCAAAGCAATATGTAACCTGTGTCTGCACACCGTGGAATTCTGTCTCATATAATCGCATCCTCGTATCTGAAGAATATATTTTTCCCTCTGCATACCGCTCCGCTGCATATATGGTAAAGGTTTCCTCAACAATATCCCCCGGCTCCACGCACAATCCTATGCTCTGACATGAGAACTCAAGATATGCCGGCTTCTCCCTGCTGTCACTCATTGTTCCACTCCTTAAAAAATCATAATCATCTTTTAGTATACCTTATTGTTTGACATAAGACAATAAAACTAATGTTTTTTCGACAAAGTATCCTTCAAGGTAAGGTACAGCCTGTCAACATCCACGGGTTTTGAGAGATATCCGTTCATGCCGCACTCCACGGATTTTTTTAAATCGTCATCAAACGCATTTGCCGACATCGCTATGATTGGAATTTCCCGGCAGTCCGCCCGTCCCATTCCGCGTATGGCGCGTGTCGCGTCAAGCCCATTCATCACAGGCATCAGAATATCCATCAGGATAACGTCATACCTGCCCGGTTCGGTGTTCCTGATTTTTTCAACAGCATCCGCGCCATCCGGAACCCACTCCACTTCAAAGCCGAAGTCCTCAAGAAGGCATTGTGCAATCTCGGCATTCAGCTCATTGTCCTCAACGACAAGAACACGGAAACCTGCAAAGGAAACTTGTTCCTCTGTTTCCTTTGCCCCTGCATCGTTCTGCCCGCGCTCCATGGCAACATCAAAGTAAAACCTGCTCCCCTTCCCGGGTTCGCTTTCAAGCGCAATGGCACTTCCCATCAGCTGGATTAGCCTGCTGCTGATGGCGAGCCCCAATCCGGTTCCCTGCTGCTTGGACACGCTGGACGTGCTCGCCACCCGCTCAAATGGACGAAATATCCTCTTTTGATCCTCGGCATGGATGCCCACTCCGGTATCCTGCACCTCAAAATAGACATGTGTCAGCTCCCCGTCTCTTCCGTTTTCATGGATTCTAAGCAGAATCCTGCCACCCTTTGGCGTAAATTTTACCGCATTTCCAAGCAGATTAATCAATACCTGGCTTATGCGCAGCCTGTCGGCATAAAACCATCCGTGTGCAAGCTGAATGTCCTGTTCAAACGCAACACCCTTCATTTCTGCCTGTGGCGTTATCACTTCCCTGACGGTTCCAGCCAGTTCATGCATGTCGAAATTTTCAGGCTCTAGGTGTATTTTTCCACTCTCAATCCGCGACATGTCAAGAATATCATTGATAAGACCGAGCATATACTTGGACGAGCTTTGAATCTTTCCAAGACAATCCTCAATCCGTTCCCGGCTCTGGTTCTGCTGCAGCGCGATTGCCGTCATGCCAATAATCCCGTTCATCGGCGTGCGGATTTCATGGCTCATCCGCGAAAGGAACTCTGATTTCGCCTTGCTTGCAAGGTCATGCTGCTGCTGGTTGAGCTGGCTCTGTATCACGCTTCCGATGTCTATCATCCGCTGGCACACCTCGCCATCCTGGATAATTTCAGAGGCAATCCCTGCAATACACACATTCCCGGCATAGCTGCCATTGTCATATAGCGGAAGCACAATTCCCTGCTGCCCCTTCCGGATATTTAAGAACTTTCGTATCACTGCATCCGCGCTTTCTTCTACGGTGAAGGAATGTATCTGCCCCTTGCCCAGCCACTTCTGGAACAGCTCCCATTCTTCCTGTGTGTACTGACCTACATTCTTTAACGCGGACTGCCCATCGCGATGCCACTGATATTCCAGATAGTTCGCACTGAAATCATGCCTGATTGTCGTTGTCAGGACATCTTCCGCCCCATATCGCCGACCGATTTTGCTCAAGATGAGCGCCATCTGCGCCGGAAGGTCGGAACCCTTTCCAAAAAGGTTCAGTGCCATCAGGGATAACGAAGCTTCCTCACCATAGTCACTCGACATAATCTGCCGTGCCTTCAGCGGGGGCAGTTCCATCCGCTCCTTCCTGGAAATATCCTCATAAAACAGATATTTCACCGGCGCATTCTCCTGGATCATGGCCTCGGCACATTTCGCCCTCCGAATTTGTCCTTTATTGGACATTCCCTCTGATGCCTGTACCAGCCCGATACAGACATCCAGCTTTAATACAGTATTATCGAACATTCCCTCAAGCCCACTGACAAGCTTTGCGGCATATTCCTGTGCATGCGCATGCGTGCTATGTGAAAGCCATATTACAAATTCACTGATATTATGCCGGATGACAAGTGCATTCCCGCATTCACGGATTACGTCTCCTGCCTGCTCAAGAATCAAATCCCCAAATACAATGCCGTTTGCCTTGCTCAGACTGCGTATATTGGCAATATTCAGAAAAACCATAAACCCTTTAGGCTGTATCCTCCTGCACTCTTCAAGTTTTTTCATTCCTGCGTTGTACGTATATGCACCAGTAAGCCCATCTGTAGTAAGCCTTGCAAGCTGTTCCTGTTCCTGTTCCTTTATCTTCTGAATATTGCGGATGCTTCCTATCAGCTTATAACGGTTGCCATCTGTATCACAGACCACCTTTCCGTACAAGCCAATCCATGTATATCCCTCCTGTCCGGGAAGCATCAGGCGGAATTCAAGTGAAGCCTCGTCTGGAATATTGCCAAAAAACGTGCTGACCATATCCCTGTCCTCATATGCAATCAGGTTTAAATCAATCAGATTGTCCCCGTCACATTTCCAGATACCATTCATTTTGTGCTCGTTTACCAAATCGACCTGATGGCTGCGGATATCATAGGAAAAGAACGCATCATCTGTGCTCTCCACTGCAATCCGGTAGCGTTCCTTCTCCTCGAGCAGCGTGGTCTCCGACTTTTTCTGCCTTTCAGTCAAGTCCCTGATTACGCCGTACAACGCATCAATCTCACGGATTCCTGATATGCGGAAGTCCCCAAGCTCCCGGCTCTCACTGCCAATACACTCCATCAGGTTTTTAATCGGTCTCGTCAGGTGCAGGACAATAATATAGATTCCCACAACCCCAAACACAAGCCCAATCAATATTGCAATCGCAAGCCATATATAAATCTGCCGGCTGATGCCAAAAAGCTCCTCCTCAACATTCAGACCGACCAGCACCCAGTCCTTGTCCCGATAAGGGGCGAATTTATTATACAGCTTCAAAGGACATGTCACTGCATATACCTTCTGCCTGCCGGACGTAATGCCCTTTACCTCGCTGAGCATGGCATAATCCGTGCGTTCCAGATGAAAGACATCTCCCTGCGCCTCCACCATACCATATAGCATCCCTTTTCCGGCATATATGCTGTAGTTTCCGGTGCCGTCATCATACGCCAGCAGATAGCCGCCCTGATGGCTGCTGTTGAGCTCCGGAACCGGAAGGAACTCATAGAGGTACGCAGTTGAAATCTCTATGCCAAGTACCGCATACACCCTTCCCTCATGGCGGAGCGGTACGGAGTATGTAATCATCTCATGCGAATCGTTCGGATTATCCTCAAGCACAAACGGCTTTGACCAGTATCCCAGGTCCCCTGTCCCGGCGTCAGGATTTTCCTCCCCCGCGCGCCATGGTTCATAAAAGAAATTGTCAGATTCCCTCTTGCTTTGTCCCATCATATGAAAACGTGTTGTCCAGCACGTATCAAGCGGTACATTATAATTTCTGGATAACTCTTTTGAACCTTTTTCCAGCAGCATGTCAGTTCCGTTTGCACTTTTGCTCTCGGGCGCAGAATCCCTGATAAAAAAACCGTCAAACTCTGACGCATTCGTCCTGTCGCCGTCCACCAGCACCAAAAAAACACCGGATGCGAGATTGTTCTGCAAGGTTTTGAGACACTCCGGAAAAAATGTCTCAAGCAATTCCTGACAGGCGGCATTGTCCTGCAAAAGCTGCTGCAATGTCAGCTGCCTTTTTGTCAGATATTCCTTTAGCAGCCCATTCATGACGGGCTCCTCGTCCAGTATGGAATTCCACCGCTGTGTCATCTCATTTTGCAGAATCACTTTTCTGTTTTCCACAATCTTTGCCATCATGCCGACCGAGTAATCCTGAATCAGCCCCAGCGTATGCCTTGCTGCAAGCGTTCCTACCGTAAGCAGGCTCTGTATCAACATAATTGCAATCAGCGGTATTAAAAACATTTTAAAAACAGTATGTTTTTTCTGGTTATTTAATTTCAGCCCCATATCCTGCTATTGTCCCATCGTATCATTCAATGCTGCACAAAACGACATATACCACTCCTGAAATGCGTCTTCTGTCGTGTACGGTGCGCTTGCCTCTTCCAGACTCATTCCTTCCGAAAGAGCCTGTACCACTGCCTCCCTGTCTGCCTTCGCCTTGTCAAAAAGATGATATTCCAGCACCTTCCTTGCGGCAGAACCATTCTGGAAGCTTTTATTCGTATAATATTTTCCGTCCTTCATATTATCAAAAACATATGTTATGCAATCATAGGTTTTTTCCGCCACTTCGATATTCTGTTCCGCTATCACCTTATCCAGTACTTCGGTGGTATTGGCATCCTTTTGTACTGGCATATACCCTGAGATACAGCTAAACCGGAGGTTGTTTTCCGGCTCCGTAAACCACTTCAGGAATTCAACTGACGCATACTCATGTTTTTCGTCACTCTTTGTCACGACCATGCCAGCCCCCTGCTGGACAGCATACTGCTCCCCGCCGTCAAATATGGGGGCTGCCATAATCTCATATGCTATGTCATAGCTTCCGCCCTCACCCTCAACCCTGCCTGGAAAATATATCGCCGAAGCCGTCGACCCCGTATAGGCAATCAGTTCGCCTGTCTTCACATCGTCTGACCGAAATGAACCATACGCCCCAAAATACCCCTTGACAGTGGGCACATAATAGTTTTCCCAGATACGCCGGATGCTGTCCTCCGGCAGGTTAAAGGTTACCTGCCCCTTGTCCGCCTGAAAAATTTCCAGCCCAAGCTGCCTCATCCCGATAATGAAATAGTTCGCCATCGCATCACGACCGTAAAACGCCTTTCCGTCATTCGCCATATCCGGTGTCAGGCTGTCCGTCCATTCATAGTATGCCGCCGCGGTATCCACGACGCCCTCTATCGTGCTGAGATTCTCCAGTGATGCCCCTGTCGCCTCGGCAAAAGGTTCCCAGTCCGTCCGATTAATCATCATGACTTCCGTGGATTTGGCAACCGGAAAAATCCGCAGACTTCCATTCTCCGCAATACAGCCCTCATCAATATACGAAGGGATATATTTGTCCAGCTCGCCCTCTTCCAAATAAACGGACAAGTTTGCCAGGGCGCCTTTCTGCTCAAATTCATACGCGGTATCCGAGTACGCAGAAAACACATCCGGCATTTCCGACGCGCCTACCTTTCCGTTGATGGAATCCCTGACAGCGGACTCCAGGTCGGAAACAGAACCCTGACTGTAGCTCTGCACGTAGATTCCCCTTTTATTGCCCACCGTATTGTTAAACTCCTCTATCAGGGTATCAAATGCCGCCTGTTGTGTGCCGTTGTAATAATGCCATACCGTAATCGATACCGGCTCATCCGGATTCAGCGGACTCTTTTCGCTTCCGCATCCCGAAACCACTCCCATCAGTGCCAAAAATAATGCTCCGCAAATTTTCTTCTTCATAACATCCCCCATTCTTCCCTGCAAACATGGACGCAGAAATCGTTCTATTTATTTTATCATTTTCCAGCCATATTTGCAACAAACGAAAAAGTGCGGCTCCCTGATTTCAGGGACATCCGCACTCTTATAATCCATACTATTCACGACTACTGAAATTTGCCGCCAGTATATCCGGCAGACTATATTTCCACAATCCAGCCCTTGGGCGCTTCGATGCGTCCCATCTGGATGCCTGTCAGCGTATCATAAAGCTTTTTGGTCACAGGTCCCATCTCGTCCATGCCCGACGGAAGACAGATTTCCTCGCCTTTATTTACAATCTTTCCAACAGGCGATATGACTGCCGCCGTGCCGCAAAGCCCGCACTCCGCAAAGTCCTTAACCTCATCAAAAAGAACTTCCCGCTCCTCAACCTCAAGCCCGAGGTAATCCTTTGCCACAATCATCAGGGAACGGCGTGTGATGGATGGAAGGATGCTGTCTGATTTTGGTGTCACAACTTTGTTGTCCTTCGTCACAAAAAGGAAATTCGCGCCGCCTGTCTCTTCAACCTTTGTCCGAGTCGCCGGGTCAAGGTACATATTCTCGTCAAAGCCGTCCTTGTGCGCCGTGACAATCGCGTGCAGGCTCATGGCATAGTTAAGCCCTGCCTTGATATGGCCTGTCCCATGCGGCGCGGCGCGGTCAAAATCACTGACCCTTATCGTAAGCGGCTTCGCACCACCCTTGAAATATGGTCCCACAGGGGTCGTAAAGATTCTGAACTGGTACTCGTCAGCAGGCTTCACCCCGATTACAGGATTCATCCCGAACATATAAGGACGCACATAGAGCGTCGCGCCGGATCCATAGGGCGGCACATACGCCTCGTTTGCCTTGACTACCTGCCTGACGGCTTCCACGAAGCGTCCTGCGGGAAGCGTCGGCATCTCAAGACGCACGCAGCTGTCATGCATGCGCTGCTCATTCAGATCCGGGCGGAACACGACGGTCTTTCCATCCTGTGTCGTGTACGCCTTCAGCCCCTCAAAACAAGTCTGTGCATACTGTAAGACACCCGCACATTCGTTCAGCACGATATTGGCATCCTCGGTAAGCACGCCATTGTCCCACGCGCCGTCCTTAAAGTTCGTAACGTACCTTTTGTCAGTCTGTCTGTAGCCAAAGCCCAGACCTGACCAGTCCAAATCTTTCTTTTCCATTTTCAAGTCCTCCTCCTCATTTTGATGAATGCCCCATAACAGTCCATCCCAGGATTTCGGGAGCGTTCCTTAATTTTTTATTATCATACCAAAAAATGCAAAAGTCAACATTTCCAGTTATTTTTTTCTCTCATATTTAAAAAAATAATACTCCAGGTCAAAGTAGGTCTGTTCCTCACTGTCAGCCACAAGCTCCCACTCCGGCATTTCGTCCAGCCTGGGGAAAAACGCATCTGCCTGATATGTATAGTCAATTTTCGTGATGTGCGCCGTATTGCAGTAAGGAAGGAGCTGCTCATACACGCTCGCCCCTCCCACTACATAAGTGTGCTCTCGGAAACTCGAACCTCTTGTTCTATAAGGCTTCAGAAATTTC
>CARTDA010000015.1:0-76834 GCA_949066965.1 uncultured Lachnospiraceae bacterium
TATTCATCTGGAACACCATAGGCATTGTCGATTTTTAACTGCCAAAGTAATACCTATCTTCCGGAAGGGATGACGGAGACGGAGACTGGCAAGTACAGCTATACAGACAATCTATATAAAGGCGGGGTGTCAATTGATTTTTATAAAATGGACAGGGGCGATGCGCAGTTTGACATGCTGACGACAGGTGTCGCAGGCAGTGAGGAAATCAAGGTCGGCGTGCATGACGGCGTATACATCGAACTGCATGACACAGGCGCGGCTGGCGGAGAAATTTGGTTTAACCAGCGCATTTATGTGGCGTTTACAGACCTGCATTATGTGATGGAACTGTATGCGGCATCGGATGTATCCAAGGAAGATGCGATAAAAATTGCGGAGGGAATCCGGATAGAGCCTGTTACAGATGGTTCCGCACAGGATATTGTAAATGCATATAGCTGGAGTGATTATATTGCTGCCCGGAATGAAACATATGACGGCGAGGGCAGCAGTATGGTGCCCAAGTCGGCGATGAACCGTACACATGCGGTCGGTGAGACCTTTATGATGGCAGACGCGGAAGAAGAAGTGGCGATTAAGGTCGCGCAGATTCAGGTATGTGATGACATCAGTCTGCTGGATTTGTCTGTCATGGATGCGGACAGTAAGGAAGAAATCAAAAAAGTAACGGATGCGTCCGGAGCGCTGCTCCCCGCAAAAATCAACTACATCCGGAGCGGTGACGGCATCCATTCTGTCGACGAAGTGACAGAGAGCCGCGAAGTGCCGCAGAAACTTGTATATGCAACTGTGGAGTACACCAATACGGGCAGCAGTGAAATCAATTCGTATCTGTTTTGGGGAAGCCTGGTGAAGATAGCGGAGAATGGAAACCAAATGGAAATGTACAGGGGAAACCAATCGGAAACATCCACAACGTGGGATTATGTCGTAGTGGAAGGCGCAGCGGGATTTACTGAAATGTGGTATTACGATGTCCATGGCGGCGAGCGGAAAAATAACTACATGAATCATCTGAAAGCCGGAGAGACGGCAGTTGTGCACATGGCGTGGATTGTTCCGGAGGAGGAGTTAAAGTATCTTTATTTAAATTTGGATTCGTTTGGCGGAACCTATGAGTTTGATGAATCTGCACTAAAAACAGGGTACGTCGATATTCGCAGATAAATACAGCAATATCCCTGCTTCACATCGCTTTTTTGAAACGTATTTTCATTTACAAATTTCTTTGATTATGGTAAATTATAGATAATTAAGTTTATTATTACTACATTATGCACAAAATATGAAATAAAGAAAGGCGATGGCAATCAATGCAGAATAAGGGAAAGTATTACATTACCACGGCTATTGCGTATACATCAGGCAAGCCGCATATCGGGAATAATTATGAAATCGTGCTGGCGGACAGTATCGCCCGCTATAAGAGAAAGGACGGATACGACGTCTTTTTCCAGACAGGAACGGACGAGCACGGACAGAAAATTGAGTTGAAGGCGGCGGAAGCGGGCGTTACGCCGAAAGCGTTTGTGGATGGTGTGGCAGGCGTTATCAGAGGGCTTTGTGACATGCTCAATATTTCGTATGATAAGTTTATCCGCACCACGGACGATTATCATGAGAAACAGGTGCAGAAGATTTTTAGGCGTCTGTACAATCAGGGGGATATTTACAAGGGCGCATATGAGGGAATGTACTGCACGCCGTGTGAGTCTTTCTGGACAGAGTCGCAGTTAAAGGACGGGAAATGCCCTGACTGCGGGCGTGAGGTCAAACCGGCAAAGGAGGAGGCATATTTTTTCAAGATGAGCAAATATGCCGACAGGCTGATAGACCATATCAACAATCACCCTGAATTTATCCAGCCTGTTTCCAGAAAAAATGAGATGATGAACAATTTCCTCCTTCCGGGGTTACAGGATTTGTGCGTGTCACGTACTTCATTCAAATGGGGAATTCCGGTGGATTTTGATGACAGGCATGTCGTTTATGTCTGGCTGGATGCGCTCACGAACTATATTACAGGCATCGGATATGATGCGGACGGCGGCAGCACAGAACAGTACAAAAAAATGTGGCCGGCGGATCTGCACCTGATTGGAAAGGATATCATCCGTTTCCACACAATTTACTGGCCTATTTTCCTGATGGCGCTTGGGGAGGAGCTTCCGCATCAGATTTTCGGGCATCCATGGCTTTTGCAGAACAATGACAAGATGAGCAAGTCGAAGGGCAATATCATGTATGCGGATGACCTTGCACAACTGTTTGGCGTGGATGCGGTGCGTTATTTTGTGCTGCATGAAATGCCGTATGAGAACGATGGTTCCATCACATGGGACTTGATGGTAGAGCGGCTGAACGCTGACCTTGCAAACACACTTGGAAATCTTGTGAACAGAACGGTTTCCATGAGCAATAAATACTTTGGCGGCATTGTGGAGGACAAAGGCGCGGCAGACGCAGTGGATGAGGACCTGAAGGCGGCTGTCACAGGCGCTTATGATAAGGTGGAAGCCAAGATGGATGATTTGCGGGTTGCGGATGCGCTGACGGAGATTTTTAATGTATTCAGGCGATGCAACAAATATATTGACGAGACGGAACCATGGGTACTTGCAAAGGATGAGGCGAAGAAGGACAGGCTTGCAACGGTTCTGTACAATCTGGTAGAGGGAATCTCGATTGGCGCGGGTCTGCTTGAGCCGTTTATGCCGGAGACCGCACAGAGAATCATGGCGCAGTTAAACAGCCCGGTGCGCGATTTTGAGTCGGCAAAAACATTTGGCGGGTATGTGTCCGGCACAAAGGTGACGCAGACTCCGGAAATTCTCTTTGCGCGTCTCGATCCGAAGGAAGTAGATGCAAAGGTGGCTGAACTTGCCGAAAGACAGATGGAAGCGTCAGGGCAGACGGAAGAAAGTGACACAGATGTCATAAATATAGAGCCAAAAGCGGAGATTACCTATGATGACTTTGCTAAAATGCAGTTTCAGGTGGGAGAGATTATTTCCTGCGAGGCGGTGCCGAAATCAAAGAAGCTTCTGTGCAGTCAGGTAAAAATCGGATCACAGGTGAAACAGATTGTGTCCGGAATCAAGGCGTATTATACTCCGGAAGAGATGGTTGGCAAGAAAGTAATGGTACTGGTCAATCTGAAACCGGCAAAGCTTGCGGGCGTTGTGTCAGAAGGAATGCTTCTGTGTGCGGAGGACGCCGACGGAAACCTCGCGCTGATGACGCCGGAGAGGACAATGCCTTCCGGGGCGGAAATAATGTAACGGAACGGTTGCACAATATATAAATATTTGGGGTTTTGGAGCGTGTATGATAAATGCTCTGGAAGCAATAGGAGACTTTGATGAATAATAATATAGAAGCGATTATATTTGATTTGGATGGAACCATGTGGGACGCGCTCGAGGGCATTGGCAAGACATGGAATCAGGTTGTGGCAAGTCATCCGGAGTACAGGAAAGAGCCGATTACTTCCGAGGAGCTGGAGGGCTGCCTTGGGCTTCCGATGACAGATATTGCCGGCAAGCTGTTTCCGGATACCACGACAGAACAGCAGCAGGCACTGATGGATGAGTGCTGTGAGGTCGAGAATGCCTATCTGAGTGAGCATGGCGGGATTCTTTACCCGAAGCTTGAGGAGACGCTTGCAGAACTGAAAAAGAAGTATAAGCTTTTTGTGGTGAGCAACTGCCAGCAGGGATATATCGAGAGCTTTATCAAGGCGCACAAGCTTGCAGCATACTTTGATGATATCGAGTGCTGGGGGAATAATCTGTTCTCAAAGGGCGAGAACAACAAACTCATTATGAAGCGAAACGGCGTGACAAGGGCAGTCTATGTAGGCGATACCGCAGGCGACGAGGAGTCTGCGAGAATCGCGGGTATTCCGTTTGTTTTTGCGAAATACGGATTTGGCGAGGCGAAAGCGCCGGACTATGTGCTGGAGGAGTTCTCCAGACTTCCAGAGCTTATGGAGAAGATTGGATCCTTATAATTTGAGCGTAGGTATATGCCTGGGAGTTAGCGTGAGAAGAACTTCTAGCCACTCACAGCAAAGGCTGTTTCGTGGAGAAGTTCTAAGTCTCACACAGGAAAAACGCCAAAAACAGGCGTTTTTCATCCGGATTTGAGATTCCGCAGAGCGGAATCATGGAGGTTAGTGTGAAATCAAAGATTTCACACGGCAGCTTTGTGCCTGCGGTCCAAAGTTTGCAGGCTGTGGAAAGGGCATGGTTATTAATATGGCATACAGACCATTACCGATAGGAATCAGTGATTTCGCTGAAATGATTGAGAAGGAATTTTATTACGTTGACAAGACCCTCATGATTAAGGAGCTGCTGGATAGCAAAGCAAAGGTTATACTTTTCACGCGCCCGCGCCGGTTTGGCAAGACGCTTAACATGAGTATGCTCAGATACTTTTTTGAGGACGACAGGGATTCCCATGGAAATAAAAAGGACTGGTCTCATGTCTTTGCAGGATTAAAAATCATGGAGGCAGGGGACAAATACCTTGCACACATGGGGCAGTATCCGGTTATCTATCTGACGTTTAAGGATACAAAGAAGGAAAGTTTTGAGGAGTCATATCAGCAGTTTCAGATGTTGATTGCCGAGGAATACAAAAGGCATGATTTTCTCCTTGAAGATATAGCGGATGAACAGGACAGAGAGCAATATATGGCTATTGCATCGAGAAGGGCGACGCAGGTCGAATATCAAAACGCAGTCCGTTTTCTCTCTCAGCGCCTTGAAGCATATTATGGCAGGAAGCCAGTCGTATTGATTGATGAGTATGATGTATCTTTGGAAAATGCTTTTACAAAGGGCTTTTATAATAAAATGATTGACTTTATCCGGTCATTGTTTGAGAGCGGGCTAAAGGATAACGGCAGCCTTGCTTTTGCCGTCCTTACAGGCTGTCTGCGCGTTTCAAAGGAGAGCATCTTTACAGGTATGAACAATCTGAACATTATCTCAATCCGCAATGCAAAATTTGATGAATACTTTGGCTTCAAAGCAGACGAAGTGCAGCAGCTGTGCCATTATTACAACATGGAGGATGCGTACCGGGTTGTCCGGGAGTGGTATGATGGGTATACTTTCGGGCAGACGGACATCTATAATCCATGGAGCGTGATACAGTATGTAGATGACGCACGGGCGAATCCGAACTGGCTTCCGATGGCTTACTGGGCAAATACTTCTTCCAACAGCATTGTCAGGACGCTGATTGACCATTCTGATGATGATGGGAAAATGCAGATAGAGGAGCTGCTGGCAGGGGGCAGTATCAGGGTACAGATACACGAGGACATTACGTATGGTGAGATTTATGACAGCAGCGATAATCTGTGGAATTTTATGTATTTTACAGGGTATTTCCGCAAAATAAATGAGTGGATGGAGGGCTCGTCCATTTATGCCGAGCTTGTCATTCCTAATAAAGAGGTACACTATATTTTTGAACAGAAAGTGCAGAACTGGTTCCGCGAGCGGATGAAAGGACGCGACATGACACAGCTCTATACGGCGTTTGTCAACAAGGACTGCGCCGCATTGGAAGAACTGATAAACGATATATTTGAGGAAACCATCAGCTACATGGATCAGAACGAATACTACTATCATGGAATGGTTGCCGGGCTGCTGACAGGCATCAAGGGCTTCGGGCTGCGCTCAAACAGGGAGGGCGGCAAAGGGAGAAGCGACCTTTTTGTCAGGCCTGTCCGCAGAAGCCGGGAAGCCTTTGTCATAGAGTTCAAGGTTGCAAAGGACATTGATGACATGGATGCCATGGCAGACGAGGCGTTAAAGCAGATTGAAGAAAAACAGTATGACGTCGAGCTGAGAAATGACGGATATAAATATGTAAGCTGCTATGGCATTGCATTCTGCGGTAAGGAGTGCGCGGTGCATTGCAGGGATAGTGCCTGATAAACATTGGTAGCTGTGACGAAATAAAAGCGATAAAAATATGGGAGGAAAATTGTAATGAGTACACGTATTGGAATTTTGGGATATGGCAACCTGGGGCGCGGTGTCGAGTGCGCAGTCCGGCAGAATGATGACATGGAGCTTGCTGCCGTATTTACGCGCAGGAGTCCGGAGTCGGTCTCCATTCTGACAGAGACGGCAAAGGTCTGCAATATCGCAGATGTAGAACAGTGGAAGGACAAGATTGACGTGATGATTATCTGCGGCGGCAGCGCGACAGATTTACCAAAGCAGACACCGGAATATGTAAAGCATTTTAATGTGGTTGACAGCTTTGACACTCACGCAAAGATTCCGGAGCACTTTGCAAACGTGGATGCCGCGGCAAAGGCGGGCGCACACATTGGCATTATTTCCGTGGGGTGGGATCCGGGAATGTTCTCGCTAAACCGTCTTTTCGCAAATGCAATCCTGCCGGAGGGAAAGGATTACACGTTCTGGGGCAAGGGCGTGAGCCAGGGACATTCGGATGCCATCCGCCGTATCGAGGGCGTCAAAAATGCAAAGCAGTACACGATTCCTGTCGAGTCAGCGCTTGAGGCGGCACGTTCCGGCAGCAATCCGGAGCTTACGACAAGACAGAAGCATACAAGGGAATGCTTTGTCGTTTTGGAGGAAGGCGCGGATGCCGCAAAGGTTGAGGAGGCAATCAAGACAATGCCCAACTATTTTGCGGACTATGATACGACGGTGCATTTTATCAGCGAGGAGGAGCTGCTCGCAAACCACAGCGGGATTCCGCACGGCGGCTTCGTGCTGAGAAGCGGTGTGACCGGCTGGGAGAAGGAGAACAAGCACATTATCGAATACAGCCTGAAGCTTGACTCCAATCCGGAATTTACCGCGAGCGTGCTTGTCGCATATGCCCGGGCGGCACACCGCCTTGCCAGTGAAGGGCAGAGTGGCTGCAGGACCGTGTTTGACATTGCGCCGGCGTATCTGAGTGCAAAAAGCGCGGAGGAGTTGCGGGCTTCGATGTTGTAAAGGAATAGAAAGTAACTCTGGAATGATGTTGTAGACAAAACATGACGCAATGTTGTCATGTTTTGTTTGTTATTTGTGCGGCACCCGATTAAAAAGAGAGTCTGACAATATTATGGGAGGGCATGGTCAAAAATGGAGCAGCTTCGGTTTATCTGGCAGTATATCAGGCGGCACAAGGTACAGTATATCGGCGGGATTGTCACTTTATTCATATTGGATTTTGCCAATCTGTACATCCCCAAGGTAACAGGAATCATTACGGACGGACTTGCAGCGCGTACCCTCGATATGGGCGGAGTCTTTCAAAATATCGTTATCATCCTGATGATTGGGCTGACACTTGCGGTAGGACGTTTTTTGTGGCGCTACTTTATTTTTGGCGCGGCGCGCGGGGTGGAGCGTGAAATCCGGGATGATATGTTTGCGCATCTGGAAACGCTGGATGTGGAGTATTATAATGAACATAAGACGGGCGATTTGATGACGCGCTTTACAAGTGATTTAAACGCTGTGCGTATGGCAATCGGGCCTGCGGTGATTGCGGCATTTGACGCGGTTGTCATGACCGTGATGGTAATTGTGCAGATGATGGTCTATGTCAATATCAGGCTGACCCTTGTCGCAGTTATTCCCATGATATTCATTGCGTTTGGCGAGCTGTACTTTGGAAAGATAATGCAAAAACGCTTTCTGGAGCGGCAGGAGGCGGTGTCAGACCTTACGGATTTTGTGCAGGAAAGCTTTTCCGGGGTGCGCGTTGTAAAATCGTTTGTGCGTGAACGCTCGCAGATACGCGCCTTTGCAAGGGCAAATGCCAATGCGAAGGAAAAAAACCTAAGGATTGCGAAAATGGAGGCGGTTGTCATTCCTCTTCTCGACGTGGTCATCGGCATCAGCAGCCTTCTGACGCTTCTATATGGCGGATGGCTTGCATTAAACGGTGAAATTACCATTGGCCGTTTCGTTGCCTTTAACCAGTATATTACGATGCTTGTATGGCCGATGCTTGCCTGCGGTGAGGCGATTAACATGTTCTCGCAGGGCGGAGCCGGCATTAAGAGAATACAGGAGGTATTTGCCCAGGAGTCCGAGATAGCGGACAGGGATGACGTGTCGCCGGTAAATTGCATCAGGGGCGACATCCGTCTTCATCATCTCACATTTATCCACAGGGGACACAGCGAACCGACATTAAGGGATATCAGTCTGGATGTTAAGGCAGGAACCACGCTTGCAGTAATCGGAAGGACGGGCAATGGAAAATCGACGCTTGTCAATCTGCTGCTGCATTTATACAATACAAAACCAGGTATGATTTTCATTGATGGGAGGGATATCAACACGATTCCCTTAAAAACGCTGCGCGAAAATATCGCCTATGTGCCGCAGGACAATTTCCTGTTTTCGGATACCTTGAAGTCAAACATTGCATTTGGGACGGACAATGACGAGATGGATGAAATCGTAAGGGCAACAAAAATAGCGTGCATTCACGATAATATCATTGCTTTCCCTGACGGATATGAGACAATTGTAGGCGAACGCGGCGTTACGCTGTCAGGCGGGCAGAAGCAGAGGAGCTCCATCGCAAGGGCACTCAAAAAGGATGCGCCAATCCTGATTCTGGATGATGCGCTTTCGGCAGTGGACACGGATACCGAGGAAAGAATCCTGCGCAACCTGAAGGAAAACAGGCAGGGAAAGACAACCATTTTAATTGCACACCGTATCTCCACGATACAGAATGCGGATGTGATTCTTGTCCTGGAGGACGGGGAGGCAAAGGAATGCGGCAGCCACAAGGAGCTGATGGAGCTTGGCGGTATTTACAGGGACATGTTTGAAAAACAGCAGCTTGAGGCGGCAATCGGTGAAAAAAGGGCGGCAGGAGGATTCGGTTGAAAAATCATTGATTTTTCAACTGGCAAATTTGTGCCTGCGGCTCAAAGTTTGCAGGCTGTGGAAAGGGCATGGTTATTCGTATGAAAAGATTGTTGGCTTATTTAAAACCGCATAAATGGATGATGCTGCTTTCGTCGCTTCTTGTTGTGTCGCTGATTGGCGTGGAATTGTATAAGCCGATTATTATCGGGAATGCGATTGATGATTATATTGGTGGTTATGGGCAGACGAGGGCGGCGCTTGAGGTGGGCGAAGCGTTTCAGGGAATTTTACGCGCGGCAGCGCTGTATGCGCTGATGCTTCTGCTTGGCTTTGTTTTTAATGCTTCCAACACATGGATTTTGCAGAATGTAGGACAGTCGATTATCTATAAGATGCGTGAGGAGGTATTTGCACATATTCATAGCCTGTCCGTAAATTTTTTTAATACGCAGCCTGTGGGAAAACTGGTGACGCGCGTCTCAAATGATACGGAGGCGGTGAATGAACTGTTTTCGCAGATTCTTGCAAAGCTTTTCAAGAATACGGTAAAGATTATCGGGTTTGCTGTTGTCATGCTCTCGATTGACGTGAAAATGGCGCTGTACTCATTTATTCTGATTCCGTTCGTGACAGCGCTGACTTTCTTTTTCCGTTATATGTCCAGAAAGGCGTACCGGATTACGAGAACGCGCATCACGGAGCTGAATACCTTTTTGTCGGAGCATATTTCCGGCATGAAGCTGATTCAGATATTTGCAAGGGAAAAAGAAAAGTATAAGGAATTTGAGTGGAAGAGCGGGCAGCTTTTCAAGGCAAACTGGCGTGAGGTTATGACGTTTGCCATTTTCCGCCCGTCCATTTACATGCTGTCTGTCATTGCGATGGTTATCGTGATTGGGCAGGGGAGCGCGTCTGTGCTGGCAGGCACTGTTTCCTTGGGAACATTGTTTGTGTTTATCAATTATATCAGCTCGTTTTTTGAGCCGATTCAGGAGCTGGCAGAGCAGTTTGGGACATTGCAGTCCTCGCTTGCGTCCGCTGAGAAAATTTTTTCGATACTGGATGTGGAGCCGGAAATCGTAAACCCCGAAAATCCAAGGCATGTGCAGATTACAGGGAAAATTGAGTTTCGCCATGTATGGTTTGCCTACGAGAAGGATGATTACATACTGAAGGATGTAAGCTTTACAATTGCGCCGGGCGAGAAGGTTGCCTTTGTGGGTGCCACGGGCGCCGGAAAATCATCCATACTGAACCTGATAGGGCGTTATTATGATGTGCAGAGGGGTGAGATTCTGATAGACGGTGTCAATATCAGGGAGATCGACAAGGATGCCCTGCGTCATGCCATCGGTCAGGTGCAGCAGGATGTGTTTATCTTTACAGGGGATATCAAGGGCAACATTTCGCTGGACAATGAGGAAATATCAAGGGCGGAGATAGAGCGTGCCGCGCATATCGTGAACGCGGATTCTTTTATCAGAAAGATGCCGGGGGGCTTTGACGAGCCGGTCACAGAGCGCGGGAGCACATTGTCGGCAGGGCAGAGGCAGCTGCTTTCCTTCGCGCGGACACTTGCATACCAGCCGACAATTCTGGTGCTGGACGAGGCGACTGCCAATATTGACACGGAGACGGAGAGCCTGATTACACAGGCGCTCGAAAAACTGATGGAGGGCAGGACGACCATCATGGTGGCACACAGGCTTTCCACAATCCAGCATGCTGACAAGATTATCGTCATGCACAAAGGGGAAATCAAGGAAAGCGGCTCGCATCAGGAACTGCTGCAGCTGGATGGGATGTATAAGAAGCTGTATGACCTGCAGCTGGTGGAGGCATAAACCTATAAATATGACAAAACCGCAAGCGGCTGTTCCAGCTGATGGAATCCGGGCTTGCGACTCATGGGTGAGCGCGTTCCTTCCTGCAAATACCACACTGCCTGTAGTGCGGTCATGCCCAGCGCACTTGCTGCTTCCAGTTCGTGGCTTCCGCCGTCGCCGATATACAGGCATTCGTCAGCCCTGACAGAAAGTTTTTGCATACAGCGGATAAAAATTTCTTCACGGAGGCGACAGCAGTGTTTGCTATCCAATCCGTGATAAACTGTATCGTAATCTGCCGCTGATTCCGGGTGTTTCGCCGCCTTTCAGCGTGCCATGGCATCCAAACTGTGCATGACACCCTTCCTTAATCTGAAATTCTTCAATTTTATTCATGTGAAATTATATCGAAATATAATACATTCGTCCACCCAAAATGAAAACATACCCATGGACAGCAATCTTGTCAACGCGATTCAGGCTTGATGGTTTTTCACAAAATAGACACATTCAATTTAAGGCTCGCTTAAGTTTTCTGCCGTATACTTTTTTCAGAACAAAACAATTCCTAATTGGGACACACTCAATGGAGCTGGCATTGCAAGGATTGTGTCCGGGCAAATACGCGTTTTGAAAAATGGAGGAGTATAATGGCATATCAGGCAGTTTTTAAACGTTATGAGATGAAATATAAGATGACAAGGAAGCAGCGGGCTGCGGTATTAGAAGCGATGCTTCCGCATATGCGGCTCGACGATTTCGGGCATACGACGATTCGGAATATCTATTTCGATACGGATACATACCGGCTGGTGCGGCGTTCCATAGAGAAGCCGGTTTATAAAGAAAAGCTGCGCATCAGGAGTTACAGACAGGTATCGGCGCAGGATAAGGTTTTTATCGAGCTTAAGAAAAAATATGATGATGTGGTCTATAAGCGGCGCGAGTCACTTTCCCAGATTGAAACCCTTGAATGGCTGGTGAAGGGAACGCCGTTTCCAAAAGCGACACAGATAGGAAATGAAATTGATTATTTTTTTTCATTTTACCAGACGCTGAAACCAAAGGTGTTTCTGTCCTATGAGCGCGAAGCATTTTATGCGCTGGACGGCAGCGACTTTCGCGTGACGTTTGATGAAAATATCCTTGCCCGCCAGGAGGAGCTTTCCCTTTCGCGGGAGGTGTGGGGAGAGCGGCTGATGGACGAGGACGACGTGCTGATGGAAATCAAGACTTCGGGCGGCATACCGCTCTGGATGGCGGAGGCGCTGACGCGTGAAAAAATTTACAAGACATCTTTTTCAAAATATGGGACAGCATACGAAAATATATACTGGCGGTCGAAAAGACTGACCGCTCAGTATAAGGTGATGGGCAGACAGATGAATAGCCAGTACACTGGCAGGATATTTATAGCCTGAGGAGGAGAGGAAAAATGGAAAATATTTTCAGGGGATTGTTTGACGCGGAGACGGCAAGCATCATATCGGTTGCCGATTTTATGATTTGCATTGTCAGCTCGCTTGTTATAGGATTGATAATATCAGTGATGTACATGTACAGGAATACATACTCTAAAAGCTTTATCGTGACGATTGCCACCATTCCTGCGATTGTGTGCGCCGTGATTATGATGGTGAACGGAAATGTGGGCGCGGGCGTGGCAGTTGCAGGGGCTTTCAGTCTGGTAAGGTTCCGCTCCGCACCGGGGACGGCAAAGGAAATCGGCGTGTTGTTCATGGCGATGGGGGCAGGAATTATCACCGGAATGGGATACATTGCGTATGCGTTTCTGTTTGCTGTCATTATGGGGCTTGTCGACATGCTCTATGCACGGATAGATTTCGGGGCAAAAAAGCGCGCGAATCTGAACCGGACACTGCATGTCACAATACCGGAGGATTTGGATTATGTGGAAGTATTTGATGACTTGTTTGCCCGGTATACGAAAAAGAGCGAGCTTGTCAACGTGAAAACGACCAATATGGGAAGCCTGTTTAAGCTGACCTATCATATAACATTTCAGGAATCAGGCACGGAGAAGGCTTTTATTGATGCCGTGCGCTGCCGGAATGGGAATCTGGAAATTGCACTGTCAAACCAGGAGAGCAGCATAACGGACATGATGTAGGGTACAGTGTAGCATAAATGGTTACTTTTCACACCCACGTCAAAGTAGTGGGAATCGTGCGCCAAAATGCTTGCCCTTTAGCATTTTGTGTGCAAAATCTGTTATAAAAATAAGGAGTACAATAATGGAGCGATGGAATAAAAAGCGGTATTGGATGATGGCAGTATGCCTTCTGGCGGCTGTGTCTGTAACGGCATGTGCGAATGATGGGGCGGTGAATGTAAATACTGCCAGTGAAAATGACAAAAGTGACACAAGTGTCATTTTGGACGAGGTGGCAGATGAGTCCGGACTTTTCTCGAAACGTGACCTGGGCGGGGAATATGACGTATCAAAATGTGAACATATCACGCTTTCCGATGCGGGCTGCACGACGGATTCCAGGAATGTGGCGATAGAGGGAAGCAGGGTCACGATAACAGGGGAAGGGAACTATCTGGTAAGTGGTTCGCTCAGTGACGGAATGATTACCGTGGATGTCGACAAGACCGAAAAGGTCCAACTGGTGCTGGATGGTGTGGATATCAGCTGTGCGACGTCGGCTGTCATCTATGTAAAAAGCGCAGACAAGGTGTTTGTCACGCTTCCCGATGCAACAGAAAACACACTTACAAACGGCGGTTCCTTTGTGGCAGTGGATGACAATAACATTGATGCGGTAATCTTTTCAAAAGATGATTTGACACTCAACGGAACAGGAAAACTTACAGTCAATTCCCCGGCAGGGCATGGAATCGTGTCAAAAAATGACCTTGTCATCGCAGGCGGGACATATGACATTACCGCTGCATCTCATGGGATGACAGGAAAGGACAGTGTGGCTGTCGCGGACGGTGATTTTCGGATTCAGGCAGGAGAGGATGCCATTAAATCAGACAATAACGATGATGACACGATGGGCAGTGTGCATATCCTGGGCGGAACTTACAGGCTCTCAGGTGGGAGCGATGGGATGAATGCCCTGAATGAAATCAACATTTCCGGTGGTAAAATCGTCGTGGAGCAGTCCGGTGAGGGGATTGAGGCGCGGATTATCAATATCTCCGGCGGGGAAATTGACATCACGTCCTCTGACGACGGATTAAATGCCACGGACAAACGCCAGTCCGCAAAGGAAGAGACAGCCGATGTCCAGAAGGCGGCGGATAAAAAAGGCGGTCGTGGCGGAGTGAATGACAATGACCCGGAAGCATCCATCAATATTTCGGGAGGCGTTCTGCGCGTGGACGCCGAGGGCGACGGTCTTGACTCAAACGGTTATATCTTGGTAAGCGGCGGGGAAGTTTATGTGACGGGACCTTCGCATGGCGGTGATGCCGCGCTTGACTATGGGATTGATGCCACGATAACGGGCGGAATCGTGGTGGCGGCAGGACAGGGCAGTATGGCGCAGAATTTCGGCGAGGATTCGACACAGGGCAGTATTCTGGTAAGCACGCAGGAGCAGAATGCGGCAGGAAGCGACATTATTCTTTTGGATGCGGATGGCGGTGAAATTCTTGCATGGACAATGAAAAAAAGTTATAATTCAGTTACAATCAGCTGCCCGGAAATTAAGTCCGACGGTTCGTATACTGTAAAAATGGGTGAAAACACAGTGGATGTGGCTATGGACGGACCCATATATGGACAAGGATTTTCCTTTGGCGGAGGAAAACGCGGATTTGGCAGCGGGGAGAGACCGGGAGAACGACCGGAAGGGATGCCGGATTTTCCGGATGGGGAGAAACCGGAAGGAATGCCGGACTTCCCGAATGGGGAGAGGCCGGGAGAAATGCCGGAACCGCCCGATATGCCGAACGGAGAGAAGATGAACCGGACGGAATAAGCCGGATGGGCTGTCCCGAAGTTTGAGGAGGAAGCTTACCATGAGACTCTTACTTGCAGAGGACGAGACATCGCTGTCAAAAGCGATTGTGACAATCCTCAGACGCAGCAATTACACAGTGGATGCGGCATGTGATGGCGTGGAGGCGCTGGAATTTCTGGAAATGAATTCGTATGACGGTGTCATTCTGGACGTGATGATGCCGCGCATGGACGGAATCAGCGTCCTGCAGGAGATTCGCAAAGCGGGAAACCAGGTGCCGGTGATCCTGCTCACGGCAAAGGCGGAGGTGGACGACAAGGTACTGGGACTTGACAGCGGCGCAAATGACTATCTCACCAAGCCGTTTGCGTCAAAGGAGCTTCTGGCGCGCATCCGCGCCATGACAAGAAGCGCTGCGTCGGCAGTACAGCCCGATACGAAGCTGCGGTTTGGCAATCTCTCGCTGGACTGTGCAACGTTTGAACTGTCCTCGCCGTTCGGGACGTTTGTCCTTGCGAACAAGGAATTTCAGATGCTGGAATTTCTGATGCGGAACCCGAGACAGATTATTTCCGCAGAGCAGTTTATGGACAAAATATGGGGCTTTGAGGCAAATGCGGAGAGCAATGTCGTGTGGACATATATTTCTTATCTGCGCAAGAAGCTCACGGCGCTCAAGGCAGACGTGGAAATCAGGGCAAGGCGCGGGGCAGGATATTCCATCGAGCATCTGAAGCCGGAAACATCAGCTGACTGAAAAAAGTTTCCCGGAAGGCATGGCGCCGGTGTTGGAACATGCAGCGTTTGGAGGGTTATATGATAAGGAAACTGCGGAAAAAGTTCGTCATTTTATCGACAATATCATTGTTATTGCTGCTGGGTATTATTGTGGTATCCAGCAATTTTCTGACTTACAGGGAACTTGTGGATAAGGCGGATATTGTGCTGGACATGATTGTGGAAAACGGTGGGCGCCCTATGCATTTGCTTCCGCCTGAAAAAAAGGAAATTCCGCGGGAAGGCATGTCCGGCGAGCGCGGCAGATTCTTCGGAAAAAAGCTTTTGTCACCTGAAGTCATGTATGAGGCGAGATTTTTCACTGCGACTGTATCGGGGGACGGACAGATGATATCCGTCGATACGCAGAGCATTGCCATGGTGGATGATGCCGAGGCGCAAAACTATGCAAAACGGGCATACGGTAAAAAGAGTGACAGGGGATTTATCAACGATTTCCGGTATATAAAATATATTGATGGAAATGACATTTGTGTCATTTTTCTCGACTGCGGCAGGAATCTTTTTACCTTTAAGAATGCCCTTCTCATCAACTGTCTGATATCGTTTGCCGGGCTGCTGGCGATTTTTGTCATCATCGTCATTTTTTCAGCGAAAATTGTCAGGCCGGTTTCGGAGAGCTACGACAAACAAAAACAGTTTATTTCCGTGGCAGGGCATGAGATTAAGACACCGATTACGGTTATCGATGCGGACGCGGAGGTTCTTGCCATGGAAATCGGCGAGGACAATGAGTGGCTTTTGGATATCCGCAAGCAGACAAAGCGGATGGCGGCGCTTATGAACGACCTGCTTGCGCTGTCACGCATGGATGAGAACAGGCAGCAGTATACCATGATTGATTTTCCGGTGTCGGATGTCGTCGGGGAGATGGTCAGATCCTTTCAGACCCTTGCGCGGAGCAGGGGGAAAACCATCAGGGCAGAGATAACGCCAATGCTGTCATATTACGGCGATGAAAATTGTTTCCGGCAGCTTGTGGGCATTCTTCTGGACAATGCCATCAAGTACACACCGACCGCAGCGGACGGCAGCTGTGATGCCATCCGGATGACGCTGGAAAAGAAGAACCATAATATCTGTCTGGCTGTAAGGAACAGCTCGGATCCCGTGAGCAATGAGCAGCTGGGGCGTTTCTTTGACCGCTTTTACAGGACGGAGCAGTCAAGGAGCTCCGTAAGCGGCGGATACGGGCTGGGACTGTCCATAGCAAAATCAATTGTCGAGGCGCATAAGGGCAGGATTACCGCGACGGCGCCTGATGCCGGGACGGTACAGGTCTCCGTCATTCTGCCGTCAAGAAACCGCTGACAAAGAAAAGCTGCGCATCAGCGTTCCAGATGCTCCTGATATGCCTTTAGCATATGGTAAAAGAGCTTCTGGTCGCGTCTTGGCAGCTGCTGGTACAAGTCATAAAAATCTAAAGAGTTATCTTCACTCGGAATTGCGGACTGCTCTATCAAATCGGCGGGGGAGCAGCCGATGAAATCGCAGATGTCCACAAACGTATCCAGGCTCATTTTTGTAACGCCGCGTTCAATCTGGCTGATAAAGCTCAGGGACAGGTCAAGCTGCTCTGCCATCTGTTCCTGGGTGATATGCATCTGTTTTCTGTAAAATTTAATTCGTTTTCCCAAAGTTTTATAATCTAAAGCCATACTGATTCTCCATCTTCGTTATTTTCTCCATAAAGTAAAACTATTATTATTTTCTATTAAGTTGATAATATAGTGACAGACACTATTACTGCGTTTTCTTTCGGAAATTCGCACTAATACTATTGATTTTTGACAGTATTAGTGTTAAACTGCTATAGAAATCGCAATAATAGTGTTATTTTTTGCCATATAAAGAGGATGAAAGAGACATGTGGGAAAACGACTTTAAAAGAAAACCGGAGGAGATTGCGGAATGGGGCGAATAAGGGAACTGGTCGAATACAGGGAGATGACTGCAAGTCTTGTGAGGCGGGAACTCCGCGGGAAATATAAGGGTTCGATTCTCGGCTTTTTGTGGACGTTTATCAACCCGCTGTGCCAGATTGTCATCTATACGGTTGTATTTTCGATGATTATGCGAAGCGGCCTGGAAAATTTTAATATATATATGATTTCGGGAATGATACCATGGTTCTTTTTCAGCGGCTCCGTTTTGCAGGGGGCAGGCTGCATCAGGGCGCACGCGAACATGGTGAAGAAAATATATTTTCCGCGGGAAGTGCTGCCGGTTGTCGTGACGACATTTCAGTTTATCAATATGCTGCTGAGCTTTATCTTCATCATAGCGGTGGTCATTGTGGAAAAAGGGCGCTTTAATCCCGTGGCATGGGGATATCTTCCGCTGGTGATGCTGACGGAGTATCTGCTTGCCCTGGGGCTTGCACTGCTCGTATCGGCATGTACCGTTTATTTCCGTGACTTGGAGCATATCACAAGCGTCCTGCTGATGGCATGGGTTTATCTGACACCGATATTTTATTCGATGGAGACGATACCCGACTATCTGCTTCCGATATTTTGCTGGAACCCGATGACGCCCATGATAGAGATGTACCACAGCATTATTTACTATGCAAAGCCGCCTGAAACGGCGGCACTTGCACAGGCTGCCCTGTCCGCCATTGCCTTTCTGGTACTGGGAAGCCTTGTGTTTGGAAAACTTGAAGAGAATTTTGCGGAGGAACTGTGATGGAAACGATATCCGTGTGTGAAGTCAAAAAAAGCTTTAAGGTGTATTTTGACAAAGGAAACATGCTCAAGGAAAGAATCCTTTTCCCGAACCGGAACCGCTATGAACGGCGGGAAGTCCTGCGCGGCATCAGCTTTGTGTGCCAGAAGGGGGAGGCGGTCGGACTAATCGGGAAAAACGGCTGCGGCAAGAGCACCATACTAAAACTCCTGTCCAGAATCCTGCGTCCCAATGAGGGAACGATTACCGTGAATGGCAGGGTATCAAGCCTGATAGAGCTTGGTGCGGGTTTTCATATGGACATGACAGGCAGGGAAAACATCTATATCAATGCCGCCATCTTTGGCTTAAAGAAAAAGGAAATCAACGCGCGTCTGGACGACATCATCCGGTTTTCGGAGCTTGGGGAATTTATAGACAATCCTGTCCGAACCTACTCGTCCGGCATGTACATGCGGCTTGCGTTTTCCGTTGCGATTAATGTGGATGCGGACATCCTGCTCGTGGATGAAATCCTTGCGGTGGGGGATGTCAATTTCCGAAAGAAATGTTTTGATAAATTAAAAGAAATCAAGGCATCCGGCACGACCATTGTCATCGTGTCACATTCCATGGAGCAGCTGTATGAGATTTGCGACCGGCTGATATGGATTGATAATGGGCTGATACGGATGGAAGGGGATACAAGGCAGACGGCAGGGGCGTACCTTGACGAGATGAAAAATGAAAGAGGATAAACGAGGGAAGAAGCATGAATTTACAGGATATATTATGGCCAAAGGATGGAATCTGCACGGATATGGAGATGTATTTCCATTCCAATTATAAGATAAACCTGATTAAAAAGGAGGACAAAAGGGAAGGTACCTGCATTCTGTTTCGAAGGGGCGGTGTCGTCACGACGGATACATATTTTAACAGCCTGTCCGTAGAGAAATGGAAAAAATACACAGAGATTCAGGATGTTTCGCTCACCCTGACGGTGCAGGGAAGCTTTCTTGTCAGCCTTTGCTGGAAACAGAAAATAAATGGTACATATATTGAACGGGAGCTGAAAAACACTGTCATTGAAGCGCCTGAAAGGAGCGAGGTGACACTGGATTTTCCGGACGAGACAAAGGGAATGTTCTTTTTCAGGATAGAGGCGCTGAAAAAGGATGGAAAATTTTATGGCGGATATTACAGTACAAATACGGAACCGGACAAATGCAGACCCATAAAATTAGGCATTGTCATCTGCACATTCCGGCGTGAAAAATATGTCAGGGACAATATCAGGCTTTTAAATGAAGAAATCATAGAGAATGAAAACAGTCCGCTTTTTGGCAGGCTTGAAGTATTTATATCCGACAATGGGCAGAGCCTTGGGGAATACCGGCTCTCGAGTGATAAGGTGCATGTTGTCAATAACAAAAACGCCGGAGGGGCGGGCGGATTTACCCGCGGGCTGATGGAAATCATAAAAAGACCGGACAGGAATGGGATAACGCATGCACTGCTGATGGACGATGATGTTGTTATTGACACAGCATCGATTGTAAAGACGGCTGCCTTGCTGTCCCTGTTAAAAGAAGCATACAAGGACGCCTTTGTCGGTGGTGCGATGCTGCGCGCTGACCAGAGAAACATACAGGTGGAGTCAGGCGCGTCATGGAATGCCGGAAACTTAATCTCGCTGAAAGCGGGGCTTGACTTGCGGTTATGGCAGAACTGCCTTAAGAACGAGCAGGAGGAGTACAGGGAGTTTAATGCGTGGTGGTACTGCTGCTTCCCGATGGAACTTGTCAGAAAGGACAATCTGCCGCTCCCGATATTCATAAGGGGCGATGATCTGGAATATGGGCTTCGCAACATGAAGACACTGATACTGATGAACGGAATCTGCGTGTGGCATGAACCGTTTGAAAATAAGTATTCGTCATTTCTGGAGTATTACGTTATCCGCAACAGGCTGATTGACAATGCGTATCATTTTCCGTGGTGGGGAAAAAAGCAGCTGATTAAGTGCCTGATGGGGGAATACAGGAGGGAAGGGTATCTTTACCGGTATAGGAATGTGGAATTGTACATAAGGGGAATCCGTGACTTTCTCAAAGGAATCGACTTTTTGGAGCATACAGACCCGGAACAGCTGCACAAGGACATTATGGCGTCAGGCTACAAGGCGCTTCCTTCAGAGCAGCTGGAAGTACCGTTTATGGACAGCGAGTATGAACGGGGAAGGACAGAGGAACATCCCCGTCTGCATGAGATTGTGCGAAAGTTCTCACTGAATGGGTATCTGCTTCCGGCAAAGCATATCAGGACAGTCCCGATGGCGCAGCCAAGACCGGAGTTTGTGTGGCGGGCAAAGACCATATTATTTTATGATATTGTCGAAAATAAGGGCTTCGTGACACACAGAAGCATCCGGAAATTTATCGCGCAGGGTTTTCAGGTGCTGGGAACAATTGTCGCCATACTGGCAAGGTATGACCGAGCAAAACAAAGCTATATTGACAGGGTGCGCGAAATTACATGCACTGAGTTCTGGGAAAAGTATCTTGGCATAAAGGAACAGAAACCATGTGAGGGAATGGAGGATTTGGATGGATATACAAAAGACGCTTCATGCACAGAATAAGCTGTGCACCGGATGCAGCGCATGCCACGACAGCTGTCCGGTTCATGCAATCCATATGGAGGAGGATTCGCTTGGCTTTTTCTATCCTGTTGTGGATGAAGAACGGTGCACGGACTGCCGCCGGTGCGGGCGCGTGTGTCCGAAATTAAATGCATACCATGGAAATTCTGAAATGCCGGACTGCTATGCGGCACGGGCAGAGGATAAAATACGAATGGAAAGTTCTTCTGGCGGCATCTTTACCGTGCTTGCGCGTTATGTGCTGTCACAGGGAGGCATCGTATGCGGCGCGGCAATGGATGAGACGTACACGGTGCGCCATATATGTGTGGAAAATGAAGAGGGTTTAGCGCGTCTCAGGCAGTCAAAATATGTCCAGAGCGATATGAGACATGTCTACAGGGAGATAAAGGAACACCGGGATAAACGGAGAACCGTTTTGTTTTCCGGCTGTCCCTGCCAGGTTGCAGGCATCCGGAATTATTTTGGAAATGATGACGGAATCCTGTATGTCGACGTGCTCTGCCATGGCGTGCCATCCAATAAAATGCTGCAAGATTATATCAGGGAAAGCTTTCGGATGGATAAAATAAGCGGTCTTTCGTTCAGGAGCAAGCTAAACGGATGGCGCGTTGACCAGCTCAGGGTATTTTTCAGGGATGGGACTTCCGAATGTATTCCGTGGGAAGAAAGTGCATACGAGGAAGGATTTCAGAGAAATATCATATTGAGGGATGGATGCGAGGACTGCGAATTTTGTGGAAAACAACGGCAGGGGGACATCACGCTTGGGGATTTCTGGCGCGTGGAGGAATACGACCCCGCGCTCAATGACGGTAAGGGCACAAGTGTTGTCCTGGTCAATAATCGGCGGGGAGAGGACTTGCTGCATCAGGTTGCCAGGAAACTATATGACATCCGGAAAACGCCGATAGAGGCAGCAAGATATAACAGATTTCAGGAGAAGTTTGCGCCGCATCCGCTTAAGGAAAGATTTAAAATTTTATATACTGGGGGGCATAATTTTGCCGAAGCCGTTTTACAGTGCAGGCATTCACTGTATGACATCGGGCTGATTGGACACTATACTACCGGAAATTATGGGGGAGAGCTGACCCAGTATGCATTATACAGGACATTGACAGATTTGGGATATTCCGTATTGATGATTGCACAGCCTGAAAATTCGTCCGAGCCACCCTGTCCCAGGGGAGCGCATTTATTTGAGTCAGAACCTTATGCCAGCTGGGATAAGAGCAGATATTTTGCCAATACTGCCGAGATGAAATTTTTGAATTTGCAGTGCAGGGTATTTGTGACAGGCTCTGACCAGATGTTTAACAATAACCTGTATCGGGAGCTAAAGCATTACATGGTGCAGGATTTTGTCAAGGACAATCATTGTAAGATAGCATATGCCGCTTCGTTTGGGCATGACAGAATCTGGGGGAGTGAGAGCGACAGGGCGTCGGAGTCGTATTTTTTAAAAAAGTTTGATTATATTTCGACGCGTGAGGATTCCGGCGTGGAGGTGTTCCGGAGGGAATTTGGCGTGGAGGCGGTACAGGTGCTTGACCCGGTATTTTTATGTCCTGACCGCTGGTATGAAGCGTTTATCGCAAGATGTGCCAGGGATGTTCCGAAAAAGCCTTATTTATTTGCATATATACTGGATCCTGACAGGGATAAGGAAGCGATTTTAAGAAATTATGCAGATAAAAATAATCTGGCTATTAAGGCGCTTACGGATCATTATAGATATTTTTCGGAACCAGAGCAGATAAAAAATGCATGGAATATAGACACATGTACATACTTGAGCATGGAAAGCTGGCTGGCGCACATCGCAAAAAGCGAATTTGTAATCACGGATTCCTTCCATGGCATGTGCGTTGCCATCATAAACCATAGGCAGTTTATCGTTATTGTCAATAAACTGCGCGGCGAGACAAGGTTTGTCTCAATTCTGAAGCTGCTGGGCCTGGAACACAGGATGGTATACAGTGCATCTGAATTAGAGGAAAAGCTAAATGATTTGGGCAGCATTGATTACCGGCAGGTGGACAATATCCTGACGGCTGAAAGACACAAGTCCATTCAATGGCTGTGCAATGCGATAGAGGCGGGAAAGAAACAAAAGAAGCCGTTTTCAACCTTTGACCTGACGGACGCAAGGATTGATGAGCTGTGGAAACGGACAGACCAAAGAATGGATCAACTGACCAGAATGATTCCGCAGGAGGAAACCATTAGAAAGCTTGAGGATGAAATAAGGAAGCTCAACGAAAGGATTGATATACTGGAACAGCTTACGGCGGATGACGATGAAAAAGCAGCGGAGTGATAATCGAAAGGAGAATTGAGGGATGCAGTTAATAAGCAGTTTTGGATATCTGCTCAGTATGATTTTGGCAGTAAGCGGTATATTTTTGGCGAAGAAAAAAGCGGGTCCGCTGAACGGTGTGTGCTATATTTTTATATCAGCTGTCACGTTTATGTGTTATCAGTCCTGCGTGGGTTTGTTTCTGGACCTGTGCGGTCTGGATGTTTCTGACATTAGTGTCAGTATTGCAAATTATGTACTTGCGGCAGTGTGTCTGGCAGGAGTCGTCAGGAAAAAGGCAATACAGAAATATTATTTTTCCATACCGGATTTTATTGTTTCCGGCATTTTTGCGGCAGCGGCTGTAAAGGCAGGCATCCATCAGTTTGGCAGCGGACTCATGCTGCCAAATTATGAAACGGTGGATTATGCAAGACATATCGAGATAGCAAGGGCAGTTGCCGTCAATCATGAAGTGACGACGAACAGATGCTTTATGGCAGTGAACTCCGGGCTTTTGATTGAGGCGCTTAAGCCATTTACGGAGCCCTGTATGGATTACCGGATTTTTATCATCACAGACGTATTTATGCTGTTTCTTGCCGGAGTGATGTTCTGGGGACTTATCCGAAAATATCTGAATGACCGGTTTTTGTTTCTGGTCGGGATTGTGGTCAGCTTATTTTATATGATGGGTTATCCGTTAAACAACATGGTCTGCGGAACGTCCTATCTGGGTGCTGGCATAACGGTTTCGGTTCTGATTTTTATATTGATAGATAATTATGGCTTGAAAGAAAAGTATTTTATTCTGTCACTGATGGCAGCGCTGGTCGGGTTGCTGACGGCGTATACGATATTTTTTCCCATCGTTGCCGTGTGTATTGGCGTGTACCATGCATTGACATATTTGCGCGAAAAAAATATTCTGGGAAAAGGGACTGCCATGTGTTCGCTGCTGTTTTTCTGCGCGGTCTGTCTGGTATCGGTATGCACAATTTTCCAACAGTCTTTTGACGCAATCGCACCGATAAAGGCGGAGGGATTTATGTATCGGAACCTTCTGGGGGACTTTTTGTTTTTGCTGCCATTTCTCCTGTACCGCGTATACAAGGGCCTGAAAAGAAAGGAAATGCCGTTTGATGTTGCAATCTGTCTTTTTCTTGGCGCGTATATTGTCTCTTTTCTGTATGCGGTCTGCATTGGACAGGTGTCTACCTATTACTTTTTCAAAATATATTATTTATTCTGGATTGTGCCGTTCTGGATGCTGGTCATAGATGTTGCGGAATGCGATAAAGAAAAGAGGGAGCTGATAGCCGTATATGGCGTATCCGTGCTGTCACTGTTTGCCTTTGTTTTTGGCGGATTCAATGAGCGTCTGGAAAACCGGAGCAAGGAGCAGACAGGCTACAGTGTGAATGGCAATGGGAATGTTTCAGATGTATTCCGGATATATGAATGGAATATCGAGCGGGGAAAGACCGGAAACATGCATGTTAGCCCTGAGAGTATTGAACTGTTTCAGAAAGTAGCGGAATTAAACGGTGATCCGAACAGGGCGGTTCCATACATAGGACCTTATAATATGTGGGAAGAATTTAACTATTTTGCACTGGCTTACCAGTGGGAGGACGTGATACGGAATCACAATTATCAGGATGGAGAGAGCTTTATTGAATGGGCACAGGCGGACGCGGACTATATCTGCCTCGTATACAGGGAGGGAACGAACCAGAATCCGGAAAGCCCCTGTCTGGATGAGGCGCTTGAACAGTATCTGGATTCATTACCGGTTGCATACCAAAATGAGGCGGGGATCATCTATTTGATTCCGCACTCGCTTTCTCAAGCGTAAAGATAAACTCCGTGCCAACCCCCTCGGTACTGACGACATTGATGTTTTCATTGTGGGACTGGATAATTTCCTTTGTGATGGAAAGCCCTAATCCGGTTCCTTTTTTGTCTTTCCCGCGCGAGAGGTCTGTCTTGTAGAAACGGTCCCAGATAAGGCGGATGCTGTCCTTGGGAATGCCGATGCCGTTGTCCTTTACAGAGACCATCAGCTTGCTGGATTTTTCCACCGTCTCGATTTTTATCGCGGAGTTGCGGTGGCTGAACTTGATGGCGTTATCCACGAGATTGTAGAGTACCTGCTGGATTTTGACCATGTCCGCGTTGACGTACATCTCGTCTCCGGTGAGGACAAGCTCAATGGAAATCAGCCGCTGGCGGCAGGTTCCCTCAAAGGACATTGCCGTGTTTTTGATGACCTGGTTGATGTCAAAATTGCTCCTGTCGAGAATCATGCCCTTGGTCGTCAGGTTGTTGAGCGTGAGCAGGGAGTTGGTCAGCTTTGTGAGTCGGTCTGTCTCGTTTAACACCACGCCGATATATTTTTCGTGCATTTCGGGAGGAATCGTGCCGTCAAGCATTGCCTCGAGATAGCCGCGCATGGAGGTGAGCGGGGAGCGGAAATCGTGGGAGATGTTTGCGACAAGCCGTTTCTGGTTATCCTCGCTTTTTGCGACCTCGCTTGCCATATAGGCGAGGGATGCCGCCAGGTAACCGATTTCATCCTCGCTGTCCACCTGGAATTCATACCGGAAATTGCCGATGGCGTACTGCTCGGTTGCGTGTGTAATCTTGCGCAGCGGCAGATAGACCATTTCCGTGAAAAAGAGCAGGATGATAAGCGACAGCAGAAAAAGGATGACCAGCGTGATGTACGAAATATTCAAAAGGGAGTTGCACGAGTACTGCAGGTCATCGACAGAGCCGTGGATGACGACATAGCCCTTTACCTTGTACTGGGAGGAAATCGGGGCAAATGCCGATATCATTTCCGTGTCAAACATGCCGAAAAAGTTTCCGACGGTGTAAAAGGAATTTCCGGTGATGGTGGGGCTGAAGTTCGGGATGGTGACAGGATTTTCGATGTCAGGCGGCGAGCTGGAATCCAGCACAATAAGCCCCGACGGATTGACAATCCATATCGAGGCATCAAGAAAGGTTCCGATGGCTTCAATCTGACGCCATACGGATTCCAGCGTAATTTCGCTGTTGTAGAGGTCGGCGGCGTAGGAGTCGGCTATCAGCAGCGCTTCCTTGTACAGGGAATCGGCGCGCTCGCGCTTCATGTGTTCCAGTGTCATGCTTGAGGTAAACGTCGCGACCACGATAAAGCCAAAAAAGGCAAAAATAAAGTATGCCAGCACAAATTTCAGATACAGTGTCTTTTTCATGATTTGACCTCGAACTTGTAGCCGACGCCCCAGATGGTCGAGATGCGCCAGGACTCATGGTCCTTGATTTTTTCGCGCAGCCGCTTGATGTGGACATCGACGGTGCGTGTGTCCCCGACGTATTCGTAGCCCCAAATCTGGTCAAGCAGCTGCTCCCTTGTGTACACATGGTTTGGGGATGCGGCGAGAAAATACAGCAGTTCAAGCTCCTTGGGGGGCATTTCGATTGTTTTCCCATTATAGATGACCGAGTAGTTTGTCAGGTTAATCGTCAGGTTCGGATAAGTGACCTGTTTGGCGTCCGAGGCAGGCTCCGCGGGGGCAGCAGCCTTGTAGCGGCGCAGGACTGCTTTGACGCGCGCCACAAGCTCCTTGGTGTCAAACGGTTTCTCAAGGTAATCGTCAGCCCCGAGCTCGAGGCCGAGCACCTTGTCAAAGACTTCCCCCTTTGCGGAGAGCATGATAATCGGGGTCTGTGATTTCTGGCGGACTTCCCGGCACACCTGATAGCCGTCGATACCCGGAAGCATCAGATCCAGCAGGATTAAATCCGGCGCAAAGCTGTTTGCCTCCAGCAGGGCGGATTCCCCGTCATACACGATTTTCGTCTCAAAACACTCCTTTGTCATGTAGAGGGAAATCAGTTCCGCAATATTTTCGTCGTCATCCACAATTAATATTTTCTGTTTGTTTGCCATTATGGGTATCCTTTCTATTTTAAATAGTTTTATGTAACCCGAAGAACGCCCGCTTTTGGCGTTCTTCCAAACGAAACATAGTATTTCTTACTTAAATTCCGCAATTGTCACGCCGGCGTCGCCTTCTCCGAATTCACCGAGGTGGTAGGATTTCACGTAGGAAATGCGTTTCAGGTACTGCTGCACGGCCTGTCTGAGGGCGCCGGTTCCCTTGCCGTGCACGATGCGGACACTCGGCGCGTGTGACAGATAGGCATCATCAAGGTATTTGTCAAGCTCCGCCAGCGCTTCGTCCACGGTTTTGCCAAGCAGGTTAATCTCCGTCGAAATCGTTGCCGTCTTGGACATGCCGATTCGTCCGCCGCCAGAGCTTTTGGCGCTGCCGCCGAAGCCTTTTTTATAGCCGGAAACACCGGGCATGGCATCCTCGTTTATCAGCACAAGGTCCTTGATATTGACCTTTGAACGGATAATGCCGCACTGGACGAAAAGGTCGCCCCTAGCATCCGGTTTTGAGGAGACAGTGCCCTTGAGCCCCATGGAAACGACTTTGACCATATCGCCTGGTTTAATCTGATTTGGTTTGAGCACCTTGTGCGTGGGCTTTTCGGCGGGAGCCGCCAGTTTTGTATTTTTCTCGGAAATTTTGTCGCGCACCTTTGTGCGTGCTTTTTCCAAATCCTTGATGGAGGCGTTGTTGAGATTGACTTTCTGGAAATCGCGGATGGTCTCGTCAGCGACATCCTTTGCCTCCTGCAATATTTTGCGCGCTTCCTCGTTTGCCTCGCGCAGTATCTTGTCTTTCTGTGCCTCGAGCCGTTCCTGCTTCTGTTCCAGTTTTTTCTTTAACGACTCGACTTCTGCCTTGTAGCGCTGGATTTCGTTCTGTTCGTTTTCGATGGTGCGCCGGCTTGTCTCAAGGTCGGATAATAAATCCTCGAAGCTTTCGTCCTCCTCGCTGATATGTTCCTTTGCGGATGCGATAATCTCGTCAGGCAGTCCAAGCTTTGATGAAATGGCAAAAGCGTTGCTCTTGCCGGGAATGCCAATCAGCAGGCGGTAGGTCGGACGCAGCGTTTCCACATCAAACTCACAGCAGGCGTTTTCCACATACGATGTCGTGAGCGCAAAAACCTTGAGCTCGCTGTAGTGTGTGGTAGCCATGGTGCGGATACCCTTGTCGTGCAGGTGCTTTAGAATGGCAATGGCAAGCGCGGCACCCTCCGTGGGGTCTGTTCCGGCGCCCAGCTCGTCAAAAAGGCAGAGCGCATTCTCGTCGGCGTGTTTTAAAATGGAGATGGTGTTTGTCATATGGGCAGAGAACGTGGAGAGATTCTGCTCAATGCTCTGCTCATCCCCGATATCTGCATAAACCTCCGTAAAAACACTAAGCTCCGAACGGTCAAGCGCAGGAATGTGAAGCCCGGACTGACCCATCAGGGTGAACAGTCCCACCGTCTTGAGGGAAACCGTTTTACCGCCGGTGTTGGGACCTGTCACAACCAGAAGGTCAAAGTCCTTTCCAAGGCAGATGTCGATGGGAACCACCTTTTTCCTGTCCAGCAGCGGGTGGCGTCCTTTCCGGATATTGATGGAATGTTCCATGTTAAAAAGCGGTCGTGACGCATTCATGTCAACGGCAAGCCCCGCCCTTGCAAAGATGAAGTCCAGCTTTGTCAGCAGGCGCAGGTTGTTTGCAAGCGTCTCCGTGTGCTCGCCGGCGCCTGCGCTCAGGGTGGCAAGGATCCGCTCAATTTCTTCCTGTTCCTGCATTGCCAGCTCCTTGAGCTGGTTGTTGAGGTTGACGATGACTGCCGGCTCGATAAAAAGAGTGGAACCGGTGGAAGACTGGTCGTGAATCATGCCGGGCACATTTCCCTTGTGCTCGGATTTGACAGGAATGCAGTAGCGGTTGTTGCGCATGGTGATGACGGCATCCTGCAGGTAAGTGCGGTAGCTGCCGTTCACCATGCCGGTAAGCTGGCTGTGTATCTTTTCATTTGTGAGGTTGATGCTGCGCCGGATGTGTTTTAATGTGGAGCTGGCATCGTCAGCGATTTCCTCCTCGGAAATGATACAGCGGGTGATTTCGTTTTGCAGCGGGGTCAGCGGCTCAAGATTTTCGAAACAGGCCTGAAGGCTGTCCGTGATTTCCTCGCCGCGCTCTGAGCGTGCAAACGCTTTTGCCCTTGCGGCACAGGAGAGCGAGGCGGCAATTTTGAGCAGCTCGCCGGCGGAAAGCGCGCTTCCGATTTCCAGCGACTTGATGCTGAAGCTGATGTCCTTGTTTCCGCTAAAGTGGATGCGCCCGCCTTTTACAAGCCTTGTGAATGCATCGGCTGTCTGCTGCTGCGCTTCCTCAATTTTGCCAATATCTGTCATCGGTGTCAGTTTCTGGCACAGCTCTTTTCCAGGTGCAGAGCTTGCCTTGTCAACTAACATGTCGATTATTTTATGGTATTCAAGAATTCGTAATACTCTGTTGTTCATTATACTCCTCCATTCTAGCCAAAGCCTGCGAATTTGGGCGTAAGCACAAATTTGCCCTGTGAAAAATTTATTTTTCACAGTGTCCTCCCCATTAACGCCCATTATATCATACTAATCTGTTTTAATCAAAGAAAAAGAGCGTGTCTGTCAAAAATCATTGACCGCCGAAAATCTATCCGCTATACTTATGGAAGTAGAAATATACTGGCGGTCGGAAAGACTGACCGCTCGGGTCGTGAGTATAACTACACCAAGGCTGCAACAGAAAGGCAAGGACGGTCATGAAGGACGAGAAAAGAAATGAGGAAAAAGAAGATAAAGGACAGGCTTCGGAGCCGAAAACGGAAGATTTTTCGGATGCAGTAAGTGATTTTGAATTTTTGCAGGAAAAGATTAAGGAGCGCCCGGTAGACAAGAAAAAGCTTTTGCGCAGAACCATCACGACAGCCTCGCTGGCAGTACTTTTTGGCGTGCTTGCCTGTCTGTCGTTCCTGCTCCTGGAGCCGGTTCTCAATAACTGGCTGTACCCCGAGGAGGAGCCCGGGGTGGTCACGTTCCCGCAGGAAAAGAATGAAATGCTTCCGGAGGATATGCTTACAGAAGGCTCGACAACTGGCCAGGAGGAGAGCGGGGAGGCAGACGAAAGCGAAAGCCGGACGGAAACCGGAACAGACGCTTCGGAAACCGGGACACTGCCGACAGACGTTCCGGAGACAGAAAGTACGGCAGTTACGAGCACGGAAACTGTTGAAGGAAGCCAGTCAAAAGAGGAGTCCTCCAGTGAAGAGAACTCACAGGAAGTGCATGGCAGTGTGGAAAACCCCAGTGTGGAAGCCGCGTCAGACATTCCGGAGACGGAGGTGACAGAGCCGCTCAAGCCGTATCAGACACAGTATGAGGAGCTCTACAGTATTTACCAGGAAGTGGAGCCTAGCATGGTTACGGTCACGGGGGTGCGCTCAAACGTGGACTGGTTTAACAACCCCTATCAGAGCGAGGGCAGTACGGCAGGCGTTATCATTGCAAACAATAACAGGGAGCTGCTGATATTAAGCAGGAAGTCCCCGCTGGATGGCGCGGAGACAATCCGGATTCGTTTTTACAATAATGTGAGTGCGGACGCGGTGATGAAGCAGTATGACAAAAATACGGACTTGGCGGTTCTGGCAGTGGATTTAAAGTATATTGGTGGCAATACGCTGCAGCAGATTGTGGTAGCGACGCTGGGAAGCTCGGTTTCCCACGGAACATCAGGAATTACGGGTACGCCGGTCATCGCGGTAGGAAACCTGTTTGGGTACAAAGACACGGTATGTTATGGAATAGTCACATCGAATGGAAATGTGGTATCAATGGCAGACAATGAATATAAACTGATTACGACAGATATCTATGCCGGGACAAGCCCGAGCGGCATCCTGGTAAACATGGACAGGGAGGTAATCGGAATCATCGATAACAGCCACAACCACGATGACACGCGGAACCTTTTGTCTGCAATCGGAATTACGGAACTGAAAGAGACGATTGCGAAGCTGTCCAACGGAGAACCGATTCCATATCTTGGCATTTATGCGCAGGATATTGATGCAAGGATTCGGAATGAACAAGGGCTTCCGCAGGGCGCGTATATTTTTGATATTGACATGGATTCGCCGGCGATGCTCAAAGGCATACAGAAGGGGGACATTGTGGTCAGGGTTGGCGTGCAGGAGATAAGGAGCGCTGCCGACTATATGAATGCACTCAGGAATGTCCCGACGGACAGGAGCATAATTATAGTAGTACAGAGGGCAAGCATGAATGCGTATGAGGAAATGCAGTTTACCATACAGCCTGCAATAAGACAATAGGAAAGGATAAGACAGGACAATGAAGTATATTAAGGATTACAAGGATGGAGACAGGATTTTTGACATTTATTTCTGCAAGTTTAAGAGTTCCGCAGTCACCAAGAATGGAAAAAATTATGACAATGTCATTATACAGGACAAGACAGGGACGCTCGACGCGAAAATCTGGGATCCAAACAACGCAGGAATTGCCGATTTTGACGCGATGGACTATATTGAGGTGTACGGCGATGTCACAAGCTTTAACGGCGCATTGCAGGTCAACGTGAAACGTGTGCGCAAATGCGGGGAGGGCGAGTATGATGAGGGTGAATATATGCCTGTGAGCAGCAAAAACCTTGATGAAATGTATGCGGAGCTTCTCAAAATCATAGGGAGTATCGGGAATACATACCTGAAAGCGCTGCTCGATAAATTTTTTGTCGAGGACGAGGCGTTTGCGGCAAGATTCAGAAAGGCATCCGCGGCAAAGTCCATCCATCATGGATTTATCGGCGGACTGCTTGAGCATACACTCAGTGTGGCGAAGCTTTGCGATTATTATTGTACGGCGTACCCGATACTGAACCGCGACCTCCTGCTGACGGCGGCAATCTGCCATGACATAGGAAAGGTACATGAAATCAGCCCGTTTCCGACAAATGATTATACGGATGCAGGGCAGTTTCTGGGACATATTGTGGTGGGCTCTGAGATGGTCGGCAAAAAGGCGGCAGAAATCCCGGGATTTCCGGAGATGCTGGAAATGCAGCTGAAGCACTGCATCCTTGCGCACCATGGGGAATTTGAGTACGGTTCACCGAAAAAACCGGCGCTTATTGAGGCAGTGGCGTTAAGCCATGCAGACGACACGGATGCCAAGATGGAAACCTTTACGGAAATTTTACAGTCGTCACAGGAGACAGGATGGCTTGGATACAACAGGCTGTTCGAATCCAATCTGAGACGAACCGTATAAAAAACAGGCGGGTATTCATGCTGTAATATTAGGATGGCGGAGGATTGGAATGAAATACGAAAAGGATGACAGTGTTACGCTGGTTGTCGAGGATATGGGGGCAGACGGCGAGGGCATTGGGAAAATAGACGGTTTTACCTTTTTTGTGAAGGATGCGCTAATCGGTGACAAGGTGGAAGCAAAAGTCATGAAAGTCAAAAAGGGCTATGCGTATGCCCGGCTGATGCGTATCGTGTCCCCCTCCCCGAACCGCACAGAGCCCCGGTGCCCCTATCATAAACAGTGCGGCGGGTGTCAGATTCAGGCGCTTGATTACAGCGCGCAGCTTTTGTATAAGGAAAAGAAGGTCAGAAACAATCTGATGCGAATCGGCGGATTTTCAGAAAAACTGCTTGACAGCGTAATGGAGCCGATTGTCGGGATGGAGCATCCGTACCACTACAGGAATAAGGCGCAGTTTCCGATTGGAACCGACAAAAACGGTGAAATTGTGACAGGATTTTATGCGGGAAGAACCCATACCATCATACCGAATACGGACTGTGCGCTCGGCATTTCCGAGAACCAGTCTATTTTGGAGACACTTATCAATTACATGAAACGCTGCAACGTGAAACCGTATGACGAAGCCACCGGGACAGGACTGGTCAGGCATGTCCTGATTCGAAAAGGATTTACAACAGGCGAAATCATGGTATGCGCTGTCATCAACGGCGAACACCTTCCGCAGGAGGACAGGCTTGTTGAAGCACTCAGGAAAATTGAGGGAATGGCGAGCATATCCATCAACATCAATACACAAAAAACAAATGTAATTATGGGAGGCAGATGCCGCACCATCTGGGGAAGCGATACAATCAGTGACGTGATTCATATGCGGGACGGAGAAGGAATCACATTTGCCATCTCGCCACTGTCCTTTTACCAGGTGAATCCTATCCAGACAGAAAGGCTCTATGGTATTGCCCTGGATTACGCGGGGCTGACCGGGACGGAGACTGTCTGGGATTTATACTGCGGCATCGGTACCATCAGCCTGTTCATGGCGAAAAGGGCAAAACAGGTATACGGTGTTGAAATCGTGGAACAGGCAATCCATGACGCTCGCAGGAATGCAGTGCGAAACGGCATCAACAATGCCAGCTTTTATGTGGGAAAGGCAGAGGAGGTTCTGCCGCATCTATATGAAAAGGAAGGTATCCATGCTGATGTAATCTGCATTGACCCGCCGCGCAAGGGGTGTGACAGCGCCTGCCTGGAAACAATACGCAAAATGATGCCTGACCGCATTGTCTATGTAAGCTGCGACAGCGCAACCCTCGCAAGGGACCTGAAGTATCTGTGTGCAAATGGTTATGAACTGCGGCGCGCGCGGGCAGTGGATTTGTTTGGGCATACGGTGCATGTGGAAGTCGCATGTTGTCTACAAAGGGAGGACAAAGCGAATCGGGAGATTCGCTGTAGAAATCCTTGAATTTACGCACTTTGCGAGGATTTTTAAGTTTAACAGAACACCCGAATATCGTGAGGATAGTCATAAAACTATCCTGAAAAAAGAGATTTTTCACGAGATTAAAGTGTCCGTAGTTATGGAACTCGCATGAGTGGACACAAAAGTTTATTGTTCACAAATTCAATTATTACAGAAAAAACTTATCAACAACTGAATAATAGGTAAGTCAAAAGACAGCTTGTTTTCTATATTTTTATGATGTGGAGCAGGCTGTCTTTTTGATGCACAGCTCCATGCAGAGAAAAAGTACGCCGCTGAAACGGCGCATGGGGCGCGCGGCGAGTAGTGAAGATAAATCTTCTCTACTCGATTTTTACAACTGCCGGCATTCATCAGACGCCTCTATAATCAAATAGAAAGCAGGAGGCTCAACAGATAGAGCAGACAAGTAAAAAGAGTATATGTGGGATTCTCGACCACGATGTGCAGACGGAAAATGTAAAAATCAGCGAGCTGCATGATTTTCAAGGGCATCCGTTCAAGGTAGCGCATGGTATGCAGCTCTTTGAATTATCGAAGAGTATTGAGGAGAAGGGCGTGCTTGTTCCCTTGATTGTAAGACCAAACCCAATTGGATCAGGGTATGAAATCGTTGCAGGGCACAGAAGAAAAGCGGCCAGCGAATGGGCAGGCATAGATACGGTTCCCGTGATGATTGTGCAGATGGATGATGCAGAAGCAACGATAACGATGGTGGATAGTAATTTACAGCGGGAACATATCAAGCCCAGTGAGAAAGCTTATGCCTATAAAATGAAGCTGGAAGCCATGAAGCAGCAGGGAAAGAAAATTACTGAACCTATGTCCCAAGTTGGGACGAAGCTGTCAAAGGATGTGGGAGAAAACGGAAAGCCCATACTTCGTTCGGATGAGCTTTTAGCAAAACAGGTTGGGGAGAGCCGGAACCAGATTGCAAGGTATATCCGTCTGACAAATCTTATTCCCAAAATCCTTGATATGGTAGATGAAGGAAAAATAGCGTTTACCATAGCAGTGGAACTTTCTTATCTGAAGGAAGATGAACAGTATGAGCTTCATGCGGTGATGGATTTGGAGCAGTGTACACCGTCTCTTTCACAGGCAAACCGGATGAAACGCCTGAGTCAGTCAGATGGGATTGATATGGATAAAATGTATGATATTTTACACCAAAGCAGAAAGTGGAACTGATAGAAAAACTGGTCAGGGATTGGCATGAAAAACAAACAGATATTCATAACCTTTCAGCTAAAAGAGCGGAAAAATCACGATAGAAATAGAAGAGTGGAGGATAAAGTTATGGGTAGGAAGAAAGAAGATTTATCAATATTTGAACAGATGGGCGGCACTTACACAGAGAAAGACGGTATTTTATATCCTAATATCCGTATTGGTGAAGAAGAAACAGAAGCGATGCAGAATACCTTTTCACGGAGATTTATGGAAAAAGTATCTGAAAGAAAACCAGCCGGAGAGATATTATCATCTAGTTTGTTTAGGGCAGTTGAAACAAAAAGCGCAGAAATCAATGAAGAAGCAAATGAACTGCTGGAAAGGATTATGCAGCAGTATTTACAGAAGCATAAACCGGAGAATCCAGATTCTACAATGGAAATGTGGCGGCTTCGGGAACAGGCTAAGGCAATGGCAGAGGAAGTGGTTCTTCAAGATATTGTCTACTGTTATCACTAAATATTGATGCACACGATTTTTGTAAGGTAGATTCTGCGTTTACACACAGCAAAAATCGGCGCAAAAAACATTATAATAAAGAGAGGGAAAAATTATGGCGAATATAAGAGAATATAACATGAATGGAACATTGATTTTAGGAATTGATCATGGATATGGAAATATCAAAACAGCACACAGGGTATTTCCAACCGCACTGATTAAGAGTGAGAAAGCGCCAACTTTCAGTAAGGATTATCTGGAGTATGACGGATATTTTTATATTATCGGGGAAGGTCATAAGAGCTTTATCGCTGAAAAGCAGTCAGATGATGATAATTATATCCTGACGCTTGCGGCAATCGCAAAAGAACTGAATGCAAGGGAATTAACCTCTGCCAGAGTACATCTTGCATCAGGACTTCCGTTGAAGTGGGTGCAGGCGCAGAGAGAATCCTTCCGCCAATATCTGATGCAGAATAAATTTGTGCAGTTCCGTTATAAAGGCAGACAATATAAGGTTGAGATTGCCGGATGTACAGTCATGCCGCAGTGCTATTCTGCGGTGGCGGAAAACCTGAAAGATTTTAAAGGAATGAATTTACTTGCCGATATTGGCAACGGAACAATGAATATCATGTATTTGAACAATGGCAGGGCGATGGAGAGTAAATCATGGACAGAGAAACTCGGTGTTTTTCAGTGCATGCAGCGTATCCGTAATAAGGTGCTGGATGAAACGGGAACAAACCTGATGAACGAGGTCATTGAAAATTATCTGAGAATGGGGGAAACGGATATTGCAGAACCTTATGCTGCGCTTATGAAAGAAGCAGCAGTTTCCTATGTACAGGAGATTTTTCAGAAGCTGAAGGATTATGAGTATAATGAAAGTCTTATGCAGCTTCACTTCATGGGCGGCGGCGCAAGAATTGTGGAAGCTGTCGGGGAATATAACCGGGAGAGGACGCATTTCAATCATGATATCTGTGCGACTGCAAAGGGATATGAATATTACTGTTACATGATTTTGCGCCGCAACAAAAAGGGAAGCTAGAAAGAAGGTGCAGGAATGACAGGAAATATTCATAACCGTAATGTGCGGTTTTATGAGGAAAAGGAAGCTGACAGACGGGCATGGGATATACTTCACTCAGAAGCTGTCAGGACATTTTCTTCACAGAATGATTTTATCATTCAGGCAGTCAATGATTTTTATGATTGGCATCTGGCAATATCTAATGATCCGTATCTGGAAACAAGGGAAAAAGAAGATGCTTTTGCGAATAGGATTGTGGAAAAGGTGGAACAGAAAGTGCTTGGCAACTTGTCACAGCTTATCGGGATTCATCTTTTGCAGCAGCAGAATATCTTGGCAATGGGAAATAATGCACAGTTGGAGAATTATTTGAAAGACAATAGAGATATGCACGTATTAAGTTCCGGCGATGGTATTCTGCAAAATGGCGGAGAGGCTGAAAAAGAGGAGCCGGAGGAGAATGAGTTCCTTGATTTTAGTTTTGGAGGATAGCCGGAATAGGGGGTTGACCGTTTTCAGGCAGATAATGACGTGAATGAGAATGATGAAGAAATCTTTTATGGAAGCGTTTTTCAAGAGTTCAATGAACAGTGGCAGGGTAAAAAAGAAGCTGTTTCAGAGAAAAAATCAGAAATTATCAGACAAGAAGATATAGATTTTTCAAAGATTTCTCTAGAAGAACGTGCAAAGCTGCTTCCGCCACCGACAATCAATCAAATGACAGAATTAAAAGAGTATCAGAAGCGGATGGGATATGATGAAGGTAAAATGAAAAGTATGAAATATAAGATGACAGTCTATGATGAGTTCTTGAAAGAGTATGAGTATCGGAAAAAACATTGCGGAGTAAAGGATAAGGAACTGTAAAAAAATAACTTTTAAATAGTGCGTAGGATTTTTCTTCGAGAGTGCCGCTCAAAAATCAGGCGCATAGCGAGCTATGTAACTGATTTTTGAGCGGTGCTATCGGAGAAAAAGACAAGTAATATTAAAAGTTATTTTTTTACAGTTCCTAATATTCAGAAAAAGCAGAGGGATAGGGAGCGATGATTTTTAGTAAAGAAAATGCAAGGTAGAAAATCTTAAAGGATGATTAAAAAGTAGCAAAGTTTGGCTTGATAATGTTCGGGCAGTTGGATATACTAAGATAATAGGGATAATAGACATTAAATTGAAAACATTGAAAGCGTTTTAAGAAATACAGAAGGGATATCATATGAATTTAAGCACAAGTATAAATGAAAAAGCAGCTTTGATATGGGCGATTGCAGACAAATTGACAGGTGTATACAAACCTCATGAATATGGAGAGGTTATTTTACCATTGACGGTTATCCGTCGTTTTGACTGTATTCTTGCAGATACGAAGGAAGCAGTTCTTGAAAAATATGATGAGGTTAAGACTTTGCCGATGAGGGATGTTTTATTGCGTAAAGTATCGGGCTACGAATTTTATAATACCAGTAAATATACATTTGAAAAGCTGTTGGATGATCCTGATAATATCGAAGAAAATTTTCATGATTATCTAAATGGCTTTTCTGAAAATGTAAGTTTAAGTTTGACGGACACATTGATACGATGGCAAACAAAGGTATTCTGTATATTGTTATCAAAGAGTTCACTTCGACCAGAGCAAATCTTCATCCTGATATCATTTCCAATTTAGAAATGGGATATATTTTTGAAGAAATCATTCGTAGATTTTCCGAGTCGCATAATGAAGATGCGGGACAGCATTATACGCCCCGCGAGGTTATCCGCCTTATGGTAAATATTTTGTTCTATGATGACAGCAGTACATTGGCGGGAAAAAATATTGCAAAGACGATTTATGATCCCGCGTGTGGAACAGGCGGGATGCTTTCAATCGAATCCTCCTTTTGGACGGGAATGGAAAAATGAAAAGAGAGTCGTGGAGGATGAAGCGAAGCGCGGATTTGCGGGACGTTTCGGGGCAGGGCTTCCGGCTGCCTCAGACGGGCAGATGCTTTTCTTAATGACCGCAATTTCCAAGATGAAAGAACCTCGTGACGGTGGAAGCAGGATTGCGATTATTCACAATGGCTCTCCGCTTTTTACAGGCGATGCGGGCAGTGGACCTTCCGATATCAGAAAATACATTCTTGAAAGCGATTTGCTTGAGGCGATTATTTCCTTGCCAAACGATATTTTCTATAATACGGGAATTGCTACTTACATATGGGTATTATCCAATAAAAAGGCGGGCACAAGGCGGGAAGGCAAAGTGCAGCTTATCAATGCGAACGGATTGTATGAAAAGCGCAGAAAAGCACTTGGAAATAAAAGAAATGATATTCCTGAAAGTGCAATTGCGGAAATACATGTTACACTCAATGTTTTCAATAATTTTTCTATTCCAATTCCATTGAAAGAAGTTCAAAGAAATATAGGTAATTATCTTGATGATAAATGCAGTCGAATAGATACTATAATTGACAAACAACGAGAGCTGATTGCTAAGTTAAAAGTGTATAAGCAATCTATAATTACCGAAACAGTTACAAAGGGATTAAAGCTTGATGTAAAGTTGAAAGACAGTGGGATTGAATTTATTGGTGAAATACCATTTACATGGAAAGTATGCCGTTTGAGAAATATTGGGGTGCCGCAGAATGGGATTAGTAAAGGTGGAGAGTTTTTTGGATATGGTTATCCGTTTGTAAGTTATGGAGATGTATATCAAAACTATACATTACCAATACACGTTGATGGATTAATTGATACTACGGATAATGAACGGAAGAATTATTCTGTTGAAGAAGGAGATATTTTCTTTACACGAACATCGGAAACTGTAGAGGAAGTCGGGTTTTCCAGTGTATGCGAGAAAACGATACCAAATGCGGCTTTTGCTGGGTTTATAATTCGTGTCAGACCGTTTGATGATACATTATACACCGGATACAGTAAATATTATTTTAGAAGCAGCCATCATCGCGCATATCTTGTAAAGGAAATGAACCTTGTTACCCGAGCAAGTTTGGGACAGGATTTATTAAAAAGTATGCCCGTATTACTTCCCCCTATGGAAGAACAGAAAGAAATTGCTAAATTTCTTGACAAGAAGTGCAGCGCTATTGATAATGCGATAAAAACAAAAGAGAAAATAATTGATAAACTTATTGCATATAAGAAATCTCTAATTTACGAGGTTGTTACAGGTAAGAAAGAGGTGATTTGAAATGATAGAGAAATTAATCAGGGATATAAATAAGTCATTGGACAATGATTGTTATTTTGCTGCATTGTCATTGGCTTTAATATTGCCTGACATTTGTGGAAAAGCAAAGTATCCTGCGGATGGAGTGACCAAAAGATATATCACATGGTACAATGAGTATATAGGAAACTATGAAAAGCCAACGTCAAAATACGATGAAGACATGCCGTATTTAAGCGGGGAAGTAATCTATAATTTGCGAAATTCTTTTTTGCATCAAGGAACGCCAAATATTGATAAGTCTTCAATAAAAGAAACTGATTGTAAAATAGATGAATTTGAATTAGTCTTTTGTAAAAATTTGCTTGGTCATACCTCTAAAGTTTCTTATAATGGACCTAATTTTAGCAGAAATGAAATTGCAAATAGAGGCTATACGGTGAATGTCAGGCTATTATGTGTAAGACTATGCAATGCAGCACAAACTTATTACAATGAAAATAAACAAAATTTTAACTTTTTTAATTATCATATAGAAGACAGAGATACGGAATAGAGGAATATTATGAATGAACCCATAAAAACTGAAAATACTGATATTATGAGCATCTATCAAAAATCAGAAAACATACTATCAGATATCCAAAATATTATAGAAACTTCCAGGCGGCAAGCCTACCATGCAGTAGATACAATCCTGTCACAAAGAAACTGGCTGATTGGGTATCGAATAGCAGAGGAAGAAATTGATGGTTCAGACCGCGCTGAATATGGTGCAAATATCATAAAAAAGTTGTCCAAACAGCTAACCGAAAAGTATGGAAAAGGTTATGACCGCAGTAATCTTTATCATTGTCTGCGCTTTTACAAAGAATTTCCCCAGATTGTCGACACGCTGTGTCGACAATCTCATATACGGCTTTCGTGGTCGCATTATCGTGCATTATTACAGGTGGCAGATTCCGCTGCACGTAATTGGTATGAGAAAGAGGCATACGAACAGACATGGAGTGTGCGCACATTACAGCGTAATATCAACACGCAATATTACTACCGCATCTTGCAGTCGCAGCATAAAGAACTGGTGAAACAGGAAATGCTTGAAAAGACTTCCGATTTCCAGAATGACAAGTTAGAGTTTATCAGAAATCCTGTCATAGCGGAATTTCTCGGGTTATCGTCCAATACGGATTTCACGGAAACAGAGCTGGAAACCAGCATTATTTCCAATATTCAGAAATTTCTTATGGAAATGGGAAAAGGATATGCCTTTGTAGCCCGCCAGCAGCATATCAAGACGGAGAAAGAGGATTATTTTATAGACCTTGTATTCTACAATTACATTTTGAAGTGTTTTGTCCTGATTGATTTAAAAACGGGCAAGATTACGCATCAGGATGTAGGACAGATGGATATGTATATCCGCATGTATGATGAGTTAAAGAAGGGCGCAGACGATAATCCAACATTGGGTATCGTACTCTGTACAGAAACGGATGAAGATATCGCAAGGTATTCCGTCCTTCATGGCAATGAGCAGTTGTTTGCATCAAAATATAAATTGTATTTGCCGACAGAAGAAGAGCTGCGGAAAGAAATCGAAACGCAAAAAACCATGTTTTATTTACAGCAAAAAGAAAAGCAGAGCGAGTAAATGCACATTGCAGGAAATATGTTGAAGAGCAAAAGATACACTGAGGAGGAACGATTCATGTCAGATTTTGATGTAAAGGAAAAACGTTTTGAACAGGATATAGAAGAATATCTTATTACCGAGGGTGGCTATGAGAAAGGTAATCCGCACAAATTTGACCGCAAACTGGCATTGGATACGGAAACCTTTCTGAAATTTTTAAAAGAAAGCCAGCCAAAACAGTGGGAACGCTATGAGAAAATTTACGGAACAGACAGTGAAAAGCAGGTAGTGGAGCGCTTTTGCCGCGAGGTAAAAATGGTAGGACTGCTTCAGGTTTTGCGCCAGGGATTTACAGACCGAGGCATTAAATTCCGTGCAGTATTTTGGAAACCGGAAACTTCCATTAATATAACAACACAGGAACAATTTGCAGCCAATATATTACATTGTACAAGGCAGTTACATTATTCTCCCAGTAATGAAAACAGCATTGACATTGTGTTGTTTGTCAATGGGATTCCGGTTGTTTCAATGGAATTAAAATGTCAGTTTACAGGTCAGAGTACAACAAATGCGATGGAGCAATACAAATTTGACCGCAGGGGAAAAGATGCAATCTTTGCTTTTAAAGAACGTGTGCTTGTCCATTTTGCCGTTGATTTGACACAAGTCTATATGACGACACGCTTAGAGGGGGAAAAGACATATTTTCTGCCATTTAATCAAGGGAGTAACGGCGCAGGGCGAGTCGGAGGAAAAGGAAATCCTGTCAATGAAAACGGATATGACACCGCGTATCTTTGGCAGAATGTTCTCTGCAAAGAACGTTTGCTTGAAATCCTGAACAAGTACCTTCATCTAAAGGTAGAACGGGATAAAGATACAGGTGAAATTATATCAGAGGCAATGATTTTTCCACGGTATCATCAATTGGATGTAGTAACAAAACTGCTGGCGGATGTCAAAAGAAATGGCTCAGGTAAGAATTATTTGATACAGCACAGTGCAGGTTCCGGAAAATCCAATTCCATTGCATGGCTTGCTCATCGTTTAGCAGGACTGCATACTGCGAATGATGAGAAGATTTTTCAATCTGTTATTATTGTCACAGACCGCAAAGTGCTGGATGCGCAGTTACAAAATACGGTTTATCAGTTTGATCATGTCGATGGCGTGGTACAGAAAATTGAGAAGAATGCGCAGCAGTTAAAGTCTGCCATCAATGATGGAAGTCCTATTATTATTACAACATTGCAAAAATTTCCTGAAATATACAAAGACGTGAAATCCGGTAATAAACGGTTTGCCATTATTGTAGATGAGGCACATTCTTCCCAGACAGGGGATTCTGCGAAAAAATTGAAGCGTGCACTGGCAGATAAAGAGAAGATTTTAGAAGAATATGCCCAAATGGAATATGAGCAAGAGCAAAGTTACAAGGATGATGAAGATCAATTGTTGGATGAACTGGCAGCACACGGAGTACATAGTAATATGTCATTTTTTGCATTCACAGCGACACCAAAGGAAAAGACGCTGAATATGTTTGGATGGAAAGATGAAAATGGCGGCTATCATCCGTTTCATGTTTACTCTACAGTTTGCAGACATATTTTATGCAAAGAAGCAGCAAACAAGCGGCGATATCGGGAAGTTACAGGGTAAAATTAAGCCGGCGCTTGACCGTTTTCAATCATTAAGTACAGAACGGCAGGATATGTTTCAATCGACACTTGCCCGGTTTAACCGCATTTATGCGTTTATCACGCAGGTATGCCGATTGTTTGACAAAGATATCCATAAATTCAGTGTCTATGCTAAATTCTTATTGATCCAGTTACCCAAAGGCAGTACAGAACGTGTTGGTGTAGATGATAAAGTGTTGTTGGAATATTACCGTTTGGAAAAAGATTTTGAAGGAAGCATTGATTTGGAACCAGCGGAAGAAGGTTTTCGACCGATTACCGGCGAAGCAGGACGTAAGGATAAGAAAAAGAGTCCGCTTACAGTCATTATTGATAAAATCAATGAACGCTATGGGACAGATTTTACAGAGATGGATAAAGTGCTTTTACAGATTGAAAGTGATTACGAAGCGCAGGATAAGTGGCATGGATATGCACAGAATAATGATTTTAAGACATTTATGCTGCTTTTCGAGAAAGACTTTCCCAATATGGCGGCGAGCCGCTATGAACAAAATGAGGAGTTTTTTGTTCGCATGTTTAAAGAGCCGGATATGATGAAACAGATTATGGAAACGCTTGGAGCGGTATTGTATGAGAAACTAAAAAGGAAGAGCGATGTCGTATATTCATTTGAACCGAAAGTAAGTATGGTAGCGGAAGACATATCGTATGGAAAGGAGTAAAAGTTCTTTATGAAGCAGTTATTGAACTATTGTATAGCTGTACACTTGAGCAAATAGGGGAGGTAAAGTGTTCTATAGCAGGATTGATTAAAGTATCTGAAAACTATAGTGTAAGTATAGAAACAAAAGAACTTTCCAGAGAATTATATCAACAGATGAAGCACAATGATAATGATGTTATCTGTTTAAAAACAGTTGACCAGCATGTGACTATTATGGGGTATTGGGTTACTGACAAACATACAAGAGGAGTAGAAAATGTTGTTTTTTCTATTACTTGTGAGGCGAAGAAAAGCTTTTGGGGTAGTCAATATTGTAATGTACACGATAATTGCTTTGAAGAATTTTCTATGCAAGTGACAGAGGGGACCGAATTGGTAGGACTAACGCCCTATGGGAAACTGGATACGAAGGGTATTTTATCCCACATACAGTCAGCAATGCATATAGATACACATATGAAGAAAATTGGTAAGGAAGAAGGTTTTTCTTGTTTTATAGCTCCAGAAGTACAACGCATAGGTACGGATATACGATTGGGAGTTCAATACGGAATAAATTATTCACAAGAGCGTACATTGATGGAGAAGAATTTAGAGAATGTCAAATTTCATGCGGAATTTAGGTTATAAAGGTCCGTTTGCGTCAAAAGATTATTGAAAATTGGCAGCTATGCAACGAAGCAGTGACAATTTTGTATCTTGAGAGTGGTAGTTTGTACGGAATATGTTTGATATAATTATACCTGATGACTGGAGGTATTTTTCATGGAATTAAAGGATAAATTACAGCTTTTGAGAAAACAGAATGGTTATTCACAGGAACAGCTTGCGGATAAATTGGGAATTGCTCGCCAGACTCTTAGTAAATGGGAAAATGGTCAGGCTGTGCCTGAATTAAGTAATTTGATTTCGCTGAGCAATCTTTATGGAATAAGCATAGACCGAATGGTGAAAGAAGACGATGAATGCAATATTTCTTTGTGTAGGAATGCCAGTATAGATATCAATAGAATTATTGATTTTCTTCTTATGGCAAAAAAGAATACCTATGCAGCGGCAAATAATAAAGCTGAATCGTGTAGAATGAATTCTCAGGATTATCGTTATGAAGACAAAAATGGGTTTACCTATCTTGACTCCTATTTGGGTGGAGAATGTTTTGCCGGTGAGGAAGCGGTATGGCTACATGAAAAGCCGGTTTGGAGTATGAACTATGCAGGACGTGTGATAGGAGAAAATTTTAGTGGCGATTTCTTGAAAGAGGTGCTTATGGAAGTTCCGGCAAATTTGCCATTTCGTGGTCCGGAGATTTATACAAAAGGGGATTACCATTATCACTGCAAAGCAGATGGCGGGTTTGTATGGTTTCAGGGATATGAAGAAATATTTTACATGAATGAAAAAATATATGATTGCTATTTTCATGGAGGAACTATTCGACAATGAATATAATTGAAAAGGAAATCGAGGTAAAGGATTATCTGACAAAATCCAATCTCCCTGCCAGTGATTATGTTATTAATCCGTATGTGGGCTGCCCCCATGGATGTAAATACTGTTATGCCAGCTTTATGAAAAGATTTACAGGGCACAAGGAAGAATGGGGTACATTTATAGACGTCAAAAGATGTTCAAAACCGATAAGCAAAAAGAAATTAAAGGGGAAGACGGTTTTTCTTGCATCTGTTACAGATTGTTATAATCCCTGTAAGGAAAAATATTGTATAACGCAAAGTATATTAAAGCAGCTCACGGATGTGGATTGTACAGTTAGTATTTCAACAAAGTCATCACTGATTTTGAGGGATGTGGAATTGCTAAAGCAATTTAAGGATATATCGGTAGCTGTGTCTGTTAATACGTTGGATGAAAGTTTTAAGGATGATATGGATAAAGCAAGCAGTATTGAGGTCCGCATGAAGACGCTTAAAGTATTGCATGAAAACGGAATTCATACGGTGTTATTCATGTCACCAATATTTCCGGCAATAACAGATTATAAGAAAATTATAGAAAAAAGCAGGCTGTTTGTTGATGAGTATTGGTTTGAAAATCTGAATCTTAGAGGGGGATATAAGGCTTGGATACTTGGGTATATAAATGAAAAATATCCCCAATATACTGATTTGTATAAACAAATATATGTGGAAGGAAATAAAGGCTATTGGAATGAACTGGCAGAAGAGATAGAGGCGTATTGTGCCAGTCATTCTGTTCTGCACACAAATTTCTTTTATCATGAGCAGCTTGTGGCGCAGAAGAAGGAAAATATTATAAAATCATGGGAAAGATTCCGCTTCGGAGTTGGTGAAGTGCTCGCATTTATTGGGAATTTAAGAGATACAATTCCACGGATATACACAAGGCTGGAAGCATTGCTTTCAAGGATGTCGGAAATATACAAGATGTTTTTATATAAATTTTGTATAATAATTCTGGTATTCAGACAGGAAAGGATGAAGAATTTAACGAAAATGTAGCGATGAGAGTACAGGTATTAAAAAGGAATGGAGGTATTTATGTCAAAGAACAAAGAACTTGCAGATTATGTAATGAACCAATTGTCTGATTTGGGAGATATACGAAATATTCCCATGATGGGTGGCTACGTTTTTTACTATAAAGAGCGGATATTTGGCGGGATTTATGGCAATGGTTTTATGGTAAAGATTACAGAGGCCAGTAAGAAATTTATGCCGGATAGCGAACCTGAACCACCATATGAGGGTGCAAAACCTATGTTAACGGTAACCATTTTGGATGACAGGACTGCGTTGCAGAAAATGGTGGAGGAAATGTATCTGGAATTGCCAGAAAGAGAACCCAAAAAGAAAAAAGTGTAAATCGTGGGAAATCACGCTGTTTACAATGGCGGAACGATTCTATTGCCCCCGGCTGTTTCAACCAATTACTGTAACCACTTTCAATCAGAGGGATACATATTCCGTTTGCTCATGGCACATACAATGCCAAAATAGCAAGTATAAAAAACTACAATACATGCCCCAAACGCACCAGTTAACTTGAGCAGAATATTATTCAAAGAAGCTGGCAATATTAAGTTCATTTTTCCATTCAGTAACGGTATGCAGAATAAAATAATCAATAATGCCATTATCATTGGAGCGGTCAGTTTAATTGCTATCTGCCGATTCACAAGTCTCGCTATCTGCTTATTGCTTTTTCCCATACAGCGCATTATCTGATTGCTTTTTGAATTTTGCCGAACCGCTATAATCTGCTGCAAGGATAATATTGAAAAATAAATAACCAGAAACACGATGCAGATACTTATCTGTGAAGTTCCCATCCACTGCTGCATAGCCGCATCAAAAAGCTGAAATTCCGGATGCAGCATCAATAGTCCGGTCACGAAAGAACATCCGGAAAATAAAAAACATATGCAAAAAATAGCATTAACGGTAGCAGCCGTTTGTATATTTGATGTTACATTTGCCACAATATATAGCCTGTCTTTTTGATAGATTTGAACGGATTTCATTTGCCTGTACGCATATAAATAACCAAACACCCATTTGTAAAAGGCAAAGACAGATATAAGCAGGGGTATTGCCGCAACAGAAATGGGATAAACAACATAAACTTCTGGCAAAAAAACAATGCCTCAGACGCAGCCAATTAGGCAGACAAAACACAATAAGAAAACAGTGCCCCATTTTTTATAGCTTTCTATTTCTTTTACGCCTTGACTGCGTTTTCCTTCATACATCAGTTCCCTTATTTGCAGCCTGTCTATGCGATGTTTCAACCGAAAAGAACACACTGTTTCAATAAGGCAAAAAAACAGGAACGTATAGAGCATACTTTTTCCATAAAGGAATCCGCAATGTTTCATTTCATGCAGCGGTTCGTGGAAGTACCAAAATCCATATATGGAAAAACCTATTGTTGCTCCTGCTATATAACAGCAAAAGCCAATCAGCAAAACTTCGCACAGGAACAGCCGGGTTAATCTCTTTTTTTCCATACCCAATAATAAATAGCTTGCAAACTCTTTTGCCCGCTGCCTCAGCAGAAATAAGTCGGTTGCAAAAGAAAATATTCGTCCAATGATTCAAGGTTTATCTGAAAAGCTGAATATATCGGCAATATTAGATAAATTTCCTGTATCACTTTCCCTTAATTTCCATTTATCATGTCCTAACCAATTCGTAATCACGTCCATAAGTACCTCATCTGCTTTCTCTTTCAGCTTTTCTTCTGCAATGCACTCACCCGCAAATAGTTCATTTAAAGAAACGTCTAAAAGAGTGCATAAAGGCAAAAACAAAGATAAATCCGGCATGGACCGCCCGGTTTCCCATTTTGAAATAGCCTTATCGGTTATTTCCAGTTTTTCTGCTAACTGGCTTTGCGTCCAGCCTTTTGCTTTCCGGCGTTCGGAAATAAAAGCGCCAATCTTAACTTGATTCATCATTCAGCCCTCCTGCTTATGGTAAATTATATAAATCCGGCATAAAAATGAACACCTACTAACGGTAGAGTTGGATAAAAGGGGGGTTTTTAACGCTGCCAATAGTATAGTTCTGTACGGAATTTGATGAAATATAAGGAAATGTGTACATTTCGATTATATCATTGCGCTATCCCTAAATCTATCCTGTTTAGTCAGGGCAATCTGACCGGCCTTTTAATAAAAACATTTCTAAAGACGTTTTTGTAGAAAAAACTTTCTTTATCTGGAATATTATGGTACTATAATATTATCTGTAATGCGCTTAATAAAAGGAAAAACATAAGGTGCGAAGGGGGAACACAAGATGAATTCAAAAAAAACACTGCCATATGAGCGGATAGGAAATTGTGCAAGCAGCACGACGTTGATTTTCCTGCATGGTTCTACCATGTCCATGGGAGGGATGCACCCATTTGCAAGTGCATTCGACGCGTACAACTGCATTGTTTTTGACCTGACGGGTCATGGGAAGTCGGATGAGAAAGAACCGGAAGCAGTAAGCGGTTTTGCGGAGGATGTGGAACATTCGGTTAACCAGCTCAGGGAACAAAATATTGTCACGGAGAAGGTCATCCTGCTGGGCTATTCGATGGGCGGTGCAATTACCTGTGAGACTGCCATCCGTGGGAAATTAAAGCTTGACGGCATCGTATTGCTAAGCAGCGGCGCCGATTTGAAACATTATACGCCTTTGGTCGACAATCTTAAGACAATGCCGATGGAAGCGTTTCGGACAGAGGATATTCTGGATGCCCTGTTCGGCCCGGATGCCGCAGACGAGGACAAGGCACACATTAAAGGGCTGTTCCTTTCCACAAAGTCAGCAGACACGACAGGCTATATGGATTTGATGGTTTCCAATGCATACGATAACCTTGAAGCAAGCAGGGGAATCAAAATTCCGGCGCTTATGGTGCACGGCAGCAGTGACGTCATTGTCGAGCCGATGGCGGCAGTCGAGACATGGCGGGCAATAGAAGGCAGCCAGCTGCTCATGGTTCCATACAAAGGGCACAGCGCCATTTTTGAAGATACGGAAATGATAAGGGATAAGATTGTTTCATTCATAAATATGTGTTCTTAAACAAGGCGCCTGTTAGTTTCGATTGTTGAAAGGCGAAATGATAAATATGGAAAACAATGCTGTCATTAAAGGAGTTTCATATTACCATCCGGACAATGTGGTGGATAATGAGTTTTTATATCAATATTAAGGAGAATAGAATATGCAGACACAATCAGCAAATAGTGAGGAAAGACTCATCAATAATATTATGTTTATTTACATTTTTGGCGTTGCAATTTCAGGCTTCAGTTTTGTCATGATTTTTTTGCACGGCGGAATACGGGAATGTATCTTCCTTCTGTCCGGCTTATGTGCCATCCTGACCAAATTACTTGAAAAGCCGCTGGGAAAGAATGCAAAATATGTATATGCCTGCATTCCACCGATTATCGGGGCTATTACTGCCGCAGTCTGTAATACGGACACCAGTGACAGTTATGTCTGCCTGACCCATTACTATTTTGTAGCAACATTGCTGCTGGTGCCGTATTATTCGCAAAAGCTAATCCGTGTGAGCGTTACAGTGACCGTGCTGGTCAATGCGGGGATGATGATTCTGTTTCCGGCAGGATTTTTAAAGCTCCACAGTGTTATCGGCTGGATATTTACGGGAATTGTGTACATCGTGCTCTTTGCCGCGTGCAGTTTTATCATATACCGCACAATCGCCCTTTTTAAGATTGTGGAAGAGCAGGGACAGGATGCGGAGAATGTGCTGCACAACGTGCAGGCTGCGTTTGACAGTCTGGAGGAGTCCTCTGAAGCAATATATACTTCCCTGCAGGAATTTGAGGGCAATACAGAGGAAATTGCAGATTCCACGCAGCAGATTAGTGAGAGCGCTGATTCCCAGATTAGCGAGGTTGAAAACAGCCTGACAATTTTTAGCGAGTTAAATGATAAGATTGTAAAATCCGAAGAACGTGTGAACCAGACGGTTGAGACGATTAAAAATCTGAAAAACAAAAATGATGAGGGATTTTCCGTGATAGACGCACTCTCAGAGCGGTTTGAGGAGAACATCAGGACAACACAGACTGCGGCGGATGGCGTTGAGGAGCTGTCCCGCAAATCAAGTGCGATTGGCGGCATTATAGAGAGCATCCGGCAAATTGCAAGGCAGACCAACCTTCTTGCGCTCAATGCATCCATCGAGGCTGCGAGGGCAGGGGAGGCAGGAAAGGGATTTGCGGTCGTCGCGGACGAAATTAATTCCCTTTCAAATGAATCTTCAAATGCAACCGGAAAAATAGATGCCATTTTGAAAGATATTATCGAGACGGTAGAATCGACGCACAAGGTCATGAACCACAATAACGATGTGGTAAATGATTCCAGCGGAAGACTGGACGATACCGTGAAAATCTTTAAGGTCATGCTGGAATCCTCGGAGGAGGTTATTGATATCACACAGCTGCTGAAATCAGAGCTTGAGGATATCGTTGCCATAAAGGAGCAGCTTCTGGGCGTGATGAAGCGCGTTGAGGACGGTTCCAAAAACTTTGTGCTTACGACAGAAGGCATTAGTGCATCGACGGAAGAACAGGTTGCCGGTCTGGACAATATTGTGAAGTCAATGAAGAATATGCAGGCGGGGATGGAACGTCTTTCCAGTGTGCTGCACAGTGAAAAGGAGAATGGGAAATAACCGGGAAAATGCAATAATATAATCAAATGAAGCGGACAAAAGTGCCATATCCCATCGAAAGGATGTGGCGCTTTTTGCGCGAAGGGAATGTCTTCCCTGTTTGATTTGCAAATTATTGCAGAAACAGATATCTTGTGAAATATGTCAAATCGTGCTAAAATATAAAAACGGAATAATAAAGGTAAGGTTGTAAGGAACTGTTAACGGTTCTTAAGTTAATGGTTCTTAAAAGGGGTATTTTATGAAAAAAAAGAAATCAGTACGGGAAATCGGTTCCATTTTATTTCTTCTGGCGGCAATTATCATTATCTTTTGCTGGTATACCGCACAAAACAGCAGCCGCATCGAAACGCGGAATAAGAGCTATGCAGCGGATTCAGCGCGCCAGACATCGACGCGCATCAATGAGGAAATGAAGAACGCGTTGGAACTGATTGATACCTATGCGTATTTTGTGGGAGAGGGGCTGTATAAGCCTGATATTGATGAGCAGATGCTCAAGGATATCGAGCATAATGCGCTGTTTGACGCGGTATTGTTTACTGATGCCTCCGGAATAAACCATACCTCTGACGGACGAACATCAAATGCAGCGGAACGCGATTATTACCTGAATGGAATGAGGGGGGAGAGCGGTATCGCGGTTATATTCGACTCTTATTTCTTTAACGAGACAATGGTCAGCTTCTATGCACCTGTCCGGTATAACGGAAAAATCATCGGCGTGCTGCGGGGTTCCTTCCTTGCGGAGGAGTATCTTAAAAACATGCTGACAACCACTTATTTTGGCGAGGCGGCAGATGTGTACCTGTGCATGCCCGATGGGAGGGCGATTGCAAGTTCCGGTGAAAATATATATAAAAATAACCTGATTGATATGCTGGAATCAGATAATGTGATTGACGGCAATGCTGCCAGTGATTCAAGGGGAATTTTTATGCATGGGGGGGAAGGCTCCTTTATCTGCGGTCCTGGAAGCAGGACTGACAATATCTGTGTAATGAACCTTGCAGATAACGATTTTGTCCTGGTGCAGACATTTCCCAAAAGTGTCACACAGCGCATGATAAAGGACGAAAACATGATCGGAATCCAGCTGGAAATGATGCTGATTGGATTGTTTGTCATCTATATTATCACGCTTGTAGTTCGTGCGGGACAGGAGAAAAAGCTGCTTGAACATGAAAACCGTGAGATGGGATATATTATCAAGGGTGTCATGACGCTGTTTTCGCGCTTTGCGCTGGTCGATTTTGAGGCGGATACATACCAATATCTTGCCGGAACAAGCGCAGAGGACAGCACACTGAATACCCAGGGACAGTATGAGGAGCTTGCGGCATATATGAGTGACATTTTAACGGATAAGGATGAGCGTGAGGAGTTTTTGCGCCTGATTGAAAGGGAATCCGTTATCAGTGCGTTGTCAGAACACAGCGATATGCGGCTTGAGCGCCATGTGATGCGGAATGGGCAGGAAGAGTGGGAGCATATGAACATCATCTGCCTGGAAAGGAAGGATGGAAAGGCGGTGAAAGCGCTGATTATCCGCCAGAATATCACGGAGGTAAAGGAAAAGGAGCTGATGATACAGGCACAGATTTCTCTTGCCAGCCGTAAAGAGCGCCAGTATCAGATTGCAATTACATCCAACGCAATCTGTACCTTTGAGTTCAATCTCACAAAGGATATGATAGAGCAGGATATCCAATTCAGCCAGGATGATGAGCAGATACGTTTGCTGGATATGGCAGCCCTGAAGGCACCGTGTGAAGCATCCGGGTGGTTTGCGCAGTGCAGAAAACATGTATCAAAGGAATCACTGGAGAACTATGACACGACAGTCAATGTGGCATATCTGAGGGAATGCTTTGGGCGGGGCGAGTCGGAAGTGAGCGCCGAGTACTGGTGCAGGGATCTTGACGAGCGTGAAATTTGTGTCCGCCAGTCATTTCTTATGACGCAGGATGACACGACAGGCGACACGATGGTCATGGTGGTGATAAAAGAGGTTACGGAGAGCGTCAGAAAACAGCGTGAACAGACACAGGCCTTGCAGGATGCACTGATGCAGGCACAGCATGCAAACAGGGCAAAAACGACATTCCTGTCAAATATGTCCCATGACATCCGGACACCGATGAACGCGATTATCGGGTTTACAACGATTGCGGTAAGCCACATTGACAACAAGGATCAGGTCAGGGACTGCCTGCAGAAGGTCCTGTCCTCGAGCAACCATCTCCTGAGCCTGATTAATGACATCCTTGACATGAGCCGGATAGAGAGCGGAAAAGTGCAGATTAAGGAGCAGGACTGCAATATTTCCGAACTGATGCACAACCTTGTCAATATTATCCAGCCGCAGGTTAAGGCAAAGCAGCTGGAGCTGTTTATTGACACCTTTGAGATTGTAAACGAAGATGTGGTGGCAGATTCACTTAAGCTCAACCAGGTATTTATCAATCTCCTGAGCAACGCGGTTAAATATACGCCGGCGGGCGGGAGCATTGCATTCCGGATTATGCAGAAGACAACGTTCCGTCACGGATACGGTGATTACATTTTTATTATCAAGGACAACGGCATCGGTATGTCCAAGGAGTTTGTGAACCATATATTTGAACCGTTCGAACGTGAGTCGACAGTGACACAGTCGGGAATTCAGGGAACCGGTCTTGGAATGGCAATCACAAAGAATATAGTAGAGATGATGGGTGGCGAGATTCATGTTGACAGCGAGGTCGGCAAAGGCAGTACCTTTACCGTGGAGATATCCCTGAAGCTACAGGATGTTGAAAAAAATGCGGAACAGATTAAGGAGCTTGACGGCCTGCGTGCGCTTGTGGTGGATGATGACTTCCATGTCTGCGACAGCGTGAGCAAAATGCTCAAACAGATTGGAATGCGTTCGGAGTGGACGACATCCGGCAGGGAAGCGGTTTACCGCGCACAGATGGCATATGAGGAAGGGGACGCCTACCATACGTACATTATCGACTGGCAGATGCCGGAAACAAGCGGCATTGAAACGGCAAGAAAGATTCGCAGCGTAGTGGGAAATGACGCGCCGATTATCATCCTGACAGCATATGACTGGACGGATATTGAGGAGGAGGCGCTGGCTGCGGGCGTCACCGCATTCTGTGCAAAACCGCTCTTTATGTCTGACTTAAAATCTGCGCTGCTTGCTGCAAACAACCTGGTTGACAATGAGGATGAGGCGGCTGCGTGGACACTGGCAGATTTCAGTGGGAAGCGTGTCCTGCTTGTGGAGGATATTGAGCTAAACCGTGAAATCGCGCAGGTGATACTGGAAGAGGCGGGATTTGTCGTTGAATCAGCGCCGGACGGAACAGATGCGGTTGCAATGGTGGAGAATTCAGAGGAAAACTACTATGATGTCGTTTTGATGGATGTACAGATGCCGATTATGAATGGCTATGAAGCCACAAGAACCATCCGGAGCATGCCGAGAAAGGATGTCAGGGATCTGCCGATTATCGCCATGACAGCCAACGCATTGGAGGAAGACAAGGAAGCGGCACTGAAGAACGGAATGAATGCCCACATTTCAAAACCGCTGAATATGGATATTTTCATTTCCGTGCTGAAACAGTTTGTAAAATGACAGGTGCCATGTGCAGGAATGCATCGGGCAGACAGGGCATAGATATGAATAAATATGTGGAGTGAGGCGTTTGTGATGCATGACAAAATGAGGCATGGTTTGGTGCTTTTTGTCCTGATACCGTTTCTCATGCTTGCAGTATGCGGGTTTTGTCTGGGGAATCGGACAGGGGACACAAAAAATGGGACGGATATTGCACAGGATGCTGTGAATGAGGTGTTGCTTGAGAAGCAGGAAGAGGAGCTGCTGGCGGCAATGTCCTTGGAGCAAAAGATTGCGCATATGTTCATTGTGACGCCGGAGTCCCTGACGGATGGTGCAAATGTAACAACAGCTGACGGCGCGATGCGTGCCGGCATGCAATTATATCCGGTTGGCGGACTGGTCTACTTTTCCAAGAACCTGACAGACGCCGGGCAGACAAAGGAGATGCTGCGCTGCACGCAGGAGTTTTCCCTGGAAATACAGGGTCTGCCGTTGTTTCTGTGTGTGGATGAGGAGGGCGGAAGGGTTGCGCGCATTGGAAACAATAAGGGCTTTGATGTGCCAAAGGTAGGACCGATGGGAAACATTGCATCAAGGGAGGCGGCACATGAGGCAGGGAGCAAGGTCGGCAGATATTTAAGGGAGCTGGGGTTTAACCTGGATTTCGCACCTGATGCGGATGTGCTCACGAACAATAAAAACACAGTGATTGGAAACCGCTCTTTTGGAAGCGACGCACAGACCGTGCTGCAATATGCCCGCGCCTATTCTGACGGGCTGCATGAGAATGGGGTATTGAGTACGTTCAAACATTTTCCGGGGCACGGCGCCACTGAGGCAGACACGCACGAAGGTTTTGCGTACACGGATAAAACCTACGAGGAACTGATGCAGGCAGAGCTGCTGCCGTTTGCCGGTGCCAGGGAAGCTGGCATTGACTGTGTGATGGTTTCCCATATAGCAGTGCCAAACATTACGAGGGACAATGTACCCTGTACATTGTCTTACAGAATGACAGGCGAAATCCTGCGCGGGGATTTGGGCTATGATGGCATCATTGTCACGGATGCCATGAACATGGGGGCGGTTACCCAAAACTATTCCAGCGACGAAGCCGCGGTAGCGGCAGTCAAGGCGGGTGTGGACATGATACTGATGCCGGAGGACTTCCATCTGGCAGTGCAGGGTGTCCGGAATGCCGTACAGAACGGCGAGATTTCCGAGGAGCGCATTGATGAGTCCGTGAGACGGATAATCAAAGTGAAACTGGGGAAACTGATGGGAAACACGCTCTAGTATAATCCGCTGGGATTTTATACCACAAGTATAATGACATTTCCCCCAAGGTATGCTATAGTATTGTAAAAGCAAAAAAAGGCATGCCGACAGGATGCCGGAAAGGAAACGACGATGAACAGGACAATATCAATCAACGGATTACATTACCCAATTAGCAAAGCATTTGAACAGGCGCTGGATTCAAAACAGAGTCTATCTTTTGCATGTCCATATAAGAGGCAAAAAAGTTGGTTGAGTCATGCCGGTATCAGGCTTGTTGTGTAAAATGCACCACAAAAAGGCATGGAGTATCATATTTATGGTTTTGACCGCTTATCTTGTATGGAGAAAGTCCCATGAACAAGGTAGGTGGTTTTCTTTTTGTTTTTGGAATTTATGAACGGTTCCTTATATATCAGGAGGAGGAAAGATGTTGGAGAACAATATATTGGAAATCAAGGGAAAAGTAAACACGGCGCTCTGCTACGCAAAAGTCGTGGAGGAGGAAGCGGTCGAGCAGATTCGCAGGATGTGTGATTACGGGTTCACGCAGGGAAGCAGAATCCGCATCATGCCTGACGTCCATGCAGGAAAGGGGTGTACCATCGGGACGACCATGACAATCACCGACAAGGCAGTGCCCAATATTGTCGGCGTGGATATCGGCTGCGGCATGTACACGGTGAACCTCGGAAAGGACGATATTGATTTCGGGAAAATGGATGCGGCGGCGCACTTTATCCCATCGGGGATGAATGTGTGGGCAGGCAGGCAGGAGCGTTTTGATTTGCTGCAGCTTCGCTGCTACAGGAACTTAAAGGATGCAAAACGTCTCGAGCGCAGCCTTGGGACACTGGGCGGCGGAAACCATTTTATTGAGGTGGATGTGGCACGGGACGGGACGAAATATCTCGTGATTCATTCCGGCAGCAGAAATCTCGGGAAGCAGGTTGCGGAATTCTACCAGCAGCTGGCAATCGAGCTGCACACAGGCAAGGAAGAATATTTTAAGAAAAGGGATGCCCTGATTGTGGCGTACAAGGCGGCAGGGCGCAGGAAGGAAATCCAGAAGGCGCTGAAGGAACTCAAGTGGGAGCACAGGGACTGCCTGATTCCGGAGGACTTGCGCTACCTGTACGGAACGTTTCTTGAGGATTATCTGCATGACGTGGAGCTCTGCCAGCAGTTTGCGAGACGAAACCGTGAGAAGATGGCAGAGGTGATTCTGGAAAAGACTGGAATGACAGGCACGGACGCATTTCATACAATCCACAACTACATTGACACCGACGAGATGATTCTGCGAAAGGGAGCAATCGCCGCCCATAAGGGCGAGAAAGTGTTAATTCCGATTAACATGAGGGACGGCAGCGTGCTTGCCGTCGGCAGGGGCAACCCGGAGTGGAACTACTCCGCGCCCCACGGAGCCGGACGGCTGATGTCACGCACCAAGGCAAAAGAAAATCTGTCCATGGAGGACTACCGCAGGATGATGGAGGGCATTTACACCACTTCTGTCAACGAGGCGACACTTGATGAGGCACCAATGGCATACAAATCGCTTGCGGACATTATCGACGTCATCAGGGAATCCGTGGACGTCATTGACATTATGAAACCAATTTATAATTTTAAGGCATCCGATTAGTGCAGGACAAAAAAGTCCTCCTGTGCTGGCAGATGCCGGAACAGGAGGAACAAAAATGGTCACAATACCGACAATCGACATGATAAAGACGGGTCAGCACATCACGGAGCTGCGGATTCGGGCAGGGCTGTCCGTGCGGCAGCTGCAGGATGTCTTCGGCTTTTCCACACCGCAGGCACTGTACAAGTGGCAGCACGGAACTGCGCTGCCGACAATCGACAACCTGGTCGTGCTGGCAGCAGTGCTCGGCGTGAAGGTCGATGACATCCTTGTCATGACCGACACCCCCATGCAGGTGAGTGCCTGATTTTGACAAAAATATCCTGCTCCATCATTGATATTACGCTGAAAAGCAAGTATAATAAATACAGAGGTGTTCCGCGCCATGGGAGCTATTGTTTTGAAGCGGGCACAGTGCTTGAGTTGGAGAATGGAGAGATGGATTATGTGCGCTATTTTGGGTGCCGTGGATCAGCAGCGGGGATGTTGTGTGTTGGGTGACGGCAAGTGCGAGATTACGCTTTATACGTCGTGCTGTAACACGGACAGAGGAATTTATTACTATACAACGTATGATAATCATCAGATTACTGCGGTCGACATGCACAGGGAAAACAGAATGCGTGATAATAAGCGTATGAAAAAACGTAATAAATGGGATATAGGATGAGGCGCTGATATGGAAAGAGAAAGAGAGCTGTCAAAAAATGTGTCAGACCTCCTTGCTGGAATGAAGGTTTTGGTCGTCGAGGACAATGAACTGAACCTCGAAATCGTCACGGAGGTTTTAAGGGAGCGTGGTCTGCTGGTCACCACGGCGGGGAACGGGCAGGCTGCGGTCGGGCTGTTCCGGGACAGTGCGCAGGGGACGTTTGACGTGATTCTGATGGATGTGCATATGCCCGTCATGGGTGGCCTGGAAGCGACGAGAATCATCCGGGCGATGGAACGCGCAGACGCACGCACGATACCGATTCTGGCGCTGACCGCGAATGACTTTGAGGAGGACATCCGCCAGACAAGGGAGGCAGGTATGAATGACCATCTGACCAAACCCTTTGACATGGAGAAAATATTTGGCGCGCTTGCTGCCTATGCGGGGAAATGATAGAAATAAATAAAAATGTATTCCGAGATGAGTGTTTTCTCATGGCGGAATACATTTTTTATTGCGTTGGTCTGCTGACTATTCCTTGATAATGTCAATATCAATTAAATTGACACCGATAACATTTAACAGTGCCTTTAAAGAAAGGTATTCGGATTTCAATTCTGTATATGTCTCCGTTGCATTTTCCTTTCTGGCAATTGTCATATATCGTTGAATTTTTTTGAACTGTTCAAGGGTGTCCTTTGCGATTTCCGCATTGCTCGGCATGCCATCACCTGCCTTTATGGATAACTGGTATGAAATGTTACGTTTTTATCATAACAGATTTGCCCAAAGGTGTAAAGCAAATAAGAACATGAAATTTACTTGTTGACAAAACAATTTCCAAATGATATCATAATAATATCAAAAGTAATCAATTAACATACACATAGAGGAGGAAACACTATGGAAGAGAAAGTATTATCAAAGAAAAAGAATGGAATGGCTGCATTGTGTGGCATACTGGTATTGTATGCCGTCTCGCTGGCGGTGATTGTTTTCGGCGCGCGGAATGCCTATGTCTCAATCGTGGTGGCCGGCAGTCTCATTGCTGTCGTGGCAACGGTACTTCTGGCAGGGCTGAAGGTCTTAAAGCCCCAGGAAGCGTTGGTGCTCACGCTGTTTGGCAAGTATGTGGGCACATTGAAGGAGGATGGCTTTTATTTTGTGAATCCGTTCTGTAGCAGCGTCAATCCGGCGGCGCGGACAAAGCTGAACCAGAGCGGCGATGTGAATGATTCTGCCGCGCTGCTGGCAATCGCAAACAAGACGGCAGGTACAGGTGTAGAAGCCGCAAGCAACAAGATTTCACTGAAAATTATGACACTGAACAACAACAAACAGAAGATTAATGACTGTCTTGGTAACCCGATTGAGATAGGGATTGCCGTCACATGGAAGGTCGTGGACACAGCAAAGGCAGTGTTCAACGTGGACAATTACAAGGAGTTCCTGTCATTGCAGTGCGACAGCGCGCTGCGCGACATCGTGCGCATCTATCCCTATGACGTGGCTCCAAATGTCGATACGACCGGGGACGGGGTGTCGGACGAGGGAAGCCTGCGCGGCTCAAGCGAGATTGTCGCGGGCAGAATCCGTGACGAGATACAAAAGAGGGTTGAGGAGGCAGGAATCGAGGTTGTTGAGGCGCGCATTACATATCTTGCCTATGCGCCGGAAATTGCGGCAGTGATGCTTCAGCGGCAGCAGGCATCGGCGATTATTGACGCCCGGAAAATGATTGTGGACGGCGCGGTCGGCATGGTTGAGATGGCATTGGAGCGCCTGAACGAAAACCACACGGTTGAGCTGGATGAGGAGCGCAAGGCGGCAATGGTGTCGAACCTGTTAGTCGTACTCTGTGGCAACCGCGACGCACAGCCAATTGTAAACTCAGGCAGCTTATATTAAAGACCTGTAGGAAACAGTGTCAGGTGCAGAAAAGCACAGGGGCTGTGTTCCGAAATGGCAAAAAGGGAATGATGTTATGGGTGATTCTGGAAAAAAACAAGTCCCGCTCAGGCTGTCGTCAAAGCTGTATGAGGCAATTGCCGCGTGGGCGGAAGATGATTTCCGCTCTGTCAATGGGCAGATAGAGTACCTGCTGACAGAGTGTGTCCGGCAGCGGAAGAAAAATGGGAAGTATGTTTCCGATGAAATCGACAGGCCGCTGGAAATTGAGATTTGAGAAGGGGAATGAAAAAGAGTGCATGAAGAAAACGTGTTGGCATCGCAGGCGTGCAATAAAAAAGAAAGGGGCGTGATGCAGGTGAAACATTGGAAGAAAATGGCTGCGCCAATTGTGATTGCTTCTATTATAATTGTTTACTATATTGGAATGGCAGCAGTTTTTATGGCAGTACCCGGCATCCCGACAGCTATTAAGATACTCATGATAGTGGTGCCATTGATTTTGGCGGCAGTGATGCTCGGTGTGCTGATAAGCAGAATAAAAGAGATTCAGGGAGGAGAAGAAGATGATCTTAGTCAATACTGATTACATTAGCGGAAAAGAACTGGAAATGCTGGGAATGGTGAAAGGGAGTACCATTCAGTCGAAAAATGTCGGAAAGGACATCACACAGAGTTTTAAGACATTGGTGGGCGGCGAGCTGACAGCCTACACGGAGATGATGAACGAGGCGCGTGCACTCGCGACAAAGCGCATGGTCGAGGAGGCTGAAAAGCTCGGCGCTGACGCGATTGTCAATATCCGCTACGCGTCAGCGGCAGTCATGCAGGGCGCCGCGGAGGTCATGGCATATGGCACTGCCGTAAAGTTCAGATAATGCTTATGGGAAAGTTTCTTACATTTTTGTAACATTGGCGTTTTCAGTTTTCAGATTTCCTTTGGCAGGCTATAATATAAGGAAAGAACAGGTATCAATGGGTCAAAATGAATGGAGAACGCCACAATGGACACAGGGTTAAGGATTATGATTATTGAGGACGATGCCGCGCTTGCGAGGGAGCTTGGCGGGTTCCTTGAAAAGTGGCAGTATGAGGCGGTCATGGCAGAGCGGTTTGATGATATTTTGCAGGAATTTATGGAAAAAAGACCACAGCTTGTCCTGATGGACATTAACCTTCCCTGCCATGACGGATTTTACTGGTGCAGCCGGCTCAGGCAGATTTCAAAAGTGCCCGTCATCTACATCAGCAGCCGCAGCGATGACAAGGATAAAATCATGGCAATCGCGCAGGGCGGTGATGATTATGTGGAAAAACCGTTCCGTATGGAGCTCCTGAAGGCAAAAATCGAGGCAATGCTCCGGCGGACTTACGAGTACAAGGTGCATGAGCGAATTTTCCTGAATGCAGGGCTGTGCTTTGACAGCGCAGTACAGAGTCTGTATCATACACGCAGCGCAGCCGCGGATAAAAGCAGCATGTCCGATATGACTGGTGAAAAGGCAGAAACAGATGAGGAAGTAGACCTCACAAAATCGGAGCGGCGGCTGCTCGCGCGGCTGGTCGAGAACAGACCGGACGTCGTGACGCGCGACGAGCTGATGATGGCACTGTGGAACACGGATGAGTATGTCACGGATGCCGCGCTCACCACTATTATCAGCAGACTGCGCACCAAGCTCAAGTCCGTGTGCGGCGAGGAAGTCATTTTTACAAAAAAGGGACAGGGCTATTTTGTGAAATAAGAAACTGTGGCATGGACAGCGGAGTCCTGTGAAATGATAAACGGATGTAAACAAAACAGAATATGGAAAACGGAGGATGAATACAAAATGGCAGTCGTTCGGTGGCTGAAAAGAAAATGGAAGGACTATCTGGCTCGCAGCATCATCATGCTCGGCTTCAACCTGTATTTTGTTTTTTTGATGCGGACGGCGCAAATCAGTTATCTGCTGTATCTTGACGTGCTTTTGCTGGTGCTTCAGGCAATTGCGGAGGGTATGGCTTTTTTTGCGTTCTGGGAAAGGGAGCGCCGCAAAGCTGCCTTTTTGCAGGAAAAGGAACTCATTTATGAGGTGCTTGGCAGACCGGAGGACAGCGCAGTCTTTGCGCATGACATGCAGGTTATGGAACAGCGCATCCAGGAAAGGTTTGGGGAGAACTGCGAGCTGCAGGACTATGTGGCAAAGTGGTGCCATGAATTCAAGATACCGCTCGCAGCGGCGTTTCTCATCGCGGAGAAAATAAAGGATGCGGACACCCGCACTGATTTGCGGGAGCAGCTCGAGCGGATGAACTGGCAGATGAGCATGATGATGCAGGGCTGCCGGCTGCAAAGCCCGCTGTTTGACCTCCAGGTCAGGAAGGTTTCACTGGCAGCGTGTGTCCGGGCTTCGATTAAAAACAACCAGTTCTTTCTGGTTCAGAAAAAATTCCGGATGGACCTGTCCGTTGAGGACGTGACAGTCTATACGGATGAAGTCTGGCTGACCTACATTTTAGACCAGATTATCAACAATGCCGTCAAGTATGCAAAGCCCGGCGCCAGTCACTGCATCCGGTTCTGGACAGAACAGGCCGCGGAAGAATCATATCTGTGGCTTTATATAGAGGATAATGGGGAGGGCATACAGGAGTGCGACCTGCGCCGTATCTTCGAAAAGGGCTACACAGGCAGCAACTACCACAACGGCAGATACAAGTCCACCGGAATGGGGCTGTATATGGCAGATAAAATCGCAAAAAGACTGGAACACAAGCTGACCGCCGAGAGCCGCTATGGGGAGTATACGCGGTTTGGCATCAGGATTTTGCACATGTAACAAGGTTCGTGAAATGGTATAATTTGGTTGTTATTCTTTGATTTTGTCTAGTTCAGTGAGATTCACACCTAAACTGCTTAATAGGGCTTTTAATACAATATATTGTCTCTTTAGCTCAGCATAAGTTTTTGTTGCATTTTCTTCTTTTGCCAGTATCATGCATCTTTGAACTTTTTCAAAATCTTCAATGGCATTTTTCATTATTTCAGCGTTGTTCATTTCGTCAATTACCATCCTTCCACCGCCTTTTTAATTAATACAGTTGTTATACTGGCGGTCGAAAAGACTGACCGCTCAGTATAAGTTGATGCGCACAATCGCATAATTGTTATATTCATTATAGCGGATTCGTGGAAGGGTGTAAAGCCTTTATTTAATTATCAATGTGCTGTGTGAATTGTAAGTTACTGGTGCGAAAACGTTTCGTCTGCAAGTAAAAATCCATTTCGAAGCAAATTTTGCATGGATTTTTACCTGTTACTGGAACGGAGTAAACAGTAACAATTGTAAGGCGAATGTAAGGATTTTTAATAAAAAATATTTTACAATAAAAACCGTAAGGAAAATCTGAAAAGAGAAAACACAATCAGGAGGAGGTCAGACACATCATATGAACGACAAAAAGGTAGTAGAAATCAAAAACTTAGTCAAAAGCTATGGCGCAAAGGATTTTCAGACGACAGTGCTAAAGGGCATTGACCTGACAATTTACAAGGATGACTTTATCGCCATCATGGGACCGTCAGGCTCTGGCAAGACGACACTGCTCAATATCCTTTCCACCATCGACAAGCCGACGCAGGGCACGGTCATGCTCGACGGAAAAGACGTGACGCGGATTTCAAACAAAGAGCTTGCAAAGCTCCGGAAGGACAAAATCGGCTTTGTATTCCAGGATTACAACCTGCTGGATACCATGACCTTGCAGGACAACATCGCGCTGCCGCTCGCGCTCGACGGCGTGCCGGCACGGCAGATTCTGGAGCGTATCCGGGAGCTTTCGGCGGCGTTTGGCATCGAGGAGCAGCTTCGCAAATATCCGTACCAGCTCTCGGGCGGGCAGAAGCAGAGAGGGGCAGTGTGCAGGGCGCTCATCACCAATCCCGAGATTATCTTTGCCGATGAGCCGACAGGCGCCTTGGATTCCAAGGCGGGAAAGGACTTGCTGCACTGCCTGCGAAGGGTCAACGAGAGCGGGCAGGCGACAATCCTGATGGTGACGCATGACCCGCACAGCGCCTCGTATGCGAAGGACGTATACCTGCTGAGTGATGGCATGATGAAGTGCCGCATTGGCAGGGGAAGCGACAGGAAGGAATTTTATAACAGGATCATAGACCTGCAGACTTCCATAGGAGGTGATTTCTCATGAGAATGCTGCGTTTTTCTTTTATTAATTTCCGGAACGGTTTTAAGAGCTACCTGTCGCTGGTGCTTTCACTTTCTTTTTCGATACTGGTTCTGTATAATTTCCAGAATATCATCTACTCGGAGGCGTTTGCGGTACTGGGGCAGCGCAACAAGCAGTATATTGACATGCTGATTCAGACGGTGAGCGTCGTGCTTGTGTGTTTTTTGTTCTTTTTTGTGTGGTATGCGACGAACGTCTTCCTGACAAGACGCAAGCGGGAGATTGGCATCTATATTTTCATGGGCATGTCGAACCGCAAAATCGGCAGCCTCTACATGATTGAGATTAGCTTTGTCGGAATCACTGCGCTGCTTGCGGGCGTTGGCTTCGGGGTGCTGTTTGCAGGTTTGTTCCAGCTGGTTATGGGCGCTGTCTCTGACACCGAGATTGATGTCCGGTTTGGGGTTTCCTATAAGCCTGTCGTGTTTACGGCGGTGTCCTTTCTGACCGTGTATCTGATTTTTGCACTCAAGGGATATTGGAATATTGTCCGCAGCAGCGTGCTTTCCATGATTTCAGCGGCGCGGCAGAACGAGTACGTGCACAGGAAAAGCCAGGTATTCATAGTAAAGGCTGTGCTTGGCATCCTGGTGCTGGCGGCAGGGTATGTTCTTGCGAATAAGGGCACCAATCAGGATATGCTGGCAAATGCCCTGCTTGCGGTGGTGCTTGTCATTGTCGGTGTCTACCTGCTGTTTGGCGGCCTGATTCCGCTGGTCTTTCAGACGCTCGCAGGACGGAAGTCATTTCTGTACAGTGGTCAGCGCTGCCTGTGGGTGAACCAGACAATTTTCCGTATGCGGAAAAATTACCGTACCTATGCGATGGTCTGCATTATCGGCATCTGCTCGGCGACCGCGCTTGCGACAGGCTTTGCAATGCGGGAGCGGTATAACAACATGATTCTCTTTGATAACCAGTACACGTTCCAGCTGCTGACCAACCAGCCAAATCTCGGAGAACAGGCGGAGCGGCTGATTCGGGGCAAGGCGGATATTGCCTGCCAGACCTCGCTTGAGGCATTGAGCGTGGACAGGGAGCACCTTGTCGTGGCGTACTCAGATGTGAAGCGCGCCGCGCAGGAAGGCGGACTGGCGCCCATTGTGCGTGAGCCTGCCGACAATGAGACGTTTTACCTGTCACATCAGATGCTGCTATCGCTGATTATGGGGAACAGGCAGATTCCTGTGACACTCGGTGATGAAATTTTTCAGGAGACGGAAGTCATAAGACAGCCCTATGTCGGTTATATGCAGAAACAGATGGGATGTTTTTACATTGTCTCGGACACTGCCTATGAACGCCTGCGGCAGAAAAGCCAAACCCTGTATATCCACAATTACAAGATTGCGGACGACACGGATTTTGAGCGGGCGCGCGCCGCTATCGATGTGCTGATTAGCAACACGGATGAAAACTATACGGCGCGCGTGGCAGTGAACCCATTTGACAATGACCTTGAGTGGATCAAGGTGCTCCATGCGCTCTGCGTCTTCATGTTTCTGGTATTTATTGTCGCGGGCGGCTGTATCATGTTCATGAAGCTCTACAATGATGCGTTTGAGGAGAAGGAGCGGTATCTTGTCCTGAAAAAAATCGGCTTTTCGTCGCGGACGCTTGCGGCATCCGTCGCGAAGGAGCTGCTGGGCGCATACATGCTGCCCTTTGTGGTGATGACTGTCTCGGCATATTTTTCCGTGAATGCACTCGGCAGGATGATGTATACGAATTTGTTTTCGATTTATCTTGTAAGTATGCTGGTGGTACTGGGAGTATTTGCACTGTGCTATATCCTTTCGGTCGCAGTGTACCGAAAAAATGTCGGGGTGTGAGAAAAGCGTTTGAAAAATCAGCCTGTCGGTGATAAAATTATAGAAAGAATTGAGAAAGGCAAGGCAGGATTTATGATTTTACCGAACAGGAAAATGCGGCAAAAAGCCGGATTCTTTGCAGGGATTTGTGCTGCCCTGATGCTTGTGCCATGGCTGCCCGCAGGGATTACGCGGGCGGCCGGAAACACGGAAAATGTCCGTGTTTTATATGAGGAGTACAATGCACGCTTTGACGCGGTCGAACACAGGGAAGACATCACGGAAAATGGTTTCGAAATAGTGGACATCCATATATTTCCGGTACAGTATGAAATTGACATGCAAAAGGAAATGGAAACCGAACTGGTCAGGCAGATGAAGGCCCAGCCGGATGCTGACATAAAGGACTTAAAAATGAATATGGAAGCGCCAATGCTTATGATTCCTGCATATGATAAGATGTACAATCGCCTGGCACTTTTTTTTGTGGATGGGGACGGCACCATCCTGTATAAGTCGGATCACCTTGAAACAAACAGCTGTGTGATCGGACAAATGCAGCAGCCCGCGCAGGAGATGGTCTCCGTGGCATTTCAGGATCTGAATGGCGATAAGCTGACAGACATCATACTGATAACCACCTGCGATGTCGGTGACGGAAAGAAATACCGGATAGGGGATGTCCTGTTTCAGGACACGGAAGGACTTATTTTTTACAGGGATTACCGTATTTCGGACAAAATAAACCGTTTTGGCATGAATCAGAATACGGATTCCATCACTGCATTTGTCAGGGACGGCAATTCCACGGAATTTTTGTACACGGCTGTCACATTGAAGGAACTGCTGCAGCACGGTTTCAAGATTATTACGGAACAATGCCATACAAGGACTTTCGGAAAACTGGGAAAACTACAGGTCGTTCCGGGGACATACCGCATTGCGGACTATGACGTGTTTATGATATACCTCGTCAATGAGCAGGGCGATATCGTGTCCGCGCTGCAGCCCATGGGCGACTATGACAACCTGTATGCGTTAAAGGGAATCAACTGTCGTGACATTGACGGTGACGGACTCAAAGATATCATTGTGTTCGCAAAGTACAGCTATGAGGATGAAAACCATAAGCTTGCGGTTGCCAGTGACTACAGCATCTATTATCAGCGGACCGGCGGGTTTTCGGCGGATACGGAGATCAAGGGGAAATACCAGTGCAGCGAGGAGGACACGATGCAGACACTTGTGGAGAAAGCCAGGGCTTATTGGGGGTGGAAAACGGACGATGATTAGAATATTGATTGTGGATGATGAGAAACCGATATGTGATTTGATTGATTTAAACCTGTCTTCGGCAGGATACCATTGTACGAGCGTGCAGGATGGGTTAAAGGCGATTGACCTGATAGAAAAGGAGTCGTTTGACCTGGTGCTTCTGGACATCATGCTTCCTGGGGCGGACGGCTATGATGTCATGGAGTATATACGCCCGCTGGGGATTCCTGTCATCTTCATCACGGCAAAATACGAGGTGAAAAACCGGGTAAAAGGGTTAAAACTCGGCGCTGATGATTACCTGGTCAAGCCGTTTGACGTGGTGGAGCTCGTCGCGCGGGTGGAGGCAGTCTTAAGGCGGTACAACAAGACCGAGCAGCGGCTTTTTGCCGGGGATGTTGTTGTGGACGTGGAGGCACACCGCGTGACGAAAGGGGACAAGCCGGTCGAGCTGACCAACAAGGAATTCGGGCTGCTCGTTCTTTTCATGCGGAATAAAAATGTGGCGCTGTTCCGCGAGACCCTGTATGAAAAAGTGTGGGAGGGTGAGTACTTTGCGGACAGCCGAACGCTGGACCTGCATGTCCAGCGCCTGCGCAGGAAGCTTGGATGGGAGCACAGTCTCGTGGCGGTCTACAAGGTAGGCTACCGGCTGGAAGTGTCGGATTAGGCAGCAGAGGGGTTACCGGAACGGAGTGAACAGTAACGCAGAGGGAATCAAATGAAAATTTCACTGAAATTACTTTTATCGACAATGGTCGTCATGGCGCTGGCGCTTGGTCTGAGCGGATTCTTTTTTGTAAACTATGTGTTTGAGACCTCCCTTGAGCGGGAAGTGGGACAGGCAGGCGACGAGAGCAGCATTCTGGGCTTTGCCTTTGAGACGGCAGCGCTCAATGTGCCGGCGAAGTACAGTGTGCTTCCGGACAGGACGGTCGAGGAAATCGCACTGAACCTTGAGCGTGGCGGGCGCGGCGCCAACCGCCTGATTCGGATTGCCGATGAGCAGAAAAAGGTGCTGCACATAAGCGACGGATTTGGGGCGGACGAGCAGCTTTTGCAGCAGATAGAGCCCGACACAAAATCCTACCGCATCATTCATGTAAATGGCGGCTATTATGTCCATACCTGTGCGGCTGTCAGTGCGCTTGACAGGATTCTCTATCTGGAAACCCTGAAGGATGTCTCGGATGTCTTTACGGAGCGTGCGATGGGATTTTCGCTTTACAGGCGGGTGACGCTTGCCATCCTGCTGATTGGCACGGTGATCATGCACCTGATTGCGTCGCTTCTGACAAAGCCCATCCGTCTGCTCACCAAGGCGACCAGAAGAATGTCGGCGGGCGACTACGCATACCGGGCGCGCCAGATAAGCCATGACGAGCTTGGGCAGCTCACCTGCGACTTTAACGACATGGCGAATGCGCTGGAAGAAAATATCTGGATGCTCGAGGAGGAAATCGAGGCGAAGGAGGAGTTTATGGGCGCCTTTGCCCATGAGCTCAAGACGCCGCTGACCGCGATTATCGGTTATGCGGATATGCTGCGCTCCCACAGGCTCGACGAGGAAAAGAGCTTTCTGTCGGCAAACTACATTTATACAGAGGGAAAAAGGCTCGAGGCGATGTCCCTGAGACTCCTTGACATTATCGTGGCAAAGCGGGAGGAGGCGCTGCTGAGCGAGACACCCGCGTCCGAATTTTTTGACTATCTAAGCGAGATGTTTACCGAGGAAAACAGGAAGATGCATTTTGAGTTCTGCTATGATGAGGGGACAGTCTGGGCGGAGGTCAACCTCATTAAGACAGTGCTTGTCAACCTGATTGACAATGCCTGTAAGGCATCCGAGGAGGGAAGCACTGTCAGAATCAGCGGAATACGGCTTGACGACGGTTACCAGTTTGAGATTGCAGACGAGGGAATCGGCATCCCGAAGGAGGAGCAGAATAAAATCACCAAGGCATTTTACATGGTGGACAAGTCGCGTGCGCGGAGCAAGAACGGCGCGGGGCTTGGACTTGCGCTTTGCGTGGAAATTTTGAAAATCCACCAGAGCGAGCTTCTGATTCAGAGCGAACAGGGCAAGGGCTCCCGCATCGGGTTTATTCTGGGAGGTATGTCATGAGAAATACAGCATGGTATTCAGGGGTTTTCCTGGCAGTTGTGCTTGTGATGGCGGGTTCCATATGGGGACCGGAGGCGCTCGCGAAATATAAGGACAAAGGGATTCTGAACCAGCCCCATATGGAGAATGTGGAGGAGGCCGGCGAGGGATACCGCTACCGGCTGAACGCAAATGAAAAGCTTTATATTTTGTCCAACTGCATTAGCAGCCAGGAAACGCCCGGAAGTGAGCAGAATGCACTGCTGCATGCCGACAGTGCGGATTTGGGATATGAGGAGCTGGAGGGATCCTATGCGTTTGTGCGCAAATATAAGGGACCATCGGGAAACGAAATTACCAATGAGCAGATATATGAGACCTGCAACGAAGGGATTCGGACATTGAAGGAGCTTGGCATTCTGCCGCCCGAGGTGCGGGAGGTGGCTTCCACGTCCTACAATGCCACGCTCTACTCGGCAATTGACGTGCTGGAGCCGAGGAACAACGTTGCCGTCTGGAAGATGGAGCTGTCAAACAGCCAGAAAAATGCAGACAAGGGAAACAGGCTGCTCGACGCCTACATTGATGCGGACAATGGAAAAATATATGAGTTTTATGCCAGAACCGGGCTTGTATGGAATGAAATTGACACAGATGTCATAATTGGGGCGTGGGCGGAATACATGGGGCTCGGGACGCCTGCGGCATACGAGTCGGACAACCCGCTGCTCGAGGCGACGCCGTATTTCAAGAAATATGTATTTCCGGGAATGGGCGTCGGCAATACCATTGTGACCATCGGATATTTTGAGGGAATCAACGAAATATTTTTAAAGATTACAAGATGAGCAAAGTCCTGAGATGAAATGTTTTCAGATGATGCAACTATGATGCAAAAAAGATGAAGATTTGATGCACTGCTTCGTTATAGTGTAATTGTCAAAATACAGAATTGTTATGGGAATTTACACGGAAGGAGCATCAGGGGAATGTACGAAGGACCATCTTTTTCGCAAAGGTATGAGTGTTATTGTAATCAGAGGCAGAGCAGAAAAAAGCGGATGCACAGGCTTGCCTTTGAATTTTTGCTGCTGGTCAGCGTGATTATTGCCATTGTTTTTTTGTCGGACAGGCTGTCCCCGGCAATGGTGTGGGCAACGCCGGGAAAAGGGACGGGGGAGATGACGTTTGGGGATATCCTGGGAGACCAGCCTGAAAAAGAGCCTGTTTTCAGAAAAAGCCAGAAAAAGGACAGGACGGATTTGCTGGATAGGACGCCGGTCGTATTTGTTGATGCAGGGCATGGCGGGAATGACGGCGGCTGCCTGAAAGGAGATATCGTCGAGAAGGATGTTAACCTTGCCATCGCAAAGCTGGTGGAGGACAAGCTCAACGATGCAGGCTTCCGCGTAATCATGTCACGCGATTATGACACATATGTCACAAAAGAGGACCGGGTAAAAAAGGCGAACGCAGCAGGGGCGGACATTTATGTCAGCATTCACCAGAATTTTTCGGACGAGTCCGGCGTAAAGGGAATGGAAGTGTGGTATGACGGAACGGATTCGCAACGGGACAGCAGGCGGCTGGCGCTTCTGGTCTCACACCAGACGGCAAAGAGCACGCAGGCGCTTGAACGGGAAATCCGCGGGGATGCCGATTTCCATGTGACGGGGAGTACGCAGATGCCGGCATGTCTCATTGAGACAGGTTTTCTGTCCAACAGGGAGGAGCGCAAAAACCTTGCCTCGCAGGAATACCAGGAGCAGCTTGCGGCAGGAATCGTACAGGGAATCACATATTACTTTTATCCGAAGACCCTGTACCTGACGTTTGACGACGGACCGTCCGAGGAAAATACGCCGCGGGTACTGGAGGTCTTAAGAAAACGGAACATAAAGGCAACATTTTTCCTGGTTGGTGAAAATGTCGAGAGACATCCCGAAATTGCCAGAAAGATTGCCGCGGAGGGTCATACCATCGGAATCCACTGTTACAGCCACAGCTACAGTGATTTGTACGAGAGTGCGGAAAGCTATATGGAAGATTTCGAGCGCGCAAGGCGGGCAGTCTATCAGGCGACAGGGGTTGATGCCCGCATTTTCCGCTTTCCGGGGGGCAGTGTCAACAACTATAACCAGAAAGTGTACACGGAAATTATCAGCGAGATGACCAAAAAGGGATATACATATTATGACTGGAACGCGAGCCTGGAAGATGCGGTTAAGGAACCCAGTCCCGAAAAGCTGTTATCCAATGGCGTACAGACAACGCTGGGGCGCAATAAGGTCATCCTGCTTGCACACGATGTTGTGTACGATACCGGGACAATTTTGGACGAGCTGCTTGACAGCCTTCCGGAATACGAGATAAAGCCGCTCAGCGAGGATGTCGAACCGATACATTTTTCAGAAGAAGCCTAATAAAAAACGTGCAGGGATGAGAACCCTGCACGTTTTTTATAGGAAATTGCGACAACGTAGACCATTTAAACAAAAAGCGAAGCTTTTTGCTAGATGAGCGCGCTGGCGTTCATCTTTTTTACACTGTTATTTTTTTTCGGGATATAGATGAAAGGATGGTCTTGCCAGCAGGAAGCCCTGCACAAAATCCGCCCCCAGCTCCCTGACCGTATCGTATTCTGCCTGCGTCTCGATTCCTTCCGCGATAACCATCAGGAAGTTTTCGTGGCAGTAGTCAATCGTGCTGCGCACCAGGGCCTGGGTTGAGGAATTTTTGTCAATCCCCTGTATCAGCCCCATGTCAAGCTTTACAAAATGGAACATGCGCGAGACAAGAAGGTCGCTGTTGCTGTAACCGGAACCATAGTCGTCAAGGGCAACCGGGATATTCCACTTGCTGCAGAATGCGCGCTTCTTTTCCTCAATGTCTGTCTCACTTCTGGCGCCCTCCGTGATTTCCATGACAATCCGGCCAAGCTTATTGCCGTACAGCTCCTCGAGCTTCTGCCAGTCCTCCTCCGAGAGGAGCTGGTTTGGGATGGAGTTGATAAAAATGCGCGCATTGTCGTCCTCGCGTACCTGTTCGAAAAATCCTTTCAGCCCATGGAACCATGTAAGGCGTTCCACCTTGTCGAGCTTGAATTGTGATTCCGCAACCCGGAGGAAGTTGTCCGGGCGCCCGAGCAGGTCGGATATCGGGCGCATCAATGCCTCATATGCAAAGATGGTTCCGCTCCTGACGGACACAATCGGCTGGTAAGCATACTGGACGAGTTCGCCCAGAATAATCCGGTCAAGCTCCCCGACACCCTGTACAAGGATGTAGTCTTTCAGGTAAGAATCTTTGTTGTATGCCTTGATGCTGCCCTTCGAGGACTTTTTAATCTGGTACATGGCAAAGTCGGCATACTTGAGAAGCTCAGCGTAATCTGCGGCATCCTCGTCATAGAACGCCATTCCGGCGGAGGCGCTCATGTTAAGCTCAAGCCCGTCAGGAAGACTCAGACGCTCCTGCATCAGCAGATTGTGGATGTTCTTCAGGATATTCACCAGTTTTTCCTTTGGTTCGTCATAGAGGAACATCGTAAACTCGTCGCCGGAGAGACGGGCGCTGATGCTTTTTTCCGGAAGCTCCTTTTTGAGCAGGTCTGACAGGGTACATATGTATTTGTCACCGATTTCATGCCCATAGGTGTCATTCGTGTATTTGAGGTTGTCCAAATCCCAGATGGACAGGACGCCGTTTTTGCAATGCCCCTCATCTATCATGTATATCATTTCACGCAGGAAGGCACGCCTGTTGAGAAGACCGGTCAGGATGTCATAGTCGCGGTCGTGGATAATTTTTTCCTTTTCAAGCACACTTTCCGTGATGTCAAAGACCGTGATAATGATGCTGGCCGCGTCTATGACCTGCTTGACGTCCAGCCACTTGTCGCTAAATTCCGGACGGTGGTAGCGGTAGACGTCGGGATTTTCATGGCTCTGCTCAAAGCAGTCATTGTACTGCATAATCCGGCGGACGAGCAGTTCCCTGGAAATATGGTTGTGCTCCCACCCCTTGTCGGATATTTCCAGAATCTCAAAAATCTTGTGCGTGCAGTACACCATTTCGCCTTCCGGGGAAAACTCGCATACACCGAGGGAAACCCCTGCAATGTCAATAATATCAGCCATCCTGTTTCCCAGCCGGTAGATGGATATATTCTGCTCCTCGATGGCGGCAGACAGGTTGTCAAACTCCCTGATGCGTGTTTTCGGCAGGGTGCTGTACCCGGGCATCAGCTTTGGGATTCCGCCGCCCAGCAGCCGGATGGGACGCATGAAAAAGTGTGTGATAATCAGCGTGCCGGTAATGGAAAGCAGCAGCGACATGCCAATGGCGCCCAGGACAGTCACGTTCAGGTGCTGTGAGGAGGCGTAGAGCATGTGGGAGCGGATTAGCCCGCCAAGAATCCACTGCTCGTCCGTGTAGGGGGAATTTGCGGAGTAAATTCTCAGGGGGTAGATGCAGGCGCAGGTGGCAGTTTTCAGTCCTGCAGTTTTCAGGTCGTAGAGACCAAATTCCGCGTTTGTCTGGCTGAGCCTTACGTGGCCGCCGGCTGTCAGCGTGTCATAGTAGTCATCATTGACGACCAGGATATTTTCCGCAGACGTAAAATTTTCCGTGATGCCAAGATAGTAACAGCCGTATTCATCAAGCGTCATATCCTGGTTCGGCAGCAGCTTCCTGAGATAGTCAAGCGTTATGTCAAAACCAATGACGCCATAGGAGCGGTGTTTTTCATCGAGAAGCGGGATGGTGTAGGTGATGCATGGACGGTCACCGGAATGGATGCGCACAGGGGCGCTGAAATAGCCAAGCTCCATCGCGGGAATGTCTGTGTACTGGTTGCCGCCGTCAAATGCAGTCTGGTAAAATGTGCAGTCCTGTTCTGTATCGAGGCTTGTGGTCCACATCGAGCTGAGCGTAAGCCCGTGGTCGTACAAAAGTTCTGACGGACCGGCTTCCGTCATCAGGTCGGAATTGTTGTCAGGAGAGTCGGACGGGTTAAAATCCCTCAGGTATACAGCGTCCTTCTGCGGTGCATGTGTTTCGTTTTCCAGCATGATAAAGCAGGAGGTTGCCCCGCTTCTGCGCAGGGAGCGAAGTATGATGGGAACGACGTCCTGAAGAAGCGCCTGCCGGTTCTGGGCATCGGCAAGGTAGTCCGCCACACTCAGTTCAAGTGCGGCGGCGTTTGCCTCGGCGCGCTCAGTCACGGAGTTGTAAAAGTCCTCCATATTGACAAAAGCGGAAAAACGCTGTTCGAGCGATACGCCCTTCGTTGTCACTGTATTGCTGATAATCTGAAACGTATTTTTGTCCAGGCTGTCAGACGTATTGCTGGCGACAATAATGCCTGCGAACGTAACGGACTGAAACACGATAATCAGTATGAGCGGCAGCATGACATAATATTTTAAGCTGATAGACTGAAACAGTTTTTTCATTTCACAGAGCCTCCTTCTATACAGCATTCCTTAAGCATGGAGAGCGTGTCTTGATACCATTCCTCAAAGTGTTCGTCCGTGAGGAAATCATCTATCGGTGCGCCGGCTTCCACGGCTGCGCGGTCACTTGCCGCCAGCTCCGGCATCGTGCGTTCCAGTATCTCACGCGCCTGTGTGCCGCCTGCAAAGGCAGGGGACGTGTACATGACGTACCGGTTGTTCTCGTCGAGGGAGACGGAGAGTGTATCGCGCACGATGTCCGTTGTGGGGTGCTCGAGCAGATACCGGTCAATATTTTCGGGCTTAATTGCCTCGACGCCCACCGGCATATATCCGCTGCTCACGGAAAAACGCAGGTTCTGTTCCATCTGTGTGAACCACTTTAAAAACAGGATGCTTGCAAGCTCTTCTGCCTCGGAGGATTTTGTGACAGCCATGCCGCCCCCCTGCTGTATCGCATAAGGCGCAGTGCGGTCAAAGTTGGGAAGCGGAAGCACCATGTATGTAATCGGGTAGGGAGCGTTGTCAGCGATGGTCACTTCCGTCGGGAAGAACACGGCGCTTGACGAGGAACAGACAAGGGCGATGATTTCGCCGAGCTTTACATCGTCGCTGCGGTAGTTTCCTACGTGCTTATAATATCCTTTTACATAGGGAACATAGAAACTGTCCCATATCTGGCGCATGGTTTCCCTGTCAAAGTCAATCGTGACACTGCCGCCAGCTGTCTGAAAAACCTCATGTCCGAGCTGTGAGCTTGCGGTAATCAGATAATTTGCAAAAGCATCCCTGCCAAAAAATGCCCTGCCGCCTGACCAGTCGTAATATGCCTCTGCCGTGCTGGCAAGCCCTTCCCATGTCGACAAATCCTCCACGGCGGCGCCGGTGTCCGCGGCAAACCTGTCCCAGTCCGTCTTGTTGAGGATAAGTACTTCCGTGGATTTGGCAACCGGAAATATTTTCCAGATGTGATTTTTGCCGATATGGCCGGAATCCAGAAACAGTTTTACATAGGAAACTTTTTCGCCCTCCGTGAGATAGTCGTCAAAATCAACAAGGGGAACCAGCTCGTCAAGGGCAAGGGCGGTATCCGGGTAACATTGAAAAATATTGGGCATATCGCCAGCACCCACCTTTTTGTTGGCAGCATCCCGCAAGGCGCCCTCAAGCCCGGCGATGGTGCTCATGCTCTCGGCGTGCACAATAATTCCGTTTTCCCTGCCGACCGTGTTGTTGAACTCGGCAGCCAGCTCGTCAAACGCGATGCCAAGCGAGCCGTTATAGTAATGCCATATCGTGATGTCCGTGGGATTTTTTGCGGATAAAACACTGGTTTCCCGCCTGTCGCATGCCGTCAGCAAGAAGGCAGCGGAAAAAAAGATACCGAGCAGCCTTCCACATTTTTTTCGTATCCCCGATTTCATGGCTCTCCCTCCTCTGCTGTATGGTCAGTCTTATAATCTTCCCATATAAAATCAAGGCGTAAGCTATATAATAGACTTGCGCCCTGACATTGATTACTATTTAATTATTCCTTGATTTCGTCAATTTCTGTCAGGTTCACGCCGGAAACATTTAATAATGCCTTTAAAGTCTGATACTCTTTCTTTAATTTTGCATATGTTTCAGTGGCATTTTCTTTTTTTGCTGACAACATATACTCCTGAATCTTTCTGAAATCATCGAGCGCCTGCTTTGTCACTTCAATACCAGATGGCACATAATCACCTCCTAGGTCATACTTCGTTGAACTTTTTAACTACATTAATACCATAATTGCTTCGCAATTATAGTAAGATCATGCCCATTCGGGCGAGTATAATATTTGATGATATTATATCATAATCAGTGGATAAAGTCTATTATATATTGCGCTTTGATAGTGTAACTTTACTTGGGGGATGCAATGGACAGCCCCCCTCTTATATCAGCA
>CARTDA010000016.1:0-75777 GCA_949066965.1 uncultured Lachnospiraceae bacterium
AAAAAACTTTTTAATCATTTTTCATTTTACCTATTGACATTTCTTAGCTGGACTTATCGTTCAACAAGTCAACAAATATCCCCCTGCTTTTCAGGAGCTCCAGATAGGCTGCAACCGTTGGTGCATTCCCCGGCAGCACATACCTTTCATCCTTCCCTGCACGCTGCACATATGTGATCCCATTTGCCGTCAGGGCATAGTCACGCATATCACCGGCATATGCCCCGAAACGCCCTGGTACAGTGTCCTGTTCTATATATGCCAGCATTTCCTCCAGCGTCATCCGGAAATCATACACATGCACCACCGCCTCCAGATCCGGTTCTGCTGCTGATTCCCCATATTTCTTGTCCACTGGTACATAGGAATCGCTCAGGCGGACATCATACTGCACCTCCCCCGGCAGGCACCCTGCGTTCCTCTCCAGGCCGGTCTGCAACAGGTACAGCTTCGGTACCGGAAAATACACTCGTTTCCTGCCGTACAGCAGTGGCTCGCTGTCTACCGTCGAGCGTAGCCCCGCCGTGATGTACTCCAGTAACCGGTATGAGATGTTCGGGCATACCGTCGCCTGGCTTTCTGCCATGAAGTAGAAAATCGAATCACAGACAAAGGCAAGGTCGTTCTCCTTGTTTCCAAACAGCACCGGCCGCACGTTGGCCGTGGTTATCTGCTCCCCCTCTACCCCCAGCAGGAAGGACGCCAGCCTCCTCCTGCGTTCCTCTGATGCATATACCGTCTTGAAAAAGGTATCCTTCGCCCGCCTGTTCACCGGCATGACTTCCTGCCTTTCCATCTGCCTGTCTTTCTTCTCCATTGTACCATGTCTCCCTTTTCAAGATTTTTTTATTCATTACTCCTGGACTGGCTGTTGTCCGTCTCATTTCCAGTACCTTCTCATGAGTTCTTCCGTCTCTTCCCAGTTTTTCCGGAACTCCTCCATGACATACCGTCTCGCATTCTCCAATGATATCCCCAGCTTTTGGCAGGTTCGTATTACCACTATGATTTCGCCTTCCTCACGTCCTTCTTCTCTGCCTTCTTCTCGTCCCTGATAAATTAATATATCATCCCTCGAAAACTGCGCCATTGTCATATCGCATACCTACTTATCGTTCAACAAGTCAACAAATATCCCCTGCTTTTCAGGAGCTCCAGGTATCTGTCTAAACTGACATGGCATCTATAGACACTCAACTTCTTGAAGCCAGGCTCATTTGCAATGTCAGCAGAACGGACAGCAGGCAGTCTCCATTCATCCCCTGCCTATTCTACAAGTATTTCATATAGTATATCATGACACAAATGGGATTTCAACGAATTAATGCGTTTGACATTACATTTGACTACTGGGCAGGAACTTGGTATAATGTAGCTTATTGGAACACTACTATCGTTGTATCCCAGTATCTATTTTTGAAAGGAGAATTTTCATGAGTATTTTTAATGATGACCGCTCAACCCTGAATGAGGCTGCCTCAGCATTTGATGCAGAGCTTTCTGAAACGGGTCTTGACACTGCAATCCAGAAAGCATTTGATTCCGGCATGAACCTTGATGAAATCACGTATATCGTGTCAACGCACACAGAGAGAATTGTAAAGAGATATGTTGTCCAGTACCAGCTCAAAAAAGCAGCAAATAAAAATAATGCGAAGTAGAAAATATTTTATTTTTTACTTGCTTTTTATTTCTGTATATGGTACACTATAATTCGTCAGTGAGAAATTTACATAAACTGTAAGGAACGCTGATTAGAGGGGCATAGTTCAGCGGTAGAACAGCGGTCTCCAAAACCGTCAACGCGAGTTCGATTCTTGCTGCCCCTGCTATCAAGACAAAACCTGTAGGCTTAATGCTTACAGTTTTTTTTTATTCACACGGACGGGAAAGGAAATATGCAGCTAAAGCTGCCCGCGTCCGGCGCGCGAGTAGGGAAGATGACTCTTCCCTACTCAATTTTACTTTGTTCTTGACATTTTCAGACTATTATGATAGTCTGATTTTAGCATCAGACTATCGTGATAGTCTATAATGTTCATTATAAAGGAGGTACCCGACATGAAGCTATTTGATTCCGAGCTAAAAATTATGGAAGTTTTATGGGAGCAGGGTCCAAAATCTGCAAAGGAGATTGTGGATGTGCTCTCCGACCGCATCGGATGGAACAAGAACACCACCTACACGGTCATCAAAAAATGCATTGAGAAGGGAGCCATTGCCCGCGAGGAACCCGGCTTCCTCTGCACTGCGCTCGTGACACATGATGAAGTTGCCCAGAGCGAAACCGAGCAGCTTATCGACAAGATGTATGGCGGTTCGAGCGAGCTTTTTTTCTCCTCATTCCTGAAAAATCAGGGAATTTCGGAGGAAGATGCCGCACGGCTTGCCAAAATGATTAAGGAGGGAAAATGAGATGTTGAATTTTCAAATGAATATGCCCTATTACCTGATGGCATTTTATGGCAGCATTATGATTCTCGCTGTTTTACTGTTGCGCGTACTATTGAAAAACAGACTGCCCAAGTTTGTGTTTCCGGTACTCTGGGCCGGAATTATCCTGCGCCTGCTGATTCCGTTTTCACTGAGCAGCCCGCTGAGTATGCGCGTTCCCGAATGGTTTATGCTGTCGCCCTTTGAAGCTGTTACCACGGACAGTGTCACCGCTGTCTCAGAAGACCCGCCCGCCCCTGGTTCCGCATTCATGACAGAAAAAGGAGGAATACCCAATATTGCGCAGGTTGCAGAAGAGGTCTCCTATAGTACCGCTTTTGAAATTGCATATACGTCCTATCACCCGGACAGTGTATACAAGTGGCTGCTTCTTGCCGGCTATGCGGGCATGTTCATCACTGCCGGCACCATGGTCTTCCTAAAATACAGATATGCAAAGCGCCTGAGGACCTCACTCCTGATTGAACATAATGAGACCATCAACACACTCCTGCGCGATGCGGGCATGGGGCACATCCTGGTATTTACCAATGATGAAATTGCCTCCCCGCTGGTATGCGGCCTGCTTGCGCCAAGAATCTACCTTCCGACACGGATGGACTTTTCCAACACGGAACTCCTCCGACATATCCTGTGCCACGAGACCATGCATATCCGCAGGAAGGACAACTGGATGAAACTTGCAATGCTCATCACGCTCTGCGCACACTGGTACAATCCGCTTGTATGGATGATGGCAAAATGCCTTGCATCGGATTTGGAGTCAGCCTGCGATGAGGCCGTCCTAAGACAGTACTGCGAAGAAGACAGAAAAAATTATGCACTCAGCCTGCTCGCCATGGCAATCACCGGAAACCGTCCGGCACTGCTCTACAGTGCCTTTTCCAAGACAGAGGTGGAAAAGCGCATCCAGAATATTGTCCATTACCGGAAAGCATCTGCCGTTGTGCTGGCACTTTCCATCTGTCTTGTACTAAGCGGTTCGGTCGTGTTTGCCACCGGCGGACAGGCGCCTTTCGAAACCTACCTGTCTTCATTCTGCGCCAGCGATGCCAGCCGCTGGGGCGTCCGCGCATCCCTGGCAAGAGGAATTTCCCTGGGTGAAAATGCAGAAAAAAAGGCAAGCACAATCATTTTTGATGTTCTTGCCGAAGATACTACAAACGACCCTGATATACTGGAAAATAACATTCTGTCTGCCCTTGCTGATGCGTTTCATGTGGAAAAAAGCGCATTTGTACTTGACATCTCCCTTTGCCTGGACCGCGAGGAGCTCTTTGCAGAATATGCCAGGTGGGGACTTGAACGCAAGAACACTGAAAATGATGTACTGCTCTACAACGGCGAAACCATCCGCACCTATTCTGACCAGATGCTTGGGCGGTACTATTCCCAGCAGGAGGGTGATGTTGACATTACAGTCGTGCGCAGCCGTCTTGGCGACATCACCTCCATCACTGCGTTTCACGAAGGCGATGCCGAGTTCGACCGCCGCACACGGGAAATAGAACAAAATAGCCGAACCTACCACAACTACACAGTAGATAAACAGGAAGCCATTGTGGAGGAACTTCCTTAACCATTCTTTGGTTATTCCTTATAAAAAGCTTTTGCAAGCCGTATGAGGTATTCCACATCCCTTGCCCCTGCCGTCTCACAGGCAGAATGCATGGACAGCTGCGGCAGCCCGACGTCCGCCGCAGCCATGGAAACCTGCGCCATTGCAAGGTTTCCAAGCGTGGATCCGCCTGGTATGTCCGAATGGTTTGCATAGGTCTGCAGCGGAATGTCATTCTGTCTGCACAATTTTCCCACATACGCCGCAGAGTAAGCATCTGTGGCGTATTTCTGACTACCATGGTATTTCAGTACAACCCCTTTATTTAAATATGGCCTGTTGGTCAAATCCGCTTTTCCCCCCTGATTTGGATGACATGCATGGGCATTGTCCGCACTGAGCAGAAAACTGTCTGCAATCCATGTACGGCGGATATTTGCGCTGCACCCCAGCCCATCGGCTATATTTTCCAGCGTGTCGCGCAAAAAGGTCGAGTCTGCTCCCTGCCTCGTAAGGCTTCCGACTTCCTCATTGTCAAAGATGGCAAGCACGTCAATGTAGCTGTCCGGTTTTGCGTCCACGATGCCTTTGCACCCGGCAAACACGCAGGCAAGGTCATCATAGCGCGGCGTCATGATAAACTCGTTTTCCGCACCCGCCAGGACTGCCTCTTCACCGTTTTCTACAAACAAATCATAGGAAAGGATGTCGTCTGCATGGTAGTTTCCGCCTGTCATGTTACGCAATGCATCCGCAAGCATGGCTTTTATTATTCCTTTCGATGACACATTGCTGTTTCCTGTCATCCCAAGCAGCGGCATCATGTCATTCTGTGCGCTGAATGCCGTGCCATTGTTCGCCTCCCGGTTCATGTGGATGGCAAGACTCGGTATCATACACGTATTTTCCTTTAGCTGAACCGGATATGTCTCAAGCTTTCCATCATTTTCCACACATACCCTGCCCGCTATCACAAGCGGCCTGTCAAACCATGTGGACAATATCATGCCGCCATATTTTTCCGTGTTCACACTGATGTACATCCCTTCCTTTTCTATCTCAGGAAACTCTTTTATCTTGAATGCAGGCGAATCCGAATGGGCAGCATAGACATGGTATCCCTTAATCCCATCCACGCCGCACGCCGGGATGCAAAACGCCATCATTGACGAATCATTGCGCACGACAAAATATTTCCCGCCTGTTTCCAGCTGCCAGACCTCCCGCTCGGAAAGCTCCGTAAAACCTCCGCGCAGAAGCATGCTGCGCACATTCCGCACCGCATGATAGCTTGTCAGGCTGCTGTCAAGAAATTCCATTAATTCCGATATATGCTCCATTGCCCTATCCCTCCGTATTGCTAAATCAGCTCAATTGCCTCGCCGATGCCCCCGACACCGACCACCTTTATTCCATCCATGCATCCGCTGTCCATTCCCTCAAGGTTCACCCGCGGCATGACGACAGTCTCATAACCGAGCTTTCTTGCCTCCTGCACCCTCTGCTGCGCCATATTGACGGCACGCACCTCGCCGCTCAGCCCTACCTCGCCAAAGACAAGCGTTTTCTCGTCCACCGCACGGTTCTTGAAGCTTGACACAATCGCCATAATCAGCCCCAAATCGATTGCCGGCTCATTAATCTTCATGCCGCCGGCAATATTCACATAGGCATCGCAGTCCCCTATCTGTAATCCAAGCCGCTTTTCCAGTACAGCCATCAGCAGATTCACCCTGTTGAAATCGGTTCCTGTCGTCTGCCGCCGCGGTATTCCGAAGTTTGTCCTGCACACAAGCGCCTGTATTTCTATCAAAATGGGGCGGGTGCCCTCGACAGAACAGACCACGACCGAACCGCTTGCACCGACTGGCTTCCCGCTTAACATATATTCCGAAGGATTTTCCACCTCGACAAGCCCTTCCCTGCGCATCTCGAACACGCCGATCTCGTTCGTGGAGCCAAAACGGTTCTTGACACCCCGGAGAATCCTGTATGAGGCATATCTGTCCCCCTCAAAGTAGAGGACTGTGTCCACCATGTGTTCCAGCACCCTCGGTCCTGCCACGGTTCCTTCTTTTGTCACATGTCCCACAATGAAAATGGAGATTCCCATGCCCTTTGCCAGCTGCAAAAAGACATTTGTCGCCTCCCTTACCTGGGAAACGCTTCCCGGTGCGGATGCCACAGACTCCTGGTACATTGTCTGTATGGAATCGATAATGACAACTTCCGGCTCAGAATGGCGTATCGTCTCCTCCACGACACTGAGGTTCGTCTCACACAGGAGCAGCATGTTATCCTGAAAATCCCCGATCCGCATCGCCCTGAGTTTGATTTGTTTCAGGGACTCCTCACCGGAAATATACAGAACCTTGTGCCCCGCATTCGCGAGCAGTCTGCACGTCTGCAGCAAAAGTGTGGATTTTCCGATTCCCGGGTCTCCCCCGACCAGTATCAGGGAACCCTGCATAATGCCTCCTCCAAGCACTCTGTCAAGCTCCGCAATGCCTGTGCTTGTCCGTTCCTCTTCTTTCATGGAAATGGCTCCGATTTCAATGGGCTTCGCCGCTTCGCGCATCGGCGCTGTCTTTGTGCTCCCACCCATGCCGCTTCCTGTAACATTTACTTTCTCCTCCACAAAAGTATTCCATTTCTTACATGCAGGGCATTGTCCCATCCACTTTGAAGACTCATGTCCACATTCCTGACAGAAAAATACCGTGGTTATCTTTTTTGCCATTGATTCTCTCCATTAATAATGAAAAAGATGAGCGCGAGCGCGCTCATCTAGCAAAAAGCTTCGCTTTTTGTTTAAATGGTCTACTTGTTTCCTGTTCTATTTTCTTATTTTTTTATAATCTTCACTTCGACTTCTCCTGCGCCTTCCAGCTCGACACTGACACTCAGCTTTCCTGACAGGTTTGTCTTCATAACGCCCGCGCTCTCGCCGGCAACAATGACTTCGTACTCTGCATCTTCCTCGGTTCCTACAGTAATCTGCGCGTCCTGCTTTCCTTCTGCCACAAATGATATACCGTTTTCACTCTCGCAAAAGTCATGAACGGAAGTTCCCGGAACGGATTCATATAAAAACAGTCCGTTCTTTTCCAGCTTTGTCATAGCCTCATAAGTCTTTACCTTGTACATGTCGCCTGCGTGTTCAAAATCCTCAAGCTTAGCCTTTGCCGTCAGCTCATGGTTGCCAAAGCTGATGTTTCCGTTACTCTCGGAACGTAGTAACTCTACAACTACTGCCATTTCATTCGTCCTCCTAAATTTACCATGTTTCAATGTATTTTCGGTAATTCAATACCTGGCATACCAATCGAGCAGGGAAGAACCATCTTCCACTACTCGTCGCGCCGGGCACCCGTCAGCCCTGACATATTTCCTCTGGGTGCCCGTGTGCATAAACAAACAGGGTTGTTTTCTCCTATTCGTTTACGGTTTCCTACTCTAATCATATACTATATTTTTCTCTTTTGCCACATAAATTTTAGGAAAATTTATGGAAAAATTTTATTTTGGTTCTTTCACGGTGAATACAACTTTATCGCCGCGCACGCCTGCCGATACCGCATCGCCTCTCTTGACCCTGCCCTCAAGGATTGCCGTGGCAAGTTCATTCTCAACCACGTTCTGGATTGCACGTTTGAGGGGCCTGGCACCCATCTTGAGATCGGAATGGTTTTTGACCAGATATTCCTTGAGCGTACTGGTAAATGTCAGGTCAATGTCCATCTGCACCTTACAGCGCTCGCAGAGATTTTTCGACAAAAGCGCCACTATCTGCTTCATATCCTGCTCTGTAAGCGGATGGAAAACCATAATCTCATCAATACGGTTGATAAACTCCGGCTTGAAAATGCGTTTTACCTCCTCCATGACATTCGACTTCATTTTTTTGTAATCTGCATTGGCATCCCTTTCCGTGGCAAATCCGAGATTCTTGGGATCCACAATGCGCTGTGCACCTGCGTTGGAGGTCATAATCAGGATGGTATTCTTAAAGCTTACCTTTCTTCCTTTGGAATCCGTTATGTGTCCGTCATCGAGCACCTGCAGGAGGATATTGAACACATCCGGATGCGCTTTCTCAATCTCGTCAAACAGCACGACGGAATAGGGGGAGCGCCGCACCTTCTCGCTGAGCTGTCCGCCCTCCTCAAACCCCACATATCCCGGAGGTGAGCCTACCATCTTGGAAACGGAGTGTGACTCCATGTACTCCGACATATCGACGCGTATCAGCGCGTTTTCTGAACCGAACATCGCCTCGGCAAGCGCCTTTGACAACTCCGTCTTGCCAACACCTGTTGGTCCCAGAAACAGGAAGGATCCGATGGGCCTGTTGGGATCCTGGAGTCCTACACGGCCTCGTTTCATTGTCTGTGCCACTGCTGCCACTGCTTCCTCCTGTCCGATAACGCGCTTGTGCAGAATCGACTCAAGCTTTAACAGGCGCTCGCTTTCCTTCTGGGTAAGCTTTTTCACTGGTATCTTTGTCCAGTTTGCCACAACCTCGGCAATGTCGTTTTCCGTGACGACAAGGCTTTTTTCCTGCTGGTTTTTCTCATATTTGCTTACAGCCTTCTCGTACTTCTTGATGAGCTCCTCCTGCTGCTGACGCAGCTCTGCCGCCTGTGTATAGGCTTCCATTCGGATGGAGCGTTCTATCTGGAGGTCAAACTTTTTAATCTGCTCTGTCATTTCCTTGAATGAGTCCGGCACATTCATGTTTTTGAGCCGGATAGCCGCAGATGCCTCGTCAATCAGGTCAATCGCCTTGTCCGGCAGGTTCCTGTCGTTGATATATCTGTCTGAAAGCTTGACTGCCGCCTCAATCGCTTCCTGCGTAATCGTTACATTGTGGTGCTCCTCATATTTGTAAGCCACCCCGTTTAGTATCTCGACAGCCTCGCTCTCGTTTGGCTCCTCAACCATCACTGGCTGAAAGCGGCGTTCGAGCGCGGCATCCTTCTCAATATACTTTCTATATTCTACTATCGTAGTCGCCCCAATCAGCTGTATCTCGCCCCTTGACAGTGAGGGCTTGAGAATGTTTGAGGCGTCAATGGCGCCCTCTGCACCTCCTGCTCCAATCAGCGTATGAATCTCATCCAGGAAAAGATAAATATTTCCTGCCTCGATAACTTCCCTGATTACCCGCTTGATGCGCTCCTCAAATTCCCCGCGGTATTTTGAGCCTGCAACCATTCCGGCAAGGTCAAGCGTGACGACACGTTTATTTTTGACTGTGTCGGGTACATCCCCATTTACAATCCGAAGCGCCAGACCCTCCGCAATGGCTGTCTTTCCAACGCCGGGTTCTCCAATCAGGCAGGGATTGTTCTTCGTGCGCCGGGAAAGAATCTGTACCACACGCATAATTTCCGTCTCCCTGCCAACCACCGGGTCAAGCTTCCCCTCCCTGGCAAGGCTGGTCAGATCCCTGCTGTACTGGTTCAGCGTCTGTGTCGTTCCGTCCTTGCGTTTTTTATTCCTGTTCTTATTCAGGTCATCCTTGTGCTGGTTGATATCCTCTCCCATCGCAATCAGTGTATCCATGTACAGCTTCTGCACATTGACGCCTATGGTGTTCAAAAGTCTTAACCCTACATTCTCGCCTTCCCGCAAAATAGCGAGCAGAATATGCTCCGTGCCTGTCATCTGGCTCTTATATTTCTCTGCAAGCCTGTGGCTGTCCTCCAGCACGCGTGCAGCCCTCGGGGAGTATCCGTCGCGTTCGAGCAGCGCAACATCCCCCTCCGGCGCAATCAGCTCCTTTATCATGCTAATCAGCTGCACCTCATCCACACCGTTCTCGGCAAGCACCCTTGCAGCGACACCTGTCTTTTCCTTGACAAGCCCCACAAGAATATGCTCACTCCCTATATAGCTCTGATGCAAATCCTTCGCAGCCTTGGCAGCTTTCTGAAGCGCCACCTTTGCTTTATCCGTAAACTGCTGCATTTTCCTATGCCTCCATGTCATTCTTTATTTATTCCCTGTAGCCCTCATAAATCTCGTCAATCAGCGCATGAACTTCCTCGCGGGATATCTGCTTGCAGCTGCTCTTTGCCAGCAGCACCTGCATATCACGCTTCAAGTCCTCCTTTGCCTGCATCTTGTCAATGTCTATGGCTATCACTGCGCCTTTTCTTCTGTCCACCTTCACAAACCCCTCCTGCTTTAGCACGGAGTATGCCTTGTTGACCGTATGCATGTTTATGCCGATGGTGTCTGCAAGCTGCCTCACCGAGGGAAGCGCGTCCCCCTCCTGGAACTGAGACGTGGCTATCCCGATTATAATCTGGTTGCGCAGCTGTAGATAAAGGGCTTCATCACTGTTAAAATCTATCTCTATATACATATATCCCCACGCTCCTTCATTTTAACCGGCTGTTATATAGATTGTAGCACAATGCAAATATGGATACAAGTATGCTTCACAAAATTTTTCACTTTTATGGACCAAAAAGGTTACTGAAACGGAATGAGCAGTAACCAGAAAAGGATTTACCCGGCAAAGTACGCCGGACAAATCCTTTTATATTAAATATCCATAAAATCCATATCATCGTCATCTTCAAGGAGGTTCTTTGCCTTATACCCTTTCTGTGCCGGTGCTTTCTCATGCTGCGGCTGTGGACGTCTTCCTGACGGATTTCCGCCCTGCGGCTGCGGGCGGCGCTGTGGATTCTGCTGCCCATTTGCCGGTCTTGCCCCCTGTTGCCTTGCACCAGGCTGGGAATTTCCGCCCTGTGGCTGCGGACGGCGCTGCGGCTGCCCGGATGGCGCCTGCCCCTGTGGCTGTGGCTGCGGGCGGCGCTGCGGCTGTCCGGACGGTGCCTGTCCCTGTGGCTGCGGACGGCGCTGCGGCTGTCCGGACGGCGCCTGCCCCTGCGGGCGGCGCTGTGGCTGCCCGGACGGTGCCTGTCCCTGTGGCTGCGGGCGTCTCACCGGCCTGCCCTGCGGACGTCCCATAGGCAAGTCATCATCCTCGTCCTCTTCCAGTTCCTCAAGGTCCGTTATGTCATCATCGCCAAAATCATCATCGTCATCTCTGCCATAGCTTCTTCCGTACACGGCATTTTCCCTAAGCTTCAGTAACAGAAGCCCGACAACAGCTACCAGTATTACAATGATAATCACCATTACGATTACCGGAACAATTCCGACCGTAATTCCATCTGCCCCTTTCACGCCGTCTACCAGATATGGGTACCTGATGTAGACCCCTCTTTCCTTGTCAAAAAGGAACCATCCGGTCTCACCATCCTGCTTCTGACCATATAGGATAAAAAACTGCCCCTTCCCTTCTTCGCCGTTCAAATATGCCTGGTATGTCTGACCATTGTCTGTAGGCTGCACGGACTGAAATCCAGGAAGAACATACTCCAACGGCTCTGCCTGCATCGGCGTAAACGCGTTCTGGTTTGCCGATTCATCTACAGGAGGCGTCTCCTGGGGCGGTTCTTCTGCCGGGGCAGTTTCCTGGGGCTGCTGTTCCTCCCCCGGATTTTCCTCCCCTGTAATCTGCGATTCCGCCACATCAGGCGGAACATTATCAAAGGTTACAAGGTCAGACCGAATAAAACCCGTCTTTTCATCATTTCCGTATTTGAAAGATATCTGATACCACTTATTTCCGTCTGAGCCATCTGTCTCCCCTGTCACGGTGAGTACCATTCCTTTATTTGCAGTTGCTACAACACCATGGCTGGTGGAAGCGCCTTCCCGGATACGCACATTGTTGTTTATCACGGTTGCCCTTCTCGCATCCACTGATGTCGCCGTGGTGGGCGTTGTGTCCGTATTCTGTGCTGGCGCATCAGATGCCTGAATGGTCTTTATCTTTGATTTGTCAGCTACTTTTACAAGATCCCCTCTTATAAAGCCTTTTGTGCTGGCATCCACATACACCTGATACCATTCCTTTCCGTCTGTACCAGTTGTCTTGCCAATAATATCTACCGTTCCACCCTGTTTCACACTTCCAAGCGCCTCGCTCGAAGCATCTGCCGAAGCCCTTATCTTTGCACTCGCCACGGAGACTGTGCCCTGCTCGTCGGCAAGACACACAAACCCAATGCTCATAACCATGCAGAACAGAACCACAGCCAGCACATGCCTGATTCCCCTGATGGTAGCTCTTTTTGTATTTTTTCTCATATTTTTACTCCCTGTTACGCCTCATCTATTGCTTTTCCAATATCATGACGCATGTATTTATTGTCAAAATCTACCCACTCTGTTGCCGCATAGGCATTCGCCCTCGCTTCCTTCAAGTCAGCGCCTTTGGCTGTCACGCCCAGGACACGGCCTCCATTTGTCACAAACCTTCCGTTCTCATCAAGCTTTGTTCCTGCGTGGAAACAATAATATCCCTCTTTCCCTTCAAAAGTATCCAGTCCCCTGATTTCAAGCCCTTTCTCATAATGGACAGGGTAACCATCACTTGCAAGCACGACACAGACTGCCGCGTTGTCCTCAAACTGAAGGTCAATCGTGTCAAGCCTGCCGTCAATGCAGGCTTCCATGACATCAATAATATCATTTTTCATGCGTGGGAGCACCACCTGCGCCTCGGGGTCGCCAAACCGTGCATTGTACTCAAGCACCCTTGGACCCTTGGGCGTCAGCATCAGGCCAAAGAAAATGATTCCCTTGAACGGCCGCCCTTCCGCCGCCATGGCATCAACGGTTGCCTGATAGATATGCTCACGGCAGAATGCATCCACCTCGTCGGTATAAAACGGACTGGGTGAAAATGTACCCATACCGCCGGTATTCAGTCCCTGGTCGCCGTCCTTCGCACGCTTATGATCCTGCGCACTGGTCATTGTCCTGATTGTCTTGCCATCCACATAGGACAATACCGACACCTCGCGCCCCGTCATAAATTCCTCAATGACCATGCGGTTTCCGGCAGTTCCAAACTGCTTGTCCAGCATGATGGAGCGAACCCCCTCCTTAGCCTCCTCAAGTGTATTGCAGATGAGCACGCCCTTACCAAGCGCAAGTCCGTCTGCCTTCAGCACGATGGGAAAGTTTGCCGTCTCCAGATATGCCAGCGCCTTGTCGGCATCATCAAAATTCTCATACGCCGCAGTGGGAATATGATATTTTTTCATCAGATCCTTGGAAAACGCCTTGGAGCCTTCCAGGACTGCCGCATTTTTCCGCGGTCCAAATACCCGCAGCCCCTCTGCCTCAAACACGTCGACCACACCGCCCACCAGCGGGTCGTCCATGCCGATGATGGTAAGGTCTATCTGGTTCTCCTTTGCAAACGCCGCAAGCTTGTCAAACTCCATTGCGCCGATTGCGACACACTCTGCTATCTGTCCGATTCCGGCATTTCCGGGCGCACAGTATATCTTGTCAACCCTTGGGCTTTTCGCTACGCTTGCTGCAATGGCATGCTCCCGTCCGCCGCTTCCTACGATTAATACCCTCATTTTTGTCATTCATGTCCTTTCTGTATGTATTTTAAGAAATCTGTCCATTCGCTATCATATCAATTGCCCTGGGAAGAATCTGCCACTCGGCCTGCTCCATCACCCGCCGCTGCAAAATTTCCGGCGTGTCGTCAGGCAGTACCCCAACCGCCTTTTGCAGGATGATTGGTCCTGTGTCCGTGCCTTCGTCCACAAAATGAACCGTTGCCCCGGTAACCTTGACCCCGCGCGCAAGCGCCGCCTCATGCACCTTCAGTCCATAATATCCTTTTCCGCAGAAAGACGGAATCAGTGACGGATGAATATTGATGATGCGTCCCTGATATTTTGTAATCATGGCTGGCGGTAAAACGACAAGAAAACCGGCAAGCACAACCAAATCCGGCGCTGCCTCATCCACACATTTCAGAAGCGCCTCGTTGAAAAGCGCCCTGTCCCCATAATCCTTTGGCGATACTGCCACCGCGTCAATTCCTTTGTTCCGCGCCCTTTCCAGCGCAAATGCTTTCTTATTGTTGCTGATAACCCGCACAATCTCTGCATTCGTAATCGAACCGGACTCCATGGCGTCCATGACTGCCTGAAGATTGGTGCCGCCGCCGGATACGCACACGCATATTTTTAGCATATTGTTACTCCCTTTTCGCCATCCTTGATTTCACCGATTACATAACAGTTCTCGCCTGCCGCCCTGACTGCCGCAATCGTCTTGTCAACATCAGCAGGATCGACTGCCACAATCATGCCGACACCCATATTGTACGTATTGTACATCACATGCTCGTCAATGCCGCCCTTTTTCTGCAGAAGCCGGAATATAGCCGGAACCTCATAGCTGTCCTTTCTGATGACAGCCTGCACCCCGTCATGGAGCATTCTGGGAACATTCTCATAAAAGCCGCCGCCCGTGATATGGCTGCACGCCTTAATCCTGACGCCACTGTCCTGGATGCCCTTAAGCGCCTTTACGTAGATAATCGTAGGCTCAAGCAGCGTCTCGCCGAGTGTCTTCCCCAGCTCGTCATAATAAGTATCAAGGCTTTCCCTGGTCATGTCAAACACTTTCCTGACAAGGGAAAAACCATTGCTGTGCACGCCGCTTGATGCGATTCCGACCAGCACGTCGCCTGCCTTTAAATCCGCTCCCGTAATCAAATCCTTCTCGTCAACCACGCCGACTGCAAATCCGGCAAGGTCGTACTCGTCCTCCGGCATCAGTCCCGGGTGCTCTGCCGTCTCACCGCCGATTAGCGCCGCCCCGCACTGTTTGCAGCCCTCCGCCACGCCGGAAACGATTGTGGCAATCTTTTCCGGCTCATTCTTTCCACATGCGATGTAATCCAGGAAGAATAACGGCTCCCCGCCCGCACATGCAATATCATTGACACACATCGCCACGCAGTCAATTCCGACCGTGTCGTGTTTGTCCATCAAAAATGCCAGTTTAATTTTTGTGCCAACCCCGTCGGTTCCAGAGACAAGGGTAGGCTTCTCCATGCCCTTAAATTTTTCCATGGAAAAAGCGCCGGAAAACCCGCCGATTCCACCGAGCACTTCCGGTCTCATCGTTCCTTTTATATGCTTCTTTATCAGCTCCACCGACTGATAACCTGCCTCTATATCAACACCTGCATTCTTGTAATCCATGTTCATCCCCCATTCTTATTTTCTGAGATACTCCTGGTATCCGGTTTCCTGAAGTCTGGCATCCTTTGCCTCAACCTGTTCCCTGAGTTTTGCAGCGTAATCCTTCAGCTTTGCAAGCAGGCCGCTGTCTGACGTTGCCAGTATCTTTGCAGCCAGAAGTCCGGCATTCGCACCGCCATTGATTGCGACTGTCGCGACAGGGATGCCTGACGGCATCTGCACAATCGAGTAAAGGGAGTCTCGTCCTCCCAGTGAAGTCGTATGCATCGGTATCCCGATGACAGGCATCGGAAAAATCGCCGCACACATTCCAGGCAGATGGGCTGCCATGCCTGCCCCGGCAATGATTACTTTAAAACCTTTCTCCTCCGCTGTCCTGGCATATTCAAAAAACACATCCGGCTCCCTGTGTGCCGAGATAATCCGCATCTCGTAGGAAATCCCAAGCTCCTCCAGTATATCTGCCGCCTTTGCCATAACAGGCATATCGGAATCAGAACCCATTACAATACCAACCTGTGCCATATTTAACCTCCTCATATATCATCTCACTATAAAAGATTCGTAAATCCAATCTTATGCATACTTATTTATAGTTTACAAATAATATTTTCATACGTCAACTAATTCTTTGTAAATTCGCGAAAAAAGCCAAAAATCGAGCAGGGGAAAAAGCTTTCCCCTGCTCCATGGTGTTTCCATATCATTCCGCATCAAAGGCAGCATTCAGTTCCTGCGTGCCTGCAAGCACAAACCTGCCGTTCTCAATAATCGGATATGCGTTGTCATCCTTGTCGTAGGCCACAATCGACCCCAGTTCATCATACGGAATTGTAATATCTGTGTGGCATGCAAAGTACGCTTTGGAAGAATCCGTCTTTCTCAGCGCTGAGATGGAATTTTCCTTCGCCACAACCTCCCTGCCATCCTCATTGTATACCTTTACCTCCTCGCACCTTGAATAGCAGGTATCACCAATCGCAAAATGCGGTCCAGTCTTCTCCGCAATCAAAATCGGAAAAAGGCCGTCAATGCCATACTTCTTTGCTGTCATATATGCAGTGGTGTTCGTGCCGATTGCAAACTCCCCCATGGGAAGCGAATCGTAATGGAACAGCAGATTCGCCTTGATATAATCCTTATTTTCCTTCTCGCTGTCAAAATTCGTACAGTTATAATCCGCTGTCATGCCTTCACGGAAGTCAATCTCAAGATTATGGTATTCCAGCTCGTTCAAAAAGACACGGCTGACATGGAGCTTTCCGTTGGTTCCCTCAAGCACAGGCGATGTAAACACCTCGCCAACCGGAATGTTGACATCTGCGACGCAGTTCTCAAAAATTGCCTCCTTCTCGGGATTTGTCAGCGGATACAGTGCCACGCGCAGGTCTGTCTTATTGCCATTCATGCCCTTTATCTCCACATACGCCGCCCTGTTGAGCGTGTCAATCATCGTCGCCTGTATGCGCTCATATGTCGTATAGTCGAGTGTATTGAGCTTTATCGTCTCGTCAAATATTTCCGGAAAATGTTCCCCGATACTTGGAACCGGAAACGCAATAATCGTAAAACTCCGCTCCTCCTGGTTGATATATCGGCTCACGATATCTGCCGATGCACCCTTCAATTCCGCCGACAGTTTCTGCTGGGCTTCATCCAGGCTGCATGCCTCCTTTATGGACGCCGGCGCAAACGGCGCCTCACCAAACACTTCAATCACTGCCGGTCCCGCATACTTTGCCGCCTTATCCTTCACTTCCTCGTATGCTGCCGAAAGTACCTCCAATTTTCTGTTCACAAGCCTTTTGTCGAGAAAAAGTGCAATGTCGTCCTTGTGGTCATACAGAAACTGTCTGTTGGCATCCGCGCCAAAATATCCTTTTTTGCGCACTACCGTCTTTGTAAAAATGGTATTCTCACTTCTGTATATGGTTGGCTGTAATCCCATTTTCGTAAAATTCCCAACTGCCGCCCTTACTACACGTTCAAATCCAAGCATATAGTGCAGGTCAACCGTCTCCTTTTTGGCAAGGTCAATATGTGCCTTGGCAAACCCGATGCGGTATCCCTCTGTATAAGTATCTGCCATCAGCTGTATGCGTTCCTCGGGCAGGGCATTTAAATACAGCGCCATTTGTTCCACGCCCGGCGACACATATTCCCCATATCTGTACAGATAGCTGATATCGTTGAAGTCACTGTCCATCACGATTCTCACCGCAAAGTCACAGTCCGCGTCGACAAGGCTTCGCACCCGCTGCCGCGCATCTGTCTCGGAGTAGTCGCTCACAAACCAATACAGTGTTTCCCTTATGTCCTCAATATTCGGAACTGCCGCTTTCTCCGGCAGATTTCCCAGCGCTGTCTCCGAATACGCGTATGCAAACGCATTGTATATCTCCACAAACAGCTCCATACGGATTACCATGTCCTCCATTCTCTGCTCAAAAGCATACGGAATCATTGCCCGAAGCTCCGTGTAGAGAAACGAGAGCATCTGCCCCATTTCCTGTCCGAATTTTTTACAGGCAAACGCCGGATTGGCATAGCTCACATCATAGTTTGCCCCCATGATGTCCGCATACAATGACGCATTCTGCGCCCGCAGCGCTTCCACGCCGGCTACTTTCCCCATATTGTCATATGCATCTGTAACCAGCAGAATAAAATCCGCGGTTTTCCTGTAAAATTCCTTATAAATGCCGGCAACCTCCTGTGCTGCCGCAATCTCCCTGATTCTATCACAAGTAAGCTTATATCTCTCTGTAACCATATCCATCCCTAAACCACTCCCAAATACAAAATAATGCCGCCAGCAATTACCGTCAGGGCATTTAACAAAATTCCGATGACCGGAAAAATATGGAAAATATCTTTTTCCATCAGCGAACGTATTCCGAGAACCAGCCCTGCAACCGCATATACCGCGGAAAGAATCACCACCGCTCCATACTGCATCAATGCAGTCCCCTTATTCTGATAGGTCAGGTGCACTGCAAGGCTAATTGAAACAGTCGCTATCAGCCCTAATATGGATGACATCACGCCCCACTTAGGATTTTTCTTATCTGTAAAAATATACCCTGTTTTTCCAAAAATTCGAAGCATATTCCCTCCCATATGAAATGGGCATTCCATACGAAATGCCCACCCGTGTGCCGGACACAGACAGAACTGTCGTCCGTATGCATCAAAACAGTATCCTGGATTTACCAGCCAGAAGCCTGCCGCCGCTGATTAAAAGCAGTACACCGCCTGCGACTCCTGCCACAATGGAAATCACGCCTATCACGATGGCAAGTGCCCCGGAACGTCCCATTATTTTATACACTTTCTCATCCATGCCATTTTCTCTCCTTCAGGTTTCCCCATCATTTTATTTTGCACCATACTGCGCATAATATGCCTCTATGGCTTCTTTCATTCTGTCGTCAATGATCACCCTGCCATTGTAATTCCTATTGTACAGATGCTCCACAACCTCCTCCATGGTCACAATGGCGCCCGTCTCTATCCCATATACTTCCCGGATTTCTGCAAGCGCGTTCTTCTGGGTTTTTCCGCGCTCCTGACGGTTCAGGCTCACCATCAGCCCCACGACGTCCACATTTGCCTGTGCCTTTAAAATCGGAAATGTCTCCTCGATTGATTTCCCCGAGGTGGTGACATCCTCGATAATGACAACCCTGTCCCCGTCATTTAAGTCGCTTCCAAGGAGGATTCCCACATCACCGTGATCCTTGGCTTCCTTTCTGTTTGAGCAGTATCTGATATCCCTGCCATACAGCGAGCTAAACGCCATCGTCGTTGCAACCGCAAGCGGAATTCCCTTATAAGCCGGTCCAAATAACACGTCAAAATCCGTACCGTAGTTGTCATGAATCGCCTTTGCATAATACTCGCCAAGCTTCCTGAGCTGTGAGCCCGTGACATATGCCCCCGCATTCATGAAAAACGGCGATTTTCTGCCGCTCTTTAATGTAAACTCGCCGAACTTGAGCACATTGCTGTCGACCATAAACTCTATAAACTCTTTTTTGTACTGTTCCATCTTCTTACGCCTCCGTTACTTTCCGACACTTGCAAATGCCTGATCAATATCCGTAATCATGTCAATGACTGCCTGCCTTGACGCATCCGCGTAATTATATGTGCCAAACCTGCTGTATTTCTCATTCTGGTATGCCGCGATAATCCCCCTTGACGAGTTCACAATCGCGCCAAGCCTGTTGTCATCAAAAAAGTGTATCAAATCTTTTCCTGTCCCGCCCTGTGCACCATAACCGGGCACGAGAATGAATGATTTCGGCATCACCCTGCGCAGCGCCCTGCCCTGCTCAGGATACGTGGCGCCCACCACCGCACCGATATGGCTGTAGCCCTTCTCACCCATCAGCTGGCTGCTCCACTCAGCAACCTTCTCACCGACAATTTCATAAAGCGGCTTCTCCCCAGAGTCAGTCCCTCCGGCTTCTTCGCCTGCCGAGCCTGTGCGTACCTGCCTGTCCTGAAATTCGCCGCTGCTCGGATTGGAGGTCTTGACCAGTATAAAAATGCCTTTCTTTTCTTCCTTGCACACATCAATAAAGGGCTGTACACCATCTGAACCGAGATAGGGATTGACCGTCACAAAGTCCTCGTCGAATCCTGCACACAGGCTGCTTCCTACCTGCACCCTGCCAAGATGTGCCGTTGCATAGGCTGCCGAGGTTGATCCGATATCACCGCGCTTGATGTCACCGATTACCACAAGCCCTTTTTCCCTGCAGTAGTCGACCGTTTTCTGGAATGCCCTAAGCCCGGGAATGCCGAACTGCTCATACATCGCAATCTGCGGCTTGACGGCCGGAATCAGATCGTATGTCTTGTCTATGATTCCCTTGTTGAAAAGCCACACTGCCTCCGCTGCGCCTTCGAGCGTCTCTCCTTTTTCCGCAAAAGCTGCTTTCTGAATATGCTCGGGGACGAACTTCATTGTGGGGTCAAGTCCCACCACGATGGGCGCCCCTGTCTTTTGAATTTTCTCAATGAGTTTATCAATCATAATGTACTCTCCCTGTATCGTTATTTATGCCATCTGGGGTATTTATATGCATTACACTTTTGCCTTTAAACACTCGGCATACTTCCTTATATTAGATACATTAACATATTTCTGCTCGGATTGTCCAGCTACAATTACAAGCGTTGGCGCCTGCATGACACCGTACCGGACTGCAAGCTCCATGTTTTCTTCTGCATCTATAATCGTGTAATCGACATCCTTGAGGTACTCCTTCGCCAGGCTGCAGTTCGGGCAGGTCTTGGTCGTGAACAGATACGTATCCTTGCTGCCCCCCGATACCCTTTTCTCCTGCACCAGCATCCGGTTCATCTCTCTTGCCTTTTTATTTGGCACGCTGTCCGCTGCCTTCTCCGCGGCACGTACACGCACTGTGCTTCCCATCTTGTACTCCGTGCGGTTTTTGTATTCCTGAAGCTTGCCGTCATTCCAGTTCTGTACCGGCCGGTAGTAACCCGTGATACGGCTGTAAACCTCCGTCACCTTCCCGCACTTCGGGCAGGCCTTCTGTTCGCCCGCAAGATATCCATGCTCCCTGCAGATGGAGTACGTCGGTGACATTGTATAATATGGAAGCCTGTAATTCTCGGCAATCGTGCGCACCAGCTTCGCCGCTGCTTTCCAGTCCGGAAGCTTCTCCCCGAGAAAAGCGTGGAATACCGTCCCTGATGTATAAAGCGTCTGAAGCGCATCCTGTATGTCCAGCGCATCAAAAATGTCCGTCGTATAATCAACAGGCAGATGCGAGGAGTTCGTGTAGTATGGTTTGTCCCCCGGATGTCCCGCCGTGATGATGTCACTCCACTTCTCCCTGTCATGCTTTGCAAGCCTGTATGTCGTGCTTTCTGCGGGTGTCGCCTCGAGATTGTACAGGTCGCCGTACTGTTCCTGATAGTCAGACAGCCGCCCGCGCATATGGTTGAGCACATCCTTCGCAAACTGCTGTGCTTTCTTCTGGGAGAGGTCTGCGCGAATCCACTTTGCATTCAGTCCCGCCTCGTTCATGCCAATCAGCCCGATCGTAGAAAAATGGCTGTCGAAATTTCCAAGATACCGCTTTGTGTAGGGATAAAGCCCTTCATCCAAAAGCCGCGAAATCACCTTTCTCTTAATATTCAGCGAACGTGCACTGATATCCATAAGCCGGTCAAGCCTTCTGTAAAAATCCTTCTCGTCAGCAGCAAGGTATGCGATGCGCGGCATATTAATCGTAACAACGCCGACGCTTCCCGTACTCTCCCCCGATCCAAAAAAACCACCTGTTTTTTTACGCAGCTCCCTCAGGTCGAGACGCAGCCTGCAGCACATGCTCCTGACATCGGAAGGTTCCATGTCAGAATTAATATAGTTGGAAAAATACGGTGTTCCGTACTTTGCCGTCATTTCAAATAACAGTCTGTTGTTTTCGTTGTCAGACCAGTCAAAATCACGTGTTATGGAATAGGTCGGAATCGGATACTGGAATCCCCTTCCGTCAGCATCGCCCTCTATCATTGTCTCGATAAACGCCTTATTGACCATGTCCATCTCCGCCTTGCAGTCCCTGTAGCAGAAATCCATCTCCTGACCGCCTACGATTGCCGGAAGGTTGGCAAGGTCATTGGGAACAGTCCAGTCAAGCGTGATATTGCTAAACGGTGCCTGCGTCCCCCACCGGCTCGGTGTATTGACCCCATAAATAAACGCCTCAATGCACTTCTTGACCTCGTGATATGAGAGATGATCCACTTTCACGAACGGCGCAAGATATGTATCAAAGGAGGAAAATGCCTGCGCTCCCGCCCACTCATTCTGCATGATGCCAAGGAAGTTCACCATCTGGTTGCACAGAACCGACAGATGCCTTGCCGGTGCGGAAGTAATCTTTCCCGTAATACCACCCAGCCCTTCCTGAATCAGCTGTTTCAAAGACCATCCTGCGCAGTACCCCGTAAGCATGGAGAGATCGTGAATATGGATGTCCGCATTTCTGTGCGCGTTTGCAATCTCATCATCATATATCTCGGAAAGCCAGTAGTTTGCCGTGACGGCACCCGAATTTGACAGAATCAGCCCTCCCACGGAGTAGGTGACTGTCGAATTTTCTTTCACGCGCCAGTCCTCAATCTTCACATAGCTATCCACTACATCCTTGTAATCTAGAATTGTGGAGCGCATGTTGCGCATTTTCTCCCTCTGTTTCCGATACAGGATAAACGCCTTTGCAGACTCTGCATAACCTGCCTGCTCCAGGACTTTCTCCACACTGTCCTGTATATCCTCCACATGAACTTTGCCTTCTTTTATTTTTCCCTGAATGTCGGCTGTAACCCGCAGTGCAAGCAGACCCACGATATCGTCATTAAACTGCACCTGTGTCGCATTAAATGCCTTGACAATCGCCCCGCTTATCTTATCCAGACAAAACGCTGCCAGTACGCCATCCCTCTTAATAACCTGAAACACTCAAACTACTCCTTCCGTAATATCTTTACGCTCCGAAGAGCGCTATCATATCAATGATAGCAGATATAAAATTCCAAGTCAATCGAACACAACGCAATATTATGTGTTCCTTTTCGGCATTTTTACAATATCTAGTGTTATCTGGTTTTCAAAAAGTCATTTTCTTTTTTTGCGCGCGCATCGTCAGGGTAGACCTGTAAATACTCCTGCATCATCGTCCTTGCCTCTGAAAACTTTCCCAGATACTCCTTTGCCACAATCAAATTATACCGAAGCTCCTGCAGGTAGTCGGAATTTCCCATATCAATGCCGCTTTCGAAAACCGTCACAGCCTCCTCATACTTCCCCTGCCGCATCAGACAGATGCCATAGCTGTTGTACAGCGCCGCATCAGGTTCATTGGCATCCAGAAACGTCTGATATACTACCGTGGCATAATTCATATCCCCGAGCTTCTCATAGGTCTGTCCCAGCAGCAGGGCAAGCTTTGGGTCTTTTCCGTTTACAGCACTGTCAAGGTTGATGCGTGCATTGTCGTAGTCCTCAAGGTAGAAATAAATAACGCCCTTTTCCTCCTCCTTAAGCTTCTTGTCGTTCTTACCCATAAACTCCTGCAGGTACGTCTTGCCTTCCTCCCCGAAACCGGCTGCCTGCATCTCCACATACGCATCCGTCCGCAGGGAAAGATTGTCCGAATCAAGCGAAAACGCTTTCTCAAAGTCCGCGACAGCCTCCTCATAGCGGTTCTGCCTGAGTATTGCACATGCCCGCAGGTAATACGCATCCTTGTCCTTTTTTCTGAGTGCCAGGACTGCCGAGTAAATCTCCTCTGCCTGCTTGTACTTTCCCTGTTTCATGTAAGCCGCTGCAAGGTAATAATTGGTGTCGTATTCCAAATCCGTAAGGCTGTTTCCCGCGTTTTCAATCGACTTGAGAAAGGATGTTGCAGCATCCGCATAATTTCCAAGTCCCATATAGGCAATTCCCTGTCCTCTATAGGCAAGCTCCAGATCTTCATTATTCAGAAGCGCCTTTTCAAAACTGTCAACCGCCCCCTGGAAATCATACTGCTCCACCTGATCCATTCCCGCAAGCAGATTGGCATTTTCCTGCTTTTTGCCGCAGCCGCCCATAAGAAGCGCCACAGTCAGCGCTGCTGCACCCAGCTTTATCGTAAATATCCGTTTTGTATTTTTTCCTTTAATCAATTTTACTCTCCCAGACATTCTTATTTATTATCATATTGTAATGATAGAGGAAATATAAAATGATGTCAATTCCAGTTTTCAATAAAAAATAAAATGAATGACAGGATACAACAATTGACGAAACCAAAAAGAAAGCTTATAATTTTACTATACTATTAATTTTTTATTAAATTACGTTAAATTTTTAAGAAGCAGGATTTTATGAAACAAAACAAAAAAAATCGAACTACCCTGTTATTATTTGTCTTGCTGCTGGTCATGGCAGGCGCCTCCGCATCCATCTATCTGAGCCTGCAGGATGGTGAGGACATGTACCGCAGCAAGACGAGCAGCACAAATGCACCCTATGCCAGACCGCTGGTCGTCAATTTGACAGCGGATGAACTGCTGAATCAAATCACAGTCGGATACAATATCGGCAATTCCCTTGACAGCTGTCCCGCTGCCGGCCGGAATGACGGTACCCATGACAGCGCCTACTACGAAACCCATCAGGGAAACCCTGTAATCACCAAGGAATTTATAGGTGCATTAAAACGCTCCGGCTTCAATGCAATACGCCTGCCAGTCACATGGTCGTGCAATACATATCGCGAAAACGGCAGACTGTCCATCCGGGAGGACTGGCTGGACCGTGTTGCGCAGGTCATTGAGTATGCCATGGATTACAATCTTTATATCGTACTGGATACCCATCATGATGATGACATCATATGGGCAGATATGGAGGACATTGACAAGGTTTCCCAAAATCTGTGTGATTTGTGGACGCAGATTGCGGAACGCTTTCAGGATTATGACCAGCGCCTTGTCTTTGAATCCTTCAATGAAATCAATGCAAGGGACAACGACTGGCAGTCCTATGCGTCTTCCATGGAAGCCGCCAATATTTTAAACCAGCTCTTCGTGGACACTGTACGCGCAGGCGGCGGATACAATGCCGAACGCATTCTGCTCTGTGACACCTACCTGAGCGAAACGGCGGATGATATCCTCAACGGATTTGTCCTTCCGGACGATTCGACAGACAGCAGGCTTGCTATCAGTGTGCATGGCTACAACTCTTCCTACAACCAGGATATCAAAAGTTTTTTTGGCAGGCTTCAGGATCATTCCAGACGTCTTGGCGTCCCGATTGTCATCACGGAATTTGGAACCTCGGACAGCTTTGTTCCCGCGGAATACCGCTCCAATCATGCCGGAAACTACATCGCATGTGCAAATGAATACGGCATAAAATGCTTCTGGTGGGATGACGGGCACGACTACAGACTGATTGACCGTGACAGCGGAGAACCAGTCCATGAAGATATTGTCGATTCCCTTATGAATCCTGCGGAATTTAATACCGACAAGGTCGCAACCAGCATTTTCGACTCCATAGAAAGCTACTCCTATGCCTCGATTTCCCCTTTGACCGGAGCACTTGAGGACTTTCCTGACGGCGCCCTCACCCTTAATCCGGGAAAGCAGGGAATCCCTGTCCTGCACGGCTATGGATACCGCATCAGTCTCAATACGTCCGGATCCGGGAATGGCCTGAGACTTTCCGGTCTGTGCTTTTATGACACCCATCAGAATCTTGTGTCGTATCATGCCCTTGACAAGGAGCTGTCCTATGACATCACGCCGCCGGAAAATGCGTCCTTTATGCGCATCACTTTTTTCAACCCATGGGATTACCGCAGCCTTGAGGAATATATCTCATACTTTGAACAGGATGCGCTCAGCCTGGAAATAACGGAATATATAAAATAATCGGGTCTGGAAAGCTATTCCCTGCCCGATTATTTCATATATTCACCCTTCTACAACAATGCCCTCAGTGAAAAGTATCTTCTGATTTTTCCGGCCCTCTTTTTTTTCAGGAGCCGGTATTCAAAGCGTTCTCTTCCGGAAGAAATCAAGTGCTCATCCACCCCGCCCAGAATCTGGTTCACCGTCTCGTTTTCCAATGCCGCATCATAAACCTTTGCAAGCTTCTCTTTATCAGCACGGTATGCCCTGGCACATTCGCAAAACAGACCGGACAATTCCTTCACATAATATGCGTTCATGCGCCCTGCCAGCTCACTGTCATTGTGTCTCGTTACCGCTGCGGCGCTATAATCATATACAATTTTCATAAAGGCAAGCCTCGATTCCATGTCAAAATCCTGCATGACAATATTGTTTCTTTGCAAATAATAGACAATCATTGCCTTGGACAGCATGTAGCTGCTGCTATGTGCAAAACATTCCGCCACGAACAGAAAATCCTGTCCGACTGGCAAATCCGTCCGAAAGAGAATATGGTTGTCCCTGATAATACTGCCCTTAAACAGCTTTCCCCAGCAGGTATTCAGCACAGAATCAGCATACATCAGCCTCTCTGCCTCCCCTGTGTCTGTCGATACCACATCAGACAGCGGAAGCATCTGTGCCTTGAGCTTTCCGTTCTCCCGCAATATGATATGGCTGAACGCGACGAAGTCTGCATAATCCTCCTCCACTGCCGCCTCTATCTGTTCCCATGCATCCTCACACAGTCTGTCGTCTGCATCAAGGAACAGGATATACCTGCCCACAGCTTCTTCCAGTCCCCTGTTGCGCACGGCAGGTATCCCGCCACTTTCTTTTTTAACAAGCCTGATGCGGCTGTCCCGCTCCATATACCTGTGTACGACATCTGCCGTATCCTCCGTGCTGCCATCATCCACCACAATACACTCCATGGCAATATTTTCCCTGGAACATCTTGTGACGCTCCTAATGCACGCAGCGATATACCCCTGCATATTGCAGGCAGCTACGATTACACTTAAATCCATGACCAGCCCTACTCCTTTCCTGTTTCATAAGAAACCGTCGGCAAACAGCCTGTACGAGAAAAAAACCTGACATTCCATCAGGGATTTTCCCATTATTCCGTTCTCGCAGCGTAATCTGTCGATTCCTTTATCACGAGCTCTGCCTTATATGTAATGTGCTGGTGTTCTGCCCTTCCTGCGATAATGTTGAAAAGCAGCTTGGTTGTCGCCTTTGCCATTTCCTCCACAGGCTGGTGCATCGTCGTCAGGCTTGGCACTGTATAATTTGCCATGTCAATGCCATCATATCCTGCTATGGACACATCGCCCGGCACCTCCATCCCTGCCTCGTGCAGGGCTCTCAACGCACCGATTGCCAGCGCGTCCGCCACGGCATACAATGCAGTAAAAGGCTCCTTACTCTCCAATAGTTTCTTGGTCGTTCGGTATCCATTCTCCATGGAAAAGTGCCCCAGTCCATCGTCTGTCTGACAGACCAGTCTGGGATTGAGCGCAATGCCGTGTGCCTTGAGGGAATCACAATAACCCTCCAGACGAAGCTTACCGATGCTCTGCTCCTCTGCCTCCGCTATCAGAATGGCAATCCTTGTATGCCCAAGGCCAATCAGATAATCCACCATCCGCGCACTTTCCCTGCGGTCATCCACACTGATGCTCGAATACGAGTTTTTGTTGATACTCTCCAGTATGGATCCCACCGTGCTGAACACGAACGGTACCGTGAGCTTTTGCAGCTTTTCCTCAGAGTGGGAGAACAGACCACCCAAAAAAATAATTCCCCGCAGTCTCTTTTCCTTTACCACCTTCTGTGCCACATCCACTTCGTCCTCATCTGCCTCGATATGTGACAGTTCCATCGCATAGTGCTTCTTTTTACACTCCTGCTCAATTACCTGAATCATGCTGGTAAAAAAAGGATTGGATATTCCTTTTATAAGTACCGCAATTGCCTTTGCATCCACTCTTTTTAAATTTCTGGCACTGTCATTTGGCACATATCCGCTTTCCCTTATGGCATCCATTATCCGCTCTTTCGTCTCCGGATTAATATCCGGATGATTGTTAATTGCCCTCGATACAGTACTGACACCCACTCCGCACATTCTGGCTATATCCTTGATTGTCGGCTCAAACACATGCATCACCCCTGTTGACTATTTCTTCTTCGCCTTATTATTGCGGACGATTCTTCCATAAATCTGTGCCAGCTCAAGCATATGCCTTGAAAGTTCCTCGGTGCATGCTCCATGCTCCATGCGCCACTCCCAGTTTCCGCCAAGTGTGGACGGTGTATTGATCCTCGCCTCTGCCCCAAGTCCCAGGTAATCCTGCATTGGAATCACTGCCGTGTCTGCCACGCATCCAAGCGCCGTACGGATCAGGCTCTCACAGATATCCGATGCCCTCCTGACACCCAGATACTTCTTTGCAAATGCCAAATCCTTTCTGTTCATGCACGGAATCCAGCCGTTCACCGTGTCATTGTCGTGCGTTCCTGTGTATACAACACAGTTATTGCTGTAATTATGTGGCAGGTAGTCGCTCTCCTCCCTGGAATCAAAAGCGAACTGTAAAATTTTCATTCCGGGATACCCTGTCTTCTTGACAAGCTTCAGTACGCTCGGTGTCAGAAATCCCAGGTCCTCGGCGATAACCGCCCGGTTTCCAAGGGTCTTTTTCATGACCTCAAACAGCTTATATCCTGGACCTGGCTTCCACTCGCCATTCTCAGCAGTCTCATCGCCATACGGAATTGCCCAGTACTCGTCAAATCCCCTGAAATGGTCAATGCGCACAATGTCGTAAATCTCAAATACATGCGAAAGTCTTCTCATCCACCATGCAAACCCGGTCTCCTCATGGTAATCCCACTTGTACAGCGGATTGCCCCAGAGCTGTCCGGTCGCAGAAAACGCATCAGGCGGGCAGCCCGCAACCGCAGTCGGGACATTCTCCTCGTCCAGCTGGAACAGCTCAGGATTAGCCCATGTGTCCGCGCTGTCAAACGCCACATAAATGGGAATGTCCCCCACAATACTGATTCCCTTCTCATTGGCGTATTCCTTGAGTGCCATCCACTGTGTGGAGAACAGGTACTGCTGATAGCTGTAAAATGCAATGTCGTCCGCAAGCTTCTTCTCATAGTCTGCCATCGCCTGTGGTTTCCTGAGACGGATGTCCTCGTCCCACTCAATCCACGAAACGCCGTCAAGGGAATCCTTGACGGCCATGTACATCGCATAATCCTTGAGCCACTCTCTGTTCTCCCCAACAAACGCCTTGTATTCCGGATTTTCATTCACATTTGCCCGCTCAAATGCTTTCCGCAAAAGTTTGAATCTTGTGAAATAGATTTTCTCATAGTCAACTTTTTTGGTATCGTTACCAAAATCGACGGACGAACACTCCTCCTCCGTGAGCAATCCCTCCTCTATCAGCGCGTCCAGGCTGATATAGTATGGGCTGCCCGCAAAAGTCGAAAAAGACTGGTACGGTGAATCACCATATCCCGTCGGTCCTAACGGCAAAATCTGCCATAATGACTGTCCTGATGCTGCCAAAAAATCCACGAAATCATAGGCTTCCTTTGAAAAACCGCCTATTCCAAATCTTGACGGTAAGCTGGATATCGGCATAAGCACGCCACATCTTCTCATACATTTCTCCTTTTCCAGCAACGATTCCATACTGCCCAGCAGTCACGCAGTATGGAACCATCACTTTTCCTGCAATAAATATTAAAACTTATCCTTTTACAGCACCTGCAACCACGCCCTCGATGATGTATTTCTGGCAGGCAATATAGAATATGATAATCGGTATGATTGCCAGTATAATCATCGCCATCATGGCACCCATGTCAATCGCGCCATAACCGCCCTTGAGGTACTGAATCGCAATAGGAATGGTCTTATATTTCTTGATGTCCAGCACGAGATACGGCAGCAGATAATCGTTCCACACCCACATTGCCTCCAGAATCGCCACGGATATCGCTGTCGGCTTCATGACAGGAAATACTATCTTAAAATATGTCTGAATGGGGGTGCAGCCATCGATCATGGCAGCCTCCTCTATCTCTAACGGAATGGATTTCACAAATCCACAGAACATAAAGACCGCAAGCCCTGCCCCAAATCCCAGATACACAATGATAATGCCGACAGGGTTTCCTAACTTAAGTATATCAGCTATTTTTGATAATGTAAACATTACCATTTGAAAAGGTATAATCATTGAGAATGCAAACAGCATATACATGCCGGAGGTAACTGCATTTTTTACCCTGGTGATGTACCATGCACACATAGATGTGCACAGGATAATCACAAATACCGCACCCACTGTAATGAACAGCGAGTAGCCGAACGCCTTTGGCAGCTCAATTTTTTCGATACCGCTGATATAGTTTTCCATTCCCACAAAAGACTTGGAATCGGGAAGTGCAAATGGCCTCTTGCTGATAAAGATTTTCTTCTTAAAAGAATTATATAACACAATGACAATCGGCATGACATAAATCACCGAAATAATTGTAAATATTGCCGTTAACAATCCACCATGTTTTGCTTTTCTCACACTTGACATTATGCCTGTACCTCCTTTTCCCTTGTAGCCTTCAGCTGTACAACTGCTATCAGTGCCACTAATATAAAGAATATGACTGCCTTCGCCTGGCCTACACCCTCCCAGCCGTTTCTGCCATAGAAGGTGTTAAAGATATTGAGCGCAAGCATTTCAGACTTGTTGGATGGTTCGCCTGCTGTCAGCGCAAGGTTCTGGTCGAAAAGCTTGAACGAGTTGGTCAGTGTCAAAAATGAACATATCGTAATCGACGGCATAACCATTGGAAGGGTTACGTGTCTTAATAATTGTCTGTTGTTAGCGCCGTCAATCTTTGCTGCCTCAATCAGATCCCCGGGAATATTCTGTATTCCTGCAATGTATATAATCATCATATACCCGACCTGCTGCCAGCACATCAGAATGACAAGTCCCCAGAAACCATATGCAGAGCTGTATGTCAGCGTGCGCTCCATTCCGGCAAGAATGCCGTTTAAAATCAGCTGCCAGATATAGCCAAGAATAATGCCGCCGATTAAGTTTGGCATAAAGAATATGGTTCTGAACATATTGGTACCTTTGATCCCTTTTGTCAGGAGCATCGCCACCGCAAAGGCAAGGATATTGATTGCCAGGACAGAGACGATGGTAAACAGAGCCGTATACCAGAGTGAATGGATAAACGTGCCGTCACCCCAGATTCTGATATAATTTTTAAATCCTACAAATTTGGCGTCCGTAACTGTAGTGAACTCGCAAAATGACAGATATACGCCAAGAATAAACGGAATGATAAATCCGATTGTAAACGCCAGAAGCGTCGGTAACGCAAAAATTGGAAAATACTTTTTAATTGCCTTATCCATAAACTTACTACCTCTCTCATAAAAAACTTCGCTTTTTGTCAAATGGTTTACGCTGTTGCAAATTCCTATAATGTAAAAATGGTGCAGCCAGATGCCTCCGGCTGCACCCATAAACTGTAAACAGTTTTGATTATGTCCGCAAATACTGCACTGATGCGTATTAGTTGTTTGATGCCGCAAACTCGGAAGCCCAGCCGTCAACAAACGCGGTCTCAACTGCAGACCATTCGCCGGTGCCCTGTGCATACTCCAGAAGCGCGCTTCCCACGCCGTTCTTCCAGTTCTCCGAAGGCATTGTCGTAAATGTCCATGCAACAGATGTCTTGCCCGATGACACATAGTCATTTGCAATGTTTACAAGCGGGTTTGCAGCAGGATAGTCATCAAATGCCTTGAACGGGCAGACAAATCCCATGATATAGGAGAGTGCATCGCATCCGTCATGGGATGTCACACACCAGTTCATGAAGTCGAGTGTTGCCTGAATGTCTTCAGCAGATGCATTCTTGTTCACGCACCAGTAATTCTCGCTGCCTGTGCAGAGTCCCTGGTTTTCCTCGCCCTCTACCCCGATGTAGATAGGAAGCATGCCGAGGGATTCATCTGCCATTCCGTTTCCGCTCAAATCCGTGTAAGCCCATGTACCATTCTGGTAGAATACCGCATCGCCAAGTGCGAAATCCGCTGTAGCGTCCTCGCCTGTCTTACTTGACAAAAGGGAAGGAGCGCAGACTGAATCTGTAATATATAAATCCCAGATGTTCTTGTAATTCTCTAAGTATGTACCCTTGATGGCGTCTGTGGAACCGATGCCATCTGCCTGATACTCATAGTAAATCGGCAGATTTGCAAGGTGTGTCTTGAATCGCCAGTCAGAGCTTGAATCCATGCCGGCTGATGTGAAGGCACCCTTTACGCCAAGGTCATCTGCGTTCTCCTGAATGCTGTCTGCTACTGCCTTGAGCTTGTCAAAGGAATTAATCTCCTCAACACTCTTGACAGCGGCATAATCCTTTGTGAAATAGTCCTTTAAGATATCAGCATTGTAGATAATGCCATATGTCTCCACAACATATGCGATTCCTTTTACCTCATTGCCATCCTTCAGCGCAAAATCGTCGCTCTTTAACTGTCCATATATTTCTGAACCGGAAAGGTCATAGCAGTAATCCTTCCATGTCGCAAGTCCTACCGGTCCATTTACCTGGAATAATGTCGGTGCCTCTGACTTTGCCATCTCTGACTTTAATGTAGACTCATATGTACTGGAAGCAGCCGTCTGTACAACGACCTCCACACCTGTCTCAGCTGTGTACTTTGCAGCCAGCTCCTCCCAGTCGCCAGCCTGTTCCGGCTTGAAGTTCAGATAATAAACCTTACCGCTTCCTGACGCAGCGCCTGCATCTGCATCTGCCTGCGCATTGTCTGCTGCTGTATCATCTGTCTTTGTATCATCTGCCTTTGTATCATCTGCCTTTGTATCATCCGTCTTTGTGTCTGCTGCGGGAGCCTGTGTCTGGCTTGAATCGTTTCCGCCGCATCCCGTAAGCACTGTCGCGAGCATTGCCGCACTGAGAACTGCACTTAATAACTTTTTCTTCATAATCAATACCTCTTTCCTTTTTGATACCTTTGTATCCCTTTGGTTTCTAAAGTCCCTTGCGCATCCCGGAATCGTTTTCGGTAACGATATCGGTAACGTTTCCAATGGACAAATTAATCATATCATTCTGCCGAAAAATTATCAAGCTAATTTTCCATATTATTTCATCTTTGGCGAAATTATCCGAAATAATAACTTTTTTATTGTGCAACTACAACAAAAGAATCTGCGAAAGCTATCCACTTTCCACAGATTCTTCTGACAAATTATATTATTTGTATATATGGCACATTCTGTCCGTCTTACTAATCCCTTCCGTAAATATCCCTGGTGTAAATCTTGTCCGCCACATCGGCAAGCTCATCTGTCATACGGTTGGCAATAATGACATCAGACATTTCCTTAAACGCATCAAAGTCGCGGATTACCCGCGAACGGAAGAAGTCGTCCTCCTTCAGGCTTGGCTCATACACAACGACCTCAATTCCTTTTGCCTTGATGCGCTTCATAATGCCCTGTATGGAGGACTGGCGGAAATTGTCGGAATCGGTCTTCATGGTAAGCCTGTACACGCCTACTATCTTCGGCCTGCGTGCCAGTATCATATCTGCAATATGGTCTTTTCTGGTCCGGTTGGCATCCACTATCGCCGTGATAATGTTATTGGGCACATCCTCATAGTTCGCCCGCAGCTGTTTCGTGTCCTTTGGCAGGCAATAACCGCCATAGCCAAACGATGGGTTGTTGTAGTGGCTGCCGATTCTGGGGTCAAGCCCTACGCCTTCGATAATCTGCTTTGTGTTTAACCCGCGCACCTCGGCGTATGTGTCCAGCTCATTGAAGTACGCCACACGCAGCGCCAGATAAGTATTGGCAAAAAGCTTGATCGCCTCCGCCTCCGTCACGTCCGTAAACAGTGTCGGAATATTCTCTTTTATCGCCCCCTGCTTGAGCAGGTCTGCAAACACCCTGGCACGCTCAGACTGTTCCCCCACAATAATCCTTGACGGATAAAGGTTGTCGTACAGCGCTTTGCCTTCCCGCAGAAACTCGGGGGAGAAGATAATATTGTCAATACCATATTTTTTCCTCATGGATTTCGTATACCCTACCGGGACTGTCGATTTGATGACCATGACAGCATGCGGATTTACCTTCATGACAAGCTCTATCACCGTCTCTATCGAGCTTGTGTCAAAGTAGTTCTTATCCGGGTCATAGTTGGTCGGTGTCGCAATGATTATATAGTCCGCATCCCGGTATGCATCCGCACCGTCCGTTGTCGCCCGCAGGTTCAATTCTTTTGACGACAGGTATTCCTCAATTTCCTTGTCGATGATGGGTGACTTCCTGTTGTTAATCATGTCTGCCTTTTCCTGAAAGACATCCACTGCCGCCACCTCGTTGTTCTGTGCAAGCAATATGGCATTGGAAAGCCCCACATACCCGATACCCGCTACTGCAATTTTCATGTCATTCCTCCTGTTTTCTTATTTCTTTTTAAAATCATATGTGCCGCTGTTTTTCACATAGAATGTTCCGCCGCCCTGATAAACCGTGCTGTCCCCGGCAACGCTCCACTTTCCGCTGCCAAGCCTGTAAATCCTTGCGCGTCGCAGATTCTTCTTTCCGCTGGTGGTAATTCCGTCCCGAACCCACGTTTCCCATACTTCCACCGTATATTTTGTCTGATTGCCTGCCATATCTTCCGCAGCAATCACATACGCGTTATCCGATGGCTTGAGCGTAAACTCCGCACGATTGTCGATTACTGCTACTGCCGCACCGTTTACCGTAACGGAACGAAGATTTTCATCCGTTATTATTACAGTCTGCTCACCATAATAGCTTTCGCCATCCGACACGCCACTGATGACTGGTGCTGTCCCATCAGGTTCCACGCGCACCAAAATTTCAAAATCTGAAACTTTAATGACTTCCTGATAAAGCTGTGTTGCCGCAAACACTGCCTTAGCGGTATATTTTCCTGCCTTATCCGGTACTGTTGTCGTATAGGTACTGTCGTCCGCGCCCGCTTTCTTGTAATAATATGTTATGTGGTCAACGCCGTTTGTCTCGGAGCTTACCAAAGGAGCAGGCATTTCGTCGCCCTCATACCATCCGGGCTGGGTAAACTCCGCAGTACCCTCCTGCAAAGCCGGCGGTGCCCCCGCATCCTTTACCCACACGATACATTCTATCCAGTTGCCTGCCATATCATCCGCCTTAATGATATAAGGCTGTTCGGACGGCTTGAGCACAAATTTTACCTGATTGTCCGCAATTGTCTGCAACACATCATTGACTGTAACCTTGAGGAGAAACGCATCCGTAACAGTCACCTCGGTATCACCATAATATGTCCCGCCATTCTGCACGCCGGTGATTATGGGATCTGTTTCGTCAATGAGGAACTGCAGTGCTTCCGCAGGATATTCTGTTCCGTCTGCTTTCCTCACATAAAGGGTCACACTGCCACTCTGCGTAACCGTGACAGCATCCGCCCATGCATCCGTCTGCGACAGGCGAACCTGGTAGCCGTCCTTTGCACGTATGGTTACTGCTCCCGTATACCATCCCTCATTTCCCTCAGGTCCCAAAATTTCGTATTTGGTATCCTCTGTTTCAGAGAGCATGTATGCCTGAAGTTTTGCATTTTTCTCATTAAAATCCCGTCCAATTTTCGCTATCCCATTGGTGGTATTTGTCCATATTTCACTTGCACTGTTTAACTGGCATTCGGTATCTTCATAGACGAGCTTCCAATTGTCCGCTTCCACATCAGGAAATGATACCCTGGAAGGGTCACTATAATTTTCAGCATTGACGGTGACAGTTAAGCCTGTATCCTGCCCCTGCGCATCATACACGGGTATCTGATAATCGATACATCCCCAGACGGGTTCCAGTATCGGTTTATAAATCGTAAGCTTTGCATCTGCTGATGTCCCCTCAGAATCAAGATAGGAGCACCGTCGGAAGTTTTCCATTGTAGCAAGATTTCCCAAAGCGGTTGCCCCTGCGTTTGCATAGACCGCTATTGGAATGCCGTCATAACGCACGCTCCATAAATTCCATTCGGACAATCTGTAAAATCTTGCATCGCCTTCTCTGCCATCCAGAATTTTCTTCACGATAACCCCCGACTGTGCAGGCATATTCTCGGAATCAGGAACAACCCCGCTGTCCAAAAACTCCAGCCGCGCAAGGACATCACTGGGATCTTCATCCAGCACCTCGCTCAATGGCTTTATCGGCTGCGTTCCGGCATATACATGGAACTGCTTCTGCTCAGGCGTCAGGCTGTCATATGGGTCACTTACCGGATCCCCGGTGGAAGCGACCTGCACGCCCTCGACATCAGAATAGTCCATAATCTCTAATTCTGCCGCTTTCAAAACCAGCCCTTCTTCCGTCGGCTGTTCCTCTGCTGTCTGTTCTTCCGTGGCAGACCCAGCCGCAGACTCCGGTTCTGCCGTCGTTTCCTCGGTTACCGGCTGTTCTCCTGTGGTTTCCATATCTGATCCCATCATGGTCTGCGGCTGTTCAGGCTCTGGTTCTGCCTGCGTCTCTTCCGCGGCCGGCAATTCCTGTGGCAGCTCGTCTGCCCATACCGGGCTTACCGATGCAGTCACCATGGCAAACACCATCATCAATGATAGTAGTCCTTTTATTCTCCTACGCATTGATTTCACTCCTCTCTTTTCTTTCCATACCGTACATTCTCAATTACTTTTCAATCCACTGAACAGTCAGGTTTTTATTTACTTTCTTTGAGAAGTCATAATCCCACGCACCATTTTCTGTCGGACTCAGTTTCGGCTCTGTCGCTTTCTCTCCCTTTTTCACCTTCTGCGTTCCGAATGTACTTCCATTGTACCGGAATGTCACCGTATAATACTGTGTTTTCTTTTTGCCCCCGTCCTCTGACCCTCCTCCTGAAGACGAACCTTTATCCGGCTCGGATGCCTGCGGCTGAGTCTGGGGCTGTGTCTTTGGCGGCCGCGTTTCTTCCTGTGGCTGTGTTTCCGTCTGCGTTTCTTCCTGCCGTGTTTCTTCCTGCTCTTCTAGTCCCTGCTCAGGCTCCTGCACTGCTTCCTCCTGTTTTTCGGGCGGCTGCTGTCGCGGAGGATTTTCTGATTCCTTGGACTGTGTCTCTGGTAAATCTTCTGCCTGCTCCTGTTCGTCCGCTTCCGGCTTCTCTTCCACATTCTGCTGCTCTTGTTCCCCTGTTTTCTCTATTTTCACTATTTCCTGTGTACTGTCATCCCTATCAATGTCCACAATATCCAGCTCTTTTATGTACTCCTGCATCACCGGTGGAAGGCTCTCATAATCAATATCTGCCGGTTCGCCCAAATCGGCAGCGGACGTTACCGTCCCTCCCACATGCAGTTCCTGTCCGGCTTCCACCATGACTTCCTCATCAGATACCGTCCCATCAGGCTTTACCGTCTTCACACTGACCGTCCCCTCAAATACTGACAGCCTCGTATCGTCATCCCCTCTCTCATTTTTTGCGGTCTCCACACGGAATATTGTTCCACGCACCGCCATGATAGAGTTTGGGGTATTGACCTCATAGGAGGCATTTTGTCCGAGCTTATTCTGAATTTCACTCGTAACCGAACCCTGTTCCAAGTCAATGTATGTTTTTGCATTCTCGCCGTCTCCCTCGGCGACAATGTTCATCCGTGTTTCCTGCTCTGCCAGAAGGTACTTGTCATCGTCAAGCTTTAACCGCAGGCTGCTCTCCGATGCCACTGCCACACTGTCCCCCGACTGCAGCATCAGGTTTTCATACGCTTCCATTTCCCCGACAGATGCTCTTGTAATCGTCGCGTTCCCTTCAACCTGATACACCATAATGGAGCGGTAGGCTTCGTCCTTTCCTCCCGTCAGCGCCACGAAGCCCGCTGCGGCAGCCACAACTATTACCAAAACTGCACCAATCACAATTCCTGCTTTCTTTGACATTTTTCACGACTCCTTTCCTTTTATTTCTCTCTCTCGAATCGCTGCCGCCAGATAATCCACCAGACGGCAGTCCAGCTTTCCCTCATCCGCCATGTCCTTTAAAATGCCCAATGCCCTTTCCTGTGAAACCGGTTTCTTGTAGGGGCGGTCCCTTGCCGTAAGCGCGTCATACACATCCGCTACTGTAATCATCCGGGTTTCCAGCGCCAAATCTTCGCCTTTCAGGTGCCTCGGATAACCAGAACCATCCAACAGCTCATGATGGGATGATGCCCACTTTGGTATCTCTTTATAATTCTTATTGAACCATACCTTGCTTAATATCTTTTCCGTCATAACCACATGGTTTTCCATCTGTCTGCGGTCATCCTCTGTCAGTGTTCCCTTTCGGATACTCAGGCGCTCCCGCTCCCGTTCTGTCAGGTACGAAAGCACTTCGCCTGTCTCATGTACATAGCTGTGTCCTGCAAGTTCCTGTACACGGTCGAAATCCGCATCATCAAGAACACTCTTACCATCTATCCTGTGAATAAAATCCATGCTCTCTTGCAGATAAGCAATGCACTGCTTGTATTCCTCCCCATCAATCCTGCCCTTCATGTGGTCAATGGTATAGTACGCCTCCAGCAGCTGAAACCGTGTTTCCACTATCCCAAGCTCCCTGTCAAGCCGCGTTGCCCGGTTCATAATGGACAACGGCACCACCATTTTTCCAATGTCATGCAAAAGCGCCGCAAGCTCCAGCTTATCCTTGCGGTCTTCATCAAAATAGTCGTCACACATACCTGACCGATGCTGCCTGTTCATATACTCCGCAATCAATCCGGCATACTCCGCAACCTTTCTCGTATGGGAACCGTTATATGGCGTGCGCTCATCAATTGCAGTTGACATCGCTTCCACAAACGAGCGTAATTGCTGTTTTACTTCCTGCACATATTTTAAGTTGGTCATTTCAATCGCAGCCTGTGCGCCAAGGGAACGAATGATAATTTCGTACTCCGGGTCAAACGCAATGATGTTCCCTTCCTCGTCCATTGCGTTCAGCAGCTGCAGAACGCCAATCAGCTCATCCTCATTGTTTTCAATCGGAATCACCAGCAGAGACTGCGTGTGGTATCCGGTAAGCGCATCATATTTTTTCGGTCCCGAAAAATCAAAACGAATGTTATCATACACGTCAGGAATATTGATGATTTCCCGGTGCAGCGCGGCATACGAGCATACATTGCGCTCTGTCATCGGAACAGGCGGCATGTCGTCGATTGGCTGTCCATCCTCACCGCGGCTGATATGCTGGGACAGCGTTTTCATAATCTGAAAACGTAGTTCACCATTCTCAAAAAGGTACAGCGTACTTGCATCGCAGTGGGTAATGTCCATTCCGTTTTCCAGAATGGATGCCAATAAATGCTCCCGGTTTTTTTCCGTAGACAGCTTAATTCCAATATTCAGTATTTTCTTTAATTCCGCATTTGTCGGTTTTACTTTTTCCTCTGTCATCGTCCACATAAATGTTTCATGCCTTTCCATAAGGATACAAATTATTATTTTTCAGATATTCCATAGAGCGCCTTTGCCGCCCTAAATCTTTCATCTCAATCAGGACGCTCGTCTCCACCTGGAATCTGCGCATCTGTCTGTCAAACGCCTGCCAGTCAATCCTGCCAGTACCAAGCTCCTGATGCAAGTCATTCGTCTTATCATTGTCATTGATATGCATATGGCGGATATAAGGCGCCAGTGCCTCCACCCACTGTTCTCCTGCAATACCTGTAACCGCCGCATGCGCATAGTCTAAACAGACACCAAAACGTGGTTCATGCGCCAGCCGTTTTGCAAGCCGCGCCAAAATATCCGGCGCTTCATCGAACATATTTTCCATATATATCTGTTGTTCCGGGTACTCCTGCAATAATCCTCCGAAAAACGCCTCGTTGGTGCTCAGCCAGTTTTCGATATACCGTTCGTCTCGGAACCCAGACAGCCTTCCCGTGTGGAACACCACCCCCCGCAGTCCCATATCGCGCGCAATATCCATGGACTGGCGTATCCTGTGACCGGATGCCTGCCGTATCATCGAATCCTCACTGTGAATGGTTATGTCCAAAAATGCACCGTGCATCGTATCCCGCGAACGGTCGCGCGGTTGTTTTATATAAAATGAAATCAGTTCATCAATCTTCTTTTTGTCATCCAGTACCGCCGGATGAAAGAAATCATTATATTCAAAGACGGCATGGTATTCCTCTGCCAGCCTCAGTGTCTCCTCTATCCGTTTTCTGTCCGGAATGATATGTAACTGCCGCATATCTACAAATCCTACTCCTCTCAAACACTTTGAACTGTTACCTTTTTACAGCATCCAGCTGATATACAAAAACGCCCTGCGATTTGCCTTTCAGCGGAATTTCTCCAATCGGCGTGGCCTCCACCCGGTCTTTTACCGCGTCATAAACTTCCCTGCTGATTAAAATCTGCCCCCGCTTCGCATTGCTCTCCAGACGCGCCGCCGTGTTAACGGTATCGCCGATTGCCGTATAGTCCATACGGAAATCACAGCCGATATTGCCGACGACGGCGTTACCGCAGTTCACGCCGATTCCAAAGCCCACGCTCTTTCCAAAGCGCTGCTCAAATTTTTCGGCAATGGCATCCGCCCCCGCTTTCATGTCACGCGCTGTACAGACTGCCTTATAGATATAGTCATCCAAATCAAACGGCGCATTGAACACAGCCATTGTGGCGTCCCCCACAAATTTGTCCAGTGTTCCGCCATTTTGAAAAATCGAATTTGTCGTCAGGCTCAAATACTCGTTTAAAATTTCCACGACTTCTTCCGGCTTCAGGCTCTCCGACATCGTTGTAAACCCGCGGATGTCCACAAACAGGCATGCAATATGACGGTTCTCTCCACCAAGCACCAGCTCAAAATCCTTATCCTTGCTGATTTTATCCACAACCTGCGGCGCGACATACTGCTTAAACACATTCACAACCTTCTGCCGCCGCATAATTTCCTGTACATAGCCATAAATCAAATGTACCGCGTATATCATGAAGAACGCGGCCGGAAGTAAGATAACAGGTGTTACAAATCCCTGCGCATACATCACCCTTGCAAAAACCGGTCCAGCTGCCGCCGCCGTAAAAACCATCAAAAAAGTTGCCGGAACAATCTTGATCCGTCGGATTACCAGATAAAACACTGCCGCCAATGCTGCTGCCAGTACGGCATAAATTCCTGTCGGAAACTGCTGCTGTGTCCTGCCCTCCAAAAGCGCCTCCACGATATTTGCCTGAATTTCCACTCCGTACATCTGCGTTCCATGAGAAATTGCCGGCATATAGGAATCCTGCATTCCTGCCGCATACGCACCCACAAACACAATGCCATCCGCAAAAATAGCCGGATTGACTGTCCCATCTAATACATCCACCATGGAAATCGTACTATAGCATCCTGTTTTCCCCGAATAGGAAAACAAATACTGGTTATTATCATCTAACCTTGGCCATTCGACTGCTGCGCCGCGTCCCTCCTGGTAAATCTGATATACCCGGGAGGCGAGGCTGTAACTGCGCTGCCCCTGCTCGTCTATGTATGCCATCGCGCGGCGCACATAACCATCCGTGCCAACCAGGGTGTTGGCATATCCCTGCGTGGTGGCTTCCCGCAGCGCCTCATACGGCATAATCACGCCGTCCACATGATACTTGTCAAAAGTTATCCTGCCAGTCTGGTCATACTCTGGCTGCTCCTTAAAGCGATAGGACATCGCCGTCACAACGTTTCCGGCCGCGCGGCAGGCATCAGCAAACGCCGCATCGCCTTGCGCATCGCCCTTCTCACTGAAAATCACGTCGAACGCAATCACTGCCGGCCTTGTCTGCGCATCCTGATTCAAAATCCGCACCAAATCTGCCGAAAGCTGCCTGCTCCATGACATAATTGAACCGTACTGTCCAAGCGTTTTGTCGTCAATTGCAATAATATAAATATTTTTACTGGCAACGGACGCACGCTGGCACAATGCATCCGATACCATGACATCTATGGAATATCCCACCCGCGCAAAGCCAAGCAGTCCCGTCACCGCAGCAATCAGGAGTGCAGTCAGCGCCACGCGCATCTTTTGTTTCTTTGCCACCTGTCATCAAGTTCCTTTCCGTATTTCGTTTTTCACTGGAAAACCATTCCATGTAAAAAATTACATATTCTCACTATTCATTATATCGTACTGTATGTGAAAAAGAAATAGCTATAATGCTTTTTTATATAATATCAAAGCCATTCATTCCAGAAATTTTCAATTTTTCCGGAAATCTGGGAGACATTTACTATCTCATACCTGCTCCATTCCCTCGGAAACATGCGCCTGTACTGCGGCTCTAAAAAGCGCTCGTCGAGAAGCGCCACCACGCCGATATCCTCCGCGGTGCGAATCACGCGCCCTGCCGACTGCAATACCTTGTTCATTCCCGGATAGCGGTAGGCATAATCAAAGCCATTTTCTCCCCGAGCATCAAAATACTCCTTTAACAGCTGCCGCTCACATCCCACCTGTGGCATTCCCGTCCCAACGATAAGCGCCCCAATCAGGCTGTCATGCTTCAAGTCAATTCCCTCCGAGAAAATGCCGCCCATCACGCAGAAGCCTATGAGAATCGTGTCCGCCGCCTCTATGCCAGATGCAGTCCCCCCGGAAAAATCACCATCCGCGTTTCCCTGAAAACGCAGCAGGAATTCTTCCCTTCTGGCTTCACTCATACCGTTCTCCTGCACAATGCATTCCATCACATCCTTGTCATAGAATTCCTGCATAAAGCAGCCGTAAACCTGCTCCAGAAAAAGATGTGACGGCAGAAAGACCATATAATTGCCATGCCGCTGCCTGACCACCTCATAGATATAGCACGCAATCCTTCTGTACTCGTCCTCATTTCTTCTCGCATATCTGCTCGTGACATCGTTTGCAATCAAAAGCGCCTTTTTATCCTCATCGAATGTGGACTTTGCATAGACCTCATAATCGGTCGGTTCCCCGCCCAGAAGCTTCTTATAATATTGGACGGGAAGCAGCGTCGCGGAAAACAAAACAGCGCTCCTCCCCTTCTGCATACACTGGCGCAGGTTCAGCGCCGGATTGACACAGAACAGCTTCAGCATAAAACCGCCGTCCTCCATAAGCTGGCTATATACTATATAATGTTCGTCCATTATCTCATACATGTTGAGAAAATGTGCTACCTCAAAATAAAATTCCATGATTTCCTTTTTATCCGGAAAGGTGTCGTGCTCATCCAGGAAATCATCCATCGCCGCATAAAGGCGGTTTAGTGCCATCACAAAACCGTCAATCCCCTCCTCCTTCCGGTAACGCTCACACTGCCGTTTCATGGAAAGCAGTTCTTTGTTGCACTTGTCAAGCAGCTTCGCCATCCTTAGGGATGAGTCCTTAACCATCCGCCTTATGTGCAGAAACGATTCCTTGAACAAGGCAGCACTGTACATTTCCCTGCCCCGGTCGAGAAGGTTGTGTGTCTCGTCTATCAGAAAGACATAGTCACGCTTCCTCATTCCCTCCGCAAAAAAACGTTTCAGATAGACTCTCGGGTCAAACACATAATTGTAATCGCAGATAACGGCATCTGCAAACAGGCTCATGTCAAGACTGAATTCGAACGGACACACCTGATACTTTTCTGCATACGCCAACAGCTTTTCCCGTGTAAAATGGTCCTCGTGCGTCAAAAGGTCATACATGGCATCATTGATGCGGTCAAAGTGCCCATCCGCATACGGGCATACATCCGGATTGCACTCTGCCTCATTTTCACGCACCTCATCCGACTGTTTTAAAAAACATATCTTATCCTTTGCAGTCAAAACAATGGTCTTCATGTGCAGGCCATTTTCCTGCAGCAGTCCAAAGCAATCCTCCGCAACAGTGCGGGTAATCGTCTTTGCCGTGAGATAGAATATTTTCTCCGTCATTCCCTCTCCCATGGATTTCACGGCGGGAAAGACCGTGGATATCGTTTTCCCCACGCCAGTGGGCGCTTCCAGAAAAAGCTTTCTTTTATGATAAATCGTCTGGTAGACGTATGTGACCAGCTCCTTCTGCCCTTCGCGGTAAGGAAAAGGAAAGGGAAGCTTTTTTATGGATTCTGTGCGGATGGCGTTCCACGAAAACTGGAAGTCAGCCCACTTCTTATATTCCGCTAAAATGCCGTCAAACCAACGTTTTATTTCATCAAATGCAAAATCCTCGTGAAAATACTTCAGCTCCTCGGTTTCCATATTGCAGTATGTCATCCGGACACCAATCTGTTCGAGATGATTTTCCTGGGCATACATAAACGCATAGCACTTTGCCTGGGCAAGATGCACGCCGATGGGTTGCTGGATACGCCTCAGCTCCCTGTAGGTGCCTTTTATCTCATCCACGACCACTTTGTCATATTGGGACAAAACGGGTGCTGGCAGCGTACCATCCTGCTCTTGTGCCATTTTGTCGTGTGCCCCCCAGTTGCGGTCAATGATGCCGTCTGCCCTTCCTTCTATAATAATGTCATAATCCGGCGTACTCCATGTATACATCAGCCCCACCTCGGCATAATATTCACTTCCCATGCGCCGCTGAATCATTCTGTGAATCCGGCTTCCTTCCTGCATTGCGGTGTCCGCACCGCCTGATTTCCGGTTGTCTATGCTGCCCTCGCGCAGTATGAACTCCACAAGCTGGCGAACCGATACACGTATTTCCATCCCAACTCCCATCTGCCCGCTTCTGCGGGCGTACAAATTGAAAAACTCCCCCTAAATGACAGTTTAACCCATCATTCAAAGAGAGTCAATTTCATTGCACCACGGGACGCTTTCCCATGGCTTACGCTATTGCAAGTCCGCTTACATAGCTTTCAAATTCATCATTGTGACCCGCATACTGCAGGGTAAGCGTTGAGCGGAAATCGAGTCCCATCACACCAAGAATGGACTTTGCATCTACAACGTAATGATTGTAGGAAATATCAATATCAAAGTCACACTTTGACGCCTCGTTCACGAAATCCGCAACTTCTGCAGGTGTCATCTTAATCTTGCGTTCTATCATACTAAGCACCGTCCTTTCTACATATATTTTACAAACCAGAAACTTTCTTTTGTTTTCTTATATTATACAAAATCCTGCCAAAAGTAAAGCTTTTTGCATTATTATGGAAATTTTCGTCGCTTTCAAGGAATCTATGTTTTTTTCGGAATACAATCCAATCAGGCATTGTCAATCCTATACAGTTCATTCTTTCCAATTTCCAAAATATTTATACAGTTTTCTGATTCATTTTTTTAACTTTTTTATTCCAGTATGCAGAAATTCATATATGCTTTCCTAGAGCGTGTTTGAAAAATTATTCCTCCCATCTGCACGCTTTAGCGGGCGTGCAAATCAGGATGGTGAAATCTCTAATTTCATACTATCCTTCTGACAATCACCCACTGGCCTTCGAACGCATTTTATGCAGGCATTCCAAAACTTAGCAGGAAAATAATCAAGGAGAAATTCCGGAAAACCACTGAGAATAAACACCTTTCCATGTAAAATATAGTTTTTCTGGCAATTATAGACCGTATATGGGTTTACCTTGTCACAATATGTATCATGGGATATCACATTCTCCACATTGAAAAGGCAGGATACCCGCATTGCAAATACATTCAATAGCTCTCTCCATATCTCAAAATCGTATTTTCGCAAATCGTTATAAATTCTCCTATCCGCAGACAATTGTTTATAATCTGCGAACTGATTTATCTGACAGTAACAATCACTTTTCTTTCCACAGACACCTGGTTCGAAATCCCGCAGCGCCTCAACCATCGGGTAATTGATATAAAGTTTTCCATTTTCAGTTTCATTATCAAAATTCACCAGCATTTTTTCCAGCACATCTTCTGTCCGATTCCCAGAAGGAAGGTTATCCTGATGTCCATCATAGTCAAAAAACAAGAATATCTGTGAGAAATCATCCCTGTCCAGGCCTTCGAGCGTTTCTTTCAGCTCCTCGCTGTTTTCCCGGAGTATCTCTATAATATCTGTCTCAAAATCATCCTCGTTCATCCTTTGCCAGAGCATGTAGATATTCTGCCCTGCCGGAAGTGTGATGACCTTAAAATTACTGTTCTTGAAATGAACACTCTGCAAGTTGTTGATAATCTGCGGTTCCCTCGATTCCCCTTCCACAATAAATGCCATGTAGTTCCTACTTTTCATCAAAGGCACCTGCCTTATACATTTTCTGAAGATTATGAGCCTTCCTTAACTCCTTGTCTGTAGCGCCTGCCATCGACACAATTTTGTTATTCCCAATCAGAAAATAACAATCCGGTCTTAGTAAATCATTGCTCATCAAATCTGTGTTGTGGGATGTTGTAAATATCTGCACGCCCTTTATCTGATTCAGCTTTTTAATAATGTTATTGGCAAGCTCAAAATGATAAAACGCATCAAACTCATCAATATATACCAATGACGCATTCTGCATATTGATATACCAGTAGTAAAATAAAGCCAGCGACCTTGTCCCTGTGGAGGCAACTTCAAAAAAATCAACAATTTTATTTCTAAATTTGCACATGATAGCCTTCCGTCCGTTTATCTCTCCACCTACCAGATTATAAACAATCTGATTTTCTTCCAAGAATTGCTGAAACTCAAAAAGCTTTCCGCTTTCAATAATCCCTTCATCAGAATTCTTTCTCCCTGAGCGAAATCCCTCATATCCCCTTCTATCCAAAGAGAAAAACAAAAGCATTTTATCCACATAATCCATAAACGCTTGAAAAACCCTATTTTCATTATTATCTGCTAAAATCGCATTACTGCTTACATACTTTACCCTGGAAATAGCACTTTTCGCAATAATAGCCTGATTCAACGTTTCCGTCCCCTCAAGTCGTGTAAATCCCTCATTCCTAAGATAATCAAAATAAATTACCTCCTTGCCGGAAATAGAGAGGCGTTCAAACTCTAATTCGTCCATTGCTGATTTTTCATACTGATATATTAATTCCTGCCCATAAAATGTAAATATATATTCAAATTTTGCAACTGATTTCTCACTCTCCATATTTAAATACGGATGATAATATCCAGGAAGTGTCTGATTATCTGTCAGATGACATATTATGTCACAAATGGCAAGACCAAAATTCGACTTTCCACTCCCATTTATCCCAAATAAAATCCCTTTTGTAATACACCCCTCACTGATAACTTCCTGGTTAAAATTGTAATTGCAAGATTTACCCAAATCAAATGTCACTTTATCCCGAAACCCTTTAAAATTCTCAACACTAAATTTTTTTAACATGATATACTCCTTATGAAATCTATATACTTTTTTATTATACCCATCTCATCGTTTAATATCAACCAAAACCGGATTTTTTATCCGGAATAACCGTAGAAAAAATGCGGATTCAAGGACAAAAAACAGAAAAGGCCGAACCCGCTTGAAGCCGTCCAGCCTTTCCTTCTATTTTATTGTTTTTCTTTTATGCCATTCTTATCTGAGTTTCCAGATGTCCCTGTTGTATTCTTCGATTGTCCTGTCTGATGAGAAGAATCCTGCCTTTGCGATGTTCACAAGCATCATCTTCTTCCATTTTGCCTCATCCTTGTAGTCCTCAAACATCTTATCCTTTGTAGCGATATAGTCCTCAAGGTCTAAGAGTGTCATGAACCAGTCTTTATTAATCAGCTCTTTCTGGAGTCTGTTCAGACGCTCCTCGTTGCCCACCTTCAGTACTTCCTTGTCCGTGATAAAGTCTATTGCTTCCTTAATCACGATGCTCTTCTCATAGTAGCTCTTTGCCACATAGTCAGACTTCTCATAATGCGCGATAACCTGCTCGGACTTCTCGCCAAAGATGTAGATATTGTCATCCCCGACAAGCTCATGAATCTCGACATTTGCACCGTCGCTCGTACCGAGTGTCACTGCGCCGTTTAACATAAACTTCATGTTACCGGTACCGCTTGCCTCCTTGGATGCCAATGAAATCTGCTCGGAAATGTCACATGCAGGAATCAGCTTTTCAGCGTAGCTTACATTGTAGTTCTCTACCATGACAACCTTCATGTAATCCTTGACATCCGGGTCGTTGTTTACAATTTCCTGCAGACACAGCAGCAGATGGATGATGTCCTGCGCAATGATATATGCCGGGGCTGCCTTCGCGCCAAAGATAAATGTAATCGGCGTGGACGGCTTTTTGCCGCCTTTAATCTCAAGATACTTATGGATAATGTAAAGGGCATTCATCTGCTGGCGTTTGTACTCATGAAGTCTCTTAACCTGGATATCAAAGATGGAATCCGGATTGATGTCCTGTCCCTCGTTCTCCTTCAGGTATGCAACAAGCTCCCCTTTCTTTATCTTCTTGATTGCCTTGATTTCCGTCAGCAATGCCTCGTCGTCAAGATGCTCCATCAGCTTCTCAAGCTCCGCGGCATCCTTCTTGTAGCCCGCGCCTATGGTCTTTGTAATGCATGCTGCCAGTTCCCTGTTACATGAAAGCAGCCATCTCCTAAAGGTGATACCGTTTGTCTTGTTGTTGAACTTCTCCGGATAAATCTTGTAGAAATGGTTCAGCTCGGAGTCCTTGAGAATCTCTGTGTGGATTGCGGCAACACCGTTTACAGAGAAACCATAGTGGATATCAATATGCGCCATATGCACACGCATATTGTCGTCGATAATCTGTACCTTTGGATCCTTATACTTGATGGAAGCCCTCTTATCCAGCTCCCAGATAATCGGCATCAGCTGCGGAACAACCTTCTGCAGATACTTTACAGGCCACTTCTCAAGCGCTTCTGCGAGGATTGTGTGGTTTGTGTATGCACATGTCCTGCTGACCACATCAATTGCCTCGTCTATGTCAAATCCTTCTTCCTCCGTCAGGATACGGATTAACTCCGGAATCACCATCGTCGGATGTGTATCGTTTATCTGGATGACTGCATAGTCATACATCTTGTGCAGGTCATAACCGTTGTCCTTCATCTCCTTCAAAATCAGCTGTGCACCGTTACATACCATAAAGTACTGCTGATAAATACGCAGCTGCTGGCCAGCCTCGTCGGAATCGTCCGGATAGAGGAACAATGTGAGGTTCTTGTCAATGTCTGCCTTGTCAAAATCAATGCCGTCGTTCACAATGCTCTCGTCAATGGTCTCGATGTCAAACAGATGCAGTTTGTTCATTCCCTGCTCATAACCAATCACGTCGATATCATACAATCTTGACATAACCTTCTTCTTTCCGAAGTATACAGGGAAAGAGATGTCTGTCTTTGTGAGCCATGACTGTGACTCAATCCAGTCATTTTTCTCGGCAGTCTGCTGTCTGTCCTTAAATACCTGTTTGAACAGTCCGAAATGATAATTCAGTCCGATGCCGTCTCCCGGAAGCCCAAGGCTTGCGATGGAATCCAGGAAGCATGCTGCAAGTCTTCCAAGGCCACCGTTGCCAAGCGACGGTTCCGGCTCAACCTCCTCAATGCGGCTAAGTTCCTTGCCTTCCTCCTTGAGCGCTGCGTCAAGTTCTTCATAAATCCCAAGGTTAATCAGATTGTTTGACAAAAGCTTACCAATCAGGAATTCCGCAGAAATGTAATAAATCTTCTTGCTTCCCTTGATAACACCCTTGCCGTTCATCATGTCCTTGGTCATGTTAAGGATTGCAAAGTAAAGCTGGCTGTCATCAAGCTCCTTAACTGCCTTTTGGTACATCTTCTGTGCTACTGCTTCCAAACTTGCTTTTACGTTCATCTTACTACTCCTTTTCCTGTTGCTGCATACAGCAAAAATAAATTTAATGGTTCCATATATATATTATGTGTAACATTTAAGTTCCCTATTTTATGATATCACATCGAGATAATTAATGCGGATTAACTTATGCGGCATCACGATGTCCTGACCAGGATCCCCCTCCATCAGCCGGCAGAGCTCCTCCACGGCACATGCTGCAATTTTCTGAAAGTCCTGCCTTACCGTGTGCATCTGTTTTCCTGCATACCCCATCAGGCCCACACCGTCAAATCCGCATACCGGTCTGTAAATATCCATGTCAATCAGTGCCTTCATCGCGCCAATCGCCATCAAATCCGACGCACAGATAATCGCATGCTTGCTTCTGGCATACTGCATCGTCAGCTTCCTCGCCTCAAGCTCACTGAAATTTCCTGTCCTGACCAGAACCTGTAGCCCCATCTCGTCTGCCAGCCGGTTCATCCCGATCAGGCGCTCCTCCGACACATAGCCGTTTTTCTTTCCGGATATATATAAAATCTTCTTGTGGTTGTTTCCGGCGAGAAACCGCTTTGCCACCTCATACTGTGCTTTTTCATTATCGATATGAATACTCGAAGTATTCTCGCTGACCCCGGGCGCATCAATCAGCACAGCCTTAAACTTCTGGCTTTCAACCAGCTTGCGCAATACAGTGTCGTCCTTTGAGAGACCACAAATAATCAGCCCTTCTATACTCTGTGACTGGAAATAACGAATCATCTCCTCCACATCCATCTCAGCTATCATGGTAAAGAATACTGTGATAATATCCATTCCCTTTTCCTTCGCCTTATTGATGGCGCCAATTATGTAGCGCATCGGTATCTCATCCACTTTCTGGGAATGCCTGTTTACATCAAGCACCAGTGCCATCCTTCCAGTTTTCTTGGAAGACAGCGCAGAGGCAATTGTATTTGGCACAAAACCAAGCTGTGCTATCGCCGCATTCACTTTCTGCTTTGTCTCCTCACTCACATTGGGATAGTGGTTGAGCACCTTTGAAACAGTTGATATCGCCACACCTGCTTCTCTTGCCACATCTCTTATAGAAACTAAATTTGAAGCCAAAAATTATTTCACCTTCTTTTCCCTGACAACCAAAATTTGCGTGTTCTTTATGAAATTTTCACAAGAAAACGTTTTCCAGAAAACGTTTTCTTTATCATACAATAAAAATAACGGTTTGTCTACCATTATTTTCATTATTTTTTATTTACCACATACACGCTCTATCGCGGCAGCCAGTCTGTCCTCCTGAAATGGTTTCACAACAAAATCCTTTGCACCATTCTGAATCGCCTGTGCCACCATCGCCTGCTGCCCCATGGCAGAGCACATAACAACCTTCGCATTCGGATCCTGCTCCCGAATCCGCTTCAGCGCATTCAGTCCGTCCATCTGCGGCATTGTGATATCAAGCAGCACTACGTCAGGCTTACACTCCATATACTTTCTTACAGCCTCCACCCCATTTTCAGCCTCCGCCACAACAGTGTGCCCATGTGGTGTAACCATCTTCTTAATTGTCATCCTCATAAATGCCGCATCATCCACGACCAATAGATTTGCCATACCTAATTTCCCTTCTTAATTCATTCCTCAAAAACCTTACATACACAATCTTTCACTCTTCTGGGTATGTATCTGTTTTATTGTAACATATCTTTCCACATAATGGAACAGGTTAATTTATTTTTTCATTAAATCGAGTAAACTGCTCGTTACTGGCAACTACTCACCATGCCCCCATACGCCGCTTCCGCGGCATATTTCCTCCGCGCGGGGGCTGCGCATAAATACAAGGGTGCATTCCACACAGGCAGCCGCCCATGTGGAATGCACCCTTTTGTCATCTGCTTCTGGCGTTCATGTGCCCATTAAAATTTCTCGACAATCGCGACCACGACGGACCGCGGAAACATGACTATCGTATCTTTTCCCATCCACTTTGTCAGTTTATGGTAATCCGTATCCTTTGTATGTTTAAACTGTGTATTCATAAGGATGCGCCACTTTCGTCCCAGCGGAAGGTTCGGAAGCTGCACCTCCTCCTTCTCCCAAAATGCATTGATACCAATGTAAATAATGTCGTCCTCCCTGTTTCCCTCTGTACGTCCCGCAAACATGATGCCGATTGTGCGCGTGTCTGCATCACAACTGCTGTTCCATGCTGTCTTGTTGTGTATGGAAACTTCCGGGAATCCGCAGCCGCTTGGTCCGGAACGCCCTCTCAGAATCGGATGCTTCTTGCGCAGGTCAATCATGTATTTGCAAAATTCAAACATCTCGCTGTACTCTTCCTTGCGGTTCCAGTCCAGCCATGAGATGATATTGTCCTGGCAGTATGCATTGTTGTTGCCAAACTGCGTATTGCAGAATTCATCTCCCGCGAGGAACATCGCAGAACCACGGCTGCACATCAGCACGGCAAAGGCATTTTTGCGGAGACGGTTTCGCAGTTCCAGAATCTCCGGATCATCCGTGTCGCCCTCTGCCCCGCAGTTCCAGCTGTTGTTGTCGTCCGCGCCATCTGTATTGTTCCACCCGTTTTTCTCGTTGTGCTTACACTGGTATGCATACATATCGTACAGCGTGAAGCCGTCATGACAGTTCAGGAAATTTACAGTGGCATTCTCACCACGGTTTTCTTTTCCATATAAGTCAAGGGAACCTGTAATACGGTTGATTGCCGCCTGTGCCATGCCGTAATCCCCCTTCAGGAAGCAGCGCATGTCATCGCGGTACCTGCCATTCCACTCTGCCCAGCGGTTCCATGAGGGAAAGCTGCCTACCTGATACAGTCCGCCCGCGTCCCATGCCTCGGCAATCAGCTTGACATTGCCGAGCACCGGGTCAAACGCAAGACTCTGCAAAAGGGGCGGCTTGCTCATCGGTGAACCGTCCTCGTTGCGTCCCATGATGGAGGCAAGGTCAAAACGGAAACCATCCACGCGGTAAGACACCACCCAGTAGCGCAGGCATTCCAGGATAAACTGCTGCACAATCGGATGATTGCAGTTCATCACATTGCCGCAGCCGCTGAAATTGTAATATTTTCCGTCAGGCGTAAGCATATAGTAGATATTGTTGTCAATCCCCTTAAACGAGAAACACGGTCCCATCTCGTTTCCTTCCGCAGTATGGTTAAATACAACATCGAGGATGACTTCTATCCCGTTTGCATTCAGTTCATGAATCAGGCTGCGGAATTCATTTCCTGCTTTTCCGGCACGCGTATCTGCGGCATAGGCAACATTGGGCGAAAAAAAGCACACCGGGCTGTATCCCCAGTAATTCAGGAGCTTTTCGCCGTCCACAACACGCACATCCTCCGTCTCGTCAAACTCAAAAACCGGCATCAGCTCAACCGCATTAATTCCAAGCTCCAGAAGATAGGGAATCTTCTCACGGATTCCTTCATAAGTTCCCCTGTGCTCCACACCGGAGGACTTATCCTGTGTGAATCCCCTTACATGCATCTCATAGATAATCATGTCCTTGGGCTCTAAGCTGGTATTCTTGAAGTTTCCCCAGTCATATCCGCCGTCCACGACACGCCCCTTGTATATGCGCTCTGAAACCAGCTTTTCCTTTCCCCAGTTCTCCTGGCCTGCGACGGACTTGGCATACGGGTCAAGGATGTATTTTGTCTTGTCAAAGAGCAGCCCTTTGCCGGGGTTATACTCACCGTCAAACTGATATGCATACTCGAAATCCTTGGGTTTGAGCCCATAGACAACCATGGAGTATGTGTCGCCCAGACGACAGGATTCCGGAAACGGTATCACTGCATAGGGCTCATGCTCGCCGACACGAAACAGGCAGAGACTGCACGATTCCGCCCCATTTGAATGAATCGTGAAGTTTACCCCTTCATCCACCCTGACCGCCCCATTGCTCAAAAAATTGCCAGGCCTGACCTTGAACCCGCCTATGTCATCCGTAGGCGGAAAATATTTCCTTTCCAATCCCGAACCAAAATACATCATATTCTCGCAATCACCTCTTTTTTATATATTTTATGGTAAACGCAAATCATATTTACCTATATACCCTAATTTTACATGATTTCCCATAATGGTGCAACGTTTCAATTTTTTTTATTTATTTCCCCATGAAACCCCTCTGTATATCTTTTCCCATTTGTGGAAATTTTATCCATATAAAGCCTGTTTTATCCTTTTTCCAGCACTTCTTATACAAAATAAACAAAAAGCTCTCTGACAATATGAAATATTGCCAAAGAGCGTCTGTTTCCTTATCGCAAATCCTGCATGCGAACGCCGTCCATATCGTCGAAGTCCTGGTTTTCCCCGACCATTCCCCAGATAAAGGTATACGCACGGCTTCCGCTTCCCGAATGGATTGACCAGCTCGGAGAAATGACTGCCTGCTCATTCCTCATAACGATATGCCTTGTCTCCCGTGGCTCGCCCATATAATGCATCACAAACGCATCCTCGGGCATATCAAAATATAAATAGACCTCCATGCGCCTGTCATGCGTATGGCAGGGCATTGTATTCCACACACTTCCGGGCTTCAGTGCCGTCATCCCCATAACAAGCTGACAGCTCTCAACCTGTCCGGGCAGAATGTACTTGTTGATTACCCTGTGGTTTGCATCCTCAAGGCAGCCAAGCTCCACCTTGTTCTCATCCTTGATGATGACAACATCCTCCGAAGCCTCGCCCTGCGGTTTAATGAGCTTTGTCGGATATGCCTTGTGTGCCGGGGCGCTGTTCAGATAGAACTTTGCCGGACTTGCGGTGTCAGCGGACTCAAATATGATATCCCTTGCGCCCATTCCGATATACATGCCTTCCTTGTGCCCGACCTCATACCGTCTGCCATCCACTGTGATGTAGCCTGCCGGTCCGATATTAATCACACCCAGCTCACGTCTCTGGCAGAAATATTCTGCGCGGAGTTCATCCCCCGCCGTGAGCGCGATGGGTTCCACTGGCACCGCCGACCCTGTGATAATACGGTCGATGTGGCTGTAGACAAGCTTTATCGTGCCTGTCTGAAACAAATCGTCAATCAGAAACTCCTCCCGCAATCTCTCGGTTGTGTAGTATCTGACATCCTTTGGTGAAGCTGCTGTTCTTAATTCCATGATAATCCCTTCCTTTTTTATAGTTATACTCATGCGGCTGTGTGCATCATCTTATATCGGGCGGTCAGCCTTTTTGACCGCCCGTATAATTATGGGCTGCCTTTTCTGTAAGTACTTACATTTTATCTCATTCTTAACAGGCAGTCAATAAGATATTCCATATTTTACTGCTGCCAGTTTGTTTTCTCACGCGGCTTGAAAGGCCCCTGAATAGTAACTGGAATGCTTCCACTTATGTATACCCACGACGGATGAAATCTGCCGTGGGTATTGCGCCAGCCACAGCCGCGAGACGGCATATTTCCTTATGCGGCTGTGTGCATCACCTTATATTGGGCGCCCAGTTTTTTCGACCGCCAGTATAACAGTTCAGCCCGGGGCTTTGCATGTCCTGAAGCTTGTAATGGAAAGCCGAAGCCGGAACTGTTACAAGCTTATAAACAATTTATTCAAATTTACTTGATTTTCATATGTATTCATAGTACAATTTATATAAAATTGATAGTGCTTACACACCTTGTTACATCCAGCAGACATACCAATGCACTACCTTATCCAGCGTCAAAACAGACCAGAAAGGACACTCGCATGACAATATATGATGTTTCTGAGAAAGCCGGTGTATCCATCGCAACAGTATCGCGCGTGTTAAACGGTTCCAGCAACGTGAGCGCACAGACACGCCAGAAGGTTCTCGCTGTCATAGAGGCATGTGACTACACGCCCAACGCTTTTGCAAGGGGACTTGGCTTAAACTCAATGAATACAATCGGCATTCTCTGTGCTGATTCTTCTGACCTGTATCTTGCCAATGCCATATACTACATCGAGCAGGAATTAAGGGAAAACAACTACAACTGCATTCTGTGCTGTACCGGCTATCAGCTTGAGGACAAACAGAAATACCTGAATCTCCTTGTCAACAAAAAGGTTGACAGCGTGATTCTTGTGGGCTCTAACTTCATCTCGGATAACGACACTGAAAACGATTACATCCGTGACGCAGCAAAGGAAGTCCCAGTACTTTTATTGAATGCCGACTTTGACTGCGAAAATGTATATTGCAGTCTCTGCGACGACTTCAAGTCAACAATGCAGGCGACCACGTACATGATAGAAACCGGAATCAAGGATATCCTCTATCTATACAACTCAAAATCATTTTCCGCGCTCAGGAAATTGTCCGGCTACCAGAGCGCCCTCACACAAAAGGGCATTCCGCTGCGCATGGAATATATCCAGTATTTTCCGGGAAGCCATGCCAACCTTCCCGCAATCGCGGATTTTCTTACCGACCTTGACAGTACTGTCAAGTACAGGGCTGTCGTAGCGGCCGACGACAACCTTGCCATCGGCGCCGTCAAGTTTGCGCACAAAAAAGGTCTGACTGTGCCCGGGGACTTGTCAATCATCGGCTACAACAATTCTATCCTGAGCACCTGCTGCGAACCGGAGCTCACAAGTGTTGACAACCGTCTCGAGACATTGTGCCACCATATTGTCAAGACGCTCATCGGAATACTAAACAATAAGGAAATGCCCCAGAAGGTCATCTTCTCCGGCGAACTGATTAAAAGAGGGACAACTCTTTAAAAATACACTTTTAAAAGTAATAGGAGGAATTATCATGAAATCATTTATGGATCAGGACTTTTTGCTCCAGACCGGCACAGCAAGTGACCTTTTTCACAAGTATGCGGAAAAGACACCAATACTGGACTACCACTGCCACATCAATCCCGCCGAAATCGCAGACGACCGCAGGTTTGACAATATCACGCAGGTGTGGCTTGGCGGCGACCACTACAAATGGCGCTTTATGCGCTCCTGTGGCGTGGACGAAAAGTACATCACCGGCGCCGCGTCCGACAAGGAAAAATTCTTCAAATGGGCAGAGTGTGTCGGAAAGGCAATCGGCAACCCGCTCTACCACTGGACACATCTGGAGCTGCAGCGCTATTTCGGCTACACAGGCGTCCTCAACAAAAAGACTGCCGAGGAAGTGTGGACTCTCTGCAATGAAAAACTCAAGGAGGACAGCATGAGTGTGCGTGGTCTGATTAAGCGTTCCAATGTCACATTAATCTGCACAACCGATGACCCTGTCGACTCCCTTGAATACCACCAGAAGCTTGCGGCGGATGACACGTTTGATGTGAAAGTGCTTCCAGCATGGAGACCTGACAAGGCGATGAATATTGAAAAGCCTGATTATTTTGAATATCTTGACAAGCTTTCCGCAGTGAGCGGCGCCCCCATCAACTCCTTTGCGGATTTAAAGGCCGCACTGCACAACCGGCTTGACTTTTTTGCTTCCATGGGCTGCTGCGTGTCTGACCACGCGCTTGAGTATGTCATGTACCAGCCTGCATCCGACGAGGAGATTGAGGCCATCTTCGCAAGGAGAAAGGGCGGCGCGGCGGTTACAAGGCTTGAGGAGCTACAGTACAAGACTGCGTTCATGCTGTATGTCGGCAAGGAATACCACCGCCTGAACTGGGTTATGCAGCTCCACTATGGATGCAAGCGGGACAACAACACCCTGCGCTATGACCAGTTAGGTCCTGACACGGGCTACGACTGCATCAACAACTATGCCCCGTCCGCCGAGCTTGCTGATTTCCTCAATGCACTGATAAAAACGGATGAGCTGCCAAAAACAATCATCTACAGCCTGAACCCAAACGACAATCAGGCAATCGGTACAATCCTTGGCTGCTTCCAGGACTCCACGGCATGTGCGAAAATCCAGCAGGGCAGCGCATGGTGGTTTAACGACCACAAGACAGGAATGCAGGATCAGATGATTTCCCTTGCCAGCCTCGGAAATCTCTCAGGATTTGTCGGTATGCTGACAGACTCAAGGAGCTTCCTCTCCTACACAAGGCATGAGTATTTCAGGAGAATCCTGTGCAACCTGGTTGGAAACTGGGTCGAGGACGGCGAGTTCCCCGCTGACATGGAAACACTCGAGGAGATTGTCAAAGGAATTTCCTACAATAATGCGGTGAATTACTTTGGATTTGACCTGGAAACGGTATAATCATATCATGTGCCCGGATAAAAAGGCTGCCAGTTTACGGCAGCCTTTTTATCCGGCATAAATATCTCCCCATCTTCACAGCTTCACCACTTTCCGGTCATAGGTCATAATGCCGTTAATTTCTTCCTCAATGTCTGTCAGCTGGGTGTAGACAGATGCACACAAGCCTTCCTTTTTCAGTTCCTGCACCCGCTTGTCGAGCATGCCATATGCGGACTTCAGCGCTTCCATATCCCCATGGCTTCCATATCCGAAATACCGGTCGGAGTAAGTGTGATTTGGTACTGCAAGGGACATTCCGCCAAACTCTGATATGACATACGGCTTTTTGGTCCTTTTTGCCACGAGCTCAAAGAAATAGATGTGTTCGCTTTTTAAGTCGCCTGCATCCTGGTCAAACCAGCCGCTGTGCGCGTCAATTATGCGCGTGTCGTCAACCGTGCGCACCATGTCGGTGTTTTCCTTCGCGTCAAACTGCCCCCATCCTTCGTTGAACAGTACCCAGGTGCAAATCGAAGTACAGTTGTAAAGCTGCCTGACTGTCTCGATGCACTCCTTTTTCCACTCCTCCCTGCCATTTTTGTCCGCCCTTGACGTATAGCCATAGTCGTTGTCCCGTTTATGCCGGAGCGGAAACAATACGGTAGGTATATAGCAGGTCTTTATCAGGTTGTAGGTTGTCCCGCCGTTAATCATGTCCTGCCAGACCAGCATTCCCAGTCTGTCGCAGTGATAATACCACCGCATCGGCTCTATCTTACAGTGCTTGCGTATCATGTTAAAGCCCTTTTCCTTTGCCGTCTCGATGTCGAAAATCATCGCCTCGTCACTCACAGGCGTCAAAAGGCTTTCGGGATAGTAGCCCTGGTCAAGGATTCCTTTCTGGAAATAGGGCTGGTGGTTGAGGCAAAGCCTTGGGATTCCGCTGCTGTCCGGCTCTGCGGTGAAGATGCGCATGCCAAAATAGCTCTCCACCATATCCTCTCCATATATAATGCGGATATCATATAAAAACGGATGCTCCGGTGTCCAGCTTTTCTTGTCTGGAACATCCATCCGAATAACAGTCTTTTCTTCCGGCAGGACACGAACGCTCCGTTCTCCCGCGACCCGGTTCTGGTCAAACAACAGAACCTTGCAGGAAATTGGGTGCTGCCCTGTCTGTCTGGCTGTCTGCTTATTTGATGTTATCTCGACAGACACGCTGTCATTGTCATAGTCCGGTGTGATACGCAACTCCCGGATATAGGTCCCGGGAACCCACTCGCACCACACTGTCTGCCACAGACCGCTCTGGGCAGTATAAAACATCCCGCCGTTTTTGAGCATCTGCTTTCCCCGCCCATGATAAGATGTGTCGCTTTTGTCCTGCACGCAGATCCGCAGTGTGTTCCTTCCGACCTGTATGCAGTCCGTGATGTCGATGGTGAATGCCTGATAGCCGCCGGAATGCGTTCCCGCCAGTGTATCATTGACATAGACGCGGCACCGTTCGTCACAGGCACCGAAATTCAGCAGCAGCCTCCTCTCCATCGGAATCCTGTCAATCATAAGCTTTCGCTCATACCACAGGTATTCATCCGGCTTGAGCTGCCGCTGCACACCTGACAGGTATGTCTCCGGAGAAAATGGTACGCGGATATCGCCATCCCAGAGCACCGGCCGTTCATCATCGCCCGTGAATGCGTATTTCCAGATACCATTTAAGATGATATGGTTCTTCCTCGCCATCTGTGGTCTTGGGTATTCTGTCAGCACAACCTCTGTCTGCTCCTGCGCAATCTGTTCGCCCCATGGCGTCATCAGCTGGTTGTACTTTCTGTCACCTTTATCCAAGATTTTATTTAATTGAAGCGTCTCCATTATTTCCCTGATTTTCATATCAATCCCCATGCCGCCTTTGGCGGCTTCTTTCCAATATAAAGCTCCTTTTATTATATCCAATTCTTAAAAAAGTGTAAAGCCTTATATTGTGTCCTGGGAATGTTCAAACAAGGCGCTAACTGATTTGAGACAGCCTTCTGTAACGCCGCGAACCGGTCTGCCTTTCGCGTTATCGGCTAAATCCATCCGCGTAATCTGCCATGCGCCGGTTTCCTCCTCAATCTCAAGGACAGCCATCGTCACTGGCAGCCGGAAACGTCTCGGTCCGCAGCTTCCCGGATTCAGATACCGCACACCGTCAGCCGTTGTCTCCTCATATTTGTGCGAATGACCATAGATAACCAAATCAGTTCCTCCCAGATCCCTTTTTCTGTGTTTTATGTTGTGAACCATGTAAATGTGCAGTCCAAACAGCGTGAGCTCGAGTTCTTCCCCCATCTGTGCCGCCCAGCCCCTGTCATTGTTTCCGCGCACTGCATAGACCGGGGCTGCTGCCTTTAGCCCATCCAACACCTTCTGGTTGTCAAAATCCCCTCCGTGCAGTATCATCTCACAGGATTGTGCAATCGCACTGACTTCCGGGCGGAGCAGTCCATGCGTATCTGACAGAACGGCAATTTTATGTGTTTTCATCCGAACCCTCCTTTCATGCCGTGATATTCCCATAAACTGCTGACTTTTATACAGTTTTCAAGTAATTCACTGTCTCCTTCCAGTATGATTATACTATACCACAGAAAACGCAATCGTGTAATCTGCAGCTTAAAAAATCCTTAAAAATCCGTCAGATATTCCCTTCACTGCCACCCTCGTCCCCATGCGGCTCAGCAGTTCGTTTGTGATGCTCTGTGCCCGCTCTGCCACCGCCGGCGCCATGATTTGTGCATCACCGTCCCTGCCAATCAGTGTGGCGGTCATGCCAACATGGATGCCAGATAGCGCTGTGATGTCCACCGCAAGCTGATCCATACAGATTCTGCCGACAATCGGCGCCTGCTGCCCCTTGATGAGCACATACTGCCCTTTGCCTGACAGGATTCTTGGAAAACCGTCCGCGTAACCGATGGACAGGATGGCAATGCGGCTGTCCCTGTCCGCCACAAAAGTCCTGCCGTAGCCGACACTTTCTCCCTCTTTTATGTTCCGAATGAGGACAATCTGCGCTTTCAGTGCAAGAACCGGTCTCAGATCAGGATGCAGCTTTGTCTGCGCATCTGCCGTGCTCAGTACCCCATACAGCGCAATGCCTGCCCTGACAAAACTGCACTTAAGCTCCGGATAATTCAGCAGGCCATAGCTGCTCTGGATATGGGTTTTCGGAATTTCTATGCCCTGCTTTTCCAGCCTGTCTATCACCTTGTAGAATCTCGCAATCTGCTGCCGGGTAAACAGGACATCCTCCTCGTCCGGACTGTCCGCCGCACACAGATGCGTGTAAATGCCATTGATGTTCAGATTTTTCATCGCAAAAACCCGCACAAGCTTCTGCATTTCCTTTACAACATTTTTTCCGGCATCGCCGTCCACAGATACCCAGAATCCCAGCCGGTGCATTCCAGTGTCCAATTTGATGTGCGCCCTGACCCGGACGCCCTGTGCATTCAGCCTGCACGCATAATCGTAATCAACCAGTGTCTGCGAAAGGTCATATTTGTGAAGCGCCCACGCCCGCTCAGGCGGCGTGTATCCCAGTATCAGAATTTCACCGCGAATGCCGAATCTGCGCAGTGCAATCCCCTCGTCGATTGTCGCTGCCGCAAACGCCCTGACGCCGATTCTGTCCAGGTGTGTCGCAATCGCATACATGCCATGTCCGTATGCCTCCGCCTTCACGACTGCCATCAGCTCGCATCCCGGCGGCATTGCCTCGCGCAATACCGCTACATTGTGCGTCAGGTTGTCCAGATTAATTTCGATGTAAGCCCTGTCCGCGCCCTGAACAAGTCTTTTCGTTTTGCATCCGAACCGCTGCCAGAATGCCGCTGCTGCCACACTAAATGACACAGATGTCACAACCACGGCAAGGAAATGCACTGCGCTGTTCTCCACAAGAAGCGCCTGCAGATGAAGCACCTTTGCAGCCAGCCGTATAACCACAATCATCATCGGGTGAATCATATAGACAAGGAGTGAGACATCGCGCAGCCAGACATGGCGTTTTCCCCTGAAATACAGCAGGGCATGGAATAGAAAATACATACATGGCACCAGAGACAGATACATGCTGTCGTGGCGCTGTAATTGAAAATAACGCAAAATCAGCCCTTCTGCCAGCATGAGCAGCATCATGCATAAAAACATCGTCCACGCCGTCGCCTGCCGCAGACGCGTCCTGCTGTCCGCAATCCACCCGCCCAAAAGGAAAAAGACAGGCGCGAAGAAAATGCCGTTTCTGGTGTAATCCGACACCTGGAACCAAAGCGTATAAAATTCACTGATTACAGGTATTTTTTCTATCAGCCCATAATAGCTGTCGCCAGACAGACCAATCAGATAGAGCGCTGCCGCCACAGCAAACGCCCTGTGAAAGCCAAGCCTGCGCACCAGACACCAGGCAAGCGCACCGCCGGTAATGGATGCTGGCAGATACCACAGGTGATACAGCGTCCCGTCAAACACAATGTCCTTTATGATATTTGGCAGCAGGTTTTCCATTTTGAAATAACCATTATATAAATTTACTGGTATGTAGAGCGCGATTGCCACAGCATAAATCTGCGCTGTCTTTTTCACAAAGGTGCTTAATTTGTCTGCTTTGAAACTGTATCTGGAAATCAGAAAAAAACCGGATGTCATAAAAAAGAACGGAACTGCCATGCGGGCAATCACGCGTGTCAGGATGAAATCCCCCCATTCGCTGTATGTGCCAAGCGGCGATGTGTGAATCGCAATGATAAGCAGCGCCGCAATCATCCGAAAAGAATCGATTCCTGTGTAGCTTTTGTCTGATGTCTTCATTTTTGCCCTCTTTCTGACGGATTCTAAACCTTTCTATTTCTGACATATATGTCAACTACAAATCTGGGTCACAATAAACCCGTCACAATTATTTCCCGATATCCGGTACTGTCCTGCTTCATCAATCACAAGCTCTGCCGCCTGCCCCATATCCGCGCCATCTGCCCTGACAAAAGAAACCGCATACCGCTCACCCTGTTTTGTTTCAGTGATATACGGATTCTCGCCATAACGGTAATCTTTTACGAAAACAATATACTCCTCAAGCACAATGCCCATCCGAGTCATGATCGCCGCGTGCGGCGTCCCCACATATCGAAAATGCCACGGTTCATGCCCAATCCTTGTGACGGACTGCTTATGCTTTTGATAACGCTCCACAAAACCGTGCGCTGCTGCCCTTTCGCGGAATTTCTGACAGATTCCCTCATATGGAAAATAAGGACGGATAAAGTCAATCTCCGGCTGTTTCAGCGCAAGGTCTATGGCAAGCCCTGTCTGATGCTCGCTGTGTCCGGGGACGGCGACATAGTTCCTTGTAAATTCCAGGTCGTTTTCCGCAAGCGAGTCGTCCCATATTTTCTGCTGCTCCTCCATGGAACGCCACGCGCTCACAGGCACAATCTGACCGGAGCCGCCAACTTCCTGCAGCAGCTTTTTCAGTGCGTCTGCCGCTGTTCTTTCATATAATATATCTGCTCCCTGCCACACCCCGACAGCGCACAAATCGGAGTGCAGTTCCCGATATTGATGTGCATGATTCACTAAAATCAAATCACCACGATAAATATCTTCTGTCTTCAATACCATTGTTTTCATATGAATAACCATGCCCCTTTCTCATACTAATCAGTACGGAGAATGCCCGTATTTTGGGCATTCTCCTGTGTGAGACATAGAACTTCTCCGCGAAACAGCCATTGCTGTGAGTGGAAATTGCTGAAAGCAATTAGAAGTTCTTCTCACACTAATGCCTGACTAATAATCCTGTCCACTATCTCGGCAAAGCCGTAGCCTGCTGCCCGCATCATGCCCGGATAACGGCTGTGCTGTGTAAATCCCGGTATCGTGTTGACCTCGTTGAATACAACCTCTCCCTCCGGGGTCAGGAACATGTCCACCCGCGCAAAACCATCACAGTCCAGCGCGCGGTATATCCGCTTTGCCGCTTCTTTGATCTCCTGTGCCTTCTCTGCCGGAATCCTTGCCGGTACATGTATCGCCGAGGTCTTGAGCGTATACTTTTCTGTATAATCAAAAAACCCGTTAGCACATGCCGCGGTGTCAAGCTCAATCTCGTCAACCTCCCCGACAATCAACTGACCACGTCCGCACACCGAGCACCCCACCTCAAATCCGTCTATTGTCTCCTCTAAAATGACACGATTGTCATAATTGAATGCATGGGCGATGGCAGGTGCAAGCTGTTCCATTTCCACAACCTTTGCCACGCCAAAGGAAGATCCCGCCTTTACAGGCTTTACAAAAACCGGAAAACCGATTGTCCTGGCAAATGCACACGCCTTGTTAACCGCGGTATTATCCATCAGCACCATTGCCCTTGGCACACGCACGCCCGCAAGCTCTGCCAGTCTGTGTGCCCTGTCCTTGTCCATGCAAAGTGCGGAAGAAAGCGTCCCGCATCCAATCAGCGGAATCCCCGCAAGCTCTGCGATGCCCTGAACTGTCCCATCCTCGCCGTTTCGCCCATGAAGCACCGGAAATACAGCGTCCACAGGAATCGTTTCACAAACAGATGCCCCGCGAAATACTATCAGGTGATGATACGTCCGGTCCGGCGAAAGCACCGCTGGTACACAGTCCGTCTCATTGCACCATGTGTCATTTTTTATCCTGTCTGTTTCCCCAGTAAAACAATACCATTTCCCCTCGCGCGTGATGCCGACTGTCACCGGGTTGTATTTTTGTCTGTCCATACTGCAAATTACTGCATACGCCGACTGCAAGGACACCTCGTACTCCGACGACGCGCCGCCAAACAGGACTACAATATTTTTTTTATTTTCCATCTTTCACTCCTCTATTCTTACCATGAATGCACACACTGTAAAAAATGCTGAAAAAAATATACCAGAACAATTTTTAACTTCCAATGATGCAGCAGATTAAGAATCTTTAAGATTTTATGATGCTGTATTAAAAACATCGGGAACTCTGTCCTAGAGCTTGTTTGAAAAATGCTTTCTGTCAGATGTGCGTCACAATTTGTGGGAGATTTGTGCCAAATGAAGGGCGCATAGCGGGCTATGTAACCTGAATTTGGCGCAAATATCACGCAAAGTGGGGCGTGCAGGTGACAGGAATGATTTTTCAAACACGCTCTAATACCGCCATTGTATCAAAACAGGTTTCCCGATGTTTTTCGATTTCCTATCGCTTTTATAAACTTTTTCTCCCGAAAACCTTACAATTTTCTTACAGTTCCCCAGTCACACACTGGTGCTCTTTCTTCACCATATCAGATGACTTCTGTTACAATATTACGCCTCCCTGTACAATTGTATATTGTCTAAATGACGTAAAAATGATACAGTATAGTTATACTTGCGGTCGAAAAGGCTGACCACCAGTATAATGTGATGCACACAACCACAGGGGAGGACTATGGTATGAACAGGAAATTAAAGCTTCCGACAGGAATTGAAAATTTCGAGGAAATCCGCACGGCAGGATTTTACTACGTGGACAAAACTGGACTTATCAGGGATTTGCTCAACAATCCTGGAAAAGCAAACCTGTTTACGCGTCCGAGGCGTTTTGGGAAAACGCTGAACATGAGTATGCTCCAGTACTTTTTTGAGGTCGGAAGTGACAGTACGCTTTTTGACGGGCTTGAGATTTCCAGAGAAACAGCGCTCTGTGATGAATATATGGGAAAATTTCCTGTTATTTCTATCAGCTTAAAAGGAGTAAGCGGCAGAAACTTTGACGAGGCAAAGGGAATGCTGCGGATGCTCATAGGGACAGAGGCGCTGCGGTTCCAGTTTTTAATGGAGAGTAACAACCTACAAGATACAGAGCAACAACAATACAGGAAACTTATTGAATTAAATGACAAGGGTGAATTTGCCATGTCAGATGCCATTTTAAGAGGCAGCCTGTCTATCCTGTCACAACTGCTGAAAAAACACTATGGCAGAAACGTCATTATCCTGATCGATGAATACGATGTCCCGCTTGACAGGGCTTACCAGTCAAAATATTATGATGACATGGTGGAATTCATCAGGATTCTGTTCGGTCAGGCATTAAAAACAAACAACAGCCTGCAGTTCGCAGTACTTACAGGCTGTCTGCGGATATCAAAAGAAAGCATTTTTACAGGACTTAATAATTTTAACGTCTATACAGTGAAAGACGTACAATACAATGAATACTTCGGTTTTACTGATGGCGAGGTCGCATCCATGCTTGAATACTATGGTTTTATGGAAAAATATGATGCCATAAAAGAATGGTACGACGGCTATCAGTTTGGCTTTGTTGATGTTTACTGTCCATGGGATGTGGTGAACTACTGCCATGCCCTCAAAATGAATGCATCCATAAAACCTCAGAATTACTGGATAAACACAAGCAGCAACAACATTGTCCGACAGTTCATAGACATGGCAAAATCAGCTACTAAAAGTGAAATTGAAAAATTAATTGACGGCGGAACCATTACAAAAATGATACATCAGGAACTGACATACGGGGATTTGGATTCTGACATTGATAATCTGTGGAGCCTGCTCTTTACAACAGGTTATCTGACACAATGCAGCGATATTGATACTGAACCGACAGATTTGGACGATGCAGACAGCGAACTGACAAAGCTTGTGATTCCTAACAAAGAAATCCACTGGATATTTGTGCAGCAGATACACAACTGGTTTAAGGCAGAAACACAAAAAGACATCCCCAGACTGGAGACCTTCTGCCGCGCATTTGCGGAAAACGACGTAACTGCCATTGAGGAAGGCTTTACCGCATACCTGAAAAAGACCATCAGCATCCGCGACACGCATACCAGAAAGGAAATGAAGGAAAACTTCTACCATGGCATCCTGCTCGGACTCTTTGGGAACATGGATGACTGGAGCGTCCAGTCAAACGCCGAGGCGGGCGATGGATACAGCGATATTGCCGTAGAGATTCCGGATAAGGACATCGGCATTATTATTGAATTAAAATATGCCGAAAATGCGCAGTTTGACGCCGCCTGCAAGGAAGCCCTGAAACAGGTTGAGGACAGAAACTACGAGGAACTGCTGATAGACGACGGCATGAAAACCATCTATAAATATGGTATCGCATGCTATAAAAAACGCTGTAAGGTTGTTACCACATAGAACATGATTCGCACGGCGAGGAGGGGGATTTTCTTACAGTTATTTGTTGAAGAAAAACGAAGGGAATACGTGGTACAATTGAGGAAACGGTTTAAGAATTGGACAGGCCACAAGTGGAAAAAGCGAGCGGACAACGGCTACAGGCAGCTAAAAACCAGGCTGCTTTTGGTGACAATCATCACCATGGTTTTTTCAGTCCTGGCGGCGGCTTTGTTATATGATTTTGTCTTTCGCGGACGGTTTGCAAATTTTGTGGTTGGCTTTTTAAGCCATGTTATCTATGCGGGAAGGACGGACGCATACGAACGCGCGCTAGGGACATACCAGCGTATAGTACGCAATTACCTGGATTGGTATTTTATGGGCGGCATCCTGCTTTTGTTTGCAGCTGCCCAAATGATTTACCTCAACAGTTTTATCAAATACTTTGCGGAAATAAACCGCGGCATTGACGCACTGGTCAGGGAGAACGCAGGCGATGTGATTCTCTCGCAGGAGCTTACCGCGACGGAGCGGAAAATCAATTCCATCAAGCACATGCTGGAAAAGCGAAAAAGTGACGCCCGGCTTGCCGAACAGCGCAAGAATGACCTCATTGTCTATCTGGCGCACGACCTTAAGACACCGCTCACAAGCGTCATCGGATATCTGACGCTGCTTCGTGATGAACCGCAGATTTCACAGGAGCTGCGCTGCCGTTACACGGATATCGCACTGGAAAAGGCACAACGACTTGAAGAGCTGATTAACGAATTTTTTGACATCACGCGCCTGAACCTGACAACATTGACACTCGACAAGGAACAGATTCGTCTCAGCCGTATGCTGGAACAGCTCACAAGTGAATTTCACCCAATTCTCGCAGAGCGGGCACTTACATGGAAGCTTGAGATTGCACCGGACATCACGCTTGTCGGCGACGCGGACAAGCTGGCGCGGGCTTTTGACAACCTGATACGCAACGCGGTCAACTACAGCCATTCCGGGACAGAAATCTGCCTGCGCGCACAGACCGAATCAGGCATGGTAAAGCTTATGATTGAAAATCAGGGAAAAACCATTCCGCCGGAAAAACTGGAACATATCTTTGAACAGTTTTACAGGGCGGACACGTCGCGTTCGTCAGCGACCGGCGGCGCAGGACTGGGACTTGCCATCGCCAAGGAGATTGTGGAATTGCACGGTGGCACCATCACTGCGGCGAGTACAAACGAGCACACAACCTTTATTGTCACGCTTCCGGGGGACGGGCAGTTTCGTTAAATCCTGCTGCCTGTCTCCCGATAAATTTAGAATTTAACTATTCCTGCGGATTTGAATCAGGTGCATGATGTCATTATACAGATTTTCCTTATCCTCCAAGTCTATCATTAACCATCTCTTCCCATTCCCTTCCTTCGTTTGTTTATATATATTTAATAATTCTGTCGTACATTCTGACAGCACTGCCTCGACAGGCGCCTTTTCTTTTGCACCTACAACAACCATGACGGTAAAATAGCCTTCCCTTGGATATACTGTGCATAGTGTTTTTCCAGCTTTTTTAAATTTAATATTCCAGCCCTGTTCCCAGCTGCATGAACTGTATTCTATTTTTTCATTACATCCATAAGTATTCCTAATCTCTGTACAAAATTGCATAAAAACAGGATTTCTGACATATTCGCTTATCGCTTCAATATCAGGACAGTTATTTTTGTCTTGCAGGTCAATCATGTCGCAGCACTCCTTCCAACTACATTATAAGCTCAGAATACCCTGGCATCTTCTGCCCCATGGCCTTACACCTCGATTGTATACCCCACTCCCCAGATTGTCTTGATATATCTGGGGCGGCGCGCGGGCTCTTTCATTTTCTCGCGCAGCCTTGCGATATGTGTCATGACGGTATTATTGCTGTCGAGATACTGTTCGCCCCAGACTGCCTCAAACAGCTCCTCTGACGGGACGACAGTGCCACGCCTGCTGCACAGGTACCACAGGATTTCAAACTCAATCGGTGTCAGCGCCACTTCTTTTCCGTTTAACAGGCACTTGTGCGTATCCCTTGAAATCTGTAGTCCCCTGATGTCCAGTTCATTCTGCGGCGCTGACGTCTCCTTACCAACATTGTACCGGGTGTAGCGCCGCAGCTGTGTCTTGACCCTTGCAGCCACTTCCAGCGGATTAAACGGCTTTGTGATATAATCGTCGGCGCCGAGCGTCAGTCCCATGATTTTATCCCCGTCCTCCACCTTTGCTGTAAGCATGATGACCGGATAAAAATATTTTTCCCGGATTTTCTGACAGATGTGCAAGCCGTCGATGTCCGGCAGCATAATGTCAAGCATTGCCAGGTCCAGCTCTGTCTCCTCAATGCACCGGAGCGCGTCCGTACCATTGTAATACTTATAAACAGTATATCCGTCATTTTTCAGATAGACCTCGATTAAATCCGCTATCTCTTTCTCGTCATCAACCACTAAAATCTTCTCGCCCACGATACTGCCTCCGAACTGTGTTTTCCCAAATGGTGTTACAAACAAATCCCATACCAGGCCGCCTATAAGCTGTCTGTCAGCCGCTCAATCTCGTCAATAATTTCCCCAATGTACGCAATCGTGTCCAAAAGGGGCGCGTCGGTGGTGATGTCAATGCCTGCAAGTCTCGCAAGTCCTGCCGGGTCAAGCGTGCTGCCGGCGGCGAGCACCTTTTTCCAGTCGTCAACCGCGCACTGCCCTTCCTTTTCAATGCGTTTACAGACCTGTGTGGCGACGGTCAGCCCTGCGCTGTAGGTGTAGGAGTACAGACCCATGTAATAGTGCGGCTGGCGCATCCATGTGTAGGCGGCATCATCGGAAATCTCCACGTCCTCTCCCCAGAATGACTGCAGTGTCTCTTTCATCAGCCGGGTCAGGGTCTCGGCGTTGACACTGCCGCCGGCGTCCACAATCTGATAGACCTTTCTCTGGTATGCCGCCTCCATCAGATGCGTAACGAAATTATGGTAATAGGTGTTGCCAATCATACAGGACAGCACCCAGCGGCGGAAGCGTGGGTCGGGATTGGTCTTTAACAAGTAGTGCGCCATCAGAAGCTCGTTCATCGTCGAGGGCGCTTCCACAAAATAGGTGGAAACGTCAGTGTCAAAGATGGACTGGCTGCTGTTGCAGGACTTGAAATGTCCGGCATGCCCCAGCTCATGTGCCAGTGTAAAGACATCCGACATGCGCTCATTCCATGACAACAGGATAAACGAATTTTTTCCATAAGGGCTTGCACAGAACCCGCCTGTCGATTTTCCCTGATTCTGCGCAAAATCAATCCAGCGGTCACGGTATGCTTCCTGTATCATCGCCACATAGTCTTCGCCGAGTATGGCGAGTCCCTTTTCGATATATGCCCTCGATTCCTCAATGGTGACTTTCGGGTCGTATTCAGGGTCTACCGCAATTTTCAGGTCTGCAAACGTCATGCGGTCAATCCCGTGTATCTTTTTTAGCAGGCGGGCATACCGGCGCATATGCGGCGCGAGTTTCTCGGTGATAAGGTCAATCTGGCGGTCGTACAGTTCCCTGGTGACTTTCTGTCCGAACAGGAGGCTGTCAAATACGGAATCGAAGCCGCGAAGGGTCGCAAGGGTCTTTTCCGTCTGCACCTGCGTGTTGTAGGCAGCGGCAGTCACATTTTCATACTGGCGTATTTTCGCGGAAAAGGCTGCAAATGCACTGCGCCGCACTGCCGTATTCTCCTCATATTCGTAATTGTCTTCAAACAGGGTATAGCCCAGCGGGTACTCTTTGCCGTCCGCCGTGAAGGAGTCAAACTTCATGTCGGCAAGCTTTGCCATGTTGTAAATCTGGTAGGGCGCCTCAATCGTGCGGGACAGCGCCGCAAGGGCACGCTCTGTCTCCGGATGAAGCAGATGCGGCTTGGTGCGCAGGATATTTTCCAGGTAGTGCCTGTTTTCTGCGGACAGCGCCATTGCCTCCTGAATGACGGCATCCTCCTGCTCTGCAATCTCGTTGTCGATAAAGCTGAGACGGCTCATGATTTCTGCCGTCATGCTGGCAGTCTGCTCGTTGCGCTCCTGATTGTGCGTGTCGTAATAGTCAACGGAAACTGCCAGGTCACAGTAGTGCACGACCAGGACAAGCAGGCGGTTCACCTCCCGGAAGTCGTCAAGACATGCGTTGATGCGCTGCGGCGTGTCCAGCTTTCCCTTGTACTCATGAACCATGCGGTCACAAAGGCTTTTCACCTTCTCCGCATCCTGATACATTGCTTCCTCCGTCGCATAAATCAGTGACAGATTCCATGTCAGTTCTTCGGGAATGTCCTTGCGTAATTTTAATTCCTGTTTCATTTTAAATGTCCTCCTTTTGTGTTTATCCTTCATATGGTTTGCAGTGCACGATGCATTCTTTGCCGCAGAAGGCGATTCTGTAATATCTTACATACTTGTAGCCGTCATTTTTGAGATCCATGTCATAATTTTTATCCTCTATCTGTTGGATTGCCTCGTCTGCTTTTTGGTCCATATCGTCAATGTCTTTTGCGACTTTGAACTCTACCACGAATGCCTCACGGCTTCTGTGGATTGGTTTGATGAGCAGGTCGCTGCGTCCTTTTGCCCAGTAGGGCATTGGCAGCCAGTCTTTGTTTGGGCGCGCGTCATTCATATATGTAATGACGCTCCATGGGTTGTAGATGTCGGTTTGTCCGAACGTATAGCCGTTGTACCAGTTCTTGACGGTTTCGTACTTATCGTCCATGTCGTAATAGTGGCACATTTGTTCCACTTCGTTTACCTTGAAGCCAAAATACTCGTCGAAGTTTGTACTCCTGATAGATACAATGCTGAGGTTATTTAAGCCTGTGAAGATGCTTTCCTTTGAAATCCGCAGGCAGCCTGTAATCGCGGCAAATTCGATGCTGGTGTTGTCCTTTAAACTGTTCTCAAACAGTGCCCTGATGAAGTTAATCATTTCTTTGTAAAATCCGCAGGTAAACGAATTTTCCAAAGGGACATCGTACTCGTCAATGATAACGACTGCTTTTTTTCCGTAGTATGTTTCAAGGCATTTCGACAGGAACAGAATGGATTTTGCATAATCCCTTTCTGCTGCCTTTTCAGTCATTATTTCCTGATACATGGTTCGTTCTTCTTCTAATTTCAGATTATCCAGTAAAAAATCATGGCGTTTAAATTCATCCGCGATTACATCGGCAATCATCTGATAGGACGTTTCGTAGTCCTGCCTTTTTGCGTCCTTGAATGTCAGATAAATTATGGGGTATTGCCCCATATGGCTTAAAACCGCCTCCCCTGCATCCATGATTTTAAGCCCTTTGAAAAGATGCGACCAGTCCCGCTTATTTCCCTGTCTGTCCCTGTCGTCCTAAATTTATCGTCCTTTTCGCAGCAGATTTCATGGAAATACTGAACGAATTTTTCAGTACTAAATTCAATGCCCTGATAAGTCCTCATCAATATATTTGCAGATTGTTGACACTAACACCGGGTATCCCGACGTGTATGCATAGATTTCTTTTGCACTGCATGGATATCCATTCCTGTCTGATTGTCTGTCTCATATTCGCCCAGCATAACGGCAATCTGTTCTGCCGAAAAGCGCATACTGATTTTAAAATCAGCCGCAATGTTCCAAGGACTGTTATACTGGTGTTCAGATTCGGGGCGCAGCTTTAATTTCAGGTTTTTTCCCTGATCCTCGATGCTGCCAATAGCCCGCGAATTTGGGTGTCAGCACAAATTTGCCGAGTGGAAAAACGGCATTTCGTCGAAATATTTTTTGCGGTCAACCAGTGTATTTTCAATGCAGGCAAGTCGGTCGTCGAGCCGCACCATATAGTGCGTTGTCGGTCTACAAAGTCCTTCCATATTAAAATATCTCACGTTGTTCACCTCCGTTGTGCTTTTATCTATACTATACACGACTTTTCTTTTTCCCACAATATTTATCTTCCATAACACACGGAAATCAATTTTATGTATCAATATTCATTATTGTTCCAAGGTATACTGGCTGTCGAAAAGGCTGACCGCTCAGTTTAATATGATGCACACAGCCACATTACGAAGATCCTGCAAACGTTATGATCTGATAGTATACTAAAGACACCAAACGAAAGGATGACCAAATGGCAAAGAAAACACAAGATTTAAAACCTGATATTATTTTAAAGAACTACTGGAGCAACAAGGAGCAGTTTGCGGATTTGTTCAATGCTGTTCGGTAATCTGCGCGGAGGAGCTTGAGGATATTGACACGGAGGAATCCACTGTTTTAGAGCACAAGGATTATGCGCAGAGTATCAGCGATATTGCTTTTTTGATATGATACACGTCATATTGGATAAGACAATCAAAAAGAAGGACGCTAAAAAAAAGGTTATTGACTATGCCGCTTAATTTAACGGCGCACCCTAGGGTGCGCCGTTTTTTGTCGGTCTTTAGTGCTTTTCTTTTTGGTCGTCTTTTCTTCGGAATAGGATGATTAGTATAATCGTTATGGTGATGACCAAAATTGCGAGCCATATGAAATAGCATATTCCCAAGAAAGTCGGGCAGATGTGGCAGAGACTGCATTTTTGGTGTCCTGCGCTGTCTGCCTGATTGTCGGCTGTGGCGTAGGTTTGTGTGGTTTCCTGTTCTGAAGATTCGGCCATTTCTTCGTCCGGATTGGTGTTAATTCACCAACCACCAGTTCAACTGGTGGTTTGATATTGCCCCTCCAAAGGGGCATATTACTGCTCGCCCTAAAGGGCGGTGCCAACGGGACTGTAATCATATCCTCTGCGTGCCAGATAAACTGTCATACTCTGGTATCCGTCAACTCCATTATGGCTGTGATAGAAGTCCCTGATCCGTGCCATAACCTCAGATTTTTGGGTATAATAATCCACCTTCCGGTGTTTCCAGTAGTTGTAATAGACATTCGGATATATTTCCAGCCGGCTTAGCAGCCATCGGATACCGAATTCTTCACGGTATTGGTCTATGAATCGATAAGCCTCTGATCGATTTCCTTTGCAAAGAATGCCGCCGCTTTTTTAGGAAAAGATTCTCCTTGCGAAGTTCTTCGTTTTCCCTTTTCAGTTTGAGGAGCTCTTTCATGTTATCGTATTCGGATTTTGATTCGGGGCTTGTCTGGCATTCTTCACGTAATTCGCGGCACCATTTGGAGATGCTGGCTTTGGATACTCCATATTCGGAGGTAATGCTTTTGTAAGTGCGTCCTTCTTCCTCATGATGACGGACAATCTTCTTTTTAAATTCGGGTGTGTAATTCTGTGACATAGTGCATCTTTCTTGATTATTTTCAGTATATCTCATTAGCCACTCCCGTTACAACTTTATTATAGCACTTCAGATATTCTATTCCGCAAATACAGATCAGTGGCTTTTTGTGTAAGTGGGAACCGCCTGTTTTTTCTGGTGCAGGTGCCGTGCCAGATACACGAAGGGCGTGTCCGCAATGCTTGTGGCCACAAAAATAATATAGCTGGCGATAGCAATGGAAACCAGTGTCTTTGTATCATAGGTGCCCAAAAATGCGCCCCATGTGAACAGGACTGTATTAAGAAGCTGGGATACCAGCGTGGAGCCATTGTTCCGAAGCCACAGCAATTTCTTGGAGTCCCCGAACCTGCTTTTGGTGAACGCCCACCATTTATGGTATGCCCACACGTCGAAAAGCTGGACTATGACGTATACAATAATGCCTACCGCCATTAAGCGGGGGGTATTGGAGAAGACTGTGCGGATGGCAGGGGATGCAAAATCATTTTCATTTGGCACATACAGCATCCAGGACTGGCTTAAGAAAATGAAGATGACTGAAGTGGCAATCCCAAGGTAAACCGCAGTCTGGGCGGCTTTTTTCCCATAAAGCTCGCTCAAAATGTCCGTTACCAGAAAGGTTGAGGCAAACAGGATATTGCCCAGCGTCATTTCCATGCCGAAGGCAGTTACCATAATCAAAACTTCAATATTTGCCGCAATGGTAGCCAGCACAGTCCACAAATACAGCCCCTGCTCCCGAAACAGCCAGAATAGGAACACAACTGTGGAAAAAGTAAGGAATAAGGATACCAATAAAAGAATTTCATTCTGCATGTTCTACAACGCCTCCTACGCCGAAAGCAGTATTTTCCATTAAAATATCTACCCGGCTGTTTTCTATGTATTTTGGATAAAGTTCCTTGGTGAAACTTGCAATGACACGGGGGTCTGGCTTGATGGGCTTTTTGTTTTCCTGCATAATGTTAATGCAGACCCGCTCAAAATAGGCAAGGCCGGTTTGGATGTCCCTGTCCATGCTTTCCGCAGTCTGGCCGGGGATGCCTTGCAGCAGGCAGACCTCGTCAAAATATTCCGCTATTTCCTCTGGGGAACGGGCGTCAATGCCTTTATCCAGATAGCTTTCCCGGAATAGGGCATCGAAGGTTTCTACGCCGGTTTTCACCTTCAGTTCAATCCCATGGGCTGCAAAGCGCTTGCGGAATGGGGGAATTGCCTCCCGGTGCCGCCAGTGGCACTCAAAATGTACTTGGGTGATATGACAGTCTTTGCAGACTGTTTCAATCAGTGCAAGGGTTTCCTCATCCAAGTCCACAAAGCTGCCGGAATTAATCACCTCAAGCTTATGGTGGATGCCAGTGACTTTTTCAAGCTGTTCCCGGTTCAGGGCAAAATTTGCGCTGCTGTCTGGGGAAAAATCAAGATGGTAGTCGCAGAAGCGGCACCGTCTCCAAGAACAGCCAAGGCCCCGCAGCATTACAATTTCACGGGGATTTTTTTCATTGATGACCGCATAGCGGTTTGGATTAAAATCTTCCATGGACTTCCTTTCTGTGCAGCTATAAATATGCACAATGAATCTCATT
>CARTDA010000017.1:0-71718 GCA_949066965.1 uncultured Lachnospiraceae bacterium
CGTTTATATGGCCTGTTTTTCTGTTGCATCTTCAGTGAGTTTCCGAGACTACTCCATAAATGTCCTCGTCGGCATAGCCTTTAAGTTCCTCCATTAGTTCGCCAACGGAGTGAACCACAATGGCGCCTTTGACCACATAGCTTCTATCTCTCGATAAAATGATATTGACCCGGTTTTTCAGCGGCTGCTTCTGCGGAAAGGATTCCAGTGTCTTCCTGCCCGCCACAATCACCTTTCCCTCCGTCATCTCCCGAAACATCTGCTGGTCCCTCGGTATACGCACCAGCAGGCTGTTCTGGCAGCCAATTGCCCAGTTGCTGTCCACAGCCGCTATGATATTCATGTCATTTCCCCCTTGTCTTATTTCGTTTACTCATATTTGTCCGCAAGCGAGTTAATCTGGTCCGCAAATCTTGCCAGCTCCTTATTGGGTCTTCCCTCGTTCTTGTAAATGACGGCAATCAGCCGCTGTCCAGCCGCAAGCAGTCTCGCAAATACATCAGATACACTGCGCAGGCGTTTCTTAACAGCGACAGGGGATGCCTCAAATTCAATATCTCCCGTTATCAAATCCACCCTTGTGCCGGAATAAGGCGCATATGCATCATGCCCATGCTCTGCCCTCAGGCAGTCCGCAAACAGGCTGCACGCAGTATCCTCGCCGTGGACAATGAATACCTTTTCCGGCTTTTCCTCAAAAGCGTTCACCCACTCAATCAGACCATTCTTGTCCGCATGGCCGCTCAGTCCCGGCAGCTGTGTAATCTTTGCCCTGACCTCAACTGCCTCGCCAAAAAGCTTTACCTCGTCGGCGCCTTCGACCAGGATGCGTCCAAGTGTACCTGCTGCCTGGTATCCCACGAAGAGAATCGTACATTCCGGCCGCCACAGGTTATGCTTTAAGTGGTGCCTGATTCGCCCCGCCTCACACATGCCGCTTGCGGAAATAATGACCTTTGGTGTCTCGTCGAAGTTAATCTCCTTTGACTCCTCACTGGTAATGGCAAGCTTCAGCCCCGGGAAATTCAGCGGATTGATGCCCTTATTGACCAGTTCCATTGCCTCCTCGTCAAAACAGGTATAAATATTTTTCTGGAACACGCCGGTCGCCTCCACGGCAAGCGGGCTGTCGACATACACTTCAAAGCGCGGGAAATCAGGAATCATGTTATCTGCCTTAATTTTCCTTAGGAAGTACAGGATTTCCTGTGTCCTGCCCACTGCAAAGGATGGGATGACAACATTCCCCCCCTTCGCAAAGGTCTTGTTGATGACCTCCGCAAGGTCGGATACATATCCGCCTTTCTGCTTTGCGTGATACCGGTCACCATAGGTAGCCTCCATGACAACATAGTCGGCTTCCTTTGTGTAAATCGGATCCTTAATCAGCGGCTGGTTTTTGTTTCCGATATCACCGGAAAATACGATTTTTCTGGTCACACCGCCCTCGGTCAGCCACACCTCAATGCTGGCAGAGCCAAGCAGATGTCCCACATCGGTAAATCGAATCCGGATGCCGTCGCTAATCTCGACATCCTGATTGTACGCGCATGGAACAAGGTTTCTGATAATTCCGTCCGCATCCTCCATCGTGTACGCCGGCTCAACCGGTTCAAGCCCTGAGTGCCGCTTTGCCTTTCTGTTTTTCCACTCTGCCTCCTGCATCTGGATATGCGCGCAGTCACGCAGCATAATCGAACACAGGTCAGCAGACGCCTCTGTCGTAAACACCTGCCCGCGGAATCCCCTCGCATACAACAGCGGCAGGTTTCCTGAGTGGTCTACATGTGCATGTGTCAGAAACACGTAGTCAATCAGCGCATCATCCACAGGAATCTCGCAGCACTCAAAAGGATTGGAACCCTGCTGCATTCCGCAGTCAACAAGGATGTTCTTACCGCATGCCTGCAAAAAGTGGCAGCTTCCGGTCACCTGGTGGTCTGCTCCTACAAAGGTAAGTTTCATACAAATTCCTCCTTTATCTCATTTTTTTCCAGACTGTACTTATATTTATTTTAGCATATTAATATCATCTTGACCAACTTATTTAAAAAATAATGCTAAAATCCTCTAATTATTTCATTTCCTTTTCTTTAATATGTGGTATGATACAGATATAAGCCTGCACAGTGCCGGGTGCAGCTGCTTTGCATTCTATATCGGAACCGGCGCAGAAAAGAGGTCATAATGAAATTCAGTAACGGCTGCTGGCTTCAGCAGGAGGGCTGTGAATGCTTCGCACCACAGCAGGCATATTTCACAAAGGTTGAGACAGACAAGGTGACAATCTGTGCCCCGACTGTCCGCATCAGCCACCGGGGCGACACACTTGGCGGCATCAACCTGACACTTGTCATCACCGCTCCCATGGATGAGGTAATCCGTGTCCAGACCTACCATCATCTCGGCGCAGTAAAAACATATCCGGCATTCGAGATAAACGCTGCCGCAAGGCCGCTCAAGGTTGATGACACGGAGGAGCGCATTACCATTTACAGCGGTTCCCTTTCCCTCGAGATTGGCAAAAAGAACTGGTATATGCGGTATACACGAAACGGTAAGCTCATTACGGAATCCAAGGCAAAGGACCTTGCCTTGATGAAGACAGACTGGAGCGGGCTTGCCTATGACCGCGGCGACAATTTTGACACCTATATGCGCCAGCAGCTTGGTCTTGGCGTTGATGAAAAAATATATGGCCTTGGCGAGCGCTTTACACCGTTTATCAAAAACGGGCAGAGTGTGAAAATCTGGAATGCCGACGGTGGTACAAGCACCGAGCAGTGCTACAAGAACATTCCGTTTTATGTCTCAAACAAAGGCTACGGCGTCTTTGTCAACCATCCTGAAAATGTCGAATTTGAAATCGGGACGGAGATGGTCACCAAGGCTGAGTTTTCCGTGGAGGGCACATATCTTGACTATTTTCTGATAAACGGTCCTGAACTAAAGGACGTTTTGAGACGGTACACGGACATCACAGGAAAACCAGGGCTTCCGGCACCCTGGACTTTCGGGCTGTGGCTTTCCACATCGTTTACGACGGATTATGACGAAGCGACTGTCATGAGCTTTGTCGACGGCATGCTTGAGCGGGGAATTCCCCTGCGTACCTTCCATTTTGACTGCTTCTGGATGAAGGAGTTCCATTGGAGCGATTTCTTGTGGGACAACAGGGTGTTCCCTGACCCGGTCGGAATGCTCAAACGCATCAAGGACAAGGGGCTGAACATCTGTGTGTGGATTAATTCATACATCGGGCAGGAGTCTGTTCTCTTTCGGGAGGGCATGGAAAAGGGGTACTTTATCCGCCGTCCCAACGGTCAGGTATGGCAGTGGGATATGTGGCAGCCCGGCATGGCAATTGTCGATTTTACCAATCCCGAAGCATGGAAATGGTTCCAGGACAAGCTTGAAATCCTCCTCGACATGGGTGTTGACTGCTTTAAGACGGATTTCGGCGAAAGAATTCCGACGGATGCCATCTACTACGACGGCTCCGACCCGAAAAAAATGCACAACTACTACACTTACTTATACAATAAATGTGTCTATGGGCTGCTTGAGAGAAAGCGCGGCAAGGGACAGGCGGTACTCTTTGCACGCTCGGCGACAGTCGGCGGCCAGAAATTCCCAGTGCACTGGGGCGGCGACTGCTGGTCAGACTATGAATCCATGGAGGAAAGCCTGCGCGGCGGACTGTCGCTTTGCATGTCAGGCTTCGGATTCTGGGCACATGACATCGGTGGTTTTGAGCACACCTCCACAGCCGACGTCTACAAGCGCTGGGTTGCCTTTGGCCTGCTCTCCTCGCACAGCAGGCTTCACGGAAGCCAGTCCTACCGTGTGCCATGGGTATATGACGAGGAGGCTGTCGATGTTGTCCGCTTCTTCACCCGCCTGAAGGCAAAACTGATGCCATATATTTATAAAACTGCCATCACTGCCGCAACGGAGGGCATTCCAAGTATGCGGAGCATGGTGCTCGAGTTCACGAAGGACAAGACATGCCACTATCTTGACAAGCAGTATATGCTTGGCGACAGCCTGCTTGTCGCACCGATATTCAATGACGAGAGCAGGGCGGAATACTATCTGCCGCATGGTATCTGGACGAACTTCTTTACCGGAAAGGAATACAGGGGCGGCACATGGATTGAGGAACAGCATGGCTACCTGAGCATTCCGCTGATGGTGCGTGAGAACTCCGTCGTGGCAGTCGGCGCGCATGACGACCGGCCGGATTACGACTACGCTGACGGCTGCGAGCTGCGCGTCTATGCTGTCCATGACGGTGTTAAGATTGACACGGAGGTGTACGGCATGAACAATACCGTGGAACTTTCTGCTTCCATCAAGAGACAGGGACACAGTATCCTGGTTACGGCGGAAGGCAGCAAGCCGTATACCATCCGCATGATAAACATGCGCGCTGCGGAAGCCAAAAATGGATTCCTGACCATTGAGGGAAATGATACCATCGTGACGCCTGACCAGGGCGCAAGTGTGATTGAGATTACGTTCTGATTTCATTTATCCACTGAATAATGCAAGGTGCAAAGGACTGAATGCTTCAGTTGGCTTTGCACCTTTTTATTTAACCACTCACACCCAGGGCATTCTCAAACTCCTCTATAATCTCCTTATTTGGAATAAATGTTTTTTTCTTTTGCATCATATGCAAGATATCCCAGATGAATCAGCAGCGTAAGCACATCATCCTTTGAACCAAAACTGCGCATATCATTCCTAAAGCTGTGTGTATTGACCATGACACGCCCGCCGCCCAGCATATGCACGATATCAGACCGGAGACCGTCAAAATCCATATTGATATAAATTTTCAATGCATCATAAACTTCCGTGGATGTCCAATAATTGGAAAAATCCTGACAGAGCAGCGCCTCCACCACAGACTTCGGATTGTAAATATACCAAAACCGTTTAAACATAGAGCCGTCATACCAGCTTCCGGCTTCCAAAAAATCCATGCCAAACCGTTCACATTATGTCTGTCTCCTTTCGTGAAAAATAGGATACAATACTGTATCTCGATAAGAAAATAAATAAGAATCTCTTTTACTCTGAAAACAATTATTCATCTATAAATAATTCCAAATAAGACTGAATCCTTGCTCTGCCATATAGTTCATCCATCAGCCCAAATTCTGGATCATAATATTTTCCATAATAATACAAAATCCAATGGCTATATTTTGGTAATAATACTTTCAGAATACACACTGATGGCAATGGTGTGGAATTATCTGCCTTTGTCATTGTTTTCGCCTGAGTGATACCATAATGCTCCAATGCTTTTGCAATATCTTTTTTTCCAGTTCCTTTATCATTATGCATCACCTGAATAACATCATCTACCGGAACATTCGCAATCATCGCAACACATGCCTGCCCGCACAAATATTCCGTTGGTTGTTTGATATATTTGATTTCTCTCATTCCAGTCTCCTAACAACTATTTCCGCGCACTAATGCACATAAATCATAAAATTTTTGATTTGTTGAATTGTTTAACATCATTATCTTACCATAAACGCACACACAATTCCATCCAAATTTACTTAAAGGGCATAGCAACCGCCACGCCCCACATTTCTTATCGTTCCAACGACTTCTCAATATAATCAGCCTCGCGTCCCCATGCTCTTTGATGAATCCCTCCAATTCTCCGTCCAGTCCCTCAGGCGTTCTCGGCGGGTAAACCGTATCATACAGTTCTGTCATAGAAACGGTTTGAAGCCCGCCGCCCTGCCCAGCTTTCTCCGGACAATTTGTGTCACCTAATTTCCCGATAAATTATACACAGGCTGCCATTGGAAATTCAAGGAATTCCGCATAAATACTGGATTTGTTGTCGCTTTTTCTCTTTACACAGAAGTGTATAAATAATATAATAACTATATAAATTATACACATGAAAGAGGATAGCAAAATGGCATCGTATATATATGTTAAAAACCCAAATGGAACAACTTACGTATATCAGAATGAATCCTATTGGGATAAGGCAGAACAAAAAACAAAACATCATCGTAAATGTATTGGTAAACTTCATCCTGAAACAAATGAAATCATCCCTAACAGAAAAAAATCTATAACATCTGGTCTGGACAATCCTAAAGCAGAGCATTGCACAGTCCTCACAACTGGTCCTGCGCTTCTTCTTGACAGAGCCACCCATGAGACAGGGATTGACAAAATACTACGGTCATCTTTCCCAGAAGACTGGGAGAGTATCCTTACATGCGCCTATTACCTTGCCAGCGAGGGAAATGCACTCTGTCATGTAGAACAGTGGTCTGCCCATAACCGCCATCCGCTCCGCTCTAAACTTTCAGACCAGCGTGTGAGCGAGCTTTTAGTTCGCATTACACCTTCGATGCAACAGGGATTCTTTGGGGACTGGATGGCTTCCAACCACGATAAGGGCTGCTTCGCCATTGATATTACAAGCATATCGTCCTATAGCGAATTTATTGACTACATCCGTTGGGGCTATAACCGGGATGGCGAGGAACTTCCGCAGGTCAATCTCCTGATGATCACCAGCGAGGAGACCCACCTGCCCATATACTACAGGATACTTTCAAGCAGTATCAGGGATGTATCCACCATCAATGAAAGTCTTTCCAGCTGCAGCCTTCTTGGATCCCGATCCGTCCATCTGGTCATGGATAAAGGTTTTTACAGTGAGTCGAATATCAATGCACTTTATGGCAGCCATTACCGTTTTAGCGTCGGAGTCCCATTCTCTTCATCCATTGCCACGAAAGCAGTAGAGGAAAATCGGACGGGCATGGATTCACATGAACATTTTATCAGTGTTGGGGAAGATGACCTGTACGCTGTTACAACATGTACGAAATGGGAAGGGCACAGATGCTACATCCATACCTATTATGACAGTCTGAAAGCGGAACTGGAAAACAAAAAATTCACCCATAAACTGCTCCAATGCTATGATGAACTGGCAGGCTGCAATGAGAAACCCGAAAACCAGGCGTTTTATGACAGATATTTCTTTGTCAGGGATCTGCCGAAACGGGGGCGGAAAGTGCAGTACAATGAAAATGCGATCAGCAGGCATAAGCAGAACCATAGCGGATGGCTTGTGATCCTGAGTAACAAAACCAGGGATGCTGCCGAGGCATTACGTTCATACCGTCAAAAGGATACGATTGAGAAAGGGTTTGATGACCTCAAAAATGACCTGGATATGAAACGCCTGAGAATTCATTCAAACGCCACCATGGAGGGGCGTATATTCATTCAGTTTATTTCACTGGTACTGACCACTTATTTAAAAGGCATTATGGAAAAACATGGCTGGACCCGTAGCCATAACCTTCAGGAAATCTTTAGTGAAATGAAATCCCTAAAGGAAGTATCTGTAGAAGGCAAACGCAAAAAACTTGTAACAACCCCTACCAAATTCCAGCGAGAAATTATGGAATTATACCAGGTCACAGTATGACCTATGTATAATTTGCTGGGATTTCAGGTTTAATTGCTTCCTTGCTTTTGCATCTTCAAAGTTGATTATCTCCACTGTATTTCCTCCTCGTTTTTTTGTATTATCGTTTTAGGTTGCTGTAATATTTTAAGGCATCAAAATAAGCCCTCCATCAATCATATTTCTACAACTGATAAAGGACTTATGCTGATGTCCTAAAATTTAATTATGGGTATTCCTATTCGTACCAAACTCTTTTATATGGCTACTACACAACTACACAATCACTACACAAATTTGCCATTGAGATGCATGAATTTATATAGAGATATATGCTACTTTGAACTTACTCAAACATTGATTGTATAAGGTTTTATAGAGATATATGGAAATATGTAAAGTTACATGAATAAGGCTAACAAACTACGATTTCTAGTCTCATAATATATATTATCCTCCTTCATCAAAATACCATTACATCCTGCGCAAAAATTCCTTGACATTTGCCGTGATGTCCCCATGGAATATTGCGGAACCGGCGACAATCACGTTTGCTCCTGCGTCAAGGTTCTCTTCCAGATTTTCAAGTGTCACACCGCCGTCAATCTCAATTTTTACATCCGGATAGCGCTCGTCAACCACTCCGCGCAACCACTTGATTTTGTCCATGCACTCCGGAATGTATTTCTGGCCTCCAAACCCGGGACGCACGGTCATTACAAGTACCATGTCCACCATTGCGATATAAGGCATTACCGCACTTACAGGAGTTTCCGGATTGATTGCCAGGCCGCACTTTATCCCTGACTGCCTGATTTTTGCCAGCGTTTCCGGTATGCAGTCACACGCCTCGACATGGATGGTCACCCCGTCTGCGCCAAGCCGAATCAGTTCCTCGACATACCGCTGTGGCTGCTCCACCATCATGTGTACATCCATAAAAAGAGCTGAGCGCTTTCTGACACTGGCAAGCACTGGCATTCCGAACGATATGGACGGAACAAACATTCCATCCATAACATCGATATGCAGATATGGCGCACCTGCCTTTTCCACAAGTTCAATCTCTTTTCCAAGTTCCCAAAAATCCGCCGCCAGTATTGAAGGGCATAAATAATTCATATTAGTATTTCCTCTTTTCCTTTTCCCGCAGTTCCTCGTAGAACATCGTGTAATTGTCATATCTGGTTTTACTGATTTGACCTTCCTCCAAAGCTTTCTTTATTCCACAGACAGGTTCATGGATATGGGCGCACGTCATAAACCTACACTGCGGTTCATATGGCGCAAACTCTGGATAATATGTCTTTAAGCTTTCTTTCTCCATGTCAAATAGCGATAGCGAACTAAATCCCGGCGTGTCCATGATATACGTATCACCGGAAATGGCAATCAGTTCGGAATGCCTGGTCGTATGCTTTCCGCGTGCAATCCTTTCACTGATATCCCCTGTCTCCATTTTTTTCCCATTTTGGAGGCTATTTACAATCGAAGATTTGCCGACTCCGCTTGGTCCCGCGATCGCTGTAGTTCTGCCACGAAGTATTTCTGCAAGCGAATCCATGCCTTCCTTTGTAACAGCGCTTACAAACAGTATTTTGCATCCGCTGTTTCGATATATTTGTTCAACAGCTGCCCGTTCTGTCCCAGTTGAAAGATCCCTTTTGTTAAAACAGAGAATGCAATCAAGTCCCTGCTGGCGCATCATAATAAGAAAACGGTCAAGCAGGTTATAATTGGGTTCAGGCTTTGTCATGGCAAATATCAGCAGCGCCTGGTCGATATTGGCAACGGCGGGACGAATCAGTTCACTTTTCCTGGGAAAGATACGGACGATGCTGCCCTCCGAATCCTTTTCGTGCGTGATTTCAATTTCCACATTGTCGCCCACAAGCGGTTTCCTGTTTTCTTTGCGGAATATGCCTTTTGCCTTACATGCATATATCCCCTCACCGGTATGCACATAGTAAAATCCGGCTATTCCTTTTACAATTTTTCCTTCCATTGCTAATTCCTTGTAAATTGAACGTTCTGTTTTATCTGTGCCGGAACCGGGCTTACCTGTGTTGTCTGGTTTCCATCCGCATCCGTCACAGGCACTTCCTCGTTTTTCAAATATGTGATAATGACAATGCCATACGCTGACGGACTCTCAAAATTATTTAAGTTAATGGATACCGGAAATGCAGTGACGTTGGAGGAAGCCCACAGCTGCCTGCCCCCATCTGCCGTGACAAGTATGACCTCCGCATTTCCGCCAATGTAATCCCCCGGTGCCTGCACCAGCAGGCTGCAGTTGTACGTTGTAACTTCACTTCCGATGCTTATTTTCAGGTCGACTGTTGTACCTGCGCTGACCGTTGTTCCAGCCTCATAGCTCTGGTAACATACCTGTCCCTCGGGATAGTCCGCGCTATAGGAATCCTCCACGGAACCAACCACGAGTCCTGCCGCCTCCAAAACACTGACCGCAGCGTCCTTGGAATTTCCCACGACCTCAGGCATACGCACTTCAACATTGTCGCTGCCTTTGCTGATGACAATTGTAATCTCCGACTCAATCGGAGCGATACTGTTTCCTTCGGGCGACTGCGAAATAATCGTCCCCTTGGCATACTCTGCCGAATATGCATCGGACTTGACAACCTTGAACCCCGCCGCTGTCAGTGTCGCTGTCCCCTCTGCCTCCGTCATGCCTTCCACTGGCGGCACATCAATTCCGTCTGCACCCGCACTGACTGTAAGAACGATTGTCGTATTCAAAAGAATCTTATCATTTGGAAGAACCGTCTGGCCATCTTCCAGTGCCGCCGAAATAACTTGATTTTTCGCATACTGTGTGGATTCCACAAATGTTGTTTTGCATCCAAGCCCCACAGAATTGACAGATTCCTTGACATCATTGACGTCCAACCCCACAAATTCCGGCATCACAGCCCGCTCTGTGCTGCCCTCGCTGTTTGTCAGCCCGGCGCCTGACCCGCTAATCTGCTCAAAGATGCCAGTTGCCTGACCTGCAAAATATAATAGAATGCAGCCGATAACCACCGCCGCTATCACGGTCAGTACCGTTGCAAAACGTTCTGCCTTCGGATTATAGTCATATTCATTCCTGCCATAGCTGCCTTGGTAATCATCTTCGTAGCCAAGGTCATCGACACGCACATTCCTCCGGTTTACAGTCTCCTGTGCGTAGTCCTCCTCATAGTAATCATACTCTTTCCTGTAATCTTCCTGTATATATTTATCTTTCTTCTGTTTTCCTTTTGTTTGCTGTTTCTTCTTGTTATCAGATTTGTTTTCCGCCTTTTTCCCTGCGGAATTTTTTGCCTTGTCATTTCCAGCCCTGCCAGACGCTTTTGCCGCGTTCTTTTTGCCTCCCCTTGCAGGCTGTTCCATGACGACCTCACCATAATATGCATCCTCCGGATAATACGGCTCATTATAAGAATCATCCTGGTACGTGTCCTCGCCATAATAATCATCCTGATACGCATTGTTTTTTCTTTTCCTTGGCTTTACCTGATTCGGTATCGCCTCAAGTTCTTCCTCATCAGCATATGTCTCCTTGCGCGGAACCCTGTCCTCCCACACTGTGTCAAGTACTGCCGGCATCGGGGCGGGTGCTTGTGATGCCTGATTCCCCGCTGCATTTCCGTGGCTGCCGATTGGCGTCACAATTTTCGTCTTTCCAGCCTCGTCCGTCGTATCTACCTGCGCAATCACGGCATCCGGATTTATCAGGGAATGCTTCAGGTCCGCTATCATCTCGCTCATGCCCTGGTATCTTCTGTCAGGACTTTTCTGTGTGCATTTCATTACAATGTTTTCCACACTCAGCGGAATCTCCGGCACAAACTCCCTCATGGACGGCATCGGATCCTGGATGTGCCTGATGGCAATGGAGACTGTAGTATCGCCATTATACGGCACGCGCCCCGTCAGCATTTCAAACATGGTAATACCCATCGAATAGATGTCACTTTTTTCGTCCGAGAATCCTCCCCTTGCCTGCTCCGGCGACGTGTAGTGGACAGACCCCATCACATTGGAGGTAATGGTATTGCTCGATGCCGCCTTCGCGATGCCAAAATCCGTTACCTTTACTTTTCCCTCTTTGGAGATAATGATATTCTGCGGTTTGATGTCCCTATGTATGATATGATTGTTATGTGCCGCCTCGATTCCCATTGCCACCTGGATTGCGATACTGATGGCTTCCTTGGTTGTCAGCCTGACCTTTTTTTCTATATATTTCTTTAATGTAATACCTTCTACAAGCTCCATTACGATATAATGGATGCCGCCTTCCTCGCCTACATCATACACATTGACGATATTGGGATGCATGAGGCCGGCAGCCGCCTGTGCCTCCACACGAAACTTGGAAACAAAATTCTTGTTTTCGGAAAATTCCTGTTTTAATATCTTGACCGCCACAAACCGGTTCAGCTTCTGATCCTTTGCCTTATATACATCTGACATGCCGCCCGTGCCGATTTTTTCAAGCATCTCGTAGCGGTCTCCTATCAGCATTCCTAACTTAATCATCCTGACCTCCAAACGGTTCCACAAGAACCACAGCTATATTATCACGTCCGCCGTTTTCATTGGCCGCCTCAATAAGGCGTCTTCCAGCATCCTCAAGGCTGCTGCTTCCAACGATAATCTTGTGTATTTCTTCATCCTTTAACATATTTGTAAGCCCGTCTGTGCAGAGCAGCAGTTTTTCCTTCCGTCCGATATGTACATCAAAAAAATCCACAAGCACATACTCTTTTACGCCAACCGCCCTCGTGATAATATTTTTGTCCGGATGCTTTCTTGCAGCCTCGCGGTCAATGCCGCCCATGTCAACCATTTCCTCGACAAGGGAGTGATCCTTGGTAATCTGCGTGATAAAGTCATTGACCACATACAGTCTGCTGTCGCCCACATTTGCCACCGTCACATGATTGTCCTCAAACGTAGCCGCCACAAATGTCGTACCCATCCCTTTCAGACTACTGTTCTGTCTTGAAACCCTGTTGATATGTGTGTTGGCATCATCAATCGCTTTCTGCAAAATATTTTCCGCATCATATTCATCCGTGAAATCACGAATTGACATGACTGCCCTTTCCACGGCGTGCTTTGACGCATAATCACCTGCATTGTGTCCCCCCATACCATCCGCAACAATAAAAAGGTTGGGAAGATTGCCCACCGGCTCATCTGAAGTAAATAAATAGTCCTCGTTTATTTCCCTTCTCCTGCCAACATCCGTTATAGAAAATAACTTCACTTTTTCTCCTCCAATCAGTGAAAACCCACACATTCCGCAATCCGTTCAATCCCTGCAATTTCCACATTCCTTATATCTTAGCACAAATGACACCTTAATTCAAGAATCAATCTTTTCCGCCATCCGCCTGCGCAGCTGTCCGCATGCACCGTCGATATCCCTTCCCATCTCTCTTCGGACTGTGGCATTGATATGTTTTCTTTCCAGTTTATTTTTAAACCCGATGACATCCCTGTGCTCCGAAGCAGTATAATCCCGTTCCTGAACCGGGTTGACAGGAATCAGGTTGACGTGGCAGTTGAGTCCGCCAATAAGCCTGCTCAGATTTTCTGCATCCGCATCTGTATCGTTGACTCCGCCGACAAGGCTGTACTCAAACGTAACCCGCCTGCCTGTCTGTTCAAAATAATAGCGGCAGGCAGCAATCACCTCACGGATATCATATTTTTCCGCTATCGGCATCAGTTCACGCCTTTTCTCCTGCGTGGCGCCATGCAGTGACAATGCCAGCGTAATCTGGAGTTTTTCATCAGCAAGACGCCGCATGTTTTCCACAATGCCGCATGTCGAAACAGTAACATTCCTCTGGCTGATATTCAGCCCGTTCTCGTCCGTCACCATATGGATAAAGCGGAGCAGGTTGTCATAGTTGTCGAGCGGCTCTCCCGTTCCCATGACAACCACGTTCGACACACGTTCCCCCGTGCTTTTTGTTATGGCATAGATTTGGTCCAGCATCTCTGCCGCTGTCAGATTTCTTTCCAGCCCGCCAATCGTCGATGCGCAGAAACGGCAGCCCATACGGCAGCCCACCTGTGAGGAAATGCAGACGGAGTTGCCATGATGGTACTGCATCCACACGCTTTCCACATAATTGCCGTCGGAGAGCGCAAAAAGGTACTTCCTGGTTCCGTCAGTCTTCGATACCTGGACGGTAACCTCTTCCAGCGCGGTGTACGGATAATCCCGCACCAGCCTTTCCCGCAGGTTTTTCGGTATATTTGTCATCTCATCATAGCTGCGCGCCAGTTTCACATGCATCCACTCATATAACTGCTTCGCGCGGAACGCCTTCTCACCGATCTTTTCCATCTCAAGCTTTAGTTCATCCATTGTGAGCGATTTCACATCCACGTCTTTATTCCTTTCCAATCCTATGCCTCTGAAGTAAATACACTGATAAAAAATCCGTCCGTGTCATGTATTCCCGGCAAAAGCTGTAGGTATCCGTCCCTGGTGGTATCTGTATGTAAGCATTCCGGGAGCACATCATCAAGTGACACAGGTGTCATTTTCAACTCGTTTTTCAGCCACATGAAGTTCTTTTCATTCTCGTCCCTGTTTATCGTACATGTGCTAAAAAGCAGCCTGCCCCCTGGTTTTACATAGGATGCTGCCACTTGTAGTATCTTTCTCTGAAGTTCTATAATGCCCGCAACTGCCTCCGGCGTGACATTGTACTTTATATCCCTTTTCCTTCCAATCACGCCAAGCCCCGAGCAGGGCACGTCCGCAATGACAATATCTGCCGTGCCTGCCAGCTCATCCTGCATCATGCATGCGTCTGCCACAGCTGCCTTTGCATGATGCAGTCCGCACCGGTCAAAATTTTCCTGCATCAGCAGTATCTTGTGCTCCGATATGTCCCTTGATATAACCGCATAGTTGACATCACACTTTTCCAGCAAGTCCGCGGCAAGCATTGATTTTCCTCCCGGCGCCGCACAGAGGTCGATCACCCGCAAAGGACTGGAACCGGCTCCATGGGCAATTTTTTCGATTCCGACAGCAGTGACCGCAAGCATCGAGCTGACATCCTGTATCACAAACGCCCCGTTTTCATAATAGGGCAGCCTGGTAATGTCATCCGTTCCGGACACCCTGTATGCACACGGCAGGTATGGGTGCCCTTCCATCTTCCCTCCCTGGCGCACAATCGCCTCCCGCACGGCGTTTACCGCACTGTCAAAGTCCACCCCTGTAATCTCAGGGACATCCCGAAACCGGAGCGTCACAGGTCTTTCCCTGAGCAGCCCTGCCAGTACAAGCTCCGTCTTTTCCGAACCAAGCTGTGCCGTCCACATATCCACAATCCATTCCGGCATGGAATATTTTACGGACAGGCTTGTGTACGCAATCGTTTCCTTGTTGCGCGCGATGGTTCTCAGCACACCGTTCACGAAACCCTTCAGCGTGGCAAACCCCTTTTTCTGCGCAAGCTTCACCGCCTCGTTACATGCCGCCGCATCCGGCACTGCATCCATATACAATATCTGGTAAACGCCCATCCGCATGATGACCCGAATGACCTTTTTCATTTTCCGGGTCTTTACCTTGGAAAATTCATTGATTACATAATCAAGCTCAATCTGCCGCTCCAGCGTTCCCTCATACAGGCGTTTGATAAATGATTTTTCCTGCTGTGTAAGATAATTGTACTTATTGAGCACATCCCGCACAATCACATGGGAATAGGCATTCTCCGTCAAAAGCATCTCCATCACAAGCAGGCGCAGGTTCACATTACAATCCATCATCAGTCATCCCTTTTCCCAAACAGCATCACCAGACGCAGAAGCTGTAATATGGAAGCCGCTGCCGCCGCCACATACGTATATGCTGCCGCCTTTAACACCTTTGCGCTTTTCCTGCGCTCGTCACTTGTCACAATGCCGTACTGTTCAATGCAGACAAGCGCCCTCCTGGACGCATCAAACTCTACCGGGAGTGTCACAATCTGGAAAAGCACCGCGATGGAAAATACCCAGATGCCGATGTTTACAAGCACCGGACTGCTGCCCAGTATCAGTCCCACAATAATAATTGGAATGCCCAGCCTTGAACCGATGTTTGCCGCCGGGACAAGCGCTGTCCTGATATTCAGCGGGGCATATCCCTCATGGTGCTGCATTACATGTCCGCACTCGTGCGCAGCCACACCGATTGCGGCTACCGAGCTGGAAGAATACACGCTGTCAGACAGCCGCACCACTTTCCTTGACGGATCATAATGGTCTGTCAGGTTTCCCCTGATATGCTCCACACGCACATCATGAATTCCCCTGCTCCTGAGAATCGCTTCCGCAGCCTGTGCACCCGTCATGCCTGACAGGCTCCGCTCCCTTGCATATTTCTGAAACGTGGAATTCACCCTTGCGGACGCAATGATGCTGAGAACCGCACCGATTAATACCAATATATAGGTCTGGTCAAAATAGTAACCAAAATACGGCATATACGTCTCCTTTCCTGTCTGTAGACAGACACTTACTAATCGCCAAGGCACATTCCTGCCTTCCACTGGTTTCCAAGCAGAAAGCTTTTTGTGTCCATCCGTTTTTTCCCCTCTAACTGCAATTCATTGATTCGTAAAATCCCATTTCCGCATGCCACATCAAAAGAATCCTTTGCAACTGACACAATTGTTCCCGGCTTATCTGCATCCATGCCGCCCGCATCTAACCAAACGACATCACTGTCCCAGATTTTCACGATTTTCCCCTGATAAGACGTGTACGCGCTGGGCCACGAATTCAGTCCCCTGACAAGACGTTCAATGACCACTGCGTCCTGCTTCCAGTCTATTCTTCCCATGGACTTATCCATCATTTTCACATGGGTCGCCAGACGCTCATCCTGTTTTACCGGCGTAACCTCCCCCCGCTCCAGCATCGGGAGCGTTTCCACTATCAGCTCTGCCCCTGCCCTGGCAAGCTTGTCAAAAAGACTTTCTGCAGTCTCCTTATCCTGTATTGTAACCCTTTTCTGCGTAAGTATGTCCCCCGTATCAACGCCTGCATCCATCTGCATAATTGTGACACCAGTTTCTTTCTCGCCATCAATGATACACTGGTTTATCGGCGCGGCGCCCCTGTATTTCGGCAGGAGGGACGCGTGGATATTGACACATCCAAATCTTGGCATTTCCAGAATCTGTTCTGACAGAATCTGTCCGAAAGCAGCCACGACATAGACATCCGCCTCATAGCCCTTTAATTCTGCCATCGCCTCAGGTGTCTTTATCCTAACAGGCTGAAGCACCGGAATATGGTGCTTTAAGGCACATGTCTTTACTGGCGAGCACTGTACCTGCCCGCTCCTTCCCTTTGGCTTGTCGGGCTGCGTCACAACCGCCGTCACTTCATGCCCCGCCTGAATCAGCGCCTCAAGCGCCCCCACTGAAAAATCGGGTGTCCCCATATAAACAATTTTCATTCTTCCAGCTCCTTTAATCCTCGTCCTCAGGCGGCTCGACATCCATCAGCTCACCCTCGACCTTCTCCACATAGAGATGTCCTTCAAGATGCTCAATCTCATGGCAGAATGCCCTTGCAAGAAGTTCTTCCCCCTCTATCTCAAATTCATTCAGCTCCTCATCCTGTGCCACCACTTTCACATAGTTTGGCCGTATCACCGACCCCGTCTTTCCCGGCACGCTAAGACATGCCTCGTTTCCTTCCTGCTCCCCGCTCATCTCCACAATCCGCGGGTTAATCAGCAGAATCGGGTCTTCCCCTGTCGCATCAATCACGACAATCCGCTTGAGCACGCCCACCTGCACAGCCGCAAGCCCGACGCCGTTTGCCTCATACATCGTCTCAAACATGTCATCTATCAGATCCTGAACCCTCGGTGTTATCTCCTTCACCTCTTTCGAAATCTTGTTTAAAACGGGATCTCCTATTTCTCTGATTGTTCTGATTGCCATAATTCTTTCCTTACCTTTCCTTCTCTAAAATATTTTTCCAGTTTAATAATTCCTCATGGGATTGAAATCAAACTGCACACTGTCCGCGTTCCACTGCATCATGTCAATGTATGTCTCAAGTGCATCCTTAATTTCCGTAAGCACCTGATAATTCCTGTGCTTGATATAAAAAATGTACCGGAATACATCGTTTATCCTTCCAATTGACGCCTCCGTCGGTCCAATCACCAATGCAAGTGCGTCACCAGACACTGCCTTTGCCCGTTCTGCAAGTTTCCCTGCATGCCCTGCCCCTGTGACCGCATCCGGCGAAAGGACAAGCACTGCCATCATATGCGCTGCCGGCGGGTACATCATCAAGTCACGGTACGTCATTTCCTCCTCATAGAAGCCCTCATAATCCTGATTTGCCGCATGGACAATCGTATAATGCTCCGGCTGGTAGGTCTGGATGACCACCTCGCCTGGCAGTGCACTTCTTCCTGCCCTGCCTGCCGCCTGCGTGAGAAGCTGGAATGTGCGCTCACCCGCCCTGTAATCACCTGCATGCAGCGACATGTCCGCCGCCAGAATGCCCACCAGCGTCACTCTTGCAAAGTCATGCCCTTTCACAATCATCTGCGTGCCCACGAGGATATCTGCCTCCTCATTGGCAAACTGCGACAATATCTGTTCATAGCTGTCCTTGCTTCTGGTCGTGTCCGCATCCATCCGGAGTACCCGCGCAGCAGGAAACTCCTTATGTAAAAGCTCCTCTATCTGCTGTGTTCCCGCCCTGAACCCCAGAATGTACTTCGAGCCGCACTGCGGGCAGCTAGTCACACCCGGCGTCTCATAGCCGCAGTAATGGCACACCAGTCTTCCTGCCTTTTTATATTTGTCTGTGTGTTCTGACAGCGAGACATCACAGTGCGGGCATTTCATGACATACCCGCATGACCTGCATGACACAAATCCGGCATATCCCCTGCGGTTGATAAAAAGCATCGTCTGTTCGCCCTTTTCCAGCCGGTCACCTATGAGCGCATGCAGTCTCCTGCTGAATATGGAACGGTTTCCAGATTTCAGTTCCTGCCTTAAATCCTCCACATGCACCTGTGGAAGCTGTCCGCCGGCAAGACGCTCTTTCAGTGTAAAAAGCTTTATCTCACCGTTCTTTGCCTTATGATACGACTCAAGGGACGGCGTCGCCGACCCCAGGACAAGGACGGCATCTTTCATTCGGCAGAGCTCCGCCGCCGTCTCCCTTGCATGATATTTTGGCATATTTTCACTTTTATAGCTGCCCTCGTGCTCCTCGTCCATAATCACAAGCCCAAGTCTTTCAAACGGCGTAAACAGTGCCGAACGAGGACCTATCATAATATCAATTTCCCCTTTTGCGGCGCGCACACACTGATCCGAGCGCTCACCCGCCGAAAGCCGCGAATTCATGACAGACACTTTTTCACCAAAGCGCTGGTAAAACCGCACAAGCGTCTGGTACGTAAGCGCAATCTCCGGTATCAGGACAATCGCCTGCCTGCCCTCCGCAATCACCCTGTCTATCAGTTCCATGTATACTTCCGTCTTTCCACTTCCTGTCACCCCGTGAATCAGATAGGTCTGACGAATCCCCGCCCTGAAATCCGCAGCAATGCTTTCCACAATCCTTTCCTGGTTTTCAGACAGCTGGTTTTTCGTCTTTTTCTGCCACCCCCGCGCAACATTTTCAGGCAGTGCATTCCGGTATGTTTCCTCTGACCGAATTTCTATCAACCCTGCCTTTTCCAATGACTGAATTGTCTGTGCCGCAATATTGAGCTTGCCTGTAACCAGCGTATATGGCAGTAACGGCTGAATCGATAGAGCCTGCATCAGCCGTGCCTTTGCTGTCTGGTGCTTCCGCCCAAATTCTTCTGCCTTTCCGGCTGCCACCGCTTCGTCTGCCATACAGACAATCGTCTTTTTGACAAGCTGCTTTCGCTTCTGCTTCACGGGAAGTACTGTTTTCAGCGCGGAAATCATGGTGGAACCATAGTTTTGCTTCATCCACCACGCAAGCCGGATGGAATCAGCCTCCGCACTGACTCCGTCCTTCACAATAGAATGAATTTCCTTTAACAGGCTCTCTTCATACAAGGCGTTGTCAGTAATTTCCATCACGTAGCCATGAATCAGTTTGTTTCCCCGCCCAAAGGGGATTGTCACCGCCATCCCTACAGCTATTTTCCCCATTAATCCGTCAGGTATTCGGTACTGGAACGGTCTGTCAACCTTCTCGTGGGATATATCGACAATAATATTTGCAAATCTGCATGTCATTTGTCCGTCATTTCCTTCTGTCATTTTCCTCTGCTCTCTCTGTCATCTGCCACTTTTTATCTCAGCTAATATTTCCTGGATGAGCACCCTCTCATCCATCGGATACTTCACACCCTTAATCTCCTGATAGTCCTCATGCCCTTTTCCTGCAAGCACGATGATATCTCCTTCCCTGCCATGTGTGATGGCATAGCGGATTGCCTCCTTGCGGTCACATATCTCCACATACTTACCATCTGTTTTGCCGATTCCGGTCTTGATGTCCGCGATGATATCGAGTGGTTCCTCGTCGCGCGGATTGTCGGAAGTGATGATGGTAAGGTCGGCAAGCTTTCCGCTGACCTCACCCATCTCGTACCGCCTGAGCCTGGAACGGTTCCCGCCACAGCCGAACAGGCAGACAAGTCGTTTCGGATGATATTCCCTTAACGTGGTAAGCAGGCTCTCCAGCGCCATGGCATTGTGCGCATAATCAATCATCAGCGTAAAGTCATCCGATACCCTGACCATCTCAATCCTTCCCTTTACCGTCGCGCCCACAAGCGCTGCCTTGATGTCCTCCTCCTTCACGCCAAAGTGCCTGCATATCGCAATCGCCGTCAGTGCATTGTACGCGCTGAATTTTCCGGGAATGTCCGTCTCAATCTCCATGTTGAGCAGCCCGGACACCTGAAAGCGAATCCCGAGGAATCCTTTTCCCGTCACCAGCTCCAAGGCGCTTCCGCGCAAATCCGCACACGCGTCAAATCCATACGTCTCAAGCGTGCAGGTATGCCCCTCTGTCACCTGTTTCCAGTGCTTGTCATCACAATTGACAATGCCAACCCTGCACTGCCGGAAAAGCATCGCCTTGCACGCGAGATATTCCTCAAAAGATGCATGCTCGTTCGGCCCGATATGGTCCGGCTCAATGTTGGTAAAAATCCCATAATCAAAGACAAATCCCTGTGTGCGGTGCATCATGAAGCCCTGCGACGACGCTTCCATCACCACTGCGTCACATCCTGCATCCTTCATCTCGCGGAAGTACTTCTGCAGGACAAAGGACTCGGGTGTTGTGTTGGAAGCCGGAATCACCCGGTTTCCTGTAATAATCTCGATTGTCCCCACAAGTCCCACCTTGTACCCTGCCCTTTCCAGTATGTACTTGACAAAATATGCCGTTGTGGTTTTGCCCTTTGTCCCTGTCACCCCGATAATTTTCATGCTGTCAGCCGGATTGCCAAAATAATTGGCAGATATAAATGCCATGGCATATCTGGTGTCTTCGACCTGAATCACGGTAACCTCCCTGTCGCCGGGAAGCTCTACTGCGTGGCTGACTACAAGCGCAGCTGCTCCCTGGCGCACCGCTTCCGCTGCCGCCGTGTGTCCGTCAAAGTTCGCACCCTTTATACATATAAAAAGACAGTCCTTTGTAATTTTTCTGGAGTCGTTCACCACCTCAGATATTTCCACATCCGTACTGCCCTTGATGCACTGGTATTCAAAACCGCTCAATAACTCCCTGCACTGATACATATTCATCCACACCCCTTCATGACTGTACTGACACGCTTCCATTCTGAGGAGCTTTACCAGACAGGTACGTGCCGCACAGGCTGTTCAACCTTATGCTTTATATAAATCTATGAACTCTATTCTAAAGAATACCATATCCCCCCCCAATTATCAAGAAAAGAAAACGATCATAAGACCGAACAGTAACGTCCAAATCAGTACCACCGGCTTAGCCGGTGGTTTGAGTTTCGCCCTATAAGGGCTCGTTCCCGGCGTTGGAGTCTAAAGACTCGCCGAAAGGTTCGCCAGCCGCAACTTCAATTACCTGCTTAGCCCCTTGGGCTTATTTTTTCTTGCTTTTGTTTACCGGCTCACCCGTAAACGGGTCTATATACTCTTTCAATGACATTTGGTCATATTCCAAATCTTCTTTTAATTGATTCCGAATATACTCTTCTATCTTTTTTGCATTTTTTCCTACCGTATCCACATAGTACCCTCTGCACCAGAAGTGTCTATTGCCATATTTGTATTTGAGATTTGCATGTCTCTCAAATATCATCAGGGTACTTTTTCCCTTTAAGTATCCCACAAAATCTGACACACTCATTTTGGGTGGTATTTCCACCAACATATGGACATGATCTGGACAAATTTCTGCCTCGACAATGTTTACTTCTTTGCGCTTGCACAACATACTCAATATATTTGCTATGTCCTGTTTCAGCTCGCTATATATAATCTTTCTTCTATATTTTGGTGCAAAAACTATATGGTACTTACAATTCCACGTTGTATGTGATAAACTATTATTGTCCATTTGGACTACCTCCTTTGATTAACAAAACGGTTGGCGAACCTGTTTTTATTATATCAAGGGAGGTTTTTTACACAACGCTAAAGCTATTCCAACCACCCGCAGAGCAGGTGGTTTATTTGTTCTCCAAAGTTCCGTTTTTCGGATCAGCGAAAAACTCATCAATGGAGAACAGGGCCATGCCCTAACAATACAATAAGAGCCAGGACAAACCCGGCTCTTACCGCATATTTTCTTATGAGGGGGGAGATAGTGAGTGCTTCAACTATCTGTATATTACTATACCCGTTAAATGTGTCAAAAATGTGTTTAAATCATAAAAATAGAATAATTTTTCTTAACAAACAATAAATCCTGTTAAAATTTAAGCCTTAAGCTCCTTAAAAACAGCCATCCATCATTCCATCACTGATAATACCTCATCACCATCTGCAAGGACACATTCCCCCGGTATTCATTGATATCCGGATAGTAAACCACCGATAAAACAATATCCTCTGCTGCCGTCTGTATACCCCTGTGATACAAATTGTCCACTGCCGCCGCGCCATATTTTTCCGCCGCATACGCATCGAATGCCTCGATATCGCCAAAATATATCATTTCATATTTTTTTCCGCCTTCGTCTGCCACTGTATATTTTCCCACATTGCGGTTCGCGCCGAGCACCCTTCCGCCCACGAAACGGACATTCTTCTGCGCAAACTGCGGTTTCGGGTTTCCGTTCCCGAAAGGCTCAAGCCTTGCAATCTCCCTGACAAAGCCAATGCTCGCATACGCCATCGGCATCGGCACGTCAATCATCACCTTTTCCTCAAAGTCCGCATCCGTAAGCGTACAGTTTTCGTTAAGCCTGCGCCGGAACACGTCCACATTCTCCTCCGGCAGGGACAGGCCAGCCGCAAGCTTGTGCCCTCCATACTTGGTAAACAGCTCCTTGCATTTTGTCATCTCGTCATACATATGAAATGCATCGATTGACCGCCCCGAGCCCTTAACGCCATCCTCCGCCCTCGTGAGCACGAACACGGGCTTACAGTATTTCTCCCGGATTCTTCCTGCAATAATCCCGGCAAGGCTTTCATGTACCTCGGGCAGATACACGACAAGCACCCTGTCCTTGTCAAGCCCGCCATCTTCAATCTGCCTTATGGCTTCCTCAACGCCTTTTAACGTGAGTTCCTTCCTGCTGTCATTCATTGCCTTCAGATCCCCGGCAAGCACTGCTGCCACTTCCATGTCTTGCGCCTTGAAAAGCTCAAGCGCGTTGGCTGCCGTGTCAAGCCGCCCGGTGGCATTCAGACAGGGTCCAAGGACAAAACCTATTGTGTATGGTTTTATATGCGCTGCATCCGTCCCTGTCGCCAGCATCAGCGCTTTTAATCCGATATTTCTCGTGTGCTTCATCAGCTCCATGCCGCTTTTTACAATAATGCGGTTTTCGTCCCTCAGCTCCATCACATCCCCGATTGTCGCAAAAGCCGCAAGCTCAAGCAGCTCCAGTCCAAGTTCCGACTCCATTGCCTCCCGCCAGTCCATTTCTTCTTTCTTCGCCAGCAGTGCAAGCACAAGCTTGTATGCCACAACTGCGCCGCAAATCTCCGGAAACGGATAACCGCAGTCCTCCTGTTTGGGATCCACAACCGCCCTTGCCTCCGGCACCCTGTACTGCCTTACGCCCTCCTTTTCCTCATAGGGCACCTCATGGTGATCCGTCACTATAACCGTCATTCCAAGGGAATTGGCAAACGCAGTCTGCTCGTATGCCGCAATCCCATTGTCACAGGTAAGTACCGTATCCGTACCCGCATCATATGCCTCCTGAATCAGATTTTCGTTCAGTCCATAACCATCGCGTATCCTGTGCGGAATGGCTGTATCTACAGCTGCGCCGCACTTCGACAGGCCGCGGAATAAGATATATGTAGAACAAATACCGTCAATATCATAGTCCCCTATAATACGGATGCGTTTCCCCTGCGCTATCTTTTCCAGCAGGATATCCACTGCCCTGTTCATGTCCTTTAAAAGCCCCGGTGCATACAAATGTTCCCTGGTGCCGTTCAGAAACCTGTCAATATCCTTGTCTTCCACCACATCCCTGTTCCTGATAATGCGCGCAAGCACAGGGTCAATATGGTATTTCTGGGAAATGGCATCAAAATCAGCCCTTTTTGCCGCTACCATCCACTTACTCATATCAAAAACCCAACCTTTCCGCCGTCATTGAAAGGGTAAATTCAACCAACGCATATATGTCACCGTTTCCATCCTCCAGCGCAGCCTGATGCCGCTGCCCTGCCTTTCTGGCAACAGCCATCAGCCGGTCTCCATAGACGGCTGGTTTCCTGTACTCTGCCCGCAGCTCCCTGATTTCTGAGTCTTCCGGAAGCATCTCCATCGCAAGCCTGACATATTGCACATTATTCATATGCAGATTGGAATCAATCTGGTACCTTCTTACCTGAAATTCTTTTTGGGCCACAGTACTGCAGGCTTCATCAAGCAGTGCAATCTTCCGTGGTGCATAGTCCATATCCAGTTTTTCTGCCAGTTCATATCCGTCTATCATCTCCTGAGGCGGTTTCACCGGACGGCGTTTGCCGGTGTCAATCAGTGTCCATATTGAAGATGCGCTGATAATCCTGTTTCCCTCCGCATCCGTCACCATAAAGTTGCGATAGCCCAGAAAACCCTTAAAATCGTATGGAAACGTTGTAATCCTGATTTTCTCATTCAGTGCCGGCCGTCTGTCTATCACAATCTGCCATGAGCTGAGAAGCCACGCAATATTCCTGCCATACAGATAGTCAACCGTGATGCTGCCGTTCTCCGCCTCAAAAATCGCCGCGTCCTGAAAACAGTCCAGTATGGCAGGCACTGTCATATGCAGCGCCGCATCGACAACACTATACCCCACATTTATCTCATATGTATACATCCCATCCCTCTTTCCTGTACTTATCTTTTTCATCGAGCAGGGAAGACATCTCCCCTGCTCGCCGCGCCACCCATGCGCCGCCTTAGCGGCATATTTCCATGCGTGCATTATACGCATTGTGCATGGGTCTGCGCATAAACGGCGCCCTACCCCGGCATCCTGTCCAAACAAAATCTTATCAGCCCAAACAGCAGCAAATGGACAGGGTAAATCGCATAGAACAAATACTTCATCTGTCTGCCGCGCTCCCCATTATAAAAGTGAATCGGGATAAACGCGAGCGGTGCCGTAATTTCATATGCAAATGCACAGATTCCTGCAAGGTTGCGAATCCACTCCTTCATATCCCTCACATAGTAAAACAGAATGATAAAAAGGACACCCTTCCAGTGGTAATCCACATCTGTCACTTCCCCCGCATATGCCGCCAGAAAAATGACAGAAGCCCTGAGCACAATATACTTTTCTTCGTACTGATACCGGAACCTGTCCAGAACCATCAGGGCACACAGCCCGATGCACAGCGTAAAATACACATTCTGCCCATGAGGATAGACTACCTTCCCAAAAATCGCCATGTCAAACGGAATCTCTGAAATCACGGCAAACAGAAAACAGTTTCTCAGATACTTTGCCCGGCTCCTCGTATGAAAGAAGCCCTCCACAAGCAGAAAACAATAAATCGGAAAAGCAATCCTTCCGATTTTTCTCATAATATTGTAAACACCAAAATCGTACCGTGGCAGCAGCCAGTAAACCGATGCCGCAAAGTGGTCTATCACCATGGTAACGACTGCTATCCACTTGAGTACCGCCGCCGAAATCCCAAACCTCTTCTGTGCCGCCACATTCATACAGCCCCTCCTGCAAACCTGTTTCCCCTATACAAATGGCAGGGCACACCGCCCTGCCATACAAATCCAGAAAAAATTATTTCTTTTTCATCTTTGTTTTCATCACATACCACAATGCACCTGTAATACATACGGAAGAATACGTACCGCATACAATACCTACCATAAGCGGCAGTGCAAACTCCCTGATTGAGGTAACACCCAGTACATACAGCGCCGCAACCATGATAAATGTCGTCATTGAAGTAAAGATACTTCTGGAAAGCGTCTGGCTGATACTTCTGTTGACAAGCTCGTCAAGCGTGTCCTTTTTCAGCATCGAGCCAAGGTTCTCCCTGATACGGTCGAAAATAACGATGGTCGCATTGATGGAATATCCGACAATGGTAAGCATGCAGGCAATGAACGTACTGCCCACAGAGACCTTTGCAACCGCATAAAACGCAAGAACCACGAGCACGTCATGCAGCAGCGCCGCAACAGAGCTTGCCGCAAACCGGATATCCTTAAACCGGAACCAGATATAAATCAGCATACAGATTGTCGAGATAATGACTGCGACAACCGCATCACTCTTCATCTCCGAGCTGATGGTGGAACTAATCGTCTCAGCCGTGATAAGCTCCTTGTTTACACCAAACTGGTCAACCAGTGCCGTTTCCAGCTCCTGCCGCTCGTCGACATTGAGTTCCCTCGTCTTAAAAATGACCTCATTGGAACCTGCAACCTTCTGCACCTGAATCGCGCCATCACCCGTCACACTGCTGAATACCGGGACAACATTCGCATCAATTGCCGCAAGGTCCATATCCTCGTTAAATGTGACATTCGTGGATGTACCGCCTACAAAGTCAAGGCTGTAATTTAGTACCTTTCCTGTCGATGCACTATTGACACCCATAAATACAAATCCAAGAACAATCACTGCAATTGAACATGCAAAGAAAATATTTTTCTTTCCAAGGAAATTGACAGTGCTTTTCTCCTTATTCGTTCCATAAAACTTGACATCCTTCAGGCCAACCGCAAAAAATGCCCTGAGAATCATCCTTGTCACAAAGAGCGCCGTAAACATGGACAGCACAATACCAAGACCAAGTGTATATGCAAATCCCTTGACCGTTCCGGAACCCTTAACCCCAAGCACAAAAGCCGCAATCAGCGTTGTCACATTGCCATCAATAATTGCAGAAAGCGCTTTCTGGAATCCCGTGTCAATTGCGCTCCTGACTGTCTTGCCAGCCGTAAGCTCTTCACGGATACGTGCAAAAATGATAACGTTTGCATCAACTGCCATACCAATCGAAAGGATAATACCTGCGATACCCGGAAGTGTCAGGGTAATCTCAAACATATTCAGGCACAACACAATCAGGCACGTATAAATAATCAGTGCAAGCACAGACGAAAGTCCCGGAATGCGGTATACAATAATCATGAACAGCGCAATGATAATCAGACCGATAATGGCTGCCTGCAAGCTTGTATTGACAGCCTCCTCGCCAAGCTGTGCGCCCACCACATTGGAGCGCAGCTCCTCAAGCTCAAGCTTCAGCCCGCCGATACGAATCTGGCTTGCAAGCTTTTCTGCCTCCTCAAAGCTTGCCATCCCCGTAATCTGCGCCTTACCGTCCTTGAGCGCCGCCTGCACCCTCGGCACACTGATGAAGTCGCCGTCATAATAGATACCGATGGTCTCGCCCTTTGAGAATGCCTTTGTTGTGGCATCGGCAAACTTTGTCGTGCCCTCACTGGTAAAGGTAAGGTCTACCACAAACTGGCTGTTTCCCAGTTCATCACTTGCAGAGCCGCCCTGCGCCGCGCTGACATCCGTACCTTCCAGCACAACACCGCCGTCAGCAAGAAGCTCGTCAATCGTCTTGTCCAGAGAATATCCTGTCGCGCCGGAACCCGTGTAGGAATAATTCTGGTTTCCGTCATCATCCGACTGTGCAATAAAATACAGCGCACCCGGTCTTCCCAGATCCTCAAGAATCGAATTGGCATCCGATACACCGGGAATCTCAATATTGATACGGTCAGCGCCTTCCTGATATACCTGTGCCTCTGTACTGTATACCTCCACTCGTTTCTGTAGCTTGTAGATGGTGTCACTCATGTCCGCAGCGGAAGGCTCCTCGTCCCCCACTACCTGATAGGTGATGCTCACACCTCCGGCAAGGTCAAGACCCTGCTTAATACCGGATGCGGCACCCGCCTTTTCCGTGCCAATCCCCCAGATTGCCACATATCCCAACGCTACCGTGATAAGCACTGTCAGGATTAACGTAATAATGGCTTTATTTTTTTTCATTACCTGTATACTCCTTTACTTTCTTTTGCCTATGCCCGTGTTTCTTCGGCAAGAGCAGCCTTTATCATGATTGCACATTCAACACGTTTCCTCTGAAGCTCACAGCCCAAGTCGTAAGCGTCATTGATGTTTCCATGGAAATTGTAGGAATTTGCCGCACATCCTCCGCTGCAGTAGAATTTTGCGAAACAGTTCCTGCATTTTTCCTTTGAATATACATTGCATGCCTTGAATTGTTCCCGAATATCTGTATTGGTAATCCCATCGTCCACATTTCCCATCAGGAACGATTCCTGTCCGACAAACTGGTGGCATGGGTAAAAATCACCCCACGGCGTCACAGCCAGATACTCTGTCCCCGAGCCACATCCCGACAGTCTCTTGTAGACACATGGTCCGCCTTTCAAGTCTATCATAAAATGAAAGAAATTGAAACCCTTTCCTTCCTTATGCCGCCGGACCATCTCGACAGCCAGCTTGTCATACTCCGATAGAAGCTCAGGAATGTCCTCGGGAACAAGTGCATAGTCCTCCCCATCTGGCGCTACAACCGGCTCAACCGAAATCTGCTCAAAGCCCAAATCAGCCAGATGGCAGACATCTGCCGCAAAGTCCTTATTGAAATGCGTAAACGTCCCGCGCACATAATAATTGGTCTGATTCCTGCTCTCCGCCACTTTTTTAAATTTCGGAATCACCAAATCATAACTGCCCTGTCCCCCGGCAAGCGGACGCATTTTGTCATGGATTTCCTTCCGTCCGTCCACACTCAGAACGATATTTGCCATCTCCCTGTTGGCAAAGTCAATGATGTCATCACTCAGCAGCACGCCGTTCGTCGTCAGTGTAAAACGAAACCGTTTGTTGTTTGGTTCCTCAAGGCTCCTGCCATATGCGACCAAATCCTTTACGACCTGCCAGTTCATCAGCGGTTCCCCGCCAAAAAAATCCACTTCCAGATTCACGCGGCTGCCTGAGTTTGCCACAAGAAAGTCCAGTGCCTTTTTGCCGACCTCATAGCTCATAAGCGCCCTTCTGCCATGGTACTCTCCCTCCTCCGCAAAGCAGTACCTGCACTTGAGGTTGCAGTCATGCGCTATATGCAGGCAGAGTGCCTTCACGACTGTCTCGCGGTTCCGGAAGGCATCTATACTCTTTTCGTAGATATCCTCCGCAAAAAGCATCCCATCCTTTTTCAATTCATATATCTCATCGACAAGCTCGTCCCATTCTTCCGCCTTATCCGCAAATTCCTTTTTCAATCTATCGAGTACCGTTTCCTTGTCCGCATTTTCAAGATGGTTCTCAACCATGCAGGCAATCACGTCATAGACAACGTCATCAACAACATGTACAGAACCGCTGTTGACATCTAAGACAATATTGTATCCATTGTTTTTATACTGGTGTATCAATTTCTTTTCCTTCCTATCCATATAAACGTATCCGCAGACTGAACTGTTACGGATTCCCGATTATCCCTCTAACCAAATGATTACACACACATAATAAGCAGCGATTAATGTAAAAACCGCTGCTTACTTATAATTCTGCTTTATAAGTGTTCTGTGATAAATCTTCTGTTGTGAAATCCTTTGGCATCATGAAATGCCGCCTCTTTATCTATCCTTATTTTGCCTGCTCACAGCTCTGATTTCCAACAGTGCATGATGTCTTACATGCTGACTGGCAGGATGTCTGGCACTCGCCGCATCCACCTTTCTTTACAGACTCTTTATAGTCCCTGGTCGTTAATGTCTTAATGTGTTTCATACCAATTGCCTCCTTAATATATTATTTTGCTATATGTTGTTTTAGTCTAAAGTAGTATATCACATATTTTCATATCCGAAAAGTGTTTTTTTGTAAAATGACTTTTTTTACATTACTTTCTGGAGGTAAGACGTGTATGCATACAACGGCTGACCATTTAAGACGACCCTTGACCACCCATTATTTCCAATACCGGTACGGAATATCATGTCCCCCGGATTTATTGGAACAACAATCGTTGCCGGATTGTCTGTGCTTGGGACAGTCCGCAAATTCACCGTTGTTGTGGCAGTCACAACTTCATTGACATCGATATACTGCACATTTGCGGCATTTTCAGCGCTTACCGGAGCTGCCCCGCTCGGGTCTTTCGGCTCCGCAATCCCATCATAATTGAAATAGGAGACATTCATATCCACACTTCCTGGAATTCCGGGAATGACCGCCTTGCTTGTATACTGCCACATCGCCTGCACGCCTGCATAGCTGCTTGCCGGCGTAATGGGAAACGGCTCGGCCGGATACTGTGAAACCCAGACCTTGTACTTATTCAGGATATCCATATTCCAGTCCTTGCTGTCAGTCATCTCATTTCTAGACGCATAAAACATAGGTGTGTATCCTCTTGCTGCTATCGTGTCAAGGAATTTGACGGCAAGTGCCGTCCGCACATCCTTTCCAAGCAGATACTGCCTGCTCGAGGTGTTCCTGAATCCCTCGCAGTCAAACGCTACCGGAAATGTAATCTTGTACTTGTCAATGATATTTGCGGTAAAAATTGCCTCCTCGACTGCCTCTGCCTCGTTCACTGCAGCAGAGAAAAAGTATGCGCCAACCTTTAAGCCGACTCTCTGTGCTTCCTGCAGGTTATACCGTGCATATGGATCCTCATTCAGGACACCCGTACTCTGTGTGCGGTAGCCGACCCTGATTATCGCAAACTGTACGCCGGAAGCTGCCACCTGATCCCAGTTTATCAGTCCCTGATAACGCGATACGTCAACGCCCAGCGCCGCCTGTGCGACTTCGTTTGGCGCTGCCTGCACTGTCATCTGCGGAACAAACGCGGATAAAAATACGATAAGTGACATCAGGACTGCCTTTACCCTTGCTGCCCTCTTATGTAATATGTTTTTCATAATACTCCTCTCCTTTTGCTTTGCATAACTATTTTGCTTCAATCGAGCAGGAAAGCTTTATCTTTCCCTGCCCGCCGCGCCGCCGATGGCACATTTCCCCTGCATTGGCGTGCGCATAAAAACAGAACTTGTTTGGAAAATAAGGACGGTTTCCAAACAAGTTCTAGTATAACATAATCCGACAAAAAAGAAAGTTATTTTACAAAATATTTATGTTTCCATATTGTGTTAGGATCTGGCTCAAAATAGCTTACCGATAGTCCGCATTTTTTTCGATGACATCGCGGCTGTACCCTGTTAACGGACTCACCCGAGCATTCCGCCGAGCATTCCACTGCCAAGGCAAATCAAGAGTGTTGTAATGCTGGAATTGCTAACCGGCGCAAAGCCCGGGTCCGCAAAAATGGATACCGCACAGATAATTGCAAAATATGCCGCTCCCGCCGCCATGCCCCAGATAAATCTCCTGCTTGCCGCTCCCTTTGAGAAAAAAAGTCCTGCCAAAAGGGAGGAGATACAATAAATTACAATAATGCTGATATCAACCACATTTTCCCCGAGTGAAAACTTGTACAGCAGCCCTGCCACTGCCAAGAGCAGTGCCCCCGTTATCAGATATGCTGCCATAAGGCACTTAAACAATGCAATCAGCCTTTCTGTCCCCCATGTACTTTTCACGCCATTCTACCTCCATTTTTCACATTAAAATATCCAAGTGTTTATGAATGTTTTTTTCACATTATCTTGTATTATTTCATTAACACTGTTATAATCTATGCTGATACATTTAATAATATGCGCTGCCAGCTTGTCGTTTTATCGCCGGCAGCCCATATAGCCATTAAAAAAAGGAGTGATTTTTTTGGATACCCCTGGTGCCATACAACTTGTAATTCTTGTAGTGCTTATAGTACTGTCAGCTTTCTTTTCGTCAGCGGAGACTGCACTCACCACACTGAGCGATGTGAAGGTGCGTGCCATGGTGGACGCCAATCCCACCGGACGCGTTCTCACGCTTCAAAAAATTCTGGATAACAGGAGTAAACTTATCAGTGCGATTCTAATCGGAAACAATGTCGTGAACATCAGTGCCTCCTCTCTCATGACTTCGCTTGTCATACGTATCTGGGGAAATGCCGCTGTCGGTATCGGTACCGGCATACTGACACTGGTAGTCCTTATTTTGGGCGAAATTGTTCCCAAGACATGGGCCATGTGCAACAACGAAAAATTGTCCCTTGCCTATGCCAGAGTCATTTATTTCCTTATGCAGCTGCTGACTCCCGTTATCTTTATCATTGACAAAATTTCAGGATTTTTCCTCGGCATTATGCATATTGACTCATCGGCGCGTGTCGCGATGACAGAAACCGAGCTCAAGACATACGTGGATGTGAGCCATGAGGACGGTGTGATTGAACAGGAAGAAAAAAAGCTTATCTACAATGTGTTCGAGTTTGGCGACTCTGTGGCAAAGGACATCATGATACCGCGTATTGACATGACTACGATAGATGTCAATGCCACCTATGACGAGTTATTGTCCCTGTTCCGGGAATCAATGTACACCCGTATTCCTGTCTACGAAAATGACACGGACAACATTATCGGTATCGTGATCGTAAAAGACTTCCTTCTGGTCGAGGACAGGGAACATTTCAAGATCCAGGACATTATGCGCGAAGGGTATTATACCTATGAATACAAAAAGACTGCCGACTTGCTTTTGGAAATGCGGCTGAGCACCACCAATATCTCCCTTGTGCTGAATGAGTACGGTGCAACAGTCGGAATGATTACCATCGAGGATTTGCTTGAGGAAATTGTAGGTGAAATCCGGGATGAATTTGATGCCGACGAGGAGGAACTGTTGAAAAAAATTGGCGACAATGCATACGAAGTCGGCGGAAGCATGAAGCTTGACGATATCAATGATGTGCTCGACACAAAATTTGACTCTGAGGACTATGATTCCATCGGCGGCATCATGATTGAGCTTTTAGACCGCTTTCCAGCCGAGGGCGAGTCTGTCACAACGGATAACGGCATCACACTCACTGCAAAAAGTGTGGATAACAACCGCATTGAAACTGTCGTAATCCTCCTGCCCGAACCAGAAACCCCGCCGGAAGAAGACGCTGTTAAACCGGATTCCGAGGATGAACAGCAGCAATAACTGCGGCATACTTCCTCTGCATGGGGCTGTGCATAAAAAATTGAGTGCTTTCGCACTCAATTTTTTACATTTCCGAATAAAACTTATATGTATTCATTATCTCATCCGGCACCTCCGGCGTAACCTTCTGCAGTGTCTTTATTTTCAGCTCAAACTCCTGTTTCTTCTTCTGGGCATTCCGGAAGCTGCGCGCCTGTGCCAGTTCATATGGTCTCTGCACATTCAGTTTCATTCTAAGCTCTTTTGCAAACGGACAATACGTCGCAAGAATCTCCCTTGCCACCTTGTTCATCTTCATGGAACCGTTCGCCTCATTCTTAACCCAGGCTTCATAATCAATCAGGAAAGTCTCCCTTGAGTTATTCCTTGACTTCTGAATCTGAAGTTTAACCTTGTCGCGCGCTTCTTCCGACAAATCCCTGTTTTTCCTGTAAAACTGGATATAATCCATATATTCCGAAGTCAGGGACTTCACTTTTACATCGTTCCATGCCATACCCTGTATACAGCGGCAGAGTTCCCAGCGGAAACGCCCGAACAGCTTCACCATCATGTCATCTATGTTGGAGTTTGTCATAATCGGAAAACAGAAGCGACCTGGTGTTCCCTTGTTTTTGCCGCCAATTTCCTGCCACATGGACGCATTGGTTCCAAACAGCGGAAACAAAATCACATCCGGATATACATTTCGCATGACTGTCTCATTGATAATCTTCAATTCCGTGTTGGAGTAAATAACCTCCCTGTAAAATACAGAGTAATCAATCTGCGTTAGTTTCTGCACGCTCTCGTTAATTTTCTTTTTGGTCACCAGTATTTTATCCAGATATCCAAAAATTGCTTCCTTATACAAAATCGGCATATAGGAGGATGGCTGACCATAAAGAGTACGTGTATTACTCATCTGCATGTTCATAACCTCATACTCTACGCGCTTATCCATATTCTGAAGCAATGCCTTTTGTTCTTTCTCGGTAATCTCACCCTGTTTTTTGAGCGACCGGAGATTCTCCACATAATCCTCGTCAAACTCACTCTTTGACGGGTCACGCTTGCCTGCATGTATCATGTCAAGCCACTCCATCATTGTAACGACCTTGCATGGCCCCTCATTTTTATCCGGCTCGATGCTGCACAAAAACCTTAAATGCTCCTCGTCAAGCAGCCGCTCGTCAAGCATTCCGTAATTCATAAAAAGCTCCACCGCTTTGGGCGGATGCATCAGCCCCTCTTTTATCTTGCGGTAACATGACAAATACAGTTTGAATACCAGCGAGGCAATTGTCTTCTTCGCTTTCTTGACATCATCCTCCACCGACATCCTGTCAGGTATTTCCACCAGATGGTTCACATTCTTTCTGAGTGTTTCATTGTCCTCATCGCTGAGCGTTGCGAACTTGAGAATCTGCTCCATCGATCCTTTCAGGGAGGCAACATCCCGCTTAATGTCCTCCTCCTTCTCTTCCTGGGACTTCTGCTCCTCAACAGGCGCCTCACCGGAATTCAATGCATCTATCCTAGTCTTTAGATGTGCTGCGTCAAAGTCAAACACGCTCTCTGCCTGATTCTTAACTTCCTTGTACTGGAATGCCATTTCTTCCACTATGCCATTCAGCAGCACAATCAATTCATTCGGAATGTCATCCTTCTCCTTTATCTCCTGCGCAGTATCACAGATACAGTCAAACAGGCTGTTTCTCGGACGCAGGCAGACCACTTCTATCAGGTTTTTGATATACTCTGTCACCTCTGCACAGTCTTCAAGAAGTGCCGATGAGAGCTCAATAATCTCATTCACCTGAAAGTTTGCCATCTCCTCGCGGTATGAAAAATATACCTTGTTGGCACTCAGCGGAATTTTTGCCGCCTCCTCATAATATGCAATCCTGTACTCGTTGATGTCCTGCGTATCCTCATATGGCTGAAGCTCCTCGAGTTCTTCAATCCCAATCGCCGGAACTTCAAATGTCTTGCAAATATTTTTATACTCCGTATAACTGCCCTGCACAAATGAGCACAAACGCTCTGCACGTTCAATCAGGCTTGATTTCAATCTGTAAATCTCAACTGCAATTCTGAACTGTGAGGAAACCATAATCGCACGGTAGTCCGCATTTTTCGAGACGATATTTCTAATCGTCTGTTCCCCCTGTGTCGGAAGCGCATATATTACAGAATCATCCAGCGCAGTGTAAGTCGCATGATATGTCTGATTACTATATCCGTTCAGTGCAAGATAAGTTCCCTGAGACCGTATCATCTTTACATACTCACCCTGCACGACCACCTTACCGGAAAGAATAATTCCTATCTGGGTTATTTCCTCACCCTTCCCAAAAATAACTTCACCTTTCTTTACAACGTTTTTTCCGCTGACCTTTAACATCTGTCTCCCTCCATTCGGCTATACTCATAAGTTTTAACAGTTCAGCCTTCTGCTTCCTGTAAAAAGCATCAAGCCATGCAAAACCATTTCGCGGTGTCTTGATGCATCTCTGCCACTACGCTGTTTCACGGACTTTGCAGCAATTGCAAAGTCCTGAGCTGAACTGTTACCATAAGTTAACTATTTTCAGTTTATCAGAAAAATTTCCCATCCTGCTGCACACACAGGTCATATATCCCTCGAGCTCATTATACAGCCTTATATGAACCATTTGCCTCTCCTTTACATCATACACATGACTATAATCCTGTGCAGTTACATAACTGCTTATTCCAGCCCCGATTCCTCGTCCGTTCCATTTCACGACACTTTCCTTTGCCGTCCATATGCTGTAAAACTCCCTCGTCCGTCTATCTGAATCATTCTCCTTAATCGCAAGAAGCCTGTCATATTCGTCTGCATGATAAAATCTTTTCGCCAGCTGCATTTTCCAGCTTTTCATTTCCTGAATATCCGCTCCTATCGGCATTATATCCACTGCACATACTGTCCATTCCCCCGAATGGGACAGTGAGTACTGGAAATCATCATATCCCTTCATATAAGGTTTCCCATATACTCCTTTTTCTATCTGAACCTGCTGCCAATCTTTTATGCCATATCCCGCTTCCAGAAATGCGTACCGGAGCAGCAGCCCCGCGCAGATACTTCTCTCCTTCTCCTTTTTGTTTCTGAGCGACAGCACTGTCGCCTGTCTGTCCCGATCCAGGAGCGTCCATAGCATCTCTCGCTCCTGCGCATGTATCTCATTAGCCTTTGCCGCATATAACTTCAATTTTTCGCACCAGCTTCCGTCTGCCCGCTTCGACGGACAATCAAATGTCCAACCTCGATTCCTGTCTCATTATATTTCATGCTACTTTCAACACTACCCCGGCATTTTGCTGCCGGGGTAGTAGATAACATATATTTTATCTTTAATATTTTCCAAAGTCTGAATCAAGCGAAATGATGCTCTCATTGTCAACATAATCACTCTCAGCGCTGGACGAAATATCATCATAATCAGACTTTACATTTCTTCCGGCAAGAAGTTTGTATTTGCCGACCGCATTCTGAAGCTGTCCTGCAAGACTTGAAAGCTCCGCACTTGCAGCCGCACACTCTTCAGATGTCGCAGAGTTCGTCTGAACGACATCCGCTATCTGTGTAATACCTGCATTTACCTGTCCTACAGAGCTTGCCTGATTTACGGAAGCCTCTGCGATATTGCTTACAATAGAAGCAATGTTCTCAACTGATAACAGGATTTCCTCAAGTGCTGCCGCAGTCTCTACAGCAAGCTTAGAACCAACTTCCACTTTCTTGATGGAATCCTCAATCATCACTGCAGAATCTTTAGCCGCCTCAGCCGACTTGTTTGCGAGACTTCTGACTTCATCTGCAACCACTGCAAATCCCTTGCCATGCACACCTGCCCTTGCAGCCTCTACAGAAGCATTCAATGCAAGGATATTTGTCTGGAATGAGATATCATCGATTACCTTCATAATCTTTGAAATATTTTCAGAAGACTCATTGATGTCCTGCATAGCAGCAATCATCTGTTTCATCTGCTCATTACCACGAATTGCCCCATCCTTTGTATTCTGTACCAGCTCGTTTGCCCTGTTTGCATCATCTGCATTCACCTTCGCACCGTTCGCTATCTCTTCAATAGAAACCGTAATCTCCTCAATGGCGCTTGCCTGCTGTGTTGTACCCTGTGCCAAAGAATTACTTGCGCTTGCAACTTCGTTTGCACCTGATGTCATTCTCGCTGCTGCGTCGCGAATTGTAGACAGGTTCCTGTTGTTGTCGCGAAGCATCTTCACAATCGCTGTTCCAAGTGCATCATCCTCGCTTGCTTTCTTATAAGTCGCTGTCAGGTCACCTTCCGCAACCTGCTCTGTAATATGAACCTGTTCCCCTATCGTCTTTATCATCAGCTTGAAATCATCCGTCAAATCACCAAATTCATCATTTGATGTACGCTCAATATGTACATTGATGTCTCCACGTGCCATCTTCCTTGCAACGTTTGAAAGTGTGGTCAGCGGATACTGAATCTTTTTCTTTGTAACTACTGTCGCAAAGAAAATGCAGACAACATAAATAACAACTGCCATTCCGACAATAAACGTCTGCCTGATGGATATGTAGTTATTGATGGTCTCCCTTTCCTTTGATGCACAAATCATTCCGACAATCTGGTTGGAGCTGTCTGTCACCGGAACATAAAAGCCATAATAAAGCTCCCCGTTAATCTCAAAATCATTTCTGGAATACTCGTTTCCGGCATTCAGAACTTGTGCTGCCACCTTCGGATCTGCCTTCGTGCCCACAATCGGGTTGCCCTGTGCATCCTTAATTGTTGTCGCACGCCTGACATCTCCAAAAAACAAAGTAATCTCGCCGTTGTTTGCGGTTGCGTAATTATCAACCAGTGTCCCCATCTGCTGGGAAAGGTTTACCTCACCCTTATACAGGTCATCTCCCTGCATGGAATAGTCTCCTGACGACACACCGTCAAGAGCAAGCATGGTTCCTCTCGCCAATGCTTCCAATGTCTTAAATGTCTCTGACTCCATCCCCTGCCTGAGTGTCATTGTAGAAACTGTCACAATAACAATACATGCCAACATCATCGGCAGTGATACCAGTGAAATCACCAGCCACTTAATACTAAATCTGCGCCCTAATTTGTTTTGTTCATTCATAAGTAACATCCTTTCACACAATATACTATAAAAACATATTTTAAGGCTATCATTCACAATTATCCTGATAACCTTAATTCCTTAATTTCTATTTTAAATTGTTTCTACGATTAAGTCAATAGTATATATTGTCTGTCACTTAATTTTTTTCAGTATTTTTTTAATATCCACTCTCAGAACGCCAGATACTTTTTCATAGTACGCAGGGCATTCTTCTCAAGTCTTGACACCTGCGCCTGGGAAATACCAATATACTCCGCCACTTCCATCTGTGTCTTCCCCTCAAAAAAGCGCAGGCGGATAATTTCATTCTCCCTCTCGTCCAGTTTTTTCATCGCCTCGCTCAGGGATATATTTTCAACCCAGTTGTCCTCCTTGCATTTTTTATCGCTTATCTGATCCATCACATAGAGCGTGTCTCCGCCTTCCGTATAGACAGGTTCATACAGACTCATCGGATTTTGTATTGCATCCAGCGCATACACAATATCTTCCTTTGGTATGCCGATTTCCTCTGATATCTCCATGATAGTCGGCTCCCGCAGATTCTTTTTGGTAAGGTTTTCCTTTGCATAGATTGCCTTGTAAGCAGTGTCCTTCAGGGAACGGCTCACCCTTATCGGATTGCTCGAATCGCGCAGGAACCGCCGGATTTCACCGATAATCATCGGAACCGCATAGGTGGAAAATTTTACATCCAGACTGGAATCAAAGTTATCTATCGCCTTAATCAGACCAATGCACCCTATCTGAAACAGGTCGTCAACATTTTCATTGGACTGCGAAAATCTTTTTATCACGCTCAGTACCAGCCTTAAGTTCCCCCTGATATATTCCTCCCTTGCCGTTAAATCCCCCTGCTCTATCCTGGCAAAAAGTGCCTGCTTCTCCTCATTTTTCAAAACGGGAAGCTTTGACGTATTTACACCACATATCTCAACTTTTCCAAGTGCCATATTCTAATCCTCCTATATCTCTATGCCCATTAGGCAGTCATTGCCCGCAGGACATATGTAAAGAGGTGTAAATACGTTTTCGCCGCCAGTCCGGACTAGCTTACCATTTCTTTTTTCAGGCGCTTCATAATCTTCTTTTCCAGCCGTGATATATAGGACTGTGAAATTCCAAGATAATCAGCCACTTCCTTCTGTGTCATTTCCATGTCATCGGGATTGTTGAGCCCGAACCGCAGCATAATAATGGTCCGCTCACGCTCACCCAACTTCGATATTGCATGCTTAAGCTGGCTCCGCTCCACCTCGGTCTCAAGGTCCTTGTAAATCACGTCCTCGTCCGTCCCGAGAATATCCGACAGAAGCAGCTCGTTTCCGTCCCAGTCCACATTCAGCGGTTCATCAATGGAAACCTCAAGCCTTGTCTTATTGTTTCTTCTTAAGTACATCAGAATTTCATTTTCTATGCACCTTGACGCATAGGTGGCAAGCTTGATGTTCTTGCTGCGGTTAAATGTATTGATAGCCTTTATCAGCCCTATCGTTCCTATGGAAATCAAATCTTCCACGCCCACCCCGGTGTTATCGAACTTTTTTGCAATATATACGACAAGCCGCAAATTGTGTTCTATCAGGAGCGCCCTCGCCTCGTTTGCATACTCTGTCTCAAGCCCGTTAATTGCCCTGTTTTCTTCCTCACCCTCCAGCGGCGGCGGCAGGACTTCCGAACCGCCAATATAATGAATCTCATTTCCGGCAGTGGCTTTGCTGCTGTTTTTGCCCAAACACAGCCTCATTTTACCTGGTAAGTACAACTTGATTAGCATAATAATCCTCCATTCTTGTCAAAATCTGCGAATTTGGGCGTAAGCACAAATTTGCCCTGTGAAAAATTCATTTTTCACAGTATTACTCCTCCATTCCTTTTAATTGAGCAGGGAAAAGCCTTTCCCCTACTCGCGCGCCGGGCACCCATCAGTCTTAGCTGACATATTTCCTTTGGGTGCCCGTGTGCATAAAAGACGTCCTTCATGCCGATATCAGCTTATGGTTCAATATCATCTGGAACGTCCCGTCCCTCGAAAGCTTTCCCTTATATAAAGCCACAACTGCCTCCTTTTTCACTACCTCCCCCTCTTCCTGCTGTATCATCATCCGCTCCACGACAATGCCTTCCAGGACTCCGTGTTCGTTTCCGACACTCTGGTAGGGAATTATCCTGAATTTTTGCGGATACTTAGTCATCCACTGCCTGATTTCGTCTGTCTCCTCCATCACCGATACCGGCTTTCCCGACACCGGGTCGTGCAATAAGTTTCCCGTGTCAAACAGTGCCCTGATCGCGATATCCTCACCATTTTCCGTCAATGTCACATCAAAAATCCGTTTCCGGTTTGCCATATTGCGATACATCACCAGAAATGCAACAATGCCTGCGATTGCCACCGTGACAATAAACCAGACATAGCGCACCCCGACAAGCCTTACAAGGCATTCCATCAGTTTTCCGTAGGCAGACATCATACCATGCAGGTAAATGATTCCCACGGCGGGACGCCAAAAGGGAATCTTATTGCGGGATGCCGGATGGCAGATGCATATCAGGACCATCACTGCATCAAGCACAAGCACACTGAGTACATATGACACACCAAACCGGATTCCTGACACCAGTATCAGCACCGCACCGGCGCCCCCGGCAAATGATGCCACAGCCACCCGCTTCCACCGTATTCTCTCCTTCAAAAGCAGCAAAACCAGAATGAGCAGAAGCATATCCGTCATCACATTCTGTATAAAATAAATGTCAATATATACCTCATAAATCCGTATCACCTCCGTTTCGGCAGGCTATATCAGTCCGGTAATCATTATTCAAATCACTGTTCGCTGATTTCCTTATGCGCCTATGGGCATTATAACAAAACAGTCCCATGCTTTTTGTCAAAGCATGGGACTGTTTTATGTTTATTTTTCGACTTTATTCTTATTTGGTATGTTCCTTTCAGGCACTTTCTAGCGCTTTAAGAAATTCGGTATGTTCAGGGTCTGCTCCTTCACATTGCTTCTCAAATCCGCAGGGGGCTTAATGCCATTCATTGGCCTTTGCTGCGGGTTCTGCGGCTGACTGTTTGGCTGTATCACATTTACCCCTGCCGGTGCCTGCGGTCTTGGACGCACCGGAGTATTTGGCACATTGCCGGGCTTTACAGAAAAATTACTGTTAATCTTGCCCATGTTCTTCAGCGGGGAATTGTAGCTTGACTCCACAATACCCGTTGCAATAACTGTAACGGTACAGGAATCCGCCATATCCTCATTGTACATTGCGCCAAAAATGACATTGATATCCTCTCCTGCGAGCTGCTGCACATAACTTGCCGCATCATTTGCGTCAAAGATTGATATATCTCCCGAAATATTGAGAATGACATCCGTGGCTCCGCTGAGGGTTGTCTCAAGAAGCGGCGACTCAACCGCCATCTTAATCGCCTCGGCAGCTTTGTCCTCGCCCTTGCCATAACCGATACCAATATGCGCGATACCCTTCTCCTTCATGACGGTCTGAACATCGGCAAAATCAAGGTTGATAACAGATGGAACATTAATCAAATCCGTAATACCCTGTACGGACTGCTGAAGCACCTCATCCGCCTTCTTCAGTGCGTCAGGCATGGTTGTCCGCCTGTCGACAATTTCAAGCAGCTTGTCATTCGGAATCACAATCAGCGTATCGACATGCTCCTTTAGCTTCTCAATGCCAGTCAGGGCATTTGTCATACGTGTGCGCGCCTCAAACTTGAACGGTTTCGTGACAACGCCGACCGTAAGGATGCCCATCTCCTTTGCAATCGCCGCCACAATAGGCGCCGCACCTGTACCGGTGCCGCCACCCATACCGCAGGTGACAAATACCATGTCAGCGCCCTTTAACGCCTCCTTGATATCCTCCGAGCTTTCCTCCGCTGCCTTCTCGCCTACTTCGGGCTTGGCTCCCGCGCCGAGTCCCTTTGTAAGCTTCTCGCCTATCTGCAAAAGTTTCGGTGCCTTGCAGAGCTGTAAAGCCTGCTTGTCCGTATTGACTCCTATAAACTCAACACCTGTAATCGTCTCATCTATCATTCGGTTCACGGCATTGTTGCCTGCGCCGCCTACTCCTACTACAATTATCCTTGCTGCTGCATCTGTTTCATTTGATCTAATCTCGAGCAAGTTTCCTTCCTCCTTCACAATTCCTATTAAATTCCATCTAACTTATCATATAATTTTTTTGCTAATTAATCAACCTATTTTTTGCTTTATTGTTACCTTTTTTTTATTTTTCGCCCTCAAAAGTGATACTTTTTCGGTCAGAAGTGTAGTTCTGCAAATCAAGTGTTCCCTTCCTGCCCTCCAGGGATGGCAGAATCTGGGGCAGCTGCATCAGCTTTTCATCCAGGTTTTCGAGTGCACCTATGTTGACTTTGACGCCTTCATATCCCAATGTGACATTAAAGTTGCTGTCAAACTGCATTTTATCACAAAGAACATTATATTTGTTTAGAAGTTTTGTGATTGTCAGAATATTCTGAAACACCGCATTATTCTCAACCGGAAGCTTCTCATGCAGTACTACATGGTCAATATCAAGCCCTACTACCTGCGGAATTCCCTTCGTCGCGACCTTCGATGCCTCGACCACAACCCCTTCATTATCAAAGTACATGTATCTCCCAAGATACTGCACATATCCTGCAAGCGCCTTCTCATATACATTAATGCGGATGGTATCATTGGACTGAACTACCACATCCATTGTCTCCACAAAAGGAATTCCCTCTATATCTTTGTTTTTGTACTTCATGGACAGATAGAGGGAATTATCGCCAAAATACCCGGTCATGATCATGGACTTTATCTCTTCCGCGGAATAGTGTTTATTTCCGTCCACCTGGACATTCTTGACTGCATAATACGTCAGCACAAAGTACGAGGCTGCAAGAAGTATGTTTATAATCCCCAACGCTATGATAACACGTACCTTCCCTTGCGTATCGGGCATTTTTGTTATGACACTGTCCTTTTTTTTCATCTTTCTATCTGTCCACATAATGACTTTCTCCGTATCTGCAACTCGTCAGCCTCACGGCTAATCCACATAACGAATCCGTGCACCAAGCCCCGCAAGGTCCCCCACGATATCCTGGTAGCCCCTTCTGATATATCCTGAATCTGCCACTGTCGTAATGCCCGATGCGCACAATCCGGCTATCACCAGGGCCGCACCGCCTCTCAGCTCCCTTGCTATGACGTTTCTTCCCTCCAGCTCCCTGCCGCCTGTCACGACAGCCCTGTCACCATCCACATCAATCCTGGCTCCCATCCGCTGCAGCTCCTCCACTATCCGGAACCTGCTTGAGAATATCTTTTCCCTTACCTCCAGTGTCCCTTTTGCCATGCAGGCAGCTACCAGCAGGGGCGACTGTAAATCTGTCGGAAACGCCGGATAAATATCTGTCTCTATGTATGGAATGTTCACAATGCGCTCCCTGTCAGCAGCAGCAACCGTAATCTCACCTTTATCTGCATCTGCCGTAATCATGGCTCCCATCTTTGTTATTATATCACAGACACTCCCCAGTTGTCTGATGGGAACATTTTCCAGTGTCACTGTTCCTCCGGCGGCAAGCGCCGCGAACATATATGTTCCTGCGACAATCCTGTCTGATATTATATGATAGTCCACACCATGAAGTCTTGAAAGTTCCACGCCGTGTACCACAATCTTTCCCCCGGGCATGAAAACCTTTGAAAAATCAATATCAGCCCCTGCCTGGTTCAGAAATCTGCACAGTTCGGTAACTTCCGGCTCCCCCGCGGCATTTTTAATAACAGTTGTTCCTTTTGCGGTCACAGCCGCCAGTATGACATTCTGTGTGGCGCCCACACTGGAAAATGGAAACTCAACCACAGCGCCTTTCAGCTCATCGGCATACGCACGGATATGATTTCCCTCTGTCCATATCTGTGCCCCAAGCTTTTCCAGCCCATACAGATGCAGGTCAATCGGTCTTTCCCCGATTACGCACCCCCCTGGATAGTTGACATGTACCTCCCCGAGTCTTCCAAGCATCGCGCCCATCATGACGACCGATGAACGCATGGATGACACATATTTTTCCGGCAGCCTGTATTCCCTTACATTCCTGGTGTCAACCGCCAGCTGTAGTTTTGTGTCTGTAACGGAGCCGCTTACGCTTGCGCCGGCGCTTTTCAGAATACCGCACATGTATCCTATGTCCGTAATGTCCGGGCAGCCCTTCAGCGTACACGTTCCGGGTATCAGCATACATGCCGCCAATATCGGAAGTGCTGCATTTTTTGACCCCTGTATCTGTATCCTGCCGTCAAGCGCTCTTTTTCCCTCCATCCGTATAGACTCATTATTTCTGCCAAAATGGGTCATAGGCTTCACCACGTAATCAATTGAATTATCTTATTATATGCAAAAGCCTGCTCAAAATTGCATCCTAACGACAGTGTTTACTGACATTCAGCACAATTCCAATCTCCATCAGCAGAAACAATGATGATGTGCCGCCATAGCTTATGAACGGAAGCGTGATGCCTGTATTTGGAATGGTGTTTGTCACAACGGCAATGTTCAATATTACCTGTATGGCATAATGCGCCATGACCCCTACCACAAGGAGTGAGCCAAATCTGTCCATGGTCTTGTTGGCTATCACCATGCAGCTCCATATCAGTACAATAAACAACAGGATAATCGTCATGGCGCCAAATAGCCCAAGCTCCTCGCACAGGATGGAAAATATCATGTCATTCTGTGCTTCTGGCAGGAAGTTTCTTTTCTGCATGCTCTGGCCAAGTCCTTTTCCCCATATGCCGCCCGAGCCGATTGCATATAGTGCCTGAAGCGTCTGGAATGCCTTATCCGTACTGAATGATTCCGGATCCAGCCATGCCTTTACACGCGCCAGACGAAATGTTGCCCCCGACGTATCAGCACTCGACACATACAGCACAAGCGCCGCCACCGCTGCTAATCCCGATACCCCTATGATGACAAACCATTTGTAATCGGGCACTGCCACAAACAGCATCGCCACGGCAATCCCCATTACGATGACTGCCGAGCTTAAGTTATTTGTCAGCACGTAAATCAGCACTGCTATAATCGTGGGCGGCACCAGTACGATTGCAAGCCCCTTCGGTGTCCTGACAATATTTTTCCCCAGGCTTTCCAGCCGCTGGATAATACTTGCCAGATACACAATCACACCTATTTTGGCAACCTCCGCGGGCTGCAAAGTCGTGAACCCCACGTTAATCCAACGGCTTGCACCGTTTTTCGTAATGCCAATCGGCGTCTTAACCAGCATAATCAGCACTGCAGATACCACAATAGCAATCACATCGAATCGCTGCAATTCCTTATATGGGAACTTAATCATCACAAACAGTCCCACAAAACCAATGATTGTTGACTGCGCCTGTTTTTTCAGGAAGAATCCCGAGTCATTATAGTCAATCCCGGCTTCGTATGAGCTTGCGGAATAAATCATCAGAAGCCCGAATCCTACCAGAAACAGCACAACAGTCAATAAGATATAGTCCATATTGTGTTTGCTGCTCCGGAATTTAACCAGCTGTCTAGCCACAACATCACCCCTCTATATGCTTTACATATTCTTTAAACTGATTGCCCCGCACTTCGTAATTCGGAAACATTCCCCAGCTTGCACAGGCTGGGGATAGCAATACTGCATCGCCGGATGACGCTTCATGCACGCATGTATCCAGCGCAGCCGCAAACGAGTCCTCGTAGATGATATCCTCTTCCGGAAAACCACATTTTACCGCACATGCTGCTATCTTTTCCCTTGTCTGTCCGATGAGAACCAGTTTTTTGACCTTTCCGTCAAAACAGCGAATCCAGTCTTCATATTCGCTGCCTTTATCATATCCGCCCCCTATCAGTATTGTCGGACGATCCATCGCCTTAATCCCCTGTATGGCGGCATCCGTGTTCGTTGCTTTAGAATCATTGTAGTACATAACACCTTTTTTTGTCGCCACGTACTCTATCCTGTGTTCCACCGCGACAAACCGTCTGATTGTCGCAAGTATGTTTTCTATCGGCACACCGGCGCTCATGCTGATTCCTATCGCTGCCATCACATTCTCAATGTTACAGATGCCTACCAGGTTCATGTCAGTCTTTACGTTCATGAGCCTGCGCGGCACACCATGCTCTGCCAGATAAATCTCATCATTTTCAAGATACAGGCCATCCTTAAGCCTTCTCACAGATGAGAAATAGACAACCGCAGCCGGGCACCTGCTGCCAAACGCCCTTGTATATTCATTTTCATAGTTCAATATACAGAAATCATCCCTCGTCTGGTTCCGTGTCACGGCTTCCTTCGCCGCCACATAATTCTCCATCGTATGATGACGGTTCAGGTGATCCGGCGTAATGTTCAGTATCGCAGATACCTGTGGGTGAAAATCCTCAATTGTCTCGAGCTGAAAGCTCGAAATCTCCGCAACGGACACTGTATTTTCTGTCATGTCAGACGCAGCATCCGTATATGGGTTTCCGATATTCCCGACAATATAGACACCCGGAAAATATTCCTGCATAATTTGTCCTACAAGTGATGTTGTCGTTGTCTTCCCATTTGTTCCAGTAATCGCGATGACCCTGCCTTTTGCAAAGTGGTATGCAAGTTCAATCTCACCCCATACCGGAATCCCCTGCTCCTTCATATACACCACAAAGCCGGCATCCACGGGAACCCCGGGGCTTAGCACTGCAAGCTTTGCATCCTTCACAATTTCCTTTGGAAATTCTCCCAGATACAACTCTGCCTTGCTTTCATGCCCAAGTTTTTCCCTGATGGATTCTTTTACTGCTGCTTTGTCGGTCTGCTCATTCCCATCATATATGAGCGGCAGGGCACCATTTTTTTCAAGCAGTGCAGCCGAGCCAATCCCGCTTTTTCCGGTTCCGACCACAATTACAATTTTTCCCTTAAAACGCTTCATTTTATTACCCTTTCTTTATCAGAACTATCTGATACCTTAAATCATTCACTGTACCCTATCTCTTTCAGGTACGGAAGAATATTTTCAAACAACTGTCTCACGATAGGCGCTGCAATCTGACCTCCATAGTAGGTTCCCTGCGGCGTGTCAATAATCGCCAGTGCCATAATCTGGGGGTTATCGGCAGGCGCAAATCCCAGAAACGAAGCAATATATCTTCCGCTTCCTCTTGGAAGCGTCTGGCTTGTAGCTGTTTTACCACCTACCCGGAAGCCCTCCACATAACCATTCTTGCCGCCTCCGTTCTCCACAACCTGTTCCAGCACATACCTCAGTTTCTCTGTCGTATCCCCAGAAACGATTTCCTCGGACACCGGATATACAAACTCATCTACCACAGTTCCATCTTCATTCACTGCCTTCACGCCAAAATGAGGCGTTACCAGCTTTCCTCCATTAATAAGGCCAGCCACGGTTGTCATCAGCCGAATCGGCGTTATCTGGAAGGACTGCCCAAAGGATATTGTCGCAAGCTCCACCTCACCGATTTTGTCAGGCTGGTGCATGATGGTTCCTGCCTCACCCGGAAGGTCAATTCCCGTTTTCTGCTTTAATCCAAACCTTGTAAAATAATTGTAATAACGCTCTGCCCCCATGCGGAGCCCCACTGTAATAAATACCGGATTGCAGGAATTCATGACTGCATGGGTAAAATCTTCCGCACCATGCCCTACTATTTTGTGGCATCGTATTTTTCTGTCATCCACAATGATAAACCCCGGGCACGAAAAATTATCCTCCAGGCGGACTGCCCCGCTCTCAAGACCAGCGGCAGCCGTTATGATTTTGAATGTCGAACCCGGCTCATATGTGTCATTGATGCAGCCATTTCTCCACATCATATTCAGCAAATCCTGTTCACTTACCTGTTTTACCCCTGTCTGTCCCTCCTGTGCCGAGTCATTCTGCTGTACTTTCTGCACCTGAAATTCGTCAATCAGCGTAAACGGTTCGTTCAGATTAAATTCCGGAACATCCGTCATCGCAAGAATCTCGCCATTATTGACATTCATGACAATTATGGACACCCCCGCCGCCTGTTTTGTCTCATATGCCTGCCTTGCCAGCTGTGTCGCATATTTTTGTATGTTGACATCCAGGCTTATGTACAAATCCTTTCCTGCCACCGGCTCTTTTCTGCGCTCCCCCATGCCGTCAAGCTCGATTCCCTTGGCATCTGTCAGTGTCAGTATCTGCCCTTTCTTTCCTGTCAGGTACTTCTCATATGCCACTTCCAGTCCGATTATGCCCTGATTGTCTCCACCAGTAAACCCTAATACCTTCGATGCAAGCTCACCGTATGGATAATACCGCTTGTAATCCTCATCCACCTTCACCCCTGCCAGGTCATAATTTCGTATCCTGTCCCCAGTCGTTTTTTCGACATTGCTCTTAATACGTTCCCGGGAACTGTATTTTTCCACACGTTTGCGTACATACTCCTCTGAAAGCTCCAGCTCCTGACTAAGTATTTCAATCACCTTCTCCGGTTCCTTCACCTGACTGTGTATTACTGATATCGTACACACCGTCTTGTTATCTGCCAGAACCGTTCCCGTCGAATCAATAATCCTGCCCCTTGCCGCCTTGATATCCCGCTCCCGCTCGTGGAGCTCGGTTGCACGCTCCGTATAATATTCAGAGCACATTATCATCAGATACCCCACACGCACTTCCAGCAGCAAAAGCGCCATGATTGACATCACACACAGCACAAAAGTTTTCCTTTTCTGCACAGTCATGTTTCGTCTGCCTGTGCTGTTCTTAACCATCATTCCTGCCCTCTGTCAATTATTTTATTACTACCATCTTATTATGACAAAGAAACAGATATGTTTTTATTCTGTCAAGTATTACCCTTATTCTCCGTTCCGTCTCCTGTTTCCGCGCCGGAAGCAGCATCATCGCCATCCATGTTGTAATCCATCTGGGCTTTCTCCCCCGTTACTGCGTCAATCAGTTCACCTGTATCCGGATCAACTATATAGGCTGGTTTGTTGCTGCCCTGCGTGTCTGCGTTTCCGTCTTCGTTCCCAGCCTCGCCACCGTGGTTCCCTGCCTCTCCTTCCGCAGCCCCGGCATTTTCACCGGAGGGATCACCGTTATCTCCTTCACCTTCTGGCTTCTCATTCTGCACGATATTCCCAAGCACCCTGTCGACCTCCTCCTGCTCCGCAATTGTCATCTCCTCTGTCTTTCCAATGTGCAGATAGGGAAGCACCTCCGTGAGAATATTTTTGACAATCCCTGTTGCGTAAGTCGCATGCGGCTGGTCTGCCACGTTCGGTCTGTCCACCACACAGTAAATTGCAATCTGCGGGTTATCGACCGGCGCAAACCCGATAAAGGATACAACATAGTTGGTATGGTCACGCGGCACCATCTCGGCAGTACCCGTCTTGCCGCCGATTGCATATCCTGCCGGACGCGCGGACTTGCCCGTCCCCTCCGCAACAGCCGCATACAGATACTGCCGCATCTGTTCAGAGGTCGTTGATGAGATTGTCTGTTTCAAAACCCTCGGCTCAATATTCTTGACTGTATCACCGTTTGCGTTTGTTATCTTGCTGACCATATGCGGCTCATAGTAATATCCGCCATTTATAATAGAAGAGAAAGCTGTCACCATCTCTATCATCGTGACATTGTACCCCTGCCCGAAGGATGCCGTCGCAAGCTCCGACGGTCCCATCGACTGTTCATTAAATACCACCGAAGCCGTCCTTGCCTCACCCGCAAGGTCAATGTTCGTTTTTAGACCAATATTAAAAATCTGTTCAAATTTTATCGTATTCTTGACACCGAGCGCCTCTCCCATTTTCATAAATGCCACATTGCACGACTGTTCCAGCGCACCGCTCACATCCAGCGTATTATGTCCCGTCCTGACATTACACCTGATATGGTGGTCTGCCACATCCAGCGCACCGCTGCACTCGTAGGTTTCATTTCCGACAACCCTTCCCGTCTCCAGCCCGGCGGCCAGTGTAAGCGCCTTTGCCGTGGAGCCAGGCTCATATGTATCTGATATACAGAAATTTCTCCATAAATTGTTCAGCGTATCATAATATGTCTCATCCGTCTCCATCTGTGCAATCTCTTCCTCAGTGTAGTATGCCGACAAATCCTTTGGATTATTGAGGTCAAAATTGGGATAGCTCGCCATTGACATAATTTCCCCAGTATTACAATTCTGAATAATAACAGCACTGTTAAACGCACCAAGTCCCTCACGTTGCTCATCCATATGCTCATCATTAAACTGCTTCAGATATTTCTCACAGATTGCCTGTATATTGGCATCAATCGTACTCACAAGAGTATTTCCATCCACTGCCGTAATCGTGTTGCGCTCTAGGGTCGCGTCGTCATTGAGATATCCATACTCCCTTCCATTCGTGCCATTGAGTACATCATTATAATATTCTTCCAGCCCATATGTACCATTATTGTCCGTTCCTGTAAAACCGATTACATCACATGCAAGTGTATCGTTAGGATAACGCCTGATATATTCCTCCTCAAACCACACCCCGGCAATGCTTCCCATTTTCTCGTTCCCTTTTTTGGATGCCTGCTTATTGTGTTCATTTTTCCGGTCTAAAAAAGGACTCATTTCATCATATGTGATTCGCTTTTTCAGCACATAATACTGTGAATTGGGGTTTTCCTTCACGTATTTTTTCAAGTCAGACAGATTCAGCCCGAAACACTCTGATAATGCCGTGAGTGTCGGCTCCTCATTGATATCCTTGTCCAGCATGACCTTACAGTCAAGGACGACATTGTAGACTTTCTCGCTTGCTGCAAGGATTGTCCCATTCACATCCAGTATACTCCCCCGTTTAAACGGAAGCGTCTTGGAATCATACCGCTGCTGCGACAATATTTTTTTCTGGTAATCATTCTGGTTCTCTCTCGCGATACAGTAAAGTCTCCCCCCCAATCCCGTAAAAGCCAGCAGAATGACAATCATCATCACAGCCAGCTTCATGGATTTTATCTTATTGATATTGATGTTTTCGCGTCTCCTTTTTTTTCTGTTCACGCGTTTACTGCTATTTTTATTGTGGTTACCTCTATTGTTACTTTTATTTCTGACTGCCATCGTATCACCTTACACTCCATGATTCCGCTTTGCGGAATCTCAAATCAGTGCGGAGAATGCCCATATTTTGGGCATTCTCCTGTGTGAGACATAGAACTTCTCCGCGAAACAGCCATTGCTGTGAGTGGAAATTGCTGAAAGCAATTAGAAGTTCTTCTCACACTACACTCTTCTGATAAACATTCCATAGCGGTTCAGAGACAGCGCCATGCAATATGGCATGCCTGTCCCTGAACTGTTACTGGCACTTATGCTATTTTGGTATTTCGCTGTACTGGCGCACATAATCATTTCCCTCGCCAGTATACTGCACTACCTGTCCCTCCTTCGCATATTTCATCCCAAGCTCATTGACGGCGATTCGTTTTATCTCCTCCAGGTCAACGCTGCTCATAATTTTCGTATAGGTCTCATCATTTGCAAGCTTCATTTCATTGAGCTGGCTCTCCAGACTTGAAATATTGTTGATATGGTTTGTGATATCTGATTGCAGCTTAATATAGCTCATAAGCACACAGCAGACAATAACAAAGGCTGCGGCCGCAACGGCTATATATCCCATGTTCATTGGAACAGCCTTCACAACATTTCTGCGCGCGGAACGTTTCTGTGCTACAGTCCTTGCATGCTGCCGTTTTTCGGATGCGGGCTGCAGCTTTCTTACCGCGCTTCCATCTACATAGCTATCATACATCCTGTCCGTTCTGTTTCCAGACCTTCCGCTTCTGCCATGACTGCCCCTGTTTTGTCTGTTCGTGCCTGTCCTCGTAGGCAAACTGTCATGTCTCATTTTTCATACCCTTTCTTTTTCATAATATATCCCTCTAAATATGCTCAAAAACTCTAAGCTTTGCACTTTTCGACCTTGTATTTACCTCCATTTCTTCCTCTGATGGTAATATCGGTTTCCGCGGCGCCATTTTCCCATATGGAATCTTCCCGCATACACAGACCGGAAATTCCGGCGGGCATGTGCATGGATTTTCCATCTCCCTGAAAAAATTTTTCACAATCCTGTCCTCAAGCGAGTGGAACGTAATAATACACAGCCTCCCCTGCGGATTGAGCATATTCACAAAATCCTCCAGGGAGCCTTTGAGTACGTCCAGCTCATGATTGCACTCAATCCGTATTGCCTGAAACGTCCGCTTGGACGGATGTCCGCCCGATGCCCGCATTTTTGCAGGTATTGCCGCCTTGATAATCTCATTTAATTCAAAAGTCGTCTCTATTGTTTTCTCTGCCCTTGCCTGCACAATATGCTTCGCAATATTTTTGGCAAACTGATCCTCCCCATAGTCCCTTATGATCCTGTACAGCGACTGTTCATCATATCCGTTCACAATATCCCGCGCAGTCAGCTTCTGCCGCTGGTCCATGCGCATATCGAGCGGGGTATCATATTTGTAAGTAAATCCCCTCTCCACCGTGTCGAGCTGATATGATGACACGCCCAAGTCCAGCACAATGCCGTCAACGTGACTCACACCTTTTTCTTTCAGTGCTTCCCTTGCATTACAATAATTGTTTCTGATTATTGTAACCTTGTCTCCAAACTCTTCCAACCGCTTTCCCGCCGCCTTTATGGCTGCCTCATCCTGGTCGATTCCATAAAAACGCCCTTTGTCACCAAGCCGCCTGCACACCTCATATGCATGGCCTCCACCCCCAAGGGTTCCATCCAGATAGGTGCCATCTGGTTTTATGCGCAGTACCTCGATTGTCTCTTCAAGTAATACTGATGCGTGATTAAACTCCGTTATTTCTGACATACATGGTCTCCTTTCTGGAGTATTCCATCTGGCACATATGACCGTAATCCGGCAGACCGGATCCCACTATATCATGAGTCCCAGCCCAGACATATGCTCTGCGATATCATCCATATCGTCGTACTCCGAAGCTTCCTCCCACCTTTCTTTGCCCCAGATTTCGATGCGTCCCCCTACTCCTATGAGGACAACCTCCTTATCCAAGGCAGCAAACTCCCTTAACACGGACGGTATCAGTATTCTTCCCTGCTTGTCCACTTCCACGTTCGCAGCACCTGCGAGAAAGAAACGGACAAACTTACGGGATTCCTTGTTCATAAGCGGTAAAGCCTTCAGCTTTTCTTCAAAAGCGGACCATTCAGTGTTATCGTACACAAACAGGCAGCCATCCAGCCCCTTCGTCACCACGAAATCATCTCCCAAAACTTCGCGGAACCTTGAGGGAATAATCAGCCTGCCCTTCGCGTCAATCGTATGATTGTATTCACCCATGAACATGCAATCACCTACCACTTCGAACCACTTCGTTCCACTTTCTACCACTTTGATACCTATTTTACATGAAAACCATGGAAAGTACAAGTCTTTATTTCGTTTTCGGACAGATGTGGCAAATTTTTTGTGAAAAAAATTGGTAAAAATCGGCTTTTTTGTTCAATATAGAGTATGCACAGTTTTTTTCTATACTATATATTGAAACACAACAAAAAAAGTGGCGGACATTCCCATAAAATTTACCAGTAAACTAATGGGAACTTCCTCCACTTTCATTTTACATATCGTTTCTGTCCACGGGCATTATCCGACAAGGTCAAACAGGCTGATCTGGTTGGATTCCGGTATATCGCCCAGAAGTCCCAGGTCTGCCATCAGGTCAATTACCGTCTTGGACACCTTTGTCCTGCTCCTGAAATCATCCTTTGACAGGAACGGGCCGTCCTTTGCCGCCTCCATAATCGCATCCGCCGCCTTCTCGCCGAGACCTTCAATGCTGTTCAGCGAAGGCATGACTTTACCATTTACAATCTGGAAGTTTCTTGAATGTGCCCGAAAAATGTCAATTGGTTCAAATTCAAATCCCCTCGCGTACATTTCCTGCACAATGCGCATATCCTTTACCGCATCCTGTTCTTTGTTCGACAGGCTGTCGCTGCGCCTTTTATAATCTGCCATGACACGTTCCAGATGCTCGCGTCCAAGGCACATGGTCTCATACGAAAATGCCGACGCGCGGATACTGAAAAATGCGCAGTAATATGCCAGCGGATAATTTATCTTGCAGTATGCGATGCGCCACCCCATCATGACATAAGCCGCCGCATGTGCTTTTGGGAACATATACTGTATCTTTTCACACGACCACACGTACCAGTCCGGCACATTGTGTTCCAGCATATCCTTTTTCCACTCTGCCCAGTTTCCGCATTTTCCCTTTGCCACGGTTCCCTTCCGGACTGCCTCCATAATCTTGAACGACTCCTCCGAGTCAAGCCCCATGCCAATCAGGTAAGTCATAATGTCGTCACGCGTACAGATTGCCGTCGAAATCGTCGCCTTTCCCTCCTGAATCAGCGTCTGTGCATTACCTAGCCATACGTCAGTACCGTGCGAAAGCCCTGATATCCTGACCAGATCCGAAAAGTACTTTGGCTGGGCATCAATGACCATCTGCATGGCAAAATCCGTACCAAATTCTGGAATTCCAAGGCATCCAAGCCTGCATCCCCCGATGTCATCCGGCGTAATCCCCAGCGCAGACGTATTCTGGAAAAGTGACATGACCTCTTTGTCGTCAAGTGGTATCTCTGTCGGGTCTATCCCTGTCAGATCCTGAAGCATACGAATCATTGTCGGATCGTCGTGCCCGAGAATATCCAGCTTTAACAGGTTGTGGTCTATGGAATGATAGTCAAAATGCGTCGTTACGGTATCGGTTGTCATGTCGTTTGCCGGATGCTGTACCGGTGTGAAGGAGTCAATCTCCTCGCCCACGGGCAGTACGACAATGCCGCCCGGATGCTGTCCTGTCGTCCGCCTGACACCGACACATCCCTCGACAATCCTGTTAATCTCACTTGTGCGCTTATGCTTCCCGCGTTCCTCGTAATAATTCTTTACATATCCAAATGCAGTCTTATCGGCAAGCGTGCCAATTGTCCCGGCACGGAATGTCTGCCCATAGCCAAAGATTACTTCGGTATACTTATGTGCCTTACTCTGATATTCGCCCGAAAAGTTCAAGTCGATATCCGGCTCCTTGTTTCCCTTGAATCCAAGAAACGTCTCGAACGGAATGTCAAATCCATCCTTCACCAGTTTTTCACCACAAACCGGACAGTTCTTGTCCGGCATGTCACACCCTGCCATACCGGCAAACTTCTTCACATCATCTGAGTAGAAGTCACTGTAATGGCGGTTTTTGCAATAGTAATGCGGACTTAGCGGATTCACTTCCGTAATCCCCGCCATGGTTGCCACAAATGAAGACCCGACAGACCCCCTTGAGCCTACCAGATAACCGTCCTCCACTGATTTCCACACAAGCTTTTGCGCGATAATGTACATGACGGCAAATCCATTGCTGATAATGGAATTCAGTTCCCTTTTCAGCCTCGCCTCCACTATATCAGGAAGCTCGTCACCATACATCTCATGCGCTTTCCTGTAACAGATATCCGTGAGCTGCTGGTCACTGTTTTCAATAACCGGCGGACATTTGTCGGGACGTACCGGCGCAATCCTGTCACACATATCCGCAATCCTGTTTGTGTTTGTAATCACAATTTCCTCTGCCTTTTCACTGCCAAGATAATACGCAAACTCATCAAGCATTTCCTCTGTAGTACGCAGGTACAGCGGTGCCTGGTCATCAGCATCCTTAAATCCCTTTCCAGTCATTATGATTCGTCTGTAAACCTCATCCTCGGGGTCTAAAAAATGGACATCACAGGTTGCGACAACCGGTTTATGGAACTGTTCCCCAAGCTTTACAACCCTTTTGTTCAGGGCTATCAGGTCGTCTTCCGAGTTAATATCCCGGTGCCGTTCCGACGAAATCATGAATTTGTTGTTGCCAATCGGCTGTATTTCCAGGTAGTCATAAAAACTCACGATGCGGGCAATCTGTTCCTCGCCCTGCCCGTCAAGCAGTGCACGGAATAGTTCTCCCGCTTCGCAGGCGCTCCCAATAATCAGTCCCTCCCTGTACTTTTCGATAAGGCTCTTTGGTATCAAAGGTCTTTTGTAAAAATACTTCAAATGCGACTGGGAAATCAGCCTGTATAAATTGATGCGTCCTGTCTGGTTCTTCGCCAGTATAATGATATGGTAGGAATGCAGCTTTCGCACCGCATCGACACTCGCCTTTCCCATGTCGTTGAGCTGCGCAAGCGTATTGATCTGCTCCTTTTTGAGCATCTCTATGAACCGGACAAAGATTTCCGCCGTACACTCTGCATCGTCAACTGCCCTATGGTGGTTTTCAAGGGATATCTTTAACGTCTTGGCAACCGCATCGAGTGTATACTTTGCCTGCCCTGTCAGCAGCGTCCTCGCAATTGCAACTGTGTCAACATACGTAAAATCTGCAGAAATGTTCTGCCGGCTCGCATTCTCCTTGATAAAGCCGACATCAAACCCCGCATTGTGCGCGACAAGGACTGCATCGCCCACAAACGCCAAAAACTTCGGCAGCACCGTCTCTATCGTCTCCGCGTCAATCACCATGCTGTCATTGATGCTGGTAAGTTTTTCAATCTCAAACGGAATGGGCACCTCAGGATTTACAAAGGTAGAAAACCGGTCCACAATCTGTCCGTTTACCACCTTTACCGCACCGATTTCTATAATGCGGTTGGTTACCGGCGAAAATCCCGTTGTCTCAATGTCAAACACCACATATGTCTCATCGAGCGTCTGCCCCCTGCCGTCCGTCACAATCTCCTTCAGATCGTCAACCAGATATCCCTCCACGCCATAGATGACTTTGAAATCATCACCATGGTCCAGGGCATGGTTCGCGTCAGGGAATGCCTGTACACATCCATGGTCTGTAATGGCAATTGCCTTGTGCCCCCATTTTTTTGCACGCTTTATAATGTCCTTTACATCAGAGACACCATCCATGTCACTCATTTTCGTATGGCAGTGAAGCTCCACGCGCTTTCTGGCGCTGTTGTCCATGCGTGCTGTTGTAAAGTCAGGAATTTTCATCACGCCAATCACGGAGCCAATCGTTAGTTCCCTGTCAAATGTATCGTTGACCGTGACACCTTTCAGCCTTAAAAATGCCCCGACCTTTAAATCTGCCGTCAGTTCGGAAAGCTGCTCGTTATGCACAAACATTTTCACCTTTATCGTGTCCGTGAAATCCGTTATCTCAAAGCTCACGATTGTCCGCTCGTTTCGGATTTCGCGTGTCTCGAGGGCACGCACCTTGCCGCGGATGGTAACCTCACCCATTTCGCCCCAGATTTCCTCTATATTGATGCTCTCATCCTCAAAGTCACGTCCAAAAATGACATTGGGGTTATCGGAACGCTTAAGTGCCCTTTTCTGCATTCCTCTGTCACGAAATCCTCTGTCCGATGCCCTATCCGGTCTGTTGTATGATTTTTTCTCCGTCCCGGCAGAAACCGGTGTGCCGTTCTTCTCCAATGCCTGCGGTTTCATCTCCCCTGAAGGCTTCACTTCTCCTGCCATCGCTTCAGATGACGGCGACGCACTATTCCCCTGGCCATATTCTCCTCCGGCCTTTCCTTCCAGGCGGCTACTGATACCCGCAACAATTTTTTTAATGCGCAGTTCGTCGTCTTCTTTATATTTCCCGGTCTTTGCCTCTTTGTAGGAAGTCTCAAATTTCACCCGGAATCCGCACCGCTCGTTCAGGACCTTGTCCAGAATCCCGACAAGCTCCTCCTCCTTTGACTTCGCAATCACACTGTCCTCAAGGATTAACTCCATAACGTTATCTTCCGGAAAACGGATATCGGCCTGCCGGAACATGGTATAGAGCATATGTTCACATTCCTTCAGCTCCATCAGCATGCTTTCCTTATACACACCCATCAGCTTCTCCGGCGTATATTGTTCCGACAAAATAAATTTTTCATATATTTTAACAATAAGATACTCCCGCGGAAAAAACTGCCTTTTTATCTCATTTTCCACGGCATAAATGACTTCCTTTTCAATTAACCGCTCGCTTCGAATATAGATGCGCAGCAAATCCTTGCGCTTTGTCGCTGTAATTTTTTCCACAGCTACCTGCTCAAAAAAGTCCTTATGCACCCCTTCGAGCTTGAGATTTGGAAATGCTTCAAAAAATTTCTTTTCCATCCGACCCTACTTCCAATTGTCCAGCTCATACTTCAACGTATTTGAAAGTTCTCGCTCCGGGACTTTCTTTATAATCTCTCCCTTTTTAATAAGAAGTCCTTCATCAATCCCGCCAGCAATCCCAATATCTGCTTCCTTTGCTTCCCCTGGTCCGTTTACGGCGCATCCCATAACTGCAACCTTAATATCCAAGTCATACCCCTGTACCATAGTTTCCACCCGATTCGCCAGCCCAATCAGGTCAATATTGGTTCTTCCGCAGGTAGGGCATGACACAACTTCGATGCCTCCTTTCCTAAGCCCGAGTGTGCGCAGTATCAGTCTGGCAGATTTTATCTCCTCCACCGGATCTCCCGTAAGCGAAACCCTGATTGTATCACCAATGCCCTGATTCAGTATAATCCCAAGCCCGACCGCTGACTTGATATTGCCGCTCGTAACCGTACCGGATTCCGTAATTCCCACATGAAGCGGGTACGGTGTCCTGCCCGCCAGCAGCTCATGGGCTTTCACACACATCATGACATCGGAAGACTTGATGCTGATAACCATGTTGTCATATCCCAAATCCTCTATAATATGCACCTTGTCAAGTGCACTTTCCACAATTCCCTCGGCAGTGACACCATGATACCGCTCTACCAGCTCCTTTTCAAGCGAACCGCTGTTTACGCCCACCCGTATCGGAATCGCTCTCTCCCTTGCCACTTTTACAACCTCGGCCACCTTCTCCCTGCTTCCGATGTTTCCGGGGTTGATGCGTATCTTATCCGCACCGTTTTCCATTGCGGCAATCGCCATCCTATAATCAAAATGAATGTCTGCAACCAGCGGAATCGTTGTCTCCTTTTTGATGGCTGCAATCGCCCGTGCAGCCTCCATATCCGGCACTGTGCATCGGATAATTTCACACCCTGCCTCCTCAAGACGCTTAATCTGCGCAATTGTAGCTGCCGCATCCTGTGTCTTTGTATTCGTCATGGACTGTATTAAAATGGGGTTTCCCCCGCCGATCACCGCATCCCCAATCCGAACCACCTTTGTCTTATTCCTGTACATATTTACCTCCGTCCTAGAGCGTGTTTGAAAAATGCTTTCTGTCAGATGTGCGTCACAATTTGTGGGAGATTTGTGCCAAATGAAGGAGTCGTAGCGGGCTACGTCGACTGAATTTGGCGCAGATATCACGCAAAGTGGGACGTACAAATGGCAGGAATGATTTTTCAAACACGCTCTAATACAACTTTTGTCATTCCTAAGCAAAAATCCTTGCAATGTCATTGTACAATACAAACACCATCAATATCATCAGTGCCACAAATCCCACGAAATGAACCAGACCTTCCTTGTCAGGTGAAACAGGTTTCCCGCGCACCACCTCGATAAACAGAAACAGAAGCCTGCCACCGTCAAGCGCCGGCAGCGGAAGCAGATTCATCACGCCAAGGTTCACACTGAGCAGCACGGCAAAATTAATCATCGTCAGGACAACAGTCGGTACGCCATACGGCTTTGCCACCTCCAAAGTCTCGTCAATCGTAACTGCAATTCCAACCGGCCCAGAAAGGTCGTTTGCCGAAAGCTTTCCCTGCACCAGCATCAGCAAACTCTTTATCGTTGTCTTGAGCCAGTAGCGCACCTCATATACACTGTACTTAATCAAATCCAGTCCCTTGCACTTTATGGTTTCCCCAATCGTAAAGCCTATATAATACCGGTTATCCTGTTCGCTGAACTTCGGGGTAAGCACTGTCGTATACTTCTCACCATCACGCTTATACTCAATCTCAATCGGTTCCCCTCTGCTAAATGCGGATACAAAGGTAACCTCACCCTGCAGATAAATGCGTTCCCCATCCATTTTGGTGATAATATCCCCCTCCTCAAGCCCCGCTTCCATTGCAGGATACCCTTCCGTCAGTGAATTTATTGTCGGAATAACCTCACCGGAAAAACCAACCACAATCAGTGACAGCAAAAATGCAAGAATAATATTAAAAAATGGTCCTGCAAAAACCGTTGCTATTCTCGCCCAGACATTTGCATCATTAAACGAGCCCTCTGGCTTTCCGGATACCGTTTTTTCCCCGTCAGTGTCTTTTGTATAGATGCCATCCTCACCGTCAAACATACATGCCCCGCCAATTGGCAGGAGCTTTAACACATACTTTGTTCCGTTCTTTGTAAACTTGATAATATCTGGTCCCATGCCGATAGAAAACTGCAAAACCCTGATGCCATTTGACTTTGCCAGCAAAAAATGGCCTAACTCATGCGCTATCACGACCACGCCAAATACCAGCACAAAAACGATAATTGTAACAACCATTCCTTAATTTTTCCTCCCTTTATCTGTCATGATGCCCTTTCCATTTATCTTCAGACGATAAGAAACCTAAAATTTCGAGCAGATAAGCTCATATGTCTCCTGTTCTGTCCTTAAAATCTCCTCCACATCAGGATACTCAATTCTTCTATGGGCATCCATACACATTTCAATCATCTCAGGAATCTGCAAAAAGCTGATTTTCCTGTCCAGAAACAGGCTCACCGCTTTCTCATTTGCGGCGTTAAACACTGTCGGCACACTGCCTCCTTCTGCCGCCGCCTGCAATGCAAGCTTTAATCCCGCAAAGGTCTCCATATCCGGCTTCTCAAACGTAATGTTTCCCAACTCGTAAAAGTCCACCCTTTTCCCAGCCATTGGACGTCTGTCCGGATAAAACAGCGCATACTGTATCGGCAGTTTCATATCTGGCGTGCCAAGCTGTGCCATAATTCCTCCATCCACATACTCCACCATGGAATGTATGATGCTCTGCGGATGCACAACAACCTGTATCCGATCCAAGTCCATGTCAAAAAGCCACTTTGCCTCCATAACCTCAAGTCCTTTGTTTACAAGTGTCGCAGAGTCAATTGTAATCTTGTGCCCCATTGACCAGTTTGGATGCTTTAAGGCGTCCTCAAGCTGTACATTTTCCAGCTGTTTTCTGGTTCTTCCCCGAAACGGCCCACCAGATGCAGTGATCAGCAGTTTGCTGACACGCTCACTGTTTTCTCCCTGCATAGACTGAAAAATAGCACTGTGCTCACTGTCAACAGGAAGAATTGAAACACCCATTTCTGCAGCAAGCGGCATGATAATATGTCCTGCGGTTACAAGTGTCTCTTTATTCGCAAGCGCAATGTCCTTACCCTTATGGATGGCTGCAATGGTAGGGCGGATTCCTATCATGCCGACAATTGCCGTAACCAGAACTTCTGATTCTTCCATCTCAGCAATCGCAAGCAGCCCTTCCATGCCGCAGGCAACTTCCACCTCCAAGTCCGCAAGCCTAGCCTTCAAATCCCTGCATGCTGCTTCATCCCGAAGGGACACCAGTCTCGGCCGGAACTCCCTCACCTGCTTTTCAAACAAATCAATATTAGTGCCCGCTGCCAGACCCACTACCTCCAAATCCGGATTTTCCCGGACTATCTCCAGCGTCTGTGTCCCTATTGAACCGGTAGAGCCAAGTATTGCTATCCTTTTCACGAAATCGACCTCCGTTTTATTATATTAGTAAAAATACATAACTATTCAAAATATACAGCCAAATGAAACATTCACAAAGGCACATGGCAGACCATGATTCCTAACGAAACAGCATAATGAAAAAATACGTAATTGGTGCTGTAAATATCACGCTGTCAAAACGATCCATAATTCCTCCATGTCCTGGTATCAGATTGCCGTAATCCTTTATCTCATGGTTTCTCTTAATGGCAGAAGCAGCCAAGTCACCGACCTGCGATATGACTGAGCCTACGCCGCCGACGACAGCAAGAAGCACGGCAAAATTTTCCTCACCGACCGTATGCTCCATGTACAGGCCAAAAGCAGCACCAAACAATGCCGCACCGACAATGCCGCCCAGTGAACCCTCGATTGATTTTTTCGGGCTAAGCACAGGAGCAAGCTTATGCTTTCCAAACAGTACTCCCGTAAGGTAGGCAAACGTGTCTGATATCCACGAACTAATAAATATCATCCACACCAGATAAATACCATGCTCAAGCTGTCTTGTCAGAAACACAAAGGACAGCATCACAGGTGCATATATCAAAGAAAAGTAGGTGTCCATTACCTGGCTGGCATGGAACCTCGGAAATCCAAATACATAAACAAACATCATTGCAATCAGCGCCATAATGATGACCATCACCCACCATGATGTGTCCTGAATAAAATATACTGCAGCATAATAGCACATAATGACAGCACATCCCATCATTTCAAGACCATTTATTTTTCCATACTGTCCGCAATTGTCTTTCTCCCTGACACCACATGCCTTTGTCAATTCCAAAAAACCGATGACAGATATGATAAACAGGACGGCTGCCAGTATTATTCCTCCCGGAAGAATAGCTGCAAGCGCCACAATCACAATGACAACCGCGCTTATCGTTCTCTCCCTGCTTATCTTTTTAAGAATATTCGAAGCCATTCCCTACGCCTCCTTCACGAGCCCATATCTCCGGTCTCTGCTCTGATATGCCTCCACCGCCTTGGCAAGCTCGTTTTTGTCAAAGTCAGGCCACGGTACGGACGTAAAATAAAGTTCCGCATAAGCAATCTGCCATAACAGAAAATTTGATATTCGCTGCTCACCCGATGTCCTTATCAGCAAGTCCGGATCCGGAAGACCCGCCGTGTCAAGCTCTGCCGCTATTTTGGCATCATCGATTTCATCCGGATTCAGCGTTCCTGATGCCACTTTATCAGCAAGTCCGGCGATCGCCCTTCTAAGCTCATCGCGTCCGCCATAATTAATCGCTATCTGAAAATGAAGTCCTGTATTATTTTTTGTAGCCTGCTCCAGCTCCTCAATACTCGCCCGCAGGTCAGGCGCAAGAGCGGATTTGTCACCAAGAACCCGAACGCACATATTGTTCTTCTGCGCCCGCTTAATACTGTTTTTCATATAATTTCTGAGCAGATTCATCAATGTTGCCACTTCGCTGTCCGGTCTGCTCCAGTTTTCTGTCGAAAATGCATATACTGTCAAATAATGAATTCCCATGTTATAGGCGTCCTCACATATCTGTTCCACCGCCTTCGCCCCCTGCACATGACCTGCAGTACGTGGAAGCCCTTTCGCCTTTGCCCAGCGTCCATTTCCATCAAGTATGATTGCTACATGGTTTGGTACATTCATAACACATCCTCCATTTCCATAATTTTTGCTGCCACCCGCCAATGCGCCATACAATGGCACATTTTATCTTCATCGGCGTGTGCAATCGAGCAGTGAAGGTCTATCCTCCCTACTCGCCGCGCCGGACGCGGACAGCTTTAGCAGCATATTTCCTTTCTGCGTCCGTGTGCATAAAAAGATGAGGGCATTACATCCTCCATGCACGCCCCCATGTTTTCGCCATCTCTGATAAACTATACCGTAAGAATTTCCTTAGACTTCTCATCAACCGCCTTATCAACATCCTTAATGTATTTGTCCGTAAGCTTCTGTACAGAATCCTCCAAATCCTTAATCTCATCCTCAGACACTTCTGTCTTTGCAAGCTTCTTAAAAGAATCATTTGCATCGCGTCTGATGTTACGGATTACAACCTTGCACTCCTCGCCTTTTTTCTTTACATCCTTAACCAGTTCTTTTCTGCGCTCCTCTGTAAGCTCAGGAAATACAAGACGGATGACTGCCCCATCATTATTCGGCGTAATACCAATGTCCGATGCCATGATTGCCTTCTCAATATCCTTGATAAGGCTCTTTTCCCACGGAGCTATTTGGATCATTCGCGCCTCAGGAACCGTGATGTTTCCAACCTGCTGAATGGGTGTCGGTGTACCATAATAATCCACCTTCAGCTTGTCAAGCACATGCGGATTGGCACGTCCCGCACGTATCGTCTGGTAATCTGATAAAAGAAAATCAAGTGCTTTCTGCATTTTATCATCATATGTTTTTACTCTTGCATCCATTTCCCTATGTCCTCCTGTTTTTATTCTGGTAAATCATACCGTAATCACTGTACCGCTTGATTTTCCCTTTACAGTATTAATAATACTGTTCTCTTCATTTAATCCAAATATCGTCATCGGCATCCGGTTCTCCATGCAAAGCACTGCCGCTGCAAGGTCCATCACGCCAAGCTGCTTATCAACAACCTCCTTGATTGGAATCGTGTCATATTTTTTTGCATCCTTATGAACCTTCGGATCCGCATCATAAACGCCATCCACAGCCCTCGCTGATAATATCATATCCGCCTCAATCTCAATTGCCCTGAGCACCGTTCCCATATCTGTTGAGAAATATGGATGGCCAATACCGCCTGCCAAAAAAATCACTTTCCCATTCTGAAGTGCTGCCACTGCCTTGTCTTTTGAAAAAAGCTCCGTAAAAGCCGCACATTGAAACGGCGTGAAAATTTCCGTGTCCATGCCTACAAACCGGAAAATTTCAGAGACATAGATACAGTTCATAACAGTGGCAAGCATACCTATCTGGTCTGCCTTTGTGCGGTCGATCGTCTCACTTGTCCTTCCGCGCCAGAAATTGCCACCGCCTATTACAATCCCTACCTGTACACCGCTGTCGGCGATTTCCTTTACCTGCCTCGCCACCGCTGTTACAGTAGGCTCGTCAAACCCTGTCTTCTTGTCTCCGGCAAGCGCTTCCCCGCTCAGTTTCAATAATATCCTGTTCATATCCATACAGCTCCTGCTTTATTTTTTGTAACAGTTCAATCCCTGGCTCTACCTGTTACCTTATTTTTCTTTGTTTCCCCTGTTCTTCTTGACATCATTGAAGAAGGTTGTAGGACTAACATCCGCATAGCACTGTGAACACATACCCTCAATCACCGCACCATTGTTAATCTGTACAGATTTCGACTTAATATTGCCCATCACAATTGCAGATGTATCAAGAATCACGGGACCATGCACATCAATGTCACCTTTCACGGCGCCTGCAATCACTGCACTTGTCGCAAAAATATTTCCAATAACCACAGAGCTCTGACCAATCTTCACACTGCCCTTGCTCTTTACCTCACCGTTAATCTGTGCTGACTCGGCATAAATTTCCGCCGCTGCGGAATTACCCGTAATGTTTCCTGTCACATTCAGCTTGCCAAGGATTTCTATATTGCCTGTAATACTTCCTATCAAGTCCATGTTGCCGCTGCTTGTCACATCACCCGTAATACTCATTCCTGCCGTGATAACCGCCGTGTCCGTCGAAGCCGCGTCACTTGCTGTAAAATCATCCTGTACTGCTGCCGGAGCTGCATCCATATATGCAGGTTCCTGTATATTCTGTTCTACCTCATTTAATAGCTGTTCCATTTCTACGTCTGCCTCACTTATATTATTTTGTTCTGCCGCCGATGCCTCAGCACCCATTTCGGGCATTGTCCCCGGAGTACCTTCTGTTGCTGCTTCCTGCGTAAGCCCGGCAAATATATCCGTTTCACCACTGCCTGCCGGTTCTGCCACATCGTCTACAGCGCTCAACATCGTTGCCAGGTCAGGCACTTTCGTCTCCCCGGACTCCTGCTGTGTATCACCGTCTACTGGTGCATCTCCAAGAGCAGCTACTCCCTTTTCAAGCATAGCTTCAAGATCCGCAAAATCAGTGTCAGAAGATTCTCCAAACAAATCCTCAGACGCTGTCACCCCTTCCTCATCAAGGCCAAAATCGCCAACGGTCTCCTCTGTTCCCAAATCATTTACTGTCTGTGACAAATCCTGTTTTAAATCCTGAAAAAAACCCATATTAAACTATCCTCCAATTTTATTTTGTATCTCGCTAATAAAGCACACCAGCCTTGATTAACTTTCATTTGTTATTTGTGCAAATGCTGTACACGCACTGTGTCCTTAGATATCGGTAAAATCACTGTATTATCAGACTCAAGTATCGCTTCTATAATCATCGGCAGTGCATCAACAGTAGAATCCTTGCCCGCCGCATCATGAAAAAGAATCACTGAGTTATTGTATTTGCCCACATTGTCAAGCACATTTCTGGCAATCTGGCTGGCACTTTTATGTCCGCCCGCAGCATCGCCGCTTGACACATTCCAGTCAAAGTAAACCATTCCTTCCTCATCAAGATAATCAATCAACTCCCACATATCTGCTTTGCTGATTGTGTTGCTGCTTCCTCCCGGAAATCTTACAATATTACAGTCCTCGCCAGTCAGCTCATACAGGAAATCATGGAGCCGTGTCAAATCGTGCTTGTATGCATCCAGCGACTCATAAATTTCATTATATTTGTGGCTATAAGAATGCATCCCCAGTGTATGACCATCTGCCACAATCCGTTTATACTGTTCTGGATATTTATCCTTTGCAACAACAAAAAATGTTGCCTTCACGCCATACTGATCCAGAATGTCAAGTATTCTGTCCGTATTGGCGCTTGGTCCGTCATCAAAGGTGAGATACACTCTCTTAATGCCTGCACTGCTGTCCTCCCTGTCGTCCCACACATGACTATTTTCACATACGGCTGCTTCCGCTATATCCACAGCCTCCGACTCATCTACCGTATTGCCGTTGATATCCGTACTAATCATTACGGAAGCTTCCTGATACGGTTCATCCGCATCATTGTTCTGAAGCACAAGCAGTCTCTGCTCAAGCCCATTTACCTTTTTACCAATATTTACCACCAGTACAAGTATCACAATGCAATTGACAATCGTCATAAATGTAAGCACCGGAATCAAAATTTCAATAAAGCTTCGTTTTTTCGCCCTTTTGATTTTATTGCCCGATTCCCCATTGTTGTCAGTCTCCATATTATTCTGTGACATTTGTTACCCTTTCAAACTATACCAAGCTGCTGTCCCCCATGGCAATTTTATTCCTTATCACCATTGAGCAAATTTATAGACATACCGATTATAACATAAAACAACCACATTAGAAAAGAGATTTTATAAAGTTTATTCAAAAGTTTATGAAATCCTATTACTCCCCAACCATTTCTCTATTCCAGCGCTTCATTATAATGTGCACGCTCTCCGCCGACATATTTTGGCCTTGTCCGCGCACAAACAATATGAGCCCCCCCAATCATGGGATGCTCTATCCTGACAGGAACCGCAACCGGCTTTAAATGCATGCCGATCAGTGTATCTCCGATATCAATTCCCGCATGTGCCTGGACACGCTCCACCGCCACCGGATGCTCCATCACCTTCCATGCCGCCGTGGCAAACGAGCCGCCTGCCTTCAGCTGCGGCATCACATTTACCTCCTCATAGCCAAAACGCTCCGCATCTGCCTGTGTCATGATAAGCGCCCGGTTAAGATGTTCACAGCACTGTGCCGCAACGGAAACTCCTGCTGCCCTCAGCTCGCCATACATGGCCGCAAATACAGCCTCCCCAAGCTCCGCATTTGAATAAGAGCCAATGTGTTTTGCCGCAATCTCACTTGTGGAGCATCCTATCACGACAAGGTTTCCTTCCCTCAGCTTTGCCTGTTCCAGGAATTCCCTGACAACCCTTTTCGCATCATTCACTTCCTTCTCGAACCTTTCATCCATCATCTTTTATCCCACTCCCCTATTATTTTTTCCCTATTACTTTTTTTAAAACAGGAATTTTCCCAATAATCCCTACAATCAGCCACGACATTGCAAGCACTATTATTGTTTCAAATATATTGAATATATATGACGGCTGCTGTATAAAATCAAACCGCTGTATCACGAATATCAGCAAATACCCCGATACAATATAGATTCCCATGCTGTCTGCCCCAAGCTTTCTAAGAACCCCGAATTGAATCCTGCCATTTCTTTGCTGATTTAATTTGTCAGCGCACATCAAAATATATTGCCATACCAGAATAAAAAAAACGCTGCCGGCAAAACCAATCACCAGCCTGTATATGTCAATACCAAGCTGCCGGGCCACTTTTTTCCCAACCAGCTTATAGCCCGTCAGATATATAAATGAATCCTCATTATAATATATGAATAATCCGGCAAAAGCAAGCCCTATTATCCCAATCATCCATAAACGCGGACTTTTTTTGGCAGGCTTTCCCTTATTCTCCATATATCCATGCACATAATATCCGGTAAGATAATATGGAAGCATGTACTTATATGCCCCCATGCCCAGTCCGTCCGGCAGTATGAAAAGTGCCATGAAGCCCAGGACATATATTATTATATTATCCCTCAAAAAGTTGTGCATTACATACACCACCAGAAAGCTCCACCATACTGCCCACAAAAACCAGAGATTATTCAGTGCATTATAAAAATAAACAAATACCAGCGCTTCCGGCTGCGGATTTTTCTCCACACAGTTGATAATCAATATTCTTGCGTAATCCAGCGCCGTCCAGAAAAATATGGGAACCAGCAGTGTCGCAGCCCTGGTTCTGAGTACCTCCAGACGAGCCTTCTGGTTCTGGCATCTCTTCATACTATACCAGCCCAGATATCCGCTTATCAGCATAAACAGCGGCATATGAAAGCTATATATAAACTGATACAGCCTGTCACTAAAATAACTGAATCCCACCCTGTATAGTTCGCCGCTCCCCTCCTGTATACAATGCCCCAATACGACAAGTATAATGGAAAATCCCCTTAATATGTCCGGAAGCATCTCCCTTTTACCGCTCTTTTTCACTGAAACCTTTTCCGTATCCATTTCAGACCTTTCCTGTTTACACGCTTCTTTCAATATCCAACCAAATACAGCTCTGATAAAAAATATTTTACTATACTGAACAGATACTAACACACTTCCTTTATTTTTTCAATAAGGAAGATATTGACAAATGGGAACAGCACGGTTATGATTATTTTAGTGTTTCTATAAAGAACAACTATCTTGCGAGTATAAACTTATCCATGATAAAGGAGGACTTACCATGCCAAAATTAAATGAAAACTATCTAAATCTCAAAGAAAGCTACTTATTTTCTGAGATTAGCCACCGTGTCAGCACTTATACTGCCGCCAACCCGGACAAAAAAATAATCCGCCTTGGAATCGGTGATGTCACACTCCCAATTGGTTCCAAAATGATTGCCGAGCTTCATGAAGGTGTTAACGCCCTTGCAAACGCGGAAACATTTAAAGGATATGGTCCGGAACAGGGATACGATTTTCTCCGGAATGCCATTGTTGATTACTACAAAAGGAACGACGTATCGATCGAGCCTGACGAAGTATTTGTCTCTGACGGTGCCAAAAGCGATACCGGCAATATTACAGACCTCTTTGCAAAAGAGAATACAATCCTTATCCCCGACCCGGTTTATCCAGTCTATGTTGACACCAATATCATGAACGGCCGAACCATCACCTATATTGACGCAAATGAAGACAATGATTTTCTTCCCATGCCGGACTTTGACCTGCACGCTGACATCATTTATATCTGTTCCCCAAACAATCCAACCGGTGCCGCGTACAATAAAGAACAATTAAAAGTCTGGGTAGATTATGCACTCGAAAATGATGCAATTATCCTATATGACTCAGCCTATGAATGCTTTATAACAGATGGTTCGCTCCCCAGAAGTATCTATGCCATCGAAGGCTCCAAAAAATGTGCCATAGAATTTTGCTCCTTATCCAAAACAGCTGGTTTTACAGGAACACGCTGTGGTTATACCATCGTACCGAAAAGTTTAAAATTTACAGCCTCTACTGGTGATATGCTTTCGCTTAATGCAATGTGGAACCGACGCCAGACCACCAAGTTTAATGGCGTGTCCTATATTGTACAAAAAGGAGCCGCAGCGGCATTCTCCATTGAAGGAATGGAACAGTGCAAGAATAATATTAAATACTATCAGGAAAATGCCAAAATTATCTCTAAAGGACTTGCACAAAAAAACATCCGATACTTTGGCGGTATCAATTCTCCTTATGTATGGTTCAAATGCCCAAATGACATGGATTCCTGGGACTTCTTTGATTATCTGCTGACCAACGCACAGATTGTCGGAACTCCTGGTGCAGGCTTCGGCAAAAACGGTCAGAGATTTTTCCGCCTTACTTCATTTGGCAACCGGGAAAATACCATTGAAGCAATGGAACGAATAAGCAATCTGTTCTAAACCGCAGTAATCGAGTAGGAAAGGTTTATCTTTTCCTATTCGGCATGCGCATAAAACCCCTTTGGCAGATTAATCTGCCAAAGGGGTTTTATTAAGACTCTATTTTAGCATCAAATCAGGCACAAATGCCATTTGATACATCTCAGTAACTACATTTTTCAAGAATCTGCCACATATCGCAAAATCCCGACTGGTCTATTACTTATTTTTACAAATATTTGTAATGGCCGGACTAACGTACTCTGAAATCTGTTAAAATAAATCTTATGTTCAAATGTACACTCCATTCATTATGCAAGTGTAACATTTGCCGCTCTGAGCTTAGAGCTGTTCTTAGGATCCTGCTCAATATCGAAAGTCACCTTCTGACCCTCCTCAAGTGTCTTGTATCCGTCAGATACAATAGCCGAGAAATGTACAAAGACATCTTCTCCTGTACCTTCATTTGTTATGAATCCATAACCCTTCTGAGCATTAAACCACTTAACTGTTCCGTTGTTCATTTCTAGAACCTCCATTAAAAATATTTGTGTACTCTCCATAAGTCAAAAACTGACTTGTTCCGCAATTCAAATGGAATGATTTGCAGAACAAGTCAGCTCATAGTTCTAATTGAATACTATCAAATTCTATCACTTTTACATAACAAAGTCAATATAAAAGAAAATATAAAATAAAAAAGATAGCGAAGGGGGGATTCGAACCCTCGACACCGCGGGTATGAACCGCGTGCTCTAGCCAACTGAGCTACTTCGCCATTTACCATAATACTATTAATGAGGTTGTTCCCTCAAAACCGAACACAAAAATTATCCGTACATCCTCTTTCCCAACATTCCCATACCGTCCAGGATAAGCCTTCGACCGATTAGTGGCATTCAGCTGTGTG
>CARTDA010000018.1:0-70352 GCA_949066965.1 uncultured Lachnospiraceae bacterium
AGGGGTACGTTTTATCAGGGTTCAAAAAAATCCAAAAGTTGTAAACTGGTGTTACCATATACAATTTCTGCTAACAATCAATTTTTCCTGAATCGAAGGATTGTACCGCCCTAAACTAAATTGGACTTGAAACCTTTGCCAATTCAGTTTAGGATAATATTAGAAAACTATATTGTTGGATTCATTGAGGAAAGGTGGATTTATGACTTTTGTCTTACTGCTTGTTGCAATTGTGATATTACTCTGTGTGATGGCTGAAAAATTTTCCGGGAAATTTGGTATGCCGGCACTGATTCTGTTTATGTTTATCGGGATGCTGTTTGGAAGTGACGGTATTTTCAAGATACCTTTTGACGACTATTGGCTTGCAGAAAATATCTGTTCCATTGCGCTTCTGTTCATCATGTTCTACGGCGGTTTTAACCTGAAATGGACGCTTGCGCGGGATGTAGCGGCAAAATCCGTCCTTTTATCGACAATCGGCGTGGCTGTCACTGCCATGGCCACTGCACTGTTTGTCAGACTGGTTTTAAACTATACCTGGCCGGAAAGCTTCCTGGTCGGCGCCGTGCTGGGTTCAACCGACGCGGCAAGCGTATTTGCCATACTGCGCCAGAAAAAGCTGAACCTGAAAGACAGTACGGCCTCCCTTCTGGAAATGGAAAGTGGAAGTAATGACCCCATGGCATATATGCTCACATTTATCGCCATGGGCATCATTGATTCCGGCAAGGCAGAGCACATTGTGCTTCGCATCTTCTTACAGCTGGTGGTGGGCGGTCTTGTCGGCGTAATATTTGCAAAGCTGACCATATGGCTGATGACAGAGACGGAGCTGATTTCTGAAGGACTTGACACGATTTTTATGATTGCAATGGTTCTTATATGCTACGGCCTGTCACAGATTCTGGGTGGCAATGCGTATCTGAGCGTGTACATAATGGGCATTATTATCGGCAACAGCAAAATCACGAGCAAGGCAACGCTGATTCCTTTTTTTGACGGCGTGACCTCCCTTGCACAGATTCTTATTTTTTTCCTGCTGGGGCTTTTGACGATTCCGCACGAAATGTCCGACGTCATCTTTACGGCAATTGTCATCACAATCATACTGACCCTGATTGCCAGGCCTGTCGCGGTCTTCCTGCTGTTAAAGCCATTTCGCTGCTCCGCAAGGCAGTGTCTTCTGGTGTCGTGGGCAGGTCTTAGGGGCGCCTCATCTTCCGTTTTTGCCATTATGGCTGTGGCTGGCGGAATCATCATGCCGCACAATCTGTTCCACATTGTGTTTATGGTGTCGCTCTTTTCGGTGGCAATACAGGGAACGCTCCTGCCAAGGGCTGCCCAGAAGCTTGACATGATTGACGAGAATGCCGATGTCAGAAAGACATTCAACGACTACCAGGAAGATTCCGCCATCACGCTGATACGCATGTTTATCCCGAAGGGACACCACTGGGAAAACAAGCTTATCAAGGAAGTGTGCTTTCCCACGGGCTCCCTTGCCCTTATGATAAAACGCAATCACGAGACCATCATTACGAAAGGAGACACTTTGATAAAGGCTGGCGACAGCATCATTTTAAGTGCGCCCTCCTACAATCCGAGCGGCAATGAGCAGCTTGAAGAGACAAAGATTGACAGGACGCATCCATGGTGCGGCCATACCATATCCGAGCTTGACCTTGCGCCAGACGAGTTAATCGCGATGATTATGCGCGGTGATGAATCCCTGATTCCTGACGGGAAGACGAGAATCTATGAAAACGACAGAGTGGTGACCTACCATGAGTAGGCCGCCACTCCTATTCTTATTCTGCTTCGCGCAGTCTCTCGACCACGGATTTTTTCACCATGAATTGATATGACAGATAAGGTATCATAATGCCCAGCAGTGCAAATAGCGGGGCAATGATCAATACTGGCGAAATCGTAAACTGATAGGTGAGGAACCAAAACATGCTGCCAAGCAGATTGCCTGCAAATGGCGCAGTCAGTATGGTAAACGCCACTGTAACCAGAATGGAACCGATGGATTCATATAGTCCCTCTAAAATAAGCATCTGTTTTAGCTGCCTTCCTGTCATGCCTACCGCCTGCAATACGGCAAGCTCCCTCTTGCGTGACAGGATTCCTGTGACAATGGAGTTTATGAAATTCAGGATTCCAACAAGTCCTACGATAAGGCTAAGTACGCTTCCCACGAATGCAAACATATTCCTAAATTGAGAAAATTCTGCTTCCTGCTTCCTACGGCTCTCATATCCATACTCGTCCGCAATGTTTTCTGTATAGTCAGCCAGGAAGCTGTCCATGTCCTCACTATATTGCGGGTTATCATGCTCCACGTCAAGCGCATAATACATTACTGCCGATGATTCTGTCTCCTGAAGGAATGTATCTGCCCCCATGACAAACTGTGCACCGCTATAAAAACGGTAATTCATCTGATTGGGGACAACCACCAGCGCCGCCACCTCATAATCCCTGTCATGATAGACAACCGGCCGTGATGAAACCGGTACACTGTCCGGGATATGAGCATCATCCTCATAAACCTCGCCCGTCTCTGGGTTATAGTATTCACACTGTTCCACATACCTGATTGTTACCATGTCCCCGACTCTTGCCCAGTTGAATCCTGAATCCAGATTCACGTTTCCATAATCATCCGGCACATACACCGCCGCGACATAATTCCCACCTTCGTGCAGCTTGTCAAGACTGCCCTCTATAACCCTGAGCTTGTCAAGGCAGAAATCTTCCATTCCATAGAGATTGACATTATCCATTGCCTGTCCGTTTGATTTTACGGAATCCTGGAGCATCGCATCCACAGTTTCTTGTGGCAGGTATCTAGTATACCTTTTCCTGTAAAATTCTTCCGGAACATGACCCTGCGCAGAGAAACCATACGTCCTGCCGCTGTCCGCGATGCCCTTCTGTTCATGAATCGCTGCAATCACATCCTCTTCCACGGCAATATTCTCATCCCAAAAGATACCGTTCACCTCAAGGTGCGAAGCGTTTGCCACCAGATAATCCACGCTGATGAATTTATCTACATATTTTCCCATGTCAAAAGAATTGGAAAACGTCACCGTCAGATTCAGGAGCACAACGGCAAGGGAGAGGGAAATCACCGTCACGGCTGTCTTTACACGGTTTCTTCCGATATTGGACCATGCCATTTTGGGCACGGAAGCGCCCTTTTTCGATTTTTTAACCGAACGCTTTATATTTTCCCCCTCCACATATCGAACTGCCTCTACCGGTGATACTTTTGCAGCGTATTTTGCGGGCTTGCGGCATGAGATCACTACGGTCAGAAGCGCAAATAACGCGGAAAACAGAAATATCAGCGGACTTACGGAAGACAGTTCAAGCCTTATGCCCTGCAGCTGTGCCGCAATTGGTTTTGTCAGGATAATACCGCAGAAATATCCGGCTGCCATTCCAAGCGGTATGCCCGCCGCAGATAACGAATATGCCTGAATATATAAGATTCTCCGAATCTGTCTGCCTGTTGTCCCTATGGTTTTGAGCATGCCATAAAAACGGATGTCATTTGAGACAGATATCTGAAAAACATTGTAAATAATCAGATATCCTGTAAATATGATCAGGGCAAGAATGCCTATAACGGAAATAATTGTCATGCCATCCAGACTTCCGTTCATCTGGGCTGACATATATCCCCAGTTCACACCATTATTGATATAATGATCCTGACTCGGTTCCTCACATTGATAACCGTGACGCGCAAGAATTGTTTTGTTATTTTCTGCTATGTTCCGACTGCTTTTGTACATCACATCCAAATTATAGATTCCAGCCATTACATCCAAATTTGCAGGATCAAACTTGGCAATCACCTCATCAACCTTGCTGTCCGGTATCAAAATATGATTTGCCACAGTTACCTCGTCATATTCCCACCAGCCGCATAGCGTAAATGTTTCCGTGACAGTCTGTCCCTTCATGGTAATCGGAACCGTAAACTGTGCACCTATTTCGGGCTCTACCCCAAGAAGCTCCAGTACCTTTAAATCGGTTGCCGCTTCGTTTGTCCCTTCCTTTGGCAGCCGCCCCTCTATTGGCTCCAGGAACATCCACTTTGCCATGTTGGGGTCACACCAGCTCATTTCCACATGACTTTTATGGAATGGCCTTTCTGTTGCCATGCCGGCAAAATGCCTGACACCATACTCTTTGATGAGAGGGTCATCCTTCAGCTCCTGCACCTGATCATAGGTCAGAAATTTGAATCCGCCATGTGCATACCCGCCAACCTGTCTGAAATTTTGCTGCTCCATGCCATGCACCAGTGATGTTACAATCGTAAAAAGCGCCGTGAACAACAGTGTTGTAAGCGCTATCGCCAGGACTGACACGATATTCTTTAATTTTGCCGACCGGAGTGATTTGAAGCTGATGTTCCGTATGCATTTCCTGTTTGCCACATTCATGATATCCGCCCTCCGTTCTGACCCATTACAATATGTCCGTCCTCTATGCGGATAATACGGTCTGCAAGCTGGGCGATTTCTTCATTGTGTGTGATCATCACAATGGTCTGCGTGTATTTGCGGCTCGTAATTTTTAGCAGTCCCATGACATCCTGGCTTGTCCTGCTGTCCAGATTTCCCGTCGGCTCATCTGCGAGAATAATTGCGGGTTTTGCCGCCAGCGCCCTCGCGATTGCAACGCGCTGCTGCTGCCCTCCGGAAAGATTGTTCGGCAGATTCGCCAGCTTGCTTGACAGTCCCAGTGTTTCGATAATGCTGTCAATATAGTCCTTATCTGGCTCATTTCCGTCAAGCTGTACCGGCAAAACAATGTTCTCATAGACATTCAATACCGGCACCAGATTATAATTCTGGAAAATAAACCCAATTTTCCGTCGGCGGAATATGGTAAGCGCCTCGTCCTTCAGGGTAAAGATTTCTTTTCCGTCAACGGACACGCTGCCTGATGTCGGTCTGTCCAGTCCGCCAAGCATATGCAGCAGCGTTGACTTTCCACTGCCTGACGTACCGACTACGGCGACAAACTCCCCCTTCCCAACTGACAGATTCACACCATCCAGCGCATGTACCTCATTTTCGCCACTCCCATAAACTTTTTTCAAATCGCTTGTTGATAAGATATTCATATGATTCCTCCATTTGTGAAATTTTTGTTGTATTTTATTATCGCACATCATTCTTTCCACATTCTTTCCGGAATAAAATGAAATCTTACGGTTTTGAAAGATTTGAAGCTTCTGTCTTATCTTGGAAGATATACAAAAAACTTTGTTCCTTCCCCTAATTTCGATTGAACTTTAATATATCCGTTTCCTGCCGAAATAATTTCCCTTGCCAGATAAAGCCCTACCCCGACGCCTTGTATCCGGCTGACAGACTGCGAACGGTAAAATCTTTTGAAAATGAGTGTCGCCTCCTCCTCCGGGATACCAATTCCTGTATCGCTTATCTCAATACAGCAGAACATTTCATATGGTTTCACAGCTACCGTGATTCCACCTCTGTCCGTATACTTTATCGCATTGTCAACGATATTTCCGACCGCTTCCATTGTCCACTTTTTATCATATTTTGCCATGCAGTCATTATCATCATTCGATTGTATAAAATGCATGTACAGCCCTTTTTGTTCTGCAAGCGGCTCGTACTGGCTGCATATCTCTGATACCAGCTCCCATACATTGCCACGCACTGCCTTTACTGTAATGATACCGGATTCAAGCCTTGAAAGTTTTACGAGTGAGGCAATCAAGAAATTCAGCTTTTCCGCCTGCTGATGCAGTGCTTCCAGGTTTTGCCGGTCTTCGTCCCGCTGGCTGTCCTCCATTAGCATTTCGCTGTATAGCAAAATGTTGGATATGGGTGTTCTGGTCTGATGCGAAATATCTGTGATAAGACCTTTGATTTTTTCCCGCTCCTGCACCACATTCCGCGAGGACACCTGTGAAGCAAGCAGATAATGTGCGAGCTTGCTCTCAAGTGCGGAGAATCTTGACTCATCAAAGACTTTCTCATCGAAAGTGTTTTCCAATATACCATCTATCATGCTGTTCAGGCTCTCAAAGGTTTTCACAGTCTGGTGTCTGTAAATTAGTACAATGACAATGGAACATACCATAACCATGCAAGATATATAAATCATTTTTATACCTCCTGTGTGCTTTACACGCATACCAATCAATCGTTTGAAAGTGCTTTTCTCATCATTATTTCCAGACATATCCCACGCCATAAACCGTTTTGATATGCTGCTGTGCAGACAGTTTATCCCGAAGCCGCTTAACAGTTACAGACAGTGCATTTTCATCCACATACTCTGCGCCATCTGTCCATATATAGTCTATCAGAAAGCTGCGGCTGAGCGTGATGCCCTTATTATTCACAAGACACCACAAAAGCTTTTGTTCTGTTTTACTCAATTCAATCAATGTATCCTTATAGGAAAACTGCATTTTTACAAAGTCAAACACATACTCATCAATTATGATTGTCGTAATTTCCCTGTTTTCTGTATCTATTTTTCCATTCGATTCATTGTCCGTTTCTTTATTCAAATTCCTCAGCTGCGTATTGATACGTGCACGCAGAACTGCCAGGCTAAACGGCTTTGTTATGTAATCATCCGCACCCGCTTCCAAGCCTGCAACAATGTCCATCTCCAAATCATTTGCAGTCAGCATAATAACACGCGTATCATATAATCGCTTTATTTCACGCAGGAAATCAAATCCATCCCCATCAGGCAAATTTACGTCCAGTATGACCAGCGCATATTTTTTGCCTTTCATCCTGGTACGTGCAGAACTTATAAGCCCACAGCATTCAACCTTAAGCTCTCGGGACATCAATGCACGTCCTAGTCCTGCTGCCAATGTGTCATCGTCTTCTACAATCAAAACCTCAAATGCATCTTCCAACATAAACTCATAATCTCCATTCCTGCCAATTGCCATGCTTATCTACAGATTTCAGGCATATTCATATCTGCTCGCTATAAAATACATTTTTTACCATTATAGCACACTTATATTGGCTTTAAAAAGAATTAAAATTCTCAATACCTCTAACAGGAAAATGAAGGCTGAACTGTTACGATAATTTTGACATATTCAAACAAATACGTTGTTATTCTGCTCAAAATATTGTATTATTAATATATTCTGGCATAATATGTAAAATCTGCATTTACACAACACGCCAGTAAAAAGTTATTGAGATTTGCATAAATGAAAGGAGCAAAAATGAGAGCGAAAAGAACTTTGTTACTAAGTATTTTGTCTGGCATTTTCTTGTTAATCGGATGTGGTGCAAACACAACACCCGAAATAATAATGCCTGAACACCCCATGGTATCTGCCGTAACCTCCGAGCCATCCTCAGTCTCACCGGCACAGGCAGTAAGTCCGGATGACAATACTGAAAAATCCGGCACGCAAACTGCACCGACTACCGGAACGAACTATACTGTCTACCTGATTACAATGGATTTGGCAGACAGCTATTGGAAGTCCATCGACGATGGATGCCTGGATGCTGCCAAAGAATTAGGAAATATTACCTACAAATGGACTGGTCCCGATTCCCATGACGACGCACTGCAAAGCGCATGTATTGATGACGCTGTCGCAAACGGTGCAAACGCCATTCTGATTGCCGCAAACAGCAAAGACGGCATCAATGCAAGTCTGCAAAAAGCCGCTGAGTCCGGATGTAAAATCGTATATGTTGACAGTGCCGCAAGCTACGACTGTGTGACAGCACTTTCAACCGATAATACTATTGCCGGAAAAACCGCCGGCGAAACCATGATAGAGGCATTGCGCGAAAAAGGAATAACAGGCGGCACAATCGGAGTAATGGGTGTCACTGTCGACACTGCTCCCTGCGTAGCGCGGGAAAACGGATTCCGTCAGGCATTTGAAGGAACGGACTTCACACTCGCAGAGACAGTATTTATGCAGGATAACGCAGACAATGTCACAAATGCTGTAAAGGAAGGACTTGCCCAGAACTATATTGGATTTTTCGGCACCAATGAGGGAACGACTGTTACTATCGGAAACGCCGTGAAGGAAGCTGCCGCAGAAAGCACAGTTGTGGGATTTGATACTTCGGATGCCGTACTCTCCCTTGTGGCAGATGGAACCATCTATGCTACTATGCCGCAAAATCCAAAGGTCATGGGACATGACGGCATGACAATTGCCATCCAGGCTCTTGAAGGCACCTACACAGACACCAATACCACTACTGACACTGGTGTCACTGTCATTACAAAAGATGCAATGTAGGGAGGGATGAATATGAAATTCAAGCAAAAAATGCTTACCCTATGCTGTGTTCCTCTTTTACTTCTGACAATTCTGTCCCTGATTATTGGTTTGATTCAATTCCGTTCCGGAATGTACAATCAGACGAAAAGCCGCCTGAAATCCAGTGCACTGGCAGCAATGAACCTGTACAACAGCCAGGGGTATGGAGATTATTCACTGAAGGACGACGGATATGTGTGGCGCGGAATGAACTTCAATGTCTCGCAGCCTTTGTTGTAGATGATTTAAAGGAAGAAACTGACGTTGACATCACATTCTTTTATCAGGACATGGCAGTCATGACCTCTATCTGTAACGAAGATAATATTCGCTGGATTGGCATGAAAGCCGGAGAAAATATCAAAGCATATACACTTGGCCAAGGAGCGCAGCTCTGGTACCGAAATATCGAAATTGACAAAAAAATGTACCACGCCTATATTATTCCTATTGTGCAGTCGAGTGACCAGTCGGTTATCGGAGCGCTAATGGCATCCACTCCCAGCGCGGAACTGGACAGCCTGATGACACGCTATATTCTGACATCTGCTTTGGCATCTGCCATCATACTGGTTGCTGTGGCTATTTTTATTTTCTGTTACATAGGCGGACTGACCAAAGTGCTTCACGACGTGCGCAAGGTGCTCCTAAAAGTTTCCGAAGGCGATCTTTCCGATGGGCGGCTGGTTCGCATCAATCGTAAGGATGAATTTGGTGAACTGGCCGCCGGAACAGAAAAACTACGAACCAAAATTGATGGTCTTTTAAAAAATATCCAGGCCGGAATGCTAAAGCTTACGGAGGCCGCGGGACAGTTAAATGATATGTCCGGAAAAAATGTCACTGCCGCAAAAGAGATGCGCGATAGTGTTGGGCAAATTTATGAAAAGGCGACCAACCAGGAATCCGGTACACGCAGTGCAACTGAGAATGTTGAAACTACCCGGAATGCAATTGACATGATGCTGGAACAGATAGAAAACATTAATCTCCTGTCCAATCACATGGCTGCCCTTTCTGAAAACAGCAAGAATATATTAGACGAGCTTTCCGAGAGCAGCAAAAATTCCCGCGAAACCGTGGCAGAAATTGGTTACCATGTTTGTGTTACGAACGACTCCGTAGAGCAAATCAAAACTGTGACCGAATATATTACTAACATTGCAGATGAGACAAATCTACTCGCCTTAAATGCAAGTATCGAGGCAGCCCGCGCAGGTGAAGCAGGAAAGGGTTTTGCCGTGGTCGCACAGGAAATCCAGAAGCTGGCAGAGGAGTCCAACAGCTCTGCAGCCAAAATCGGACAAAACATCCTGTCTCTGGTCGAAAAGACAAGTGGAATTGTCTCCGTAATGGATACAATCAAAGACACTTTGGAACATCAGGAGATTAACATTGATAAAACAAGACAAATTTTTAGTGAGATTGCATCCGATATCGCACAGATCACGGACAAGGAAATCACCATGCAGACAAACGTGTCAGAGATGAACCTGGCAAAAGATAACATGTCACATATTATTTCCGAATTGTCGGAATCTGCCATTGATAATGCCGCCCTCTCACAAAGTGCGACAGATGCAACCGAGCGGATGATGTATGAAATTGAAAATCTTGAAACCCTTACTGAGGATTTGACAGAACTGGCTGGTAGTCTTGACGGAAATCTGAAGGCATTTCTATTATAACCTGTATAAACTACGGTGGTGCTTCTTAAAAAAGCACCACCGTAGTTTACTTTTCCATCTTGCAGTTGCATATATGATATTATTTGTCAAACTCAGGATTAAATGCATAAAAATTGCGCGAGTCAAGGTTCTCCTGTGCAATTCGGAGTGCTTCACCGAACCGCTGGAAATGCACAATCTCTCTCGCACGCAGAAACCTGATTGGGTCACAGACATCAGGATCTTTAACCAGACGGAGGATATTGTCATATGTCGTCCTCGCCTTCTGCTCTGCTGCCATGTCCTCTGTCAAGTCTGTGATGACATCACCCTTGGACTGAAATTCACAGGCATTGAACGGAATGCCACCTGCCGCCTGCGGCCAGAGCGCCAGCGTATGATCCACATAGTACTTGTCGAATCCAGACTCTTTGATTTCCTCTGGTGTAAGATTTCTTGTCAGCTGGTATACAATTGCGCAAATCATTTCGAAATGAGCCAGTTCATATGCACATTGATGTTGGATGTAATAGTACTGACTCCCATTGAAAAAATAAAATATACTTGTTTTTTATAATCTTAACATATTTTCCTATATAGTGCACGTGTAATTTTTCCAACAATTCCGTCTGCAATGGTCCCAAGTCTCTTTTGGGATTCTTTCACTGCTACGTTTGTTTTTATACCAAATATGCCGTCTATGCCAGACTCATCTATAAGTCCAAAGCGCCACAAATACCACTGAACCCATTTTGTCCCCTCTCCATGGGTTCCAAACCTGACAAGGACTGTTGGTTCTGCGTATGGGTTACAGTCTGCCGGAATCTTCGATGTATTGACATTGTTCGTTAATAGAAGATTGTACCATCTGCTCAAATCTACGTTTCCTTTTATGCCAGGTATATTTCCGCTTGATGTATACTGCCACCCAATTAGATTATGTCCTATCACGGGCATATATTTTGCATTTACAGAATCATCTATCGTAAATCCTTTATAGCCTGCGTAGTATCGGGCGATCCAAAACTCGTAAGGCAGTTTGTCCGCATACTTTTTTAAATAGCTGTTGTACCAGCTAAGCCCTGTGTATACAGCAAACTGATACCCTGCCTTGTATATTTCATCAGCATAAGCATTGATGACTTCTAACGCTTTACTGTCCTTGGGCAGGCTTGTATCTTCCCAGTCAAGGATAAACAGATTGCATCTTACGTTGACTATCCTTATCCATGCACTGGCTGCCTGTCGGGCTGCTTCCGGTGTCGTCGCATAACTATAATGATACGTTGCGATTACTTTCATTCCTGCTTCGTTGCAGCCTTTTAGATGCTGTTCAAACTTCTTGTCGGCTTTCAGCCTCTTGTTAACCGCCTTCAAAACTACATAATTGACACCGGATGCCTTTACTGCCGCATAAGACTCTGCTTCGTTCCATCCGGATAAATCCAATACAAGTTCTTCAATTTCCGTTGTTTTTCCCATTCTCTGCTTTCTCCTCCGTTTCCTTCGTAAGGATATCAATTGCACTGTTCAGTACAGGCGGCAAGGGAATTCCCATCAATCCGGCATTCTCCACGATTGATATCAGCTCATTTGCCACAAAACCTATTATAACTGCATTGCGAATGTAATTTACTCCTATGATTATGTCTAACCGATAAGCAACAAGGACAAACAGAAGGGTTACGCATTTACGGCAGAGCCCTTTCCACCCGACTCTTGACTCTAATGCGCCTGACTGTGTTTTGGGGCTGTTCCGAAAAATTCCAGCCACAATCAGCCCCATTATGTAATCAATTGCCATAAATAATATTAACGTTACCAGTCCACTGTCCCATCCTCCAAACGCAGAAACCACCATACTGCCCACCGCTCCCAAAAGAGCACATATTTTTGCTTTCATTTCTATTTTCTCCTCTCAAAGTGCTGCTTTTATTTCTTCAATCTCTTTATTCGTAAGTCTGGGATAGCTCTTTATTATATCCTCAAACTTTTCACCTGCTGCCAAGCGTTTGTTGATCGCACGCAGCATTATATTTTTTACAGCATTACTCATCATACTTCACCTCCAAACATCATTGCTGCTATAGCTTCATCCTGCTCTGCCTGCGATACCTGCAGTTCCCTGATCTGCTTTTCTGTCGCGTCAAGGATATGCATGGTCACTGCGACTTTTCCATCCGCACTGATCATAAGGGATTCAAATTCAACATCAGGATATTCACCATAAACTGTCCCTTTCGTATCCCCTACTGTCAGTTCTTTTACTTCCTTAAAAACTGCCTCTACATCACCAGCTGCCGGATCAGTGACTGTAAAGGATATTGTGTTAATTCCTGTGGTTACATTTTCTACGGTGTAATTTGCACCACTGGCTGTAATTATTTCATTCATATTTTCAGATCCTTTCTTTTTATTAATAAGGTTTACGGGTTACATATTTACCGTCTAAATAGCAATTTATCTACCTATATATGTAATTCCAGCATCATATGGAATGGTAACTGTTAGTGTTCCATTTTCTTTTTCACATGTAAATGTAGCATCGTTAGCTCCGCATAGTGATGTAGTGTTCACCCCAAATGTGTTTAAGCTGCCCGCAACCCAAACTGTATATACTGAATGTTGAGAAATAATAATGAATCCGTGCGCTAATCCAGGCACTATTAGTGAACGCCCCCAGTTAGTATTATACTTTCTGGACATAATACTTTTATAATTATTTAAATTGCTATTTTGCTGGGCAATGAGGTTCGCCAGCGTCCCCGCCACGGATGCATTTTTTTCGACTGCGTCAAGGGCGTACTCCCCGGTTTTTGTAATTGCCGCGCTGTTGGACAGTTTCACATGACCAAGTATTGCCGCCGTAGCTTTCTGGGTGTAATGTGCAATTAACACCGATACCGCTTTTTTCAGCTTTCCAAATGCAACCTTTACGGTTTCCCCGCTGCTTATGTTTTCAAGTTTCGCAGCCTCGGTATATGTAGGCTTCTGCTCCTCTATTTCGGAGATGCTCCCTGCCGGTCCGGTGGCGCCCGCTGGTCCCCTTATGTTTCCAATGTGCGTCCACTCCGCCACATCTGCCGCGCCTGCCACTGTGCATTCGTACAGATTTCCGGTATCAGTGTTGACGTAATAATCATACAGCTTTGCGTCCGTTATGTTGGTTTCAGGGAATATTGTCCCGGCCGTGCTGGTACCGGTCACCGCCGTCCCGCTTGTCCATCTGCTGCCCCTCTGTCCCGTGGCACCGGTTTCACCCATCTCCCCCTTTTTTCCCTGTTTGCCTTCGGGACCCCTAAAATTTCCAATCAACAGTTTCATGCACTTGCTCCTTTCTCGTTGTCCGAAACTATCATGTAAATGTTTCCATCCTCATCCGTCTCAAAGGCGGGCGCACTACCTGCATCATCCGGGTATATAGCCCACAGGTTTCCATCCTCATCACCGATTAGGTTAAACATCCCATTGACTGGCACTATTATGCCGCTGTCTCCCCTGTCACCTTTGTCACCTTTGTCGCCTTTATCACCCTTATCGCCCTTGTCGCCTTTATCACCCTTGTCGCCTGTGTCTCCCCTGTCGCCTTTTGCACCGTTAAAAAATCCTGCTGCCAGTTTATCAACTACATCTGCCAGTATTTCAAGCGCCTTGTCACGTGCCTTTCTTGTATCGCGTTCTGCGGTGATGGCAGCGTTGGCGCCTTCTGTCGCTTCCGTAGCCCTTGCCACTGCTACCTGTTCTGATGATGCCGCAGAAAGTTTGCTCTTATTGGCATCATCAGCGGCTTTTTCTGCCCTGTTTTTTGCAGCAACGCTTGTCGCTGCACTTGCTGCTGCCTCTGCTGCTTTTGTTTCCGCAACTGCCGCCGACCCTTCAACACTACTGTTTATGGCAGCAATAGCATCATGTATGGACTGACGTACATCCTTCCCATACATGGCTTTCATCATATTGCTTAAAAACACTGATATATTTGCCATTCTATCACCTTCCAATCTTTACAGGCTTACTTCAAAGGTTACCGGCTTCAGTGCCATAATTTCTTCCAATGTCAGATGTTTCCCTGTTTCAGTATTAACAATCTCATACCCTTCATCGGTGTATTGTTTTGCATCCTCTGGATTCACATAAAATTTTTCATCGTCCTTTTTTGCCAAATACAGCATAACCCCATTTCCTTTCTAAGCTGTTACGAGAATCCCATTTATAAACCTAAGTGTTTTAGTTGTACAGGTTATTTTGTCCCCACCTCCCGACACTCCTGTTACCACGGTAATATCCGTACTTCTACATCTGGTTACATCTGCACTCTGTGATGGATTTTCTGAGACATAAAACCGTGGAGTTTTTATACTCATTGCCTGTTGAGCCCGCCAACGCATGGAGGGGCGCAACACTCCATCCTCCCTGGTGCCATCTGAAAAATCCAGCGATCCAACCTCTTTTTCCTCCTGAAATCCTTTAATTTCTCCTATACTTACCTTAATGGAATGCGTCTCATCGGCATCTTTTGAAATTATCGCAACCCCCTGCAACGTTCCCGACGTAATTTTATCCGCGCTTAATTCACCTTCAATGTTTGCCGTTTTTACACGCAGATTCTCCGCTACAACATTTGTCGTCTTAATCGTGTCTTCTGCCAGCTGCGTCACTTTATCGTCAGCCTCATCCAGGTTTGCCCATGCAATTTTGACCGTCGGAGCAAGGGTTATCCCACCTTTGTCCAGTGTCACCAGCACATTTCCGGACTCGTCACAAATATGCGCAACGCCCGAAGTATTTTCCATACCTCCAAGCTGCAGTGTTCCACCCTTAATCCTGTCTGCACACATTGTCCCTGCCGTGATAAAATCGGCAACAATCGCACCATCCATTGTCATTGCAAGACCATATTCCCCATTATATCCGGTGCTGGAATATCCAAAGCCATTGAGGTTCCAGCGCCATACTTTCCGGGCTTCATCAATATTTTTGGAATCCATTATCAGCAGCTCGCACGGATTGCCCTTGTCATCCATCTTCAGGGCTATGTATCCATTGGTTGCCTGCTTTATCAGGGCGGATGCGTTATTCTTTGCCGCCTGAAGTATTTCACCTTTCTGCGGCAGTCTTTGCGCTATTCCCTTTTCCGTACTCGCCAGCTGCTGTGTATATGATTTCCGGACAGTATTGCTTAATACTATGGTATTCTGTGACGCATCAGAAAGGCATGTTGTCTTTTGCTGTACCGGGAACCAGGAATCCATTCCAAACGGACTGGCTATCGCATGGATGTAATCCCCAAGCTCAAATGACTGGATGTCCCTGTCCAGTACTGACATGTCTATTGCATTGAGTTCGAGTGTCAGGCTTGCAAACTGTTTGTCTGTGAGCCATTCCCGCGCCTTTTTTATCAGATTCTCGGGAAGCGTTACATCGCTGAAATCCACCACCCTTTTAATCCATCCAAATTTCTTTACGGCGTCCTCGTTACAGACATAATCCTTTCCATCATTGACGGATTCTATCGTCAGATATGCCGGAAGCCCCTCGACCGGGCTCTCATCCAGCTGGTGTCCCCTTGGCAGTACCGCCGTTGCAATTTCATCCGTGGACGTACTTTCTGCATAATCCAGCAGATTCTCGCCAAACTCTATAGCCTGCCCGCACGTCTTCCCATAATCCTCCAGCGTGACCACATCCAGAATGTTTCTGCCATTGGTACGCCTTACCCTTATATATCCGCCTAATTTGTCACATATCTTTTCCCTTAACGCTGTCAGGGTATCTTCATAGTTGGTGTACCTGTAAATGCTGTCATTGGAATCACGTACGGTGACTGCACCGACTTCAAAGCGCTTCCTTTCTTCTACCTGTTCGTTATGTTTCTGCACAAGTTCGTTTATAAAAGCATACGGCGTGACATCCTGAAACTTTTTCTGGGGCTGTATGGAGTCAGCCAGGAAGGAAAGTATCCCGACTGCATAGACATTCTTTTCACGCCTAAAGTTTACTGATGTCTCCTTTACCATTCCGTAGAACACTTCACTGCCGTCCTTCAGCACCTGTATCATGGATATCCGTTCAAGTATCCGGCTGTACAGGGGATTGTCCGGCGGGATCTTGAATTCCAGATACCCCGCGTCATTCAGGGATTCCGTCAGGGTGGGGGAAAAGACCACACACTCTTTATCCCCCGGATACCATAAGTGCCTTCCGTCCATTAAAATTTCATACATTATAAGCTTCCCCCCCTGTAATCAATCAAAACTGTGCCCCTGCCTCTGAATACAAGCATGACATCTGATTCACCACATACTTTCAACCGCGGGAACCTGTTCTTTCCGTTCATCATGCTGAATGTGTTTTGTCCATCCGATACCGTAAATTCAGCCGAGGCAATGCCGGATACCTCAAATACCGGAACCGACGTCATTGTCCCCCCTGGAATGAAAATGCTTAATTCCCCATCCACCGTCTGTCTTTCGATTGTCCTGATTACCCCGGTCTCAAAGTTAAACGGATCCCATAACCATTCCTCCGCTGATGACTGCAGGTCATATTTGTAAGGCTCAGCGCTGGGCATGTTTAATTTCATCGTGCCCAGCTGCCTTATGCGGTCAAACTCCTCGACGTAAAGCCTGCCTGTCCAGTAATGGTCAATGTCATTGTCAAAGATGATTTTGCATCTGCGTCCGTGTACCTTATTCCTCAGGTCAGAAACAATATTGTCCCAGTCCATCCTGTTCCTTATGCCGCCAAGCTCTATGCTTATGGCTCTCGATTTATATACCGGCATGCCTGTCAGTGCTTCTGACAGGTCAAGGAAAGCGTTCGCCCCCGGGACGTCCACATAATATGTCTCCTGCTCCGGTGCCCCTATGCAGTTGTTGTTACCAATCGCCAGTCCCCAGTCATCCAGGGTATGGTATTTTGTGCCCGTGGATATTACCTCTATTTCCACGCCATTGGTTAATGCATTCATTACCGACCTCTTTCACGCATGTCAAGCCTGCGGAATTCCATATTCATCTTAGGGGCAAGTGCACCTATTGTTTCTCCGGAATCGAGCACGACCTCCCTGTTTTCAGCCAGATACGGCAGATACTGTTTCATCACTTTCAGCATCTCAGAGACTCCGTTCGTGCCAAATCCATGGCTGTCTGCCTGTGCCTCAAGTGACACGCTTCCACGTATGGACATATTTTCAGCCAGTCCGTTGACGGCATCCGTTACAAGTCCCTGGTTGTCTTTAATCCCCTGCGCCAGTCCGTGCATGAAATCCGGCATCCATTTTTCATAATCCCGGAGGGGTCCCTTGTCCGGACGTGAGAAATGCAGAAACTCCCTAATCTTGTCTGCAATGTCCCTAATCGGTTCCAATATGGCATTGATTTTCTGCCTGATGCCATCTATAAGCCCCATTACAAAGTCCTTGCCCCATCCAATTGCCTTAGCTGGCAGAGTCGTTATAAACTCAATTGCTTCCTGAAATCCTTCCCTGACACTGGGACCGAGATTTCCTAACGCTGCCTGCACCCCTGCCACCACGTTATTCCACGCTGCCGATGTGGACTGCCGAATTTCATTCCATATTCCCACAATCTTGCCCTTGAGGTTTCTGATATGACCCGCAACACTACTGCCAAGCCCCTGAGCTATGGAAGATACTCCCGCCTTGATGCTTCCCCATGTTGATGTGGAGAAATCTTTTATCCCATTCCAGGCTGTCCCTGTCGCAGTCTTCACATTCTCCCATGTCGAAGCAAAAAAGTCCTGTACGCCGCCCCAGATTGTCTCTGCCTTTGACTTGATGCCGTTCCATGTCGATACAAAAAAATCCTTTATCCCTCCCCAGACTGTCTGGGCTGTTGACTTGATGCCGTTCCATGTCGATACAAGAAAATCCTTTATCCCTCCCCAGACTGCCTGGGCTGTCGACTTGATGCCATTCCAGACCGAGGAAAAAAAATCCTTTATCCCTCCCCAGATTGCCTGGGCAGCTGACTTGATGTTTTCCCATGTCGATACAAAGAAATCCTTTATTCCTCCCCAGATTGCCTGGGCTGTCGACTTGATGCCATTCCAGACCGAGGAAAAAAAGTCCTTTATCCCTCCCCAGATTGCCTGGGCAGCTGCTTTTATGCTTTCCCACAGGTCAATCCAGAACTGCCGGAATTCATCACAGGTATTCCATAAATATATGAATACTGCCACCAGTGCCGCAACTGCCGCTATAACCAGCACAATGGGATTTGCTATCAGGGCAGCGCTAAATGCCTTTACTGCCGTGGTCACCACTGTTAATGCTGTCTTTACGGATGCAAACGCAGTGACGAGTCCTGGTATTATCGTCATGACCTGCCCTATGGACCATATTATCTTTCCGGCAATCATTAATGCGGGTCCTAATGCGGCAACAATTACACCAATGACGGCGACGATGGTCTTCATTACTGGGCTCAGACTATTGAGCCAGTCTATAAAATTCCCTACGATTTTCACTGCTTCGCGTATGGCTGGCATCAGGATTTCACCGAAGGCTATTGCAAGCTCTGATATCTTGCTTTTCAGGGTCGTAAGCTGCCCATTCAGGTTATCCTGCATGATTGCAGTCATGTTTTCGGCAGAACCATCACAATTGTCAATGGCACTTCGTAACTGGTCTATTTTCTCTGGTGCCGCGGTCATTAATGCGAGAAATCCACTCATTGCATTCTGCCCCACCAGTGCCTTTGCATTAGCTGATTTTTCTGCATCCGATAACTGCGAAAATGCATAGCGACATTCCTTCAAAATTTGACCCAGCTCTCTCATTTTTCCATTTGAATCTTTTGTCCGTATTGTTAAATTTCCTATTTCTTGACCCGCGAGTTTAACATCCCCAGCAAGGACTGTCATTACTTTTCTCATTGCAGTACCAGACATTTCACCCTTTACACTTGAATCTGACATTAAACCTATAGCCTCTGCTGTATCCTCTATAGAAAAACTCAATGCACCAGCCACTGGTGCGCAATATTTAAACCCCTCACCCATAAGACCAACATCTGTATTTGCGTTGGACATGGCAGCTGCCATTACATCTGCAGCATGTGTTACGTTTGCCACACCATTCGTTGTCTCATCTACCTCTATATGAAAAGCTGTCATTGTATCGGTTAAAATATCTGATGTCGTTGCTAAATCTTCACCTGATGCAGCAGCAAGATTCATTACCCCGGCAATACCATTAAGCATATCCTCGGTTTTCCACCCTGCCATAGCCATATAGTTCATGGCTTCTGCCGCCTCTGACGCAGAAAATTTTGTCTCTTTTCCCATCTCCCTGGCTTTATTTCTAAGCTGTTCAAGTTCTTCACCAGTAGCTCCTGATACAGCTGCAACCTTACTCATTGCAGAATCAAAATCAGCGGCTGTTTTTATTGCTTCAACGCCAAAATTTGCAACTGTCTTTGACACAGGCATGAGCGTTTGTCCTACACCCTCAATGGTTGCTCCCACATTCTTAAGGTTTTCCCCTGTCTGGGTCAGTCTTTCAAACGAATCAGCCGAATCATCTACTTGCTCTTTCAATAGGTTTAATGAATCGCCTGATGCATCTGCCTGCTTTCCCAATTCCTCCAGTGCATCTTCCGAATCCCCGACATTCTCCTCAAATCCATCCAGTGTGTTGCCTGCCGTACTTGTCTGTGCTTCCAGACCTTTCAGGGTATTTTCTGTTGCTACGATTTCCCGCTGCAATTCGTCATACTGATGCTGACTAATATCCCCTCTTGCCAGTGCCTCATTAGCCTCTGTCCCTGCTTTCTGAAGTGCCGCTAATTTCTCTCTTGTCTCCCCAATTGCCTCTGCCAGTAACCGCTGTTTTTGTTCTAACAGTATTGTATTTTTCGGGTCAATTTTTAGCAGCCTCTCTACTGCCTTCAAGCCTTCCTGTGTACCCCTTATGTCCTTGTTAACATCTGTCAAGGCTTTTGCAAGTCCCTGTGTATCTCCGCCTATTTTTAAGACTATTCCCTTTATTTTATCCCCTGATGCCATTCCTGCCTCCTACAAATTATCAATATCCGCCTGCGTTGCTATCAGCGGATAATCATACTCATCATTTTTCATCTCGATGAACATGTCATTAATCATGCCTATCGTAAGATAATCCATGTCCGAAATGGAAATACCGCACTGTACCGCCCTTAGCAGAAACAATGCGGTATTAACCTCCCTGTCTATCCGGCGTCCTTTTTTTTTGGGACTGACGTCCCTTTATTGTTGAGGTTCCAGAGTTCCAGAATCTCCGGCAGAATCTCATAGATGTTAAATGCGTCAAACTGGTCAAGCCATTCATAAACATCATCCGGCTGTGACGGGTCGCCATGCTTGTTCATCAGGTATGCAATATTTTCAAACATTTCAAGGGAAGCTATCGGGATACTGCTGCCTTCCTGTGCCTTTTCCCCGTCCTCAATGTCCTTCTGCAGCTTTTCCATGTCAACGAAGATGTCCCTGCCGAACCTGATGCGGTACATCCGCGGTATGGCTGCCGTGCTGCGGAATTTATATTTTTCCCCGCCTATGGTTATTTCCCTTGTCATGAGCCTGCACCCCCTCCCGGTACGCCTGCCGGCAGATATACCGTGTCATACCATTTTGTAAATACCTCATCCGGCGTGTCCTCCGTGGTCTTCGCGCGCACATTCCCATCTGAATTTGGCGCACATGTCAGGGATATTTTGTCCGTTGTCGGTTCCTTGCTGTCCTCAGTCGTTGAGGACTCTGTTGATGGCCTTGTTGCCGTGCAGTTCAGGAACCAGAACCGTGTCGGCCTGATATCCCCGTCAATGTCAAACCCCAGCGCAAACTCCTTTGTCTGTGCGTTGGCATTTTCAACCAGTACGCTGTTGTCATCCTTTTCCTCCTTCAGGACATCCAGCCGGAACTGGTCAGGAATCAGCGCCATTTCCAGGTCCCCCTCATACCCGCCATTGGAAGATGTGACATAATACACAATGCCGTCTGCATAAAATGGTGACAAATCCCCCTTCGCCTCCAGGCTCACTGATACCGCCCCGGGCACCGCCACGGGCACGCCATATCCCGTTCCGTCCTCTGTTTTCAGTGCATAGTGCACATTTTTGATATTAAATTTCACCTTGTTTCTTTTATTTGACATCCTTACGCCTCCAGTTCGTATATGACTTCGTAACAGCTTTCGCTGTCAAGTCCGGTCTCGCTTTTCTTGTAATAAAATGTTTCCAGCGCTTTCTCAACCCTTTCCTCTGCATCCATGTCCTTATGCTGCGTGTACAGTTCTACCTGTATATGGCGGGATGAACTGTATACCTTTCCGTCCGCCTTAAAATTATTGGAGTACGGCGTCATGTATATGATGTAGGGCATTGCCGGCGCCTCCCCTTCCGGGAAGGAATGGTATGCAACCGGAAATCCGGATTTTCCAAGCATTTTCTTAAACTCTTCAAGTGGAATCACTTCATTTTTACCTGTATCTTTCTTTCAAGTTTGTTTTCAAGCTGCTCTTCTGCCGGACGAATATGCGGTTTTCCCTCCACACGTCCGCCGTTCCTTTTTGCATGGCCATACTCAAGCAGGTGCGTCAGCTGTGGTTTTGCCGAATTATAAACTGACGTCCTTATATCCGTGCCGGATTCATATTCAACCCTGCTTTTCCAGCCTTTTTTGTATTTTCCGCTTTGTTTTGGCGCGTTTGCCCTTATTTCTGCCGCGCACTCCTTGGATGCCTCCTTTACGCTTTCTTTCAGTGCCTCTGACACTTCATCGCTGTATGCCCGGAGCTCATCCATAATCGACGCTGCCAGGCTGTCCACACTTACGGACATCACACGCCTCCTTTCCTGCGCAGGTACAGTTCCATCTCGTCCGAATCCTCCTTATGGTACGTCCTGTATATTCCGTACAGGATTCCCTTATACTCCGCGACGGTTTCCCCGGCATAATTTACCGCGGGCGTTGTCAGCATAATCTCAGGGGACATTCCATTCTGCCCTGCCTTGAACCATTCATTGCGTGTTATCGCGCCCTCCGAAACAAATATCCTCCGTCCTTTCCCTGACGGAATATGCTGCCCTATCCCGTCCTCCGTATATGTTTCTTTTATCAGATATGCCACCCCGTCCATCAGCCGCCTCCTGCCTTCTGCCTGAACAGCCTGTTGTTCAGCATATAGCGGAGCATCCTGGGCATGGCTGCCTTTTCATCCTTGCGCTTCCTGTACAGGTATGCCGCATACTGCTCCACAAGCATCCCGTCCTGCTCCGCCCCTGCATCAAGCTTTATGCCCTCGTCGGAGATGGCTTTCCTTGCAAGGCCGATTACATTCCGCAGGTATTCATCATACGCGCCGGCACTTATCTGCAGGTCTGTCTTCAGGATTTCCAGAATGTTTTCGTCGGTCATGGCACCATCCCCTTTTCTTTTTATTCACTGTCACCACTGCCACTGTCAGTTCCACCAGCCGTCTCGTTACGCTTGTCCGGCGCAAATGAAACGCCTGTTGTCGGAGCCATATTCCCGACATTGGTCACTGCAAACGCCTCTGCAATCACGGGTTTCCCATCATACCGGGCAGTCCCCTTGAACACGGTCTGGTCCTCCAGGAATTTTGTGTGTTCGCTTGTTGCCAGTTCGGTACCCGCACGCTCAACAAGCAGGTACATGTCCGCATATCCGAAGATGATGTCGCCATCCGGGACGAAGCCAAGTTCCACGATGTCCCCGCCGATGACGGGCATGGTCATGTTCATGCCTGCCACAATCGCCGCCGTCGCATTCTTGTCCATGCTCTGGATTATCAGGTCTGTATGGGTATTTTTGTTCATAATCCATACCAGTCCGGTCTCACTGTAATCATTTCTGATACTCTTGGTCTTTCCGAGGATTTCCTGGAACAGTTTGAGTCCCGTCGCCCCTGTGCCTTTTGTAATGTTGCTGGCTCTCAGATCCACCCACTTCCTCGCCGTCGCCGGATGGTCACCCGGTTCCGATGCCTGCGCCAGCCTTGTCACGATGCCAAGCGGCATCTTTGTCCCCGTGCCATATACGATTGCCTTGTCAAGCGCCTTCCCGATTGCCTTTCCGAGCGCATTGATGATTTCTGACACCAGGTTGACATCATTGTCCTCCAGTATGGCATTGCACACGGCAAAGTAACCGCCGACCTTGTAGCCGTCAACCTCCGTGTCATTAAAGCTTAAGTCCAGTTCGTTCAGCCCGGCACACATCTCCGTCCAGACAGCTTCCGGGACTGCCCCCATGATGCGCTGCCTTGCCTTTCCCGCAACGGGTCTCACTGTCACGTATTTTAACAGCTTTGACGTCTCCTCCACCCGCGTCTTTAACAGTTCCAGCATGATGTCGGGAATCACGAGACCTACATTTGTAATTCCCCGCTTCTCACTGATTGCAGTCCTTACGGTGCTGATAAACTCCCTGACATCCTCCTTCGCAAAAAAGGCATCCCTCTCCTGCATGGTCAGTCCATAAAAATTCTTCCCCCTTGACATTACCGCCGTGTCCTCCCTCTCTTTTTTTGTTTCTGCCGGGCGGGCTTCCATCTGGTTTCCAAGTCCCGCTGTCCGTTTTTCCTCTTCTTTCAGTTCGCTTTCCAGACGTTCCAGTTCTTCCTCAAGCCTGCCTGTCTCTTCCTCATGTTCCTTCCTTTCCGTCTCGAACTGTTCGACCTCACCCTCGACCAGCCCCTTTTCCTCATCCGTCTCGGCTTCCTCGATTGCCTTTTCCAGTTCTGCCTCCCTTGTCGCAAAGCCGGCATCCTTTCCCCTGAGTTCCTCCAATGCTTTCCTGCTCGCGTCAATTTTTTTCCGCAGTATCAGTGCTTTCAGTGCCATCCCTGCCATCTCCTTTCAGTTTTGTCCGCATGGTACTCTTCCACGCCTCGTTTTTTCTTTTCCGGATCTGCTCATAATCCTCCCTGCGCGCGGAGACATTCGTCTCTGTATATGCCGGAAACGTACATACTGTAACCTCATAAAGCCTGACGCCCTTGATTGTCCAGTGAATTGTGCCATCCTCACGGAAATCAGTTTCCTCCTCAGTAATGTCAAATCCAAAAGAGCACTGGTCAACATCCCCGCGCTTTACACGCTCATACAGGTTCATTGCGTCAGTATCGTTCCTATTAATCCTGACTTTTCCCCATAAACCATGCGAATCCTCCCGCAGTTCCAGTGTCCCCGCCTTATTGCGTCCCAGCACGAGACGCGTTTCATGGTCAATCAGTGCCCTGATGTCATCACCCAGCGAATTGGAAAAAGCCCCTGGCGCAATTGACTCCGTGGCGCCTTTCCAAAGTTCATAATTGCTGTTGAACACGGCAAAATATCCCTCTATGTACAGTTCGCTGCCGTCCTCCCTTGTCGCAAAACTGGATGTGCTGTCCCTTGTCTGCATCCGTGTCCTATCCATCTTCATCCCCTCCCTCCTGTTTCAGTTTGAGCTGGTCCCCTATCTTATCCAGCGGGATATAATTTTCAAGGATGACAAGGCCTTCCAGCCCCTCCCTTGGCCCCATGGAAAGCTTGTCCCTGACTTCATTGCCATCCACTATCCCGCGCACATACAGGCTGCTGTATACATCTGCCGTCGTCTTTAAGTCATACGAGTACAGGCTTGCTATGTTAAATTTCCAGTACCACTGCGGCGAAACCAGCAGCTTACGCGTCAGCTCCTGCTCAATTCCCTGCGCTATCGGACGGATTGTCGAGCTGATGAAGTTATCCCACTCCCTCGAATCATAGCTGCCGATGCCCAGCACAAACGGCGGCACCCCGAGGATTGCGGCAACGGTACGTTTGTCCAGCTCCACCGTGTCCCTGATGGCAAGGTCTTCCAGGGACAGGGGCTTTATCTGCTCCACGGCAAACTGGTCTGCCGGGATGAGCCACGGTTCCCCGGTCTCGGTTGTCGACAGGTATTCCTCGACAAGCCTGTGCCGGCCTTCCGGACTGCTGAACTCCTCCACCATGCCGTCAACCTTCACAATCACTGACGGACGCCACTTGCTTTCCATGAATGCCTTTTCCGTGGCAGCTGCCTGTTTCAGGTTGTTTGCAATGTCCTTTATGGCGGCTGTTATCCCCATCCCCTTCCATGGTCTGTCCGGATCCGGGTTGAATACAAAATGCAGTATGTTGTCCGGGTCATACTCCACGCCGCCTATGTATATGCTGTACCCATATCTGTCCGGCACAAAGGAGACACCTGACGGACTGACTGGCACCATGTCGCCAAGCATGCCGTCACTGGTCAGCGGGACTACCACGCTGTTCCCGCGTCCGTACAGGAGCAGGTTCATGACAATCGCCTCCATCCATGTCTTGCGCGTCATGTACCTGTTCGGTGTAATGTCGACCTGCCTGCTCAGCGCATTGATGATCCTTTCATCCCCCTTGTCCGTGTTGTTCATCAGGTAAATGGTCATGCTTGATATCAGCTCCGCAATCTTGCGGCATCCGGTCAGTATTTCCGGGTTCCGGTCAAGCCTTGTATAATTCTGGGAGCATATGACATCATATGCATCCTGCGTGACCATAAAGCCCACGGACTTATGGGTGTCACTCCTTGCCTTTAATTTTGTCCTTCTTTTGGCGTTCCTCATTTCTTCTCTCCCCACCAGCTCTGTGCCTTCTGTTTCTTTTCCAGGTTTTCCAGGTACCTCACGGCAGCAAACACGGAGCAGTCAAATATGTCAATCCTCTGTTTGTCCTGCACCTTTTCATACTGGATCATGTCGTCCGTTTTTTCAACTGCCGACACATTTTCCACGCAGTATTCGTAAGCGCCTGAATGCAGGTAATAAAGGGTGCCGTTTTTGGCGCTCTTCTCGATGTAGCGGAAGCCTTCCGACTTTTTGTAAAAATACTGCGGCTGGTCAATGATGTTAAACTTTGCCTGCTTCATTCCTATGAAGTATTCGCGGCTGAATTTCCTGTCGTGCCCGACCTGCTTGATCCGGAATCCCATGCCCCGCATCCTGACGAACCAGTTCACCACGTCCGCATAATTGACCGTGGGGCTGTTGCACATGGTAAGCCATCCGTTGTCCCTCCACTCAAACAGCGGGATATTGTCCTCGTCCGCCTTTTTGTGGGCGGCAACGACAGGAAAAAACGCATGGGTTATGATGATGTCGACTCCCTTGTAATTCCCCATGAGGCACGATGCCGTAAGGTCATGGAGCTTTGACATGTCGGCGCCCCCATACCAGTCCACCGGCAGCTTCACAAGCTCTGCCAGCGTCCAGGCATATTGTCTGTCCGACCGCCTGAATTCCTCTATGTCAAAATAAGCCTTTATTGCCGACGTATAGACATTAAGGCTCTTGGCGTAAAAGTCCTTCCTCTGCTGGGGGTCATTCTGCGCCTGCAGGCTGTCGTTCAGTATCTCCTCCGGACGTATGCTTACGCCATATCCGGGATTCGCCATTTCGTGCACCTTTGGATTTGTGTAGTCAATGTTCCCATTCTCGTCCAGATTCGCGCAGCACATGAAAATAAAATACTGTTCATCCGACACGGTTCCGTCCAGTACCTTGCGGCAGTATTTCAGCCTGTTTCCGAGAAAGGAGTTTTCCTTGTCCCCTGCCGTGGAAATGCCGATAATCAGCTTGTTCGTATATGCCTTCATTGCCTCCTTGAACAGATTGTACTGTTTTGGCTGTTTCAGGGCATGGATTTCATCCACGATTGCGATATTACAGTTCAGCGAGTCCTGCACGTCCGGATTTGCGGCAAGCGCCCTGATAAAAAAGGAGCTGTCGGGAAACTCTGCCGTCATGGAGTGTTCATTGTTGTTGTCTATCACCTTGACACATCCGCCCTGCTTTGCGTTTTCCCCCATCCGCTTAATGTTGTAGTCCAGGAAGTTAAAGCTTTCCAGGGACTGCATCAGCGCCGCGGACGTGATGTACACCTTGCTCCCTGACTTCCTGTACCATAGGCTTAACGCCCATGCAAGCGATGCGGCAAATGTTGTCTTGATGTTTTTCCGCGGGATAAATATCAGCGCCTCATGGTACCGCACAATGTCCGTCCCCTTGATATAAAAGCCCAGTAAGTTATAAATGATGAACTTGTGGAATGGTTCCAGCAGGAACGGCGTCCCCTTCAGTGGCGTCCCGTCCATCTTTTCCCCCTGCTGGTGGCATATGGTCTTTTCAATGATCTGTATGCAGAACTCGGGCGCCTTGGATTTCAGGTCATACCTTCCACTGTCAATGTCCCTGAAAAACCTGTCCACCGCCTGCTGCAGTTCGACACATGCCACCTTGCTTTTGTTCCGTATGCTTTCCGCATACTCCAGAACCGTATTCCAGTTTTTAGCCTTAGCCGTCAATAGCCGCGAGTACCGCTGCAAGTCCCCTGATTTCTTCATCCTTTGGCTTGTCTCCTGTCACTTTTTTATACGCCGAAGGCGTCAGCCCCAGTTCCTTCCAGTACATTAACGCTGTCTTGTTCAGCTCGTCATATGTACTTAGGAGCGGGTTCTTTGTCATGTTGGTATTCCCTGATTTGTTGGTGTACCTGACTACCGGCTCTGCCCCGGACTCTATATACTGCTGCTCCACTCCGTCCCTTGTTTCCAGTATTCCCGCCAGCGTGTCAATTGCATTGTCAAAGTAAGCCTGGTAGGTTCCGGCATCCCTGCATGCTTTCCTTATCCTTTCTTTCCATGTCTTTCGTTTCACCAGACCACCTCCGTTTACGTTCTTTTTTGCAGTCTTTTTTCTGCATTTTGGACAGGCTGATTTTTTTGGACTTAATTGGAAGGTTCTCTTCCTCTGCCCCCTGTTTCCCCCTTTTTGCAAAAATGGGGTCAGAGTTGGAAACGTCGCCCCACACCGGTCCCCACAGGATTTAAAATTTCGTGGCAAATGGGGCGGGGGTTCTCTTATGCCGCCAGTCCACTCCGGGAACGGTTCTCTCCATGAGCTGTCTGCCTGCTTCTGTCAGCTCTCCTGTCTGCCTGTTTTCAAGCATATTGTGCGTCTTCTGGCTGACACTTATCAGGTTCCAGTCGGCAAAGGCATATTCCGGATATATCTTTGCCGGATAAATATGATGCACTGTAGTGGCTTCCGTGGTTCTGCCATACCGTTTATCTATGATGTCCATATAGTTATCCAGCCTTAATATGTATTCCCTTTTCTTACGCCATCTGGCACAATGGTAATTCATTCCGCATATCCTCCGCACAAAATAAAAACCAGCGTCACGGCTGCTTCCATGGCACTGATTTTTATATGATTATCGTTAATCTGCTGCCATGGTATTCGGTTGTTCCTGATACCATATTAGCATATTAAAAGTAGACAAAATCGACACTTTACTTTTTGGGAGTATTTTTTTGCAGATATCGGGTTATGGCTTTTTCGGGATAGGATTTATCATAATGCATTATACCCGCTATCCTTTTCCATGTATAACCATCTATGTATTTATACTGCATCATACGCCTTATCTTGCTGTCTCGCACATTATTAATATACTCTGTAATTTCTGCTTCCAGAGCTGCTGCCTGGTTTATTCTCTTTTGCAGCAGATTCATACTGACCGATAGCTGCTGCCGTTTCTGAAAATCTGTATGGGATATCTTTACAGTGTCCGAGGCAGTGTCCATCATTTTCTGTTCGATGTGCTTTATTCTTTTCTCTAACTCCACAATCTCCTTTCGCAAGTCGGTGAGCTGCTCCAGTGTTTTCTTCGTCAATGATGTTCCTCCTTTTCTACAGTCTGTACTGCCTCGACGCAATAATGCTTCCCTGTGACATTTCTGGGCGTATGCCCTAAATACCCCTGCTGCCATCCACTACAGTATCCTTTAAGTTCTTTGCGGCTTCGGCTTCTCCTGCCGTCAGGAATACCGTCTTTCCAAATCTTCCCTCCAGCATGCACAGGGCACACATGAAGGCATCTGCCGTTGTTTCCCCTATGACGGTTTTTCCATCCTGCAATGTATTGAGGGCGTACACCGTATCTCCCACTGCGCAGGGCAGTTTCAACAGTTTCCCCTGCTCCTCTAAGTCCTTGTATTTTTCCATTTCCTGTAATGCATAACAAATTGTTGCAAGGTTATCATCTGCTGCCGGATAATTATCCCAGTCGATACCCTCCATCCACTTCTGCGCTTTCTGGTAATCACTTAATTCCTTCATATTTTCCCTTCCCTCCATAGTCTCACCAAGTCCCGTATTCATGTTGCGACGTCGCAACACTGCTGCCAGCAGTAAATTAGCTTTTACTTCCTTTCTCCGTCTTTTACCACTTTATTCAGTACCGCCCTGCTCATTTCATATCTCCGTACATATTCAGGTGTTCCAGGAATATGTGCAGCTCCAAGAAACTGTACCGGATCACTCTTCATCCCATTCCAGTACACGGAAGATACCCCGGTCTCGGCAGATGATGTTTTAGGGTCTGAATACCATGTCTGTCTCGTCATGTTCGCATTTATTCCACCCTTTAACAGATTTTTTACGTCGTTCCGGTACTGGAAAAGGAGAAACGACTGAACAAGGCACGCCATTTTCAATTCCCCATAGGGAACCTCTTTTCCATCCTTTATGTCCGCAATAATTTCGCATGTTGCCCTCATTTCATCACCTCATTTATCAATTTTAGGGAGGAGTTGCAATCAGTCTTTGCTATTTTCTCCCCAATCAAATGCTTGTCCGCAATCGTGGCAGAAATTGTGTTTTTGTTTTATACTTCTTTTACTTCCACAATTTGGACAAAAATAATAGTATTTGTTTAACGCTGGCTTTAGTTTGTCTCGTCTTTCATAAACAGCAGGCGTTCCCTCCGATTTTAACAGGCTTAACACCCACTCGAAGCCTTCCACCATCTGCCCCTTGAAATTATGCGGATAATCACTGCTGCCTTTCAGCCCTTCTATTTTCCTTTTCAGTGTCATTTTCAGTTTCTCATTTGTTATCCGCTCATCGTGATGGTATTTCAGTAACTCAATTTCATCAGGAGCCATTTCCGTGTCCTCATAATCCTTCAGCTTGCACAATGCCCCATACACCCTGTCACTGACATCCCTTGTTATTACCTGTCCCTCTCCAAGGGCTTCCCATGGCACATTTTTCAGCTGCCATCTGCTGCCGTCCTTTTCCGTAAGCCTTCCCACGTTACCACCTCCGCCATCTAATATCTGGTATTCGCAGTCTCCCTCTGCCTTGATACAATACCCTGTTCCGTCCTTTTCCTTTCGGCAGGCACAAGGCAACTCGGTCATACATCCCAAATTCAAACTACCGCCTCCTAACATCTAAATCCTCTTTTCACAATCTCAATAGCCACATGTATCCCTCGTTCAATCGCTCGTTCTACTGCTGCCTGATCAATACAATCAGCTGCTTCATACTGTTGCCCGACTATAGCATGTACAATTGCACTTTCTTTCAGCTCCGCTATAACCTTATCCACGTTATAGGCTATAGGCTGTTCCTCAATTGCCTGTTCCAGATTTTGTGTCACATCAACCAACACATTATTTCTCAAAGACTGCATCAACGCACTTCTGCTAATCAAATATCGCACAAATCCATATCCTTACCCAAGAATGGATATCTGTCCAAACTCATTATTGTAATTCATCCACAACGTCTCTGTCCGTCCGCGCCCGCCTTCCGCCAGCGTACTTTTCTGCACTTTGTTCCAGCCGGTCAGCATTTCATTGTAAAGCCTGCTGTCATAACCGGATAAAAGAACCTTTCCCGGATGACTGGTCAGTACCTTCAGTAATTCCTTGTGTTCTTCATCCGTCATTTCGTGCCTGTATAAATAATTCTTGCGTGTACCGTGTAAGTATGGCGGGTCTGCGTAAATAAGGACATCCGGCGTGTCATACCTTTTTATCAGCTCCAGGGCCGGAAGACATTCTATCTGCACTCCCCTGAGCCGCTCTGCTGCCAGTTCCATCGTTTCTGGCAGTCCTGCCCATGATTTTGCCGGGTTGGGGGAATGTGCCTGCTGGCCTGATTTAAAACCATTCCGGTACAGATTCCCGCACCCAAAACCCATCCAGCATTTGACGGCAAATTTTCTTGCCCTTTCTACCGGGTCCATTGTCTGCCCATAGGCCTCTATGTATTCCTGTCTGGAAAATGGTGTACGCCGGACAGCTTCCATCAATTCGTCCTTTTTGTCACGTAGTACCCTGAAAAAATTTACTATTTCCCCATCCAGGTCATTTACTGTCTCAATGTGACACCGCTGCTTATTGAACAGCACTGCAAGGCTTCCCGCAAATGGTTCCAGATAGACATCATGTTCCGGCATATGTTCGCATATCCATGGTGCAAGCCGGTTCTTTGCCCCTGGATATTTTAATACACTTTTCATAGTCCGAAATCCCCCTTACCCTATATGTTTAATTGCTCCATATCTGCTATAGCCCTAAAAATTGGATAAAACTGCTGCGGAACTACCATATTTCCTAACGCCTTAATTCTGTCCACATAATCGGTAATCCCATTATGATTTCGTAATAACGTGCCGGACGGATTTTCAAGGTAGGCATCTATCCGCCTAATTAACTTTGCCTCTTTTCTCATATTGCCCTCCTCTTCTTTGTGCATCCCCGCCCCCTGGGCTTTCCGGTCTCCCGTTTCAGGGCTTCCAGGCGCGGCTCCTGGCTGATGACCTTATTCACGACAAGCTCCCCTATTGCCGCTCCCCTGCGTCTTCCCCTGCCGTCCTCAACCATGCACATGCATGGGTATTTGGCAACGACGGTATACTCCACCATCCTGTATGCCCTCTGTTCGTCATCCGGTTTTTCCCTTAGTTTTACCCTTGTATTCAGTTCCAGTTCTTCATACGTCATGTGCCGTCACCTCCCTCCCAGGTCATTCCCGCACCTGTCCTGCTGCCAGTACATCATTCCCCCGGAGGCTTTCCGCCGGGTTTTCTTTCTGCCGTCCTGCCTTCTGCCGTTCAGATACTTCCGAAACCTGTTAATCATTGCCATTTTCATATGTATCACACTCCCCCGCCATTGCAATCCGTTCCCTGAGCAGGCCAAGCGCATCCAGCAGGCAGTTGTACTCGCTTACCATGTCGGACAGTCCGCTGTCTTTCCACAACAGCTCCAGATATTCCCCATATCTTCGGATGAGGCTGTCAACCATGGCTGGTCCATACCCGCCCCTGAGTTTTAACCGTTTCCCATTTCCGTCATCCCCCGCTGCCGGATGCCTGTCAGATGTGTCAGGTCCTGTCACGCTTTCTGCTGCCCGCATGTCTCCCCCGGATGTGTCAGATTCTGTCACATTTTCAGGATTACCATCCTGCCCGGGATTCCCTTTGTCCGTACACTGTACTCCTGCAAGTTCTTCTGCAAATTCTTCCGCAAAACCTTTCCAGAAGTAATATACCGGAATTACATCAACTTCCCCCGTATGGATGTATTCAACCTGATACCCCGTCCGGTACGTTACCCTTACGTTCTGGTTCTCGTATGGGAGCATGCGGTAAAATATGTTTTCCGCCGCCGTACTGTTCGCACCAATATCCTGCCCCTCCCGCACCGCCATGAATAGTTCACGCAGTATGTCTTCCGGGAAGTCACCACCCATACGGAATATGAACTGAACCGCACTGTCCACATCGTCCCTGCTGTCTGTATAACAGGGTTCCTTCTTTTCCGCTGCCGCCTGCACACCTGGTGTGGCAGATTCTGTCACAATTTCCGTACCGGTATCCGCCATTTCCACGTCTTTTTCAGGCGTGACAGATTCTGTCACAATTTTTTTGTCTGGAACAACTGCATCCGGCCGTCCATCCGCCACCAGCGTCATCTGTCCGGGCACAGACCTGCTGCCAAGAAGGCATTTTATGTCCTCCGTGGTAAATCCCCCCCTGCCAGCCGATATCCTGCCCAGTTCCGCCTGAAGCTCCGGTTCAAGCCTTGCAGCCTCATACGCAAGCGATATGCCGATGCCCCCGTCCCTGAACACTGACATGAGCCATGTGTCCAGCCTTGTGCCGATGGTGTTGTACACCGCAATCTGCCCCTCCGACACGCCAAGGTAGTCCGCTTCCAGTGACCGCACCCTGCCGTCGAGCCCGTGCAGCTTTTTCAGCTTCGGTATAATTTCCCTGAGCTTCATGTGCTGCATGACCCTTTCCCAGTCCGTAAGTTCTCTCTGTGTGCTGTTGGTCATGACAAGGAGCATTTCCTCCGTGTCACGGTCAATGCCCTCGAGGACAACCGCAGGGATATACTGAAATTCACCATGTCCCTCCCCCACAAGCTCCAGGCATGCCCGGATGCGTCTGTGTCCTGAAACCGCCCGGTATGGCATCCTGTAAGCACCTGGTATCCTGGCGACGATTACGTTCTGGCGGACGCCGCCCATTGCATATATGCTGTTCTTGAGCTGCTCGATGTTGCTCATCCCATAAAAATTGTTGTCATTCATCTGTATGTCATGCACGTTTACGCTCTCGACCGTCCCGTTTTCCACGGCCCCCCCGCCGCTGCTCATCTCATTCATCATGTCCATAATCGAAAATCCCCTAGCCATTGCCTGCAATCCCCCTTTCATACTCCGCGGCAAACTCCCTGTATGCCCTTGCCGCCCCGCACCTGGGGGAATAGACGGCTACCGGTTCCCTGACAAACGTGCTCCGGCTTACCATCGGCGACCATTTTATTTTCGTGTCGAACACCCTCCCGCACATCTGCCTTAATGTTTCCACGCCGTCATTGTGGAAATTGTCGTTCCTGTACTGCGTGACAAGGCAGCCTGCAAAGTTCAGCCCCGGATTATAATACTTTTTTACGTCATCCATCTGCCTGGTAATTTCAAGCAGGCCGTCAAAGGCAAACTCGTCGATTGTGACCGGGATGATGACATCGTCGCTCGCAACGAGCGCGTTGATGACCGACATGTTGATGTCCGGTGCACAGTCAATGACACAGAATGTATAATCATCCCTTACTTTTCCGAGTGCGTCCCTGATGCGTGTCTGCTGCGGTTTCGCAGCGTCAAGCATCACCTGCCTGTCCGCACTGATCAGCGACATGTTTGCCGGGACGACGTCCAGCCCCCCGTACATGGTCCGCACTGCCGCATCCCTGATTCCCGCACTGCCGAGCATGATGTCGGACAGGCTGGCCGTATTATAGCCGTGGCATTTCAAAAACTTGCTTGTGTTTCCCTGCTTGTCGCAGTCAATGAGCAGCACCCTGCTGCCCCTGCGGTTCAGCTCACAGGCAAAATTTATGCTTGTCACGGTCTTTGCGCACCCGCCCTTTAAGTTAATAATGCTTACCGTCCTCATACCTGTTCCCTCCCAGTAATTCCCCTGTCTCCCGCCGGATGGCGGGAGGCTTATCATGGCTTTTTGTGATATATAAATCCCTTCCGGGTAATCCAAAAGGCTTCTTCACCCAGTACTTACTGTGCACTGCCGAACTTTTTCTTAAGCTCGTCCACTGCCCAGTTCGTGTACTGGTGGCGGTTCGTCAGTATGGCATTCACCAGGTGTCCCTGCGCCCGCACTGCCACCCTGCGCCAGAGGTCTTCATTTGCAAGGGGTTTTCCCCTTGCCGTCTGGAAACCGTTCCCCTTCCATTTCCTGATGTTCCCGCAGTTAAATGCGCCCGCTACCGTGGATGAATCCGTGTACACCGTTATTTCCGCAGGCCTGCGGAAATGTGCCAGTGCGGATGACAGCGCCGACAGGTTTATCCGGTTCACGGTCGTATCGTATTCAGTCCCGAACTCCGTGTATGTGGCGTCACCCCTTTGCGTTGCCGTGCATATCACGTACACATACGCCGCGCTCCTGCATTTCATGCTGGTCATGTTGTGTGTAATGTAAATGTCAACGTGCTTCATTCTGTCCCCCCTTCCCGAACGGCGTGTCAGGTGCATCCACGAACCTGTCGTAGCTGTCCATGTGCTGTAACAGCCTGCCCTTCCGTTCCTCCGCCTTCATTGACCGCACCGGCTCCTCCGGCCAGTGCAGCGCCAGGCACATGTCGTTAATCCTGTCCGCCGTGGCAGGATGCACGGGCAGCCCCGCCATGACAAAATTGCTCGTGATGATGCACAGCCTTCCCGCCTTGTACCGTTCATTGACCAGGTCATGCAGCACGTCCTTCCCCGATTCAGTGATCTTGGTGACACCAAGGTCATCAATCACAAGCAGGTCCGTATCATAATACTTCCTCACATCCGCCCTCAATACCCAGTCACTGTTTTTGCCACCCCATGTTTTTTTTACATCCTCATAAAAATCCTCAAATTTTGTAAAGCGCACGGCAATGTTGTACCTTGTACAGATGCTCCCGCATATGGCGTTGGCAACCATGGTCTTGCCGCTCCCCTTTTCCCTGGAATATATGTACAGCCCCACGCCCTCGTCCTGCCACCGGCGGAAATCATAAACAAAGCTCTCAACAATACGCCTGAGTTTCGATATGTCTTTTTCATAAGTACCCCATGGAAATTTTGCAACGTCCAGTTCCCTGTATTCCGCAATGATTCCCGATATGTCCCGGAGCGTGCCCGCCCTGCAGTATGGGCAGTACATCACCGTGCTTATTTTCCCCTCCGCGGGCTTGCGCGAATTCGTCGGGTACAGGTCCATGAATCCCATGTCCCTGCAGTGCGCACACTTATATGCCGGCGGTTTATATTCTGCCGCACGTGTCCGGTGCCCTTCCCATTTCCTGCGGTATGCCTCCATGACCTCCACCAAGTCATACTCTGCCATAAATACCTCACTCTATCACGACCGAATTGTACAGCCGCCGGCACTCCGCCGATATGCCTCCCGAACCTTCATTTTCCGGGGTGCTCCGCTGGTTCAGGTAATTTTCAAAATGTGACGGCCTGAAAAGCGTCTGCGGCCTGATGTATTTGCACATGTCAGGATTATTGACCCATTCCGCATATTTTGTGTCTATGACCTTACAAAAATCCTCCACCGTGAACCCGTCATTGAGCCTTGCGTTAACCATGTCGGCCGTCGCCCTGCTCTGGTACTTATAGTCCGTACCGCATACACGGTTAAAATAATCTATTATCTGCCGCACTTCTTCCGGATGCGTTTTGTCCTTCGTCTTTTTAGTTTTAGGTTTATGAGGTTTTTCAGGCATGCTTCCAGGCGCACTGCCGGATGTACCGTCGGGCGTGCCCGACAATATATATTTATTATTATCTAGGTTATTATTAGTATTATATATATTATTATTGGTACCGGAATCCGGTACGCCCCCATACTGGTTTTCGGTACGCCCCATACCAGAATCCGGTACACCCCCATACCGGTTTTCGGTACACCCCATACCAGAATCCGGTACGGTATCCGGTTTTTCATCACCCGCATCCTCCGGTATGGCTGTCCTGTATTCGCAGAACTTCACATTGTTTACAAAATTGTCCCTCTTGACCAGGCATCCCTTCCCGAGCAGAGACTTTATGACGCTCTGGGCGGTTGATTTTGACGCATTTATCCAGTTCGCGATGTAGTTCAGGCTGCCTGAAAAATACTGCTCCCCGTCCTGCGTGAACCCATACAGCAGGGCATAGACAATCAGCTCGTTGCCCTTCAGCCCCAGGTCTCGCACCATAAACTCCTGTATACATATATACCTTTCCCTTCTGACCGCTTCCATCCGTCATACCTCCTATAATCCCATAAATTATCCGTTTTTTGCCACACTGTACCAGGGGTACCGGTCTACCCCTGTTTATTACAGCTTCCGAACGCACCCGCATAGGGGGCTTCCAGAAAGATTCTCCTTGCCGTTTCCGTTGCGACGTCGCAACGGCTGCCTGCATTCCTGCGGAAAGCTATCCCATTGTCCCGTTTCCAGTAGTTATCTGCATCATGGTTTCCTCCCCCCGCCTTCATCCTTTCATGGCATCTGCTGCATACCCTGCCATCCCTGTCGAGCCTGTCATTGCAGATATAACAGAATCCATGCAGGGGCCTCTCACTTCTTGGGATGCCTCCTGACACGGCCTTTTTCTTCCAGTAACTCTTCATTCTCCGTGCGGTATCCCTCCGGGCACACGTTTCGCACTTCTTTTTCCCTTCTGCCGCCTTGCGCCTGCCACAGCCGACGCATAAACCCTGTTCCGAACGCACCCGGCAGCGCCGCCGGAAGGCCTCGCTGTTTTTTTTCCTCATGCCGTCACTGTCCCGTCTGCCCCTTCTCACGCAGTCCTTCGCCCTGCATTCAAAACATGTCCTGTCTTCCCCGAACACAATGTTTTTCCCACAGCATGTACACAGGCCGTGTGCCGCGTAAAAAATCCTGTCCTGTCTTCTCCATTCATTTTTCCCTGCCCTGCATTCGGGGCAGTATGCCTTTCCGTCCTTGTTTGCCTTCCCGCACCGCGTACACAGACCGTTGTTTTTCCTTTCCCAGTAAAGCCTTCTCATCCTCTGCGCCGCTGTCAGTGTCCCATTATTCAGTTCGTCCATAAAATCAAGAAGCCCATGTACATGTTACCCCGATCGGAGGCCGGCTCCTTTCCCTTTTATTTAATTCTGCCAGGTTATTCCGTACACGTGGTAGTCCCGCTGGAAGTCCCTCACGCCCTTCTGGTGGGCAATCGTGTGGTGCATCCGGCACAGGCATATCTTCCTGTTCGCCGTGTCATCATAGTGTCTCCTGTCGTGTCCCATGCCAATCGCGTCCCAGTGGTGTATCTCCCCGTCCCTGCCGCATATGGCACATTTCCTGTGTTTCATGCACTGGTACAGGTATGTCGTGATATCATCCGTCCTGTCAGAAAGCCTGTCGGAAGTGATTACGCCATTTTTCAGGCAGTAGTCCGTGAGCGTGTTGATGAAGTCCCTTGCCACGCACATCGGGCAGTCCGCAAGCGAGAAGTAGCCGCTTCCGGTGGACACGATGTGCACGTACTTCATGACCTCCTTTGTCTCCTCCGGCGTATAGCCCGTGTATACCGAGATGTCACGGAGCGTCGCATAAATCTTTTTGCGCTGGTCGGGTGACAGCGTCCGCCCGTCCACAAGCTGCAGCGCCACGTCCCTGACATTCCTGTCCGCAATGGCTGCTGCCAGCCGGGTATTCTCGACACGCACCACGATGTCAACACTGCTGCCGTTATCGCGTACTGCCATGATTTTCCCATTCTCCATGTATGTCACTTCCTCCATGTGCTTTCTACGTGGCGCACAGGCTGCATGATGCCTGCGCACCCGGAATTTAATTGGGTCAGAAGTCGTGATGCTTGTGCACCACGTACAAAGCACACCAGCCTGTCCACCAGCACCATCCGGACAGTGCACTTTATTGTGCACTGCGCAGAAAGTGCCGTATGTTACTTGGAAATTCCCTGCTGTCTGTTGCGTTCCACGCATTTAAGTATGTTTGCTGCTGCCCTTTCAAGTTCCTTGTGCCTCCTCTGGTACTCTTCCGGAGGAAGGTCAGGTCTTATTACTACTGACGTACCATTGCCGTGATGAAACACCTTTACTTCCTTAATTCCATATTCCGGTTCTTTCATACTTCCACATCCTTTCCTGGATTTTATAAATCTTATGAATTTATTAGTTGTCTAAATTATAAAAAATCCTTTTAGGTATTTTATTTTTTCCTTGTTTCCGTTATAATGACATTATTATGACATCACAAAGGAGGTTTATTATGCTTAATAAATTTACACTGCGCATTTCGGATTTAACCCTGGCAAAACTTAGGTATATTGCAAAACATGATGGACGTTCTGCCAATAAGGAGCTCGAACAGATTGTCCTGAATCATATTGCAAAGTTTGAGCAGAAGCACGGTGCAATCAGACCTGAAGATTATAAGGATTACTTAAAATCAAGTTAAAAGTCAGGTCAAACATCACTTCCCGGCATTCCCTTTATACTGTACTTACAGGCTGTTGCAGCAGCCAAGTACGAAAGAAAGGAGACTGTCCAAATGAAAAAAACAAATAAAGAACTTGCTGTTGAACTTGCTTGTTCTGCCCTCAGGGCAATGGCAACAATACACTCATCTGCCGACATAGCACCGACACCCTTGACAGGCAATGACATACAGAATATTTTGAACGATTGTTATTCCGCCGTATGTTCATTACCCAGCGAAGACAATGGAATATAATTTGTTGTTACAGCACTATTATTTCTTGCGGGAGGCTCCATGTTAATCCTGATAGCATGGAGTTCTTCTCTTATTTGCACTAACGCCCTGTATATTTTCCTTAGCATATCCTTTTCCACCTCCTCCTGTATAGCTATTGTCCCACATTCCCGCCATTGCTTTTTACTTATCCCTGACTTATACTGTACTTACAGGCTGTTGCAGCAACCAAGTACAGAAGAAAGGAGCCGTTTAAACATGAAGCTTGATATTACCTGTATGCGCGATATACTTTTATGTCTTGAAGACCGCCTAGTATTAACAGATGAATTGGAATACAAATTCCTCAATTTGTCTGAAATAAGTCAGCCATTATGTAAATTTTCCATTTGCGATGTATTGTTCATTGTGGCGTGCAATGCTTTCATTAATATCTGCTGCCAGCATATCTGCTACGTTTTTAGCATCCAGAGGTGTTATTTCCTTTTGAACCATAACACCTCTTAGTTCTTTTACAAGGTTCACAAGTTCATCTCTTTCCATTTTCCATCACCTTCCTGCGCATTATTTTTCTCCGCCATGCTCCATTCTATCGCTAAATTCATCCCATAATTCCCAATCGTCAGCTGTCAGATCGTCTCCTGTCGGATTCCAGTTTCGACAGGAGGCAATTTCTTTTCCATCGTTGTAACTTACTATGATACAGGCGTCATAGGAATTTGTTGGCTCTATAAACGTATTATGCCGTCCGCTCTCGCGCCTTATATTATTTCTGTAAATCAGTTTGTGCTGTTCCATAGCTTTCTTTACTGCTTCTGATATTTTCACTTTTATCTTCCGCCTCCCCTCCTACTTCATACCAGTTCTGGATTATGGAACGGCTGGTCATATTGTTCCGTCTGATTCATTTCATTCTTTTCCAGATTGTAAATGACCAGTTCTTCACTTGTCTGCGCTGCCTTCATCCCAGCATTAAATCCCTCTGCAAAAACGGTAACAATTGCAATCTGGGTATTATCTGCTTTGTTAAGTGCCTTAAACATATTTTCAAGTCCTGCTGCCTTTTCCAATTCTTTTGCTACCATGTTATTCACCTCCCCTTTGTTGATAAATTGATTATATACACATATTAATATCTAAAATACACTTTGTCAACGTCTTTTTGTGTATTTAATCAACTTTTTTATTGACGATATGATAAAATGACTGTATAATTGTTTTCAAAGAAGGTGAATTTAATGAATGAACGCATTAAAGAATTAAGAAAATATCTTAATCTTACTCAAGATGAATTTGGATCAAAATTAGGTATTAAAAAATCTGCTGTGAGCAAAATTGAAAAGGGAGAAAACGGCTCGACTGACCAAATGATAAAATTAATGGTAAAAGAATTTGGTGTTAATGAAAACTGGCTTCGAACCGGTGATGGTGATATGTTTCCAGATTTCGACAGAACTGACGCTATTGCAAAACTTGCAGATGATATTATGACAGAAGTTCCAGACTCCTTTAAAAGCCGACTTGTCACAGCATTAGCCCAAATGTCAGATGAGCAATGGAAGCTTTTGGAAGATATTACATATAAAGTTGCCAACGGTGAATATCCTTTATTCAACAAAAAAGACTAATACTTATCCAGTATCAGTCTTTTTTGTTCTCCTGTCGTTCTCTTTTCAACGTCAATTTCAAAAATGTTTCTACCATTTTTATACGCTCTATGTTGTGAATCTTCTGGAGCATAGCAATAATATTCTTTTTCCTTTCCTCCATAGCATCACCTCTAATCATCTGTTTGGTTATTATCTACACTAAAATGTTATCATACTCTAAGCCATAAAATCCACCCTCATGTTTTCATATCTTACTTTTTGCGCAAATTTCGTCAGATACTACCAAAAAACTAACCGTCATTTTTTTATAGTTTCTTGCAGAATGTATACTTTTTAACCAATAAATTACAAAATCCTACTTACATTCTTGTCTTTCTCCGATTTATGCCTTATAATTTACTTATGGGTTGCTACATCAGTCACATATAAATACCACAAATCAAGGGAGGAACATACATGAATAACTTTTTTCTTGCACTGCTACTAATCAGCCTGTTGTGCATCATCATTTTCATTATCCAAATATTAACTAATCTTGTCAAAAAACAACCCACAAAGAATTCCTTCATAAAATTAGGATTATCTGCAGCAGTACTTATCATTAGTTTCTTGGGCTTTGGATTTACTACAGATACATCACGCACTAATATGAATAATTCCGAACTCACAATAAATAATTTATCACCAGAAAATTCTAAACCAATTTCCGTTGACGAGCAAAGCAGCCTTAAATCAGAAACCAAATCGGTAGCAAATTCTGAATCAATTTCTGACAAAACAGAAACGCAGGGCGTAACTGACCTGTTTCAAGAAGTATATCTTCCCTATGCCAACAGGGAAAAACCCTTCGCATTCAGCTTGGTTAAACAATTTGCCCAAAATACCAATTATGAAATAGATATAACCGAACCTTCTTCAGAAGAACTTGGCACCATTACACTTACAGCCGCAAATGGCGATTATGTTTGGTTTAGTTTTAGAAATATTAATGATATTGAAATTATTATGACCGTGAGTTACTTTCAATTCTCCAGTAATTCAGAAGTGTCATTATCCAATTATAGTGATGACGGCTCCCCCTTATATGATATTTACAAAACCCACGTACTTGGCGAACCAATTTCTAATGTAACCAACACCCAAGAACAACAAGCCTTTTTATTTGAATAGAGATAACATAAAAGCGACAGCCCATAATTTGCCGAGAATTTCGTGTTGATCCTATATGGCTAGCGACAGGTGAGGGAGAACCAACCATTGACCAATCTGTAGAACTGATTGAAATGTTGGATAAATTGCTACATAACGAGAGCAAGCTTGCAAAGACCATGTTTAAAATGTTTGCACAATACACGCTTGAAGATTGGAAAGACCTTGAACGAATTGTAAACAAAAGTGCCGAATACATAAAAATGCTTGAATCTAAAGATGAATCTGATGAAAATATGATTTGATTTTTAAGAAGGTATGTGTTATATTGTAATTGAAAAGGCAATACCAATAGACGGTTAGCCCAAGGTTAACAGTTACTCAATAAAAATAACCGCTAACTTTTCCAGGAGCAGCGGTTATTTTTATACCTATCTTTTACTTCCGACTGCATAACCCAGCGCAAACATTGTCGCACTCAGGCTTATTACTGCAATCAGACCTTCAAGCGTCAGCATAAAGCCTTTCTCCTTTGTGTATTTCCCATATGTAGACCTCCTTTCATGGATAGCAAGCTATCGGGAGCTCTTGGAATTACATTCCAGCGAAGGCTAACCGCCTACCGTTTTGGTATTGCCATTCAAAGTATACCACATCCGTTGCGACGTCGCAACGAAAAAAACTATTTTTCAAAACCCACCTTTTAAATAACAGAATAACAAAAAATTATAAACTTCTTTCAATCTACTCTCACCAATCATGTCAAGTAACTTAATAATTTTATCCTTGTATCCCATATCTGCACCTGTTGCCTTTCGTCTGACTATGACATACTCTACACCTTTATGCTATCACATTCTAAGGTCTGAAATCTACCCTCGTATTTTCATATCTTGTACTTAGATAAATTTTCAGAAATATGCACAAAGAACTAACCGTCATTTTTTATAGTTTCTTACAGAATGTATACTTTTTAACCAATAAATTACAAAATCCTACTTACATTCTTGTCTTTCTCTAGTATCTGTCTTATACTGTATTTATAGACTGTTACAACAGTTAAACTCTTCACAATTAAAGAAAGGAACAAAATACATGAATCCAACTGATATTGAACTAAAAAATATTATAATTAAAGATGATATAATTACTATTTTTTCTGCATCCGGAGAAAAAATATGTTCTGATTCTGTACAAAATTATACTTTAAGATATTATGACATACTTACTCCTCTTATCGGAAAAAATTATCTGGAAGTCGTATTATCTCATCCATCTATAGATCATCCTTTTATTTTAAAAGCCAAAGAAAACGAACCAACATTTGACAAATTAAAAGACTTTTGCAAATATTTGAAAAAACATGCTACAGTTGATATTGTGAAAAGACGTAGTCAACTTATAAAATCAAAAAATACCCGGATTAAGAATTACATTTTTATTTTGATAATATTCGGAATAATCATAGGGAGTTTTATCAATTCAAAGAATTCTACTGGCAATGTAAAGTCAGGAACATATGACATCAACGGAGATTCCTTTTACTTTTCTGACTCTGTCAGAAACGATGTTACTGACAGATGGAGAATATCTACTACTACATCTTCACAGGATGTAACACAATATGCCATAGATTATTATAATACACTTTTTAGTTCAGATGATGAAATCCATGCTATCGTGAACTTTACTCTCAATACCACTACATCTATTTCAGTTCTTGTTAATGGAACGCTTCGTGTGGCAATACATGAATATGTAGATGGCGAAGAACATGATGCTAAAGAATTATTTAATGGTATGCTGTTAGGTGAATATTATATAAATATTGAATCTGGACAAATCGAAAAAATTCAGTAGCATACCAATCCTATGCACTTGACGAATCAATTTCTAATGTAACCAACACCCAAGAACAACAAGCCTTTTTATTTGAATAGAAATAACATAAAAGCGACAGCCCATATTACGATCCGGGATGTCGCTCTTATTTTCTATATTCAGTTTTTTTTTTCCATGATAAGTGCTACAATTGCCATGATAGCACATATCAAAGCCCAAGTAGACCATATCATTAAATCAGTAAAGCTTCCTGACAAGGCATAACCTATTATCGCCCCTATCGCAAGAATAATCCCAATCGCAGCATTGCCACCCTTTTTGTTCATCGTTGCCAGCGAGACAATACCTCCTGTGAAAATCAAAATCGCAACAAGAACCCCTGCCGTTCCACTGACTTCTCCATTCTTTTCAATCGTATTCGCAATTCCCGCTGCACATGACTGGAATACAATCAAGCAAGAAAAGAGAATAGACAGAACACCAGATACAAGTTTCCAAATTTTCATTTAGCAATTCCTCCTGTGTATTTCCTTTATTTTCTCATATGTACTACCTATAAGTCAAGATTTTTATTCTACAGATATATGAACATATCATTTTTCTGTTACCAAATTATCGCAAAACTCTTTTATTTTCCGCCAATTCATAGTATACTATTAATGTAGTCTTAAAATCATAAACGAAAGAAGGTATTTTTATGAAGAAAAAACTTTTAAAATCAACACTCCTGACCCTGCTATTCAGCTTACTGTTTTCCATCAATGTATTTGCTGCCGGACTCACACAGGACGCTGCAGGCATCCATTACATGAATGATGATGGTACCTTTGTTACATCCTCATGGGTAGAAATTTCTAACCTTTGGTTTCTCTTTGATGCAAACGGCGTTTGTGTGAACCCTGCCGGAGCACTTACTCCTAATGATGAAGATGGGCTTTACCAGATTGTAACCTCTTATACCCCATTTGCTACTACCGATACTGCATTGCTTAATCAATGTCTCACAAATGGTACTGTAGTAAACGTTGGAGGTCAATATTTCATAACACCTGAAGCTTCAACCATTATGCGCAATGCAAACCGTACAGCTGCCAATAATACTGAAAATAATTTCAATACATATGACAATACAGAGCAACAACAAACTACTGCTACTTATGTTCTGAATAATAATACTATGAAGATACACTATCCTTCATGTTCCTCTGTACCCAAAATTGCCCCACATAATTATGCAACTTCCGTTCAGACAGTAGAAGAACTTATTGCTTTGGGATATACTACTTGCAAGATATGCTTTAAATAAATGAATTGATCTCTGCACGATATTAATATGTAAAAAGGAGATACAATAGACGGTTATCCCAGTTAATTCATTCATAGTAAAAATAATCGCAAACTTTCTAAGGTATGCGGTTATTTTTATGCTCTTTTTTCATTTAAAAACATAATTTATTATGTATTTGTATATTGACACATAATTTATTATGTATTATAATGCTATCTATAAGGAGGACTTCACAAATGAAAAGTTACTCATCAAGAGAAGTTATCGAAATACTCAAGAAAGATGGCTGGTACGAAGTCGGCTGTGATGGTGACCACCATCAATACAAGCATCCCACTAAAAAAGGCAAGGTTACAATTACTCACCCTCGAAAAGATATGCCGATAGGAACCCTAAAAAGTATTTCAAAGCAGTCAGGGATTATATTCCCATAATCCCCATATGCTCCTCACTAATATTTCACCAGGAGGAATCTATATGTTAAAGGACAGATATTCTTATGTAGCAGTATTTTCTTATGACGAAGATGGTATATGCATTGAGTTTCCCGATCTGCCAGGCTGCTATCCTTGCGCGGATGCCGGAGACACCGATATGGCTCTGAAAAACGCAAAGGAAGCCATGGGGCTTCATATCTGGGGTATGGAGCAGGACAACGAAGAACTCCCCACCCCTACCCCTATTACAGACATAACACTTGAATCAAATCAAGTTCCTGTGCTCATTGATGTATTTATGCCGCCCATCCGGGAACGCATTAACAGCAAATTTGTAAAAAAGACGCTCTCACTGCCTGCATGGCTTGCCGCCAAGGCTGACGAGGACGGTGTAAACTGCTCCAAGATATTCCAGAATGCACTTATGGAATATCTGCATGTTAAGCAGGGTTGATTGCGATATCGCAACCACTTAAAAGTTTAATAAAACTCTTTTATTTCCATCCAGCTTGTTGTATACTATTAGTGTAGTTTAAAATTATTAAAGGAAAAAAGCATTTATAAAAACAACAGATATCATAACCAAAATAATTATGTTTGGTTATGATATCACAACTAACTACCAAAAGAATAGCTAAAGAAAAGGGGATGCATATGAAAGATATAACTGAACGCTTATTAGATAAATCAAAAGAGGCATTTACAATGGCTATTGAACTATACAATAAACCTACAATCAAATACAGAGTTGAGGGTTTCAGTATGTTCATCTGCAATGCCTGGGAACTTATGTTAAAAGCCTATATGATAAAAGCTTTTGGCGATACCAGTATTTATTATACCGATCATCCAGACAGATCAATTGCCCTTTCCGATTGCATCAAAAAAATTTTTACTAATAAAAACGACCCCCTACGAATTAACTTAGAAAAAATAGTAGAATTACGCAATACCAGTACACACCTAATTGTCGAAGAATATGAAATGGTATATGTTCCACTCTTTCAAGCCTGTGTGTTGAATTTTAATGAAAAAATGATGGAGTTTCATGACATTGATATGACAGAAATAATTCCTCAAAATTTCCTCACTCTGTCTGTTAGCTTAAAATCATTAAGCGAAAATGAAATCAGTGCAAAATATCCTGAAATTATCAGTAAAAAGTTTCTAGATATGAAAGCAACAATTGAAAATTTGGAAAATACAGAAAACTCCAAATTTGCAATTAATATTAATGTTAATCACTATATGACCAAAAATTCCAAGCAAGCTGATGCAATTTTTCATATCGCAAAAGATGGCGAAGAAGCAGTTGCAATTATTAAAGATATCAAAAATCCAGAACTTGTATTTAAATATACAACAAAAACATCTATAGATACACTTATAACTATACTAAAGCGAAAAAAAGTAACTCTCAAATACCATGGAGAAAATATAACACTTAATAAGTTTCACTTTTCAAATTTAATTAAATATTATGGCATTAAAGATAATGATAAATTATGCTGGAAGTATAATGTTGGTAATACTAATTTCTTCAAGTATTCACAGCAAACATTAGATTTTCTTGCGGAAGAATTGAGAAAAGACCCCGAACACTTATTGGATAATATAAAAAATAAGCTAACCCTAGGGGCAAAGGAATTCTAAGCTTTGCAGCCTACTCCCATTCGGGAACCCAGCCTTATCCTTCACGAGTTAACTTATTTATAGTATAATAATATGCACCATTTTTGTCAACTTATGTATTAAAATTAATACATATTGATGCAATTACAAAAAAATGTTTGGAGGTTCTATTATGTACGAGAATTATACTTTCAAGCCGGATGAAGTATTAGAATACCTTCGCAAGTCACGTTCTGATGATCCCTCCCTGTCTGTTGAGGAGGTATTGTCAAAACACGAGGCAATACTGTCCGAATGGTCAGTCCGAAACATGGGTTCAAACGTACCGCAAGAACATATCCACCGCGAGGTCGTGTCCGGGGAAACGATTGACGACCGCCCTGAAATGATTAAGCTGCTGAAACTGATTGAAAATCCGCGTATCAGGGGCGTCCTGGTTGTCGAGGTCCAGAGACTTAGCCGCGGCGATTTGGAGGATGCCGGACGCATCATCAAAATTTTCCGTTATACCAATACCATGATTATTACCCCCATGAAAATCTACAACCTTCAGGACGAATATGACCGTGACATGTTTGAGCGTGAGCTGAAGCGTGGAAATGAATTCCTTGAATACCAGAAAAAGATTATGAACCGCGGGCGGCTTTTATCCGTCAGCCAGGGCAACTATATCGGCTCCATTCCCCCATACGGTTACGACCGTACTGTTGTAATGGACGGCAAACGTAAATGTCCCACGCTCAAAATCAACGAGGAGCAGGCTGCAGTCGTGCGCATGATTTTTGACCTGTATGTAAACCACGACATGGGCAGGCAAAAAATCTGTAACCACCTGGATTCCCTGAATATCCAGCCCCCGAAAGGTGTGCACTGGTCTCCTGAAGGTATTGTTGACATGCTGTCAAATGTACATTACATTGGGAAAGTCAAATGGAACTGGCGGAAGACTGTTACTGTGATAGATAATCAGGAAGCTGTCAAAACACGCCCCAAAGCGAAAGATGGTGATTTTATGATATACGACGGAAGGCATGAAGCCATTATATCAAACGAACTTTTTCAGGCTGCACAGGCGAAAAAGGGCAGTAACCATAGAGCCAAGGCAACAACCAGGGTGCGCAATCCGCTTGCCGGGCTTGTATATTGTTCCTGCGGCAGAGCCATGTCATTGAGGTATTATAAACGCCCTGACGGATCGCAGCGCTCTGCCCCGCGGCTCCTGTGCGACGGACAGTTTCACTGCAGCACTGGCTCCTGTCTGTACAGTGAAATCCTTGCCCGGATAGACGATATCCTGAAATGCAGCATTGCTGATTTTGAAATACAACTGAAAAACGAAGACACCCTCTCTGTTCATCTGCACCAAAAAATGATAGCCCAGCTGGAAACAAAGCTGGAAGCCCTGAAACAAAAGGAAATCAGGCAGTGGGAAAAATATTCTGAAGAAGGCATGCCAAAAGAAATCTTTGACAAGTTAAATGAAAAGGTTATCAAGGAACAGGCAGATGTCACTGCTGCCCTCTCAAAAGCCTATTCTTCCACACCTACGCCTATTGACTACCAGGAACGCATAGACCGCTTCACGGATGCGCTGGAAGCATTAAACAACGACGCGATTGATGCCGAACAGAAAAATGTACTGCTGAAAAGATGCATTGAAAGAATCATATACAGCCGTGAACGGCCTACCAGGCTGACAGGTGCCGGCACACATGGAACATGGAGCGATACCCCTATTAACCTGGAAGTAAAGCTGCGCCTCTGATGATATCCAACATCAAGGCGCATATTCTTCTGTACCGATATCCGTCAGCACCCCTGCAACAGTATTATAGGGCATTGTATACCGCTGCGCCAGATACCGCATTGATGCCGCAAGTTCTCCATCTGGACCACCATACTGGCTGATAATAACCTGTGCAATCTGCGGATTGGTCTGGGTAATCTTTACCGGATACTGTAATCTCTTCTCATAATTCCACATTAGTTATAGCCTCCTTCCCACGGCCAATCCTGTGTGGCCCATTTCCATTCCCTGCTGTCCATGTCGACAATGCTCAGTACAAGAGGTCCGTACTTCTCAGTATAGTCCTTTACCAGTTTGTTCTTCAGTGCATTGAATTGCCCAAAACGCTCCATTGCCTGCTGGTCATATGGATGGGTGTCAAGGTAAAGGTTCAGCTCCTTCAGTACAAAATCCACCTTGCTGATTTCCTGTAAAAGTTTCTGCCGCTCTGTATCCATGCATGGCTTGCATCCTGTATTCATCCTTTCACTCTCCTCCCTAAAAATGGTTTGTTGAGTTCGGGGAATATCGTGCCCGTCTTAAATGCCTCGTCAAGATTTTCGTACATCGTACAATTTCTCTGCCAGGGTACATATGCCATTGCCACGGGAAACTGTTCTACATATGGCATCTGTGGTTTCCATTCCTGCATATCTGCACTGCTCCTTGTTCTTTTTTCATAGTTATTATCATAATATGTCAGATTTAAGGGAATGCTACTATGAAAATTCTTCTTTCCCGCGAAACGGCTTCGCAAACAGAAACACACCAAAAATCACCCCATTCACCACCAGCGAAATCAGCAGCCCGCCCCAAGTAATCGACTGATTTTCAAATACGCTGGCAGTGTAATTCCCTGAAAAAATCGGGACGAGATTATTGTTCAGATAATGCAGTATTACCGGAGCCCAGATGTTTTCAGTCTTCATATAAGCATAGGCAAAAAAACACCTAATGTAATACGCGTAATCTGCTGTGCAAGCATTGCATTTTTTATCCTTTTTTGATTTAAAAATATCAAGTCTTTTTACCGGCAGCCTTTGTTCATCCTTTGAAAAAGATAGTATCAGCATATCAGAAATACCTAAAAAGTCAATTTAGATTGAATGAAAGATGAAAATGAATGTATGAAATACTGATATTGACACATACTGAAACCAAGGACAAAATCGCTTAGAAAGGCATGGTTAACGAAATGTATCCAAATTTTGAAAAAAACAAACAACATATGTCGGATTTGCTTCACACCGAAGCATCCTTTGATATTGTGAGCCGTGACGTGACGATCGGGGACAAAAACGCTGTGTTTTATTTTGTTGACGGATTTTGCAAGGATGTGCTGATGCAGAAGCTGCTACAGTTCCTGATGGGACTAAAATCGGACGACCTCCCCCAAAATGCAAAGGAACTCAACCAGCTCATGCCTTATGTCGAGGTAGACCTCACAACAGACTTTAATGAAATCACCAAAAACATTCTCTGTGGTGTGTTTGCCATTATCATTGACGGTTTTGACGAGTGCATCCTGATTGACTCACGCACGTATCCTGCACGCGGCGTATCCGAACCGGAAAAGGACAAAGTCCTGCGCGGATCCAAGGACGGATTTGTGGAGACTGTCGTGTTCAACACAGCACTCATCCGCCGGCGCATCCGAAGCACCGACCTGCGCATGGAGATGCTCAGCGCCGGAAAAGCGTCCAAAACGGATATCGTCCTATGCTATATGGACAGCAGGGTTGATAAGGAGTTTCTGAGAAAAATACGCGACCGCATCAATGACATCAAAGTCGATGCGCTGACGCTGAACCAGGAAAGTCTCGCGGAGTGTCTCTATACCTCAAAGTGGTATAATCCGTTTCCCAAATTCAAGTATACAGAACGCCCGGACACTGCCGCGGCACAGATTTTGGAGGGAAATATCATCATTCTGGTCGACAACTCCCCCTCCGCCATGATTCTGCCCATCAGTATTCTGGACATGATACAGGAAGCGGACGATTACTATTTTCCGCCGCTCACGGGCTCGTATCTGCGGTTATCACGCTTCCTCATCCTGATACTGACGTATTTCATCACGCCCACGTTCCTGCTGATGATGCAGAATCCGGACTGGATTCCGCCCGCATTTCAGTTTATCGTGGTGAAGGAGGACATCAATGTACCGCTTATCTGGCAGTTCCTGATTCTGGAGCTCGCAATTGACGGCCTGCGGCTTGCAGCGGTGAACACGCCCAATATGCTGTCAACCCCCTTAAGTGTCATGGCGGCGCTGATACTTGGCGAATTCTCCGTCAAGAGCGGGTGGTTCAATGCGGAGGTCATGCTGTACATGGCTTTTGTCGCCATCGCCAATTACACGCATCCCAGCTATGAGCTTGGCTACGCCATCAAGTTTTTCAGGCTGATCAACCTGGTACTGACTGCACTGTTTCAGTTCTGGGGCTATATTGCAGGCGTCATCCTGTTCTTTGTCGCCATTGTCACAAACAAGATGGTATCGGGGCAGAGTTACCTCTACCCGCTTATCCCGTTTAGCTGGCAGAAACTCAGCCATGCACTGTTCCGGCACCGGCTGCCGCGGTCGGCGGAATAGGAAAAAGGCAGCTCTGTGCTTTCACACAGAGCTGTCTCTTTCCTGCAATTACATATTGCCGCACTTCATTAATATTCTTTTCCTATATTTTCCACCCCATACAATTCCTTAAAGCTGTCCAAATCCGTTTGATTCCTTATGAACATAACCTCCTCAAACTTTCCGGTGCGGATATCCTTAAACCCTGCAACCTGTTCACCATTGCAGATGCTGCATTTCAATACAGGAATCTGGTTTTCCTTGTCGTATTGCAATTTCTTTGTTTTTTTCCGAAACATGATTACCACCTGCCCATATCCAATGCAAAAATAGACTACAGCGACAATATTTTCTTCAATATATTATAGATATCCGCCCTTGTCTCAGCATTGTTGGTATACCCCCGCGAAACCGCCGTTGCATTTTTTGTATAAGGGGAAGCCACTGTCGAAATGCACTTGAACTGCCCCCATGGCAGCAGGGAGAAATCCCTGTTATAAACTTCCCATATCTCCTTCTTGTTCCATGTATACTTTCCGAGGAGCTTGTTGTCTTTTTTGGAATAATAAAAAGTAACCGGATTGTCTGAATAATACAGCATTACCGGACGTTTATCATAGTATGTATAGATTTCACGTCCTGCATCATCAAATATCTCCGGAATGCCATCGCCTGTCACGTCAATCAGCGCAAAGTTCTCACTGTAGCTTTCCATAAACTCAAGCTGCATGCGGTATGCCTCGGCAAAGTCCTCCAAATCGTCCAGCGCTTTCTGTTTTTCTGTCTTTGCAGGCTCTATCTGTGTCACCAGATATGGTCCCGGTATATAATATGCCCCATTCAAATCAACCTGAAAAAATCCGTTATCCGTAATTCCGTTTACCCGCACATTCGTAAACCTGTCAAGATATGTAACAACAGGCGTAAACAAATCAGGCGCTGCGTATACGGGCGTTGCGGATGTTGCATACAATTCCACCACCTCAATCGGTGTCACGTTAAATGCATATGCCGTAGCGGGCGGCTTGAACGCCAGAATCGTTCCCAATACAATCACCAGTACCATAATCTTTTTCATTTTTTTCATCGCGCTGCATCCCCTTTCGTTCTACGCCTTTTCCACTTCTGTAAAAACAAGCTCATCTTCATCATAGTATTCCCCCAGGCACACAAGGCGGAGAAAATCATTAAAGTCCCTGCAAAGTGTATCTCCCCAAGTCCCCATACCTGTACGGAGCGCTTCAGGATTCATGTCATCCCAGTCATCAATCCCCAGTTCATAGAGCACATCATAAATCGCCTCATGATGGATATCAACCACGCATCCCTCAACGAGGTCATACAGTGCCAGGTAACCATAAAATTCTCCCAGGAAAATGTATCCTGCTTTCAGAAACGCATGATTTCCGTCCCTGTCAAAGTCTCCAAGCTGGCTGAGCCAGTCCGCTGCATTTTTCCCGGGAATATTATGCCACTCCATATCCACCAGCACGCCAGAGTCATTGTCCCAGTCCCTTTGCACATACCGCTTCTGCGCGCGGGAAAAGGTTTCTTCAAAAGAACAGGCAAACTTATCACCGCAAAAAGCAATATAGACTGTCATGTCTGACAGGCAATAGCTCTGCAAAAACTCCCTGTACTGCTGCGGCACAGCATGACCCAGAGCCTTTTCAATCTCACACAAATCATCATCTGTCAAGTTGGATTTCCGCAAAGGCTCCTGAAAACATGCCGGCTCCCGTTCCTGAAGTTTTGTTAAGTATTCTTCTGCTTTTGTCATACCACACAATTCCCCTTCCTAACTGATATCCTTAAAATGAAATTCCTTTTTCCCAGTCGCATAATCACCAACCGTCTGCCCATTCCCATAAAGCTTATATTTATAAGTCAGCAACCCCTCAAGCCCCACCGGTCCCCTTGCATGAATCTTGCCAGTGCTGATACCTACCTCAGCGCCGAATCCATACCGGAATCCGTCCGCGAAACGTGTTGAACAGTTCTGGTACACTCCGGCGGAATCCACCATCTTCATAAAGTGCTCTGCCGTCTGTTTATCCTCCGTAATAATGCAGTCCGTGTGATGCGAGCCGTATTTATTGATGTGCAGAATCGCCTCATCAATAGTTTCAACCGTTTTCGCTGAAATAATGAAATCAAGGTACTCCGTTGCAAAGTCTTCTTCCGTTGCGGGTATTCCCTCATATTTCTCTATAATATCCTTTGTGGCGCGCAGCTCAATCTTATTTGCACGAAACGCTTCCGTCAGCTCCGGCATCAGTCTGTCGACTGCATCCTTATGTACCAAAAGTGTCTCAACCGCATTGCAGGCAGCCGTATACTGTGTCTTTGCGTCGATAATGACCGGTACTGCCTTTTTTATATCAAAATCCTTGTCAACATAGATATGGCAGATTCCATCCGCATGCCCCATGACCGGTATCTTGGTATTGTCCATTATGTACTGGACAAATGCATTGGAACCCCTTGGTATCAGCAGGTCAACGGATTCATGGCAGGAAAGAAGCTCCGATATTTCATCCCGCTGCTCCGCCTGAAAAAGACAGTTCTCTGGCAGACCGCCTGCAATACATGCCTGATAGATCAGCGAAAACAATACTTTGTTTGTGTGCTTTGTCTCGCTCCCGCCTTTCAAAATCGCACAGTTACCACTCTTGATGCAGAGGGACGCAATCTGTACCAGCGCATCCGGCCTTGCCTCAAAAATCACACCAATCACACCGATTGGACAGCTTTCCCTGACAAGTGTAAGTCCCTCGTCCAGCTCACGCACAAGCTGCGTCTCATAGACTTTGTCAGGCAGGGCAATCAGGTTTTCTATCCCCCTCGTCACATCCGCAAGCTTCTGAGCAGTAAACTTCAGCCGCTTTACAACCGCGTCCGGAATATTGTTTTTTTCCGCTTCTTGCAAATCCTGCTCATTTGCCTTAAAAACCTCCTCCTGATGTGCGACCAGTGCTTTTGCTACCTTTTCGAGTGCACCATTTCTTACCTCTGCGGACTTCGATGCCATAAGTGTACTGTCCAGTTTCATTGCTGCCGCTTTTTCCTTTATCGTCATGTAAAAACCTCCTGTCTTATTACTAGTATAATCCGCACTAAATAACCCTATGTTTCGCTTGCCTATTTTCCTGATAGCACTACTCCCCAAGCCTCGACGCAGCCACCGCTACGCCTGTGTTTGGGAAGCAGCACTCTCAGAAAAATATTCTGCGCCAAACATTAGGGTATTTAATGTGGATTATACTAGGAACCTTCAAGAAACAACTTCATCGTTCCTAAATTCTTAAAAAGGAATAGATAATCTCCTCCGTGACAATCTTATCCATCCTGATATCATACTCCTCCCTTGGTATCTCGTCGACAATCTGGCATGCAAATGCCAGCGCCATTGTCGAGAGCTGGCGTTTGTTTACAAGGTATTTGTCATAAAATCCTTTTCCATATCCCACACGATAACCTGATGTGTCAAACGCAACTCCCGGCATAATGACAAGCGTATCCTCCCTGGAATGAAATCTATAGCGCATTTTCATATCTTCCTTTGGTTCCAGAATATCCATATATCCCCGTTCCAGCTGCCTTACCGACACAACCTGATAAAACTCCATCGTGTTTGTCAGCCTGTCAGCCCTCGGAAAGTATACCCTTTTTTTTCGTAGAATGGCATCATCAAATATTCCGCGCGTCATAACCTCCCTGCAGTAATCGGCATATAGCAGGATATTGTCCGCCTCCATATACTCTGGCGTTTTTATTACTTTTTGTACGATTGCCGCGCTTTTGGATGATACCTCCTCATCTGTCAGTCCTTTTCGGACTTCCAAGATACGTTTTCTGATTTCCGCTTTTGTTTCCATTTTCTAACCCCGCAACATCATAAAACGGAAGGCTTTGATCCGCTTTTCTTCCGTTTCTCACCAAGATTTGTGATGCTTCCGTCCGCTTCCCTGATATCTACATTGTCGAGCTGCCCCCTGAGGTTTGCGCGTACATTTGCCACATATTCCGCGCGCAGCCTTGCCTGTTCTTCCTTTTCTTCCTGCGTAAGCCCTTCTTCCTGTGACTTATGGTACAGCTCATTAATCCGCTTTATCTTTTCCCCTAAATTCATATTACCCCCCATGACGCACTCTTGCAACAAAAAAATTTTTTATTTGCAGCCCTGTTACCAGCTCCGAATCATCCTGATTTCCCTTGCATAGCCTTCATCATCATTCGGCGTCTCAAGGATAAAGGGCTTGTCTGCCAGAAGGGGATGTTTTGTGACAGCGCGCATCGCCTCCGCACCAATTTCCCCCTCCCCTATTTTCTGATGCCTGTCCTTGTGGGAGCCAAGCACATTCATACTGTCATTAAAATGAACTGCCTTTAGTTTATCGATACCAATAATATTGTCAAATTCCTTCAAAACGCCATCCAGGTTTCCGACAATGTCATATCCGCCATCCCAGACATGGCAGGTATCAAAACATACGCCCACTTTTTCTTTCAGCGTGACGAGATCCAGAATCGCCCGCAGTTCTTCAAAGCTCCTTCCGACCTCCGAACCCTTTCCCGCCATTGTCTCAAGCAGGACAGTCGTACTGTGCTCCGGCTTCAGGGCACAGTTTATCGCATCCGCTATCATTGGGATTGCCGCCTCGGTTCCCTGCCCTACATGGGAGCCTGGATGGAAATTGTAATAATTCCCCGGCAGATACTCCATGCGTTCCAGGTCATCCGCAAGTACTTCCCTTGAAAAATTCCTGATATTTTCTTTCTCCGAACATACGTTCATTGTATATGGCGCATGTGCCACCAAGATACCGAAATGATGTTCTTCCATCAGCTTGCGAAGCCGCAGCGCATCCTCCGGGTCAATTTCCTTCGCCGCCCCCCCTCTCGGATTTCTTGTAAAAAAGGCAAAGGTATTGGCATCCAGCTTCAGTGCCTCCTTCCCCATATGTTCAAATCCCTTTGTCGATGACAGATGGTTTCCTATATACATACTTAATTCTTCCTTTCCATTTTATTTCAGTTCTCAAATAGTTCCTCAAACAAGCGGTGCAAATATCCGCATGATTCCATCTATGATACCATGTATCAATCCATTATTTTCATCCTCTAATGTCCGTTCCCAGCTAGCCTCCATGGAGTCTGCAAAGTCCTTTTTTAAATCCAGAAGTAGAGACGCCTTATAAAAAAGCGCATTACACTCATAATGCAGATATAGACTGCGGTAGTCAAGATTGACCGTACCGACTGAACCAATGCAGTCATCGACAAGGCTTGCCTTCGCATGGACGAAACCTGGTGTGTACTCAAAAATACGTACTCCTGCTTCCAAAAGCTCCCTATAATAACTCCGCGACATCCTGTAGACTGGTTTTTTATCGGGAATTCCAGGCATGACAATCCTGACGTCCACACCTCTCTTTGCCGCTCTCACAAACGCGTCACGCAGACCGTCCCCAAGAAGCAGATAGGGTGTATAAAACCATGCATATTCTTTTGATTGACCAAGCAAGTCTATATACAGATTGTTGCTCGCTGCTTCTTCCCTGTTCGGTGAGTCATAATAAGGCTGTACATATCCATCAAAGTCATCCCTTTCTGTCACGCGCGTTTTATCAAAGTCACTGCCAATCAAATCCTTTGTGATTTTGTCCAGTGAGGATGCGTTCCAAAATTCTATGAACATATATGCATAGCTTCTGATGGCATCCCCCGTTATCCGAAAACCGATATCTTTCCAATGTCCGAAAGGGTGTTCCTCATTGATGTATTCGTCGGCAAGGTTAATACCCCCGCTAAATGCCACAATGCCGTCCACCACCATAATTTTGCGGTGGTCCCGGTTGTTTAATGCCCCGCTTAGGACAATCAGCGGATTAAACTTTTCACACTTAATTCCCTTTTTCAGGAGAGATGCCCTGTTTCTGGCAGAAAATGTGCCAATACTGCCGATATCATCATACAGCACCCTGATATCCACGCCCTCCTGTACCTTCTGTTCCATGACATTGACCATGGATTCCCACAGGACACCTTCCTGTACAATAAAGTACTCGATAAACACATACCGTTTTGCTTCTTTTAACGCGGACATCATCTGCTCAAACAAGCGCTCGCCTATCGGAAAATACACCGCAGTATCATTTCTTAAAACAGGAAAACCAGTAATTTTTTTGACATATGCAAAGGTCTGTGCAATCCTTTTGTCCTCCCGCCTTAGCAGTTCCAACGTCTCGGCATCGTCATTGAGTTCCAAAGGAATGCTGTCCGCAATCGACCTGATGCGCTGTTCAAGCGCCTTTCCTGTCCGTTTATTTCCGTAAAGCAGATACATCAGTGCGCCTGGCAGCGGTGCCACAAACATGACAAGAAGCCATAGCATCTTGTACGCGCCCTCATCCCTTTTCGATATCAGAAAAAGGACAAACAGCGCCGACAGAACCGACAATACACTGTAAAAAAGCGTCGCAAACGGTGCAAGCCATTTCATAATGGCAAATATAATGATAAACTGTAATGCAACTGCAGGCAATATTGAGAAAATCCTGCCTGTAACGATTCGTGTCACACTTGTCTTTTTTATTTTATGCATCTGCTTCCTCCATTTCGGGCATCAACCTTTATCTTTATGCAGGTTATCAATAAAATCCGTAAAATTGAATTCATCACTCTTATTTGCCTTGAATATAGTGCCGTAATTTCTTCCCTCCATAATCCGATGAATGACACGTACATCCCTACCATTGGCAATAACCATGTCTGCCCCCGAAAAGGTAGCAATTTTTGCCGCAATAAGCTTCGTTTCCATACCTCCCGTACCAACACTGCTCCCTGTCGTACCTTTTCCCATATGAACCAGCTCATCCGTGATGCTGTCAACACTTGATATGAACTTCGCATCAGGATTCTGTCTGGGGTCGTCTGTATATAAACCGTCTATATCCGATAATAATATCAGCAAATCAGCCCCTGTCAGTGCCGTGACTATCGCGGAAAGTGTGTCATTGTCCCCTATGACATCCTCGACTTCAAACGTCGAAATGGTGTCATTTTCATTCACCACAGGTATGACTTCCATTGCAAGAAGCTCGTTGAACGTATTTTGCGCATTTCTCCTGTTTAAATCTGCTTCAATCGTATTTCTTGTCATCAATATCTGGGCTGCCTGATGACTGTATTCTGAAAAGATTCTCTGGTATGTCGTCATCAGTCTTGCCTGTCCAATCGCCGCACACGCCTGTTTCTGCGCAATCGTGAGGGGCGGCTTTATGTGAAGTGACTTTCTGCCGCAGCCGATTGCCCCCGAGGTAACCAGAATGACATCCTTTCCCTGGTTTCTGATGTTACACAATTCCCTTACCAGAATATCCATTTTCGTGTAATCCAAGTCTCCGGTCTCCGGATGCTGCAGCGAGGAGGAACCAATCTTTACCACCACCCTTTTTTTATCCTTTAATTTTGCACGTAACTTTTCCACCGTCTTTTCCTCCGTATTTTTACTATATAACAACTTAAATTCTATTTTAATTCTATTTTTACAATAAGTCCAGCTTAATTGGTTTATATGTTCCTGCAATTGTTTCCGCAATCAGAATCCCATCCATCGCCGCTGAAGTGATTCCTCCTGCATATCCTGCACCTTCGCCGCATGGATACAGACCTTTTACTGCCGGGCACTGCAAATTTTCATCCCTGTGAATCCGCACCGGAGATGATGTCCGGCTCTCTATTCCGGAAAGAATTGCCTGGTTCCCTGCAAATCCGGGTATTGTCCTGTCAAACTGTTCCATCCCTTCCATAAATGCTTTTTCACATTCCTCCGGTAGCAGTCCCCTGATATTTGTCATCGTGTACGCTCCCTTGATACACGGCTCGTCATGCTCCGTGGTATCGCGTCCAGCAGACGAGACATTTTTCCGGAAGTCGCTGTAATATTGTGCAGGCACTTTACCGTGCCCAAGCGCAAATGCCTTTCTCTCAAGCTGTCTTTGGAACGCCACGCCCGCCAGCGGTCCGTCCGCTCCATAATCCTCCGGAAATACCTGCACAATAATCGCACTGTTTGCCTTACCGCTCCCCCTGTCGGAATAGCTCATGCCATTTACAGCAAGGCAGTCGGGTTCACTCGATGCATTCACCACATATCCGCCCGGGCACATGCAGAATGAATAAACCCCGCGCCCCACAGCTGTCTGTGCCGTGAGCTTATATGGCGCTGCCGGAAGTGCATTTGCGTGTTCCCTGCCATACATACATTCATTGATAAGCCTTTGCGGATGCTCCACCCGCATTCCAACGGCAAATGCCTTCGCCTCCATTGGTATATGAATTGAGTCAAGATAGGCAAACGTATCTCTGGCGCTGTGTCCAATCGCCAGTACCGCCTGTGTTGTCTTTATGTACTCCCTGTCATTCACAATCACCGCGTTTAACACACCGTTGTCCGTCCCTAATCCTGTAACCTTTGCCCCGAACCTGACTGTTCCGCCGTGATCAATGATATATTTGCGCATCCCTGACACGACATTTTTCAGGATATCCGTACCAATATGCGGCTTGTTTTCGTATAAAATCTGCTCCGGCGCGCCAAATTCCACAAAAATCCGCAGCACCTCTTTGTTTCTGCCATTTCGGTCTTTTACGAGCGTATTTAATTTTCCATCCGAAAAGGTTCCCGCACCACCCTCACCAAACTGAACATTCGATTCGGGATTCAGGATACCCCCATTCCAGAATGCCTCCACATCCCTTGTCCTTGTATCCACATCATATCCCCGCTCCAGCAGTATTGGCTGATACCCATGCTTTGCGAGCAGATATCCGCAGAATAACCCCGCAGGTCCCATACCAATAATAACAGGAGGCGCTTCCAGCACTTTTTCTCCTGACACGGCAAATGTGTAAGGTTTCTTCTCATAGCGGGAAATATTCTGGCTCTTGCAGCGCTTTATGACTTTTTCTTCCGCGTCCTTATTTTTGAGGCTGACGCCAAGCGTATAGACATGAAAAAGCTGTGGCTTTTTACGCGCGTCAATCGAATGTTTCAGAATGCAGATATCCGCAAGCTCCGATGCATTGACACCCAGTAAGCCTGCCGCCTTTTTGCGCAGCATTTCCCTGCTGTCGTTCCCCGCTCCCTGTTCCAAACCTTTTTCGAAACGTATTTGCATTTTCAGCTGATTTATTGTTATCATTTCCAATCCTCTTTTTCAATCGCCCTGCCTGCCGCAGCAGCTCCGGCAATCGCACCTGTCGCCCATGCCCACTGAAGGTTATAGCCACCGCATACGCCGTCACAATCGAGCAGTTCTCCGACAAGATACACATTCCTGCATTTCCGGGACGCAAAATTGTCATCTGTCTCTCCAAGCGGTACGCCGCCGCAGCAAACCTGTGCATTTTCAAAAGCATTTGGCGCCGTGACGGTTACCCTGAAATCCCCAAGCATTTTCAGGCATTCACGGACTTTGCCTTCCCCTGCCTGACCTACCGGCATACCGGCAGAAATTCCATTTCTTCTGCAGATAAGCGCCGCCACCTTTTTATGTACCAGACCAGACAGGAACTCCTCGACTGTCTTATCCTGAAAATGTATTGTATACACATCTGCCAGATTGTCTATATAAGGAATAAAGTTTATCCCGACTTCACAGCCCCTGCCTTCAAAAAGCGCCCTTGATGCCAGTCTGCTGAACTGAAAAACCGGGATTCCCGATATCCCATAGTCTGTCAGCTGTAGCTCTCCCTCCTCACCAGCCGCAGGATTCCCATCAATGTAAAGCATAAGCCTGCTCTGCGCCCTCACGCCTGAAACTGCCTTAAAATAATCACCCTGGCATTTCAGCTGAACCAGCGCAGGAAGCGGCTCAATAATGCAATGTCCCAGCTTTTTTGCAAGTCTGTACCCGGAACCGTCTGAACCCGAAACCGGTGCTGCCTTTCCGCCTGTGGCAAGAATAAGCCGGTCATATCGCAACGCCTCTTTCTTCCTGGAAATGACTGCATTCTTTTTATTTTTTCCGCCAGCCTTATTCTGCTCCTGCTCTTGACGGATATATTGTATGACAGAAACAACTCCGTCTGTCTTACCTGACACAACGGATGTCACCTCACAGTCCGTCCGTATCGTCACACCAAGTCTGGCACACGCACTCCGCAGAACATCCAGCACAATGGATGCCTGTTCTGAAACCGGATATACGCCCCCATCCCTTTTCTCTTTTGTATATAATCCAATCCGTTTAAAAAAGTCTCTTGTTTTCCGTGCATCAAACCTGGCAAGCGTGTCATAAATTTTATTCAGGGAAGCTTCGTCGCTGCTGTAATATTTACCGTGCACATCCCCCATATTGGTAAGATTACACTTTCCGTTTCCCGTCATCAGTATTTTCTTTCCCACCCTGTCCTGGTGTTCAAGGACATTGACGTCTGCCCCGTTTTCTGCCGCAAAAATCGCTGCGGCAAGGCCGCTTGCCCCGCCTCCCACGACTACAACCTTGTTTTCCATCACATCAATATCCTTTCGTATCAATGCAGCGCCTTAGCTGCTATATGATTCCAGAAAATGGTATACCTGTAATTCGGTATCCATATATTTGCCTTCCTGTATTTGCTGCCGCACATCTGGCGGCAGGCTTTCCGGTTTTAATCCTGTCTTAAAATAGAGTGTCGTCTTGTCGTATTCATATACGCGGATTTCCCCATCGACCTCCATAATGTAAAAACCAGACAGTTCCCTTGTAGTATCATATATCCGAAGTACCTTTATCTTATCCGCTGAGAAAAGCTCCAAATGCTGCGACTTGAACCCTTTCTCCTTTTCCTCAAGCGTAGGTACCAGACTGTCCTCCGCAAGAATGCGCTCAAGCTCCTCACGGTTCAAGCCAATATATTTTGCAGGAAGCTTTTCTTCCAACATGGATACCGAGCCATCCTTTTTGTCAATGTCCTCGTAGATGCAGACTGTATCACATGTTGTGGTAACATTCATTTTCTGGACTTCAAAACTATCTTCCGCCGACCTCCTGTTTCCCTTTTCATCACCGGAATCCGGATTGTCAAAGGTGTCATTCTGTGTGATGTCCTCCCCTTCGTTCGGAAACCCATCCATCGTATGGCGTTTCCACATCAGCGTTATCACCAGTGCCATAATCAGTATTAATATAAAAAATAAGCCAATCTTATATCTCTTCTCCATCATCAGCCTCCATTCCCCATGACCATTCCGGCATCTTTGATATAGTATCAGCTTATTTTCACTTTTTATTCGCCCGAGCTTCTTATTTCTATATTACATTAGTCGAAATCTCCTGGCAACTGCCAATATCGTCCTTCCACCTGGCATACTCCTTAAATCCTGTTCCGTGACCCCCTTCAATAAAATCAGTACCACAAAATATACAACTACACCAATGATAATTCCCAGAAATACAGTGACCACATTTCCCAGAACCTTTGACAGCAGCATACTGATAAGCCCAATCACAATTCCCATCACAACAGAGGCGATTCCAGGTATGGCAAAGGTGCGCACCATTTCCTGATTATATTTGAAATATTTACGGATAGACAATGCATTCAGGATACATACGACAACCGCAAACAGCGTATATGCATACACGACCGCATTGATTCCCATTCCCAGCTGAAGCGCCGCATACAAAAACACAACATGAATGACAAGCGAGATGGCGGCATTCCGCACCGGAACCTGCATTCTGTTGATACCCTGAAGCACACCGTTTGTCAGCGTCGACATCGTATAGAATATTACAGAAACAGATCCAATTTGGAGCATGTTGACAGCCATATCAACCTCGCCCTTAAACAGCATGGTGACAATTGGTCTTGCAAGCACTGCCAGCCCAACCGCACTCGGAATTGCCACAATCATTGTAAAGCGCATTGCCTGTCCGATTTTCTCACGCGCGCGGCCATACTCCTCACGCACCATCAGCTTGGTAAGCATCGGGACAATCGACGAACACATTGCATTTGCAAGTGCAATCGGAACGTTTACCAGCACCTTATATTTTCCCGAATAAATACCCCAGATATCTGTCTTGACATCTTCCAGTCCCTTTTGTATCATGACACTGCCAAATATATTGGCATCAATCACACCACTGATATTGTACACCGTGGTGCTTAACAAAACAGGAAAAATTGTCATCAGAATCATTCTGAAAATCTGCGGATAACTGTCTGTCTTTCCGCCGGCATCATGCATAAAACGTTTTTTTGTTCCCGCCCTGTATACCGCAAAGACAAACCAGAGAAACAGCAGGCCAATTACCGCGCCAAGCACTGGACCAATCGATGCCCCCGCCGCGCCGTACGCCGGACCAAAATCTTCATTATGGAGTACTGCACCGACTTTTTCTCCATATTGATATAGAAAATACGCACCCGCTATGCTACCTATTAAAACAAAAATCTGCTCTAATATCTGTGAAATGGCAGTCGGCATCATGGTTCCAAGCCCCTGGAAATATCCCCGGAACACACCCATGACCGAGACGAGAAGCAGTGCCGGTCCAAGTACTTTCAGCGACATTGCACTCATCGGTTCCTTCATCAGCGATGCCAGTAAATCTCCCAGAAATTCACAGATTAAGAAGGTTATCAATCCAACCGTGACAGCAAAAATCATGGCACACTGGAATGCCCTCTGTGCACTTTTATACTGTTTTTTTATCATCTTGGAAGACACAACCTTCGATACCGCAAGCGGCAGGCTGTAGCACGAAATAATCAGCATAATGGAATAGATCTCATATGCCACTGCATAATATCCGTTTCCCTTATCCCCGATAATATGCTGCATAGGAAAACGTCTTGCTATCCCTATAATTCTGGAGAGAATCCCTGCCATGGCAAGAATGCTTCCCTGAACAATAAAATTCGATTTCTTTTTCTTCATGATAACTGTTCTCCTCAGCACAAATTACTCGGTTCTTGTTATGTCCAGCCTGTTTAGGATTTCCTCCTGTTTGTGCTCCATCTTCGCAGCCTCCCCGGCTTCCATATGGTCATATCCCATAAGATGCAGCATACTATGCGCCAGCAGAAAAGCATATTCGCGTCTGACAGAATGCCCATATTCCTCTGCCTGTTCATATACCTTGTCCACAGATATCACAATATCCCCCAGATACAACTCACCGCTCTCAGGGTCAAAGTAATCCGCCTCAGACTCCTCGATTCCGGTAAAATCAGACGGGGTATCATAATCCACATTGGGAAATGATAACACATCCGTCGGCCGTTCTATCCCCCGAAACTGGCTGTTCAGGGTACAAATCCCCTCATTGTCCGTCAGAAGCACATTTACAGTTACCTCATAGGGACACTTCTCATATTCCAAAGTCTCCCCAATCACCTTCCCTGCAAGCTCCTCCGCATCAAACGGAAGCTCCCGTTTCGTCTCACTCTCTACGCAAAAAGTCATAGTATAATTTCTCTCCTGTATATATTTTTTCGATTCCGCCTATATCCGCCAACGATATATCACTATTATTTAGTATTCCGCTCTCAACCTTTCTGTGTATCACCGCAGTTGCAATCTTCGCATATTCATTGTCTGGCTTTGCTTCCTTATTTTCGCTGCTGTTTCCCTTGCTAATCAGGTACATAATCGTGGAAACCACGCTGTCGGCAAGATACACCGCTGCTGTCTCGCGCAGTTTTATCGGCTGCGACTTATAATTATACTCCTGCAAAAGGCGAACTGCCTCAGCCGGAAACTTATATTCCCTGCAGACTTCCTCCAGCGTTTTTTCCTGTTTCTTGCACTCCATGGCAATTATCTTATGATAATACCCGCCATTTTTTGCCACGTCAACATCCATATGCAGCAGCCTTGCTGTTTTTTCAGCAAAATACGCTGTATGTATGGCATTGTAGTAAATCTGCTTGTCCTCTTCCTTATATTTTGCAAGCAGTGCAAACTCCTGGTCATTGATACGCAGGTACTTGCCCTTTTCCTTATCTATGACAACTGCACAATAAAACCGCAGAACAACCAGCATCATCACGAATGTGATAAAAATGTTAATGACAGGTATAATAAACATGTCCGCCGTCAGCGCACCATGGCTATTGAACACCACTCTTGCTGTCATCCCCACAATGTGCAGTGTCATTGCCGCAAACATCGGTACCCCTGTCTTATAATCATTGTCCAGTTTTTCAAATAAAATTGCAAAAATGGCACCTATTATAAAATAAAGCAGGAATGTAAGAATATCCGTCGCCGCAAAATAGGAGCACACGCCCAGCAGGCCAGCATATGCGACAATACCCGTAACTGTATTGGAAAACAGTGCAAGCACAAGTGCAATAGAGGGCACTGCCCAGAATCCCGCATCCGGCAGCATCGGCATCAGGCAGGAAACTGCCACACCCAGCAGAAACGTAACCACAAAGCGCAAAAAATGACTTCCGTTGTCATAATGCAGCGTATCATAAATACTTGACTGGAAATATGAAAATAATGTCACTGCGCAGCACGCCGTAAACAAAAGAAGCAATATAAAAATATCCCGAAACGATTTCTCATAAATATACGCTGCCACACCGACTGCCGGTACGGACAGCACCGACATTCCCACCGCCAAAAGCACCTTCTGCCAGACAGCCTCTTCTCTTTTTTTCATATGCTTTGTCATATGGATGATTTCCTTTGCCTTATTTTTGTAATATTTTATCTGCGGAACGTTTTCCTTGTCTTACCCTGAAGGGAACTGCCCTTGCGGACAGCTGCGGCGTTGTGCCCGCCCGCTTTACTCTCATAATCTTCATACGCCTTGACAATTTTCTGTACAAGCGGATGCCGTACAACATCCTTACTCGTCATCCTGATAAAAGCGATATCGCTGATTTTTCCAAGTACCCTCTCTGCCACATCAAGCCCCGACTGCGTCCCGACCGCCAAGTCTTTCTGTGAAGAATCACCTGTCACAATCACCTTGGAACCAAAACCGATACGTGTCAGGAACATTTTCATCTGCGCAGGAGTCGTATTTTGCGCCTCATCCAGTATGATATATGCATTGTCAAGCGTCCGTCCGCGCATATATGCAAGCGGAGCCACTTCAATCAGCCCTTTCTCCATGTTTTTCTGAAAATTGTCTGCACCCATAATCTGATAGAGTGCATCATATAACGGACGCAGATATGGGTCTACCTTGCTCTGTAAATCTCCTGGCAGAAAACCAAGCTTCTCACCCGCCTCTATCGCCGGACGCGTCAGTATAATCCGTTCCACCTGATGACCCTGGAACGCAGTAATTGCCATTGCCATCGCAAGATAAGTTTTCCCTGTCCCTGCCGGTCCCAAGCCAAAGACTATCATCTTATCCTTTATCGCATCAATATATTTCTTCTGCCCTATCGTTTTTGGCTTAATCGGCTTTCCCGACACGGTGTGGCAGATACACTCCGAATCCATCTCCAGCAGCGCGTCTACCTCATCCTCTTTGGAAAGTTCAAGTGCATATGAGACACTCTGCTCCTGTATTGTGTTCCCCCTTCTGGACAGCTCTACCAGCTCATTTACAAGCTTCGCCGCCTTACTGACTGCACGCTGTTCTCCGCTGATTCTGACTGAGCCGTTGCGGTCTGTAATGATAACACCCAAGTCGTCTTCTATCTTTTTGACATATGCGTCATGTTCCCCAAAAATGTTCTGCATATGTTGTGCTTCAATCTGCATTTCAATCTGAAAGTTTTCCAATTTCTTACTCCTCTATATCTTCGTCCACGTTATGATATGCCTGTATCGCAGCAGTTTCCCCTGTCTGTTTTATGGCAAGTATATCTCCATACAAATCCATCCCTTTACTATTCTTTACCATTTTAACATTTTTTTCAACAATTTGTACCCCTTTTTCCTGTAAAGATAAAATAAATTTTTCATAATTTTCTGACAACTTGCTTTTCATCTCGTCTTCTGTATATGTAAAATACTTAATATAATATTCTTTTCTGTTAATTGTTCCATAATAAACCGGAAGATAAATATTATCAAGCAGGACAACCTGATGTTTTTCCGTGATCGTCTCATATAAGTTTTTGCTTTCCCCCATAAAAAAATCCAGTATCGGCATCGCGTCAATATGATAGTCCCCAATCTGCGCAAAGCCCATTTTTATGCGGTTGCCTGTATAGACCACCACAGGATAGCCGCTGCTTATTGTTGTTTTGTATGCAATCGGTGTCCGGATATAAATATCTGCATCCGCATCATATATCTGGTATTTGACAACCGTCTGGCTCTCATCATACACAGGAACACTGCCGCTCACCAGAACCTGCCCTTTTTCGACCGTATCCCCTGCCTTGACTTTGGGAACACCGTTTCTGGTTACGATGGACGTGATTGTGCCGGACTCGTTTGCAACAATATCTGTTCCCTTGATTTCGATCGGAACCGGTTCGGATTTTTCATTCTCCTTGATTTCAATAAAAAGCTTCGTCCCCTCAAAATAGATTGATGTCCATGTCACATTCTGGAATGTTTCACGGAGTCTCTTTTCCTTTTCCTCGCAATTTAGGCTGCTTTTCTTCATCCCATAATGGATGGATTCCTGTTCAAGAAAATCCGACAGCTCGTCGTCACTCACCTGAAGATTGCCAACATATTCGATTGCCCACACATATTCCGTCACATAATTCAGCATGGCCAGGCATATGATAACCCCCATAAAAAAAATAATCCTTTTCTTGATAAAAGGAAAATAAAAGGGAAGTCCTCTCTTTTTGACCACACTTGCTTTTGTACCTGTTTTCCTTAATAAAGGCGGCATTTTTACAAAGTCGGAGGCATATGCCTCACACATGCAGACATCCTGCTCCTTCCTGATGTCCCACAAATCAATGTCATGCATTCTGCACATATTAAAGAAACGTTCCATGTAATCCCCGTCAATCCTTATGACCAGACAGCCTCTGACAAAGCGTATCCATCTATTCTGCAAGCGCCCCACCTCAAGCTTCCCTTATCACCTTTACCTCCTGAATCTGCCCTGATATTTTCATGTCTTCGTTAGAATAATATTCTATTGTGAGACACTCTCCGCAGACACAATATTTCACATTGTTCCCCTTGATGATAATGCTGTGGCAGGTATAGGAGACAATTCCCTTAAAATTTTCCACAAAAAGCTCCGATCCGCCCACCATATGAAACAGGGTAGCATTAACCACCATATCCTTTGGCAATGAAAATGCGTCCGCAAACCGTTCCCCGGCACTTATCATATCCTGTTTCAACATATCACGTTTATTCATATCAGCACCCAAAAATGAAGTATAGGTTTTCTATACTTCATTCTATGTCTTTTATTCCATTACTATTCCCTTGATGAGCGGCTTTTTTTTCACTGGTGTCTTGTCTATCAAATAAGCTTTTAGGAACCGCTCCTGCGCCATCGAAAGCTTTGCCTGGTCGTTCGCATAGATTGTGGCAAGCGACTCTCCTTTCTCCACGAAATCCCCGACTTTTTTATGTAAAACCAGCCCTACCGACAAGTCAATCGCGCTTTCCTTCGTCTCACGCCCTCCTCCCAGTATCAGGGAGCACATGCCGATTTCATCGCACACGATTTTTTGAATATATCCCTCCGAGGGAGACGCAATCTCCTGCACAATAGATGCCTGCGGCAGCCGCTCCGGATGATACACCAGTTCTTTGTCACCGCCCTGCGTCTCCACAAACGCAGCAAGCTTATCCAGCGCGCTTCCGTCCCGGATGACTCCTGCAAGGATTCTTTCTGCTTCATCCCTGTTTTCTGCCTTTCCTCCCGCCACGAGCATATAAGCCCCAAGCGTCATGCAAAGTTCCACAAAATCATCTGGTCCATTACCCCTCAATGTGTCAATCGCTTCCTTTACTTCAAGCGCATTTCCCACTGCACATCCAAGCGGCTGATCCATGTCCGATACCACGGCAATTGTCCTTCTTCCCGCGCCATTGCCGATCCTGACCATCTCATGTGCAAGCGCAAAGGAATCTGCCTCCTCTTTCATAAATGCACCGCTGCCTGTCTTGACATCCAGCACAATTGCATCAGCGCCTGCCGCAAGCTTTTTGCTCATGATGGAAGACGCGATCAGGGACATATTATCGACAGTCGCCGTAACATCCCTAAGTGCGTATAATTTTTTATCCGCCGGAGCCAAATCCGCAGTCTGCCCCATAATCGCAATGCCAATGCGGTTCACATTATCTCGGAACTGTTGTTCTGACATTGCCGTCGAAAACCCTGAAAAACTTTCGAGCTTGTCAATCGTGCCGCCAGTATGCCCAAGCCCCCTGCCGCTCATCTTTGCCACTGTGACGCCTGCCGCCGCAACCATCGGTGTCAGTGCCAGTGAAGTTTTGTCACCGACACCTCCCGTAGAATGCTTATCAACTTTTACGCCATGGATGTCACTCAAATCCAGCATGTCCCCGCTTTTTGCCATCGCCATCGTAAGCGCGAGTGTCTCCTCTTCGTTCATCCCCTGAAAATAAATTGCCATCGTCATCGCCGACATCTGATAATCAGGAATTTTCCCGGCAGTATATCCATTTACCATAAAATTGATTTCGTCGTCACACAAAACGCCGCCGTTGCGCTTTTTCATAATTAAATCGTACATTCTCATATAACATTCCCCCATTCTTTGCTCTAACTCAATCTCTTCAGGAAAAAGTATTTGAAATATTCATCAATTGTGTTTTCATGGCTTCTTACAGCCGAAACATCATATTTCTTTACCAGCCAATAATTTCTTTTCTCAATGTCTCATATTCTTCCATGGAAATTTTTTCATCACGATAAGTAAAATCACACCAGTTTACAACTTTTGGATTTTTTTGAACCCTGATAAAACGTACCCCTCT
>CARTDA010000019.1:0-67481 GCA_949066965.1 uncultured Lachnospiraceae bacterium
GCTGTTCACTGATTTCCTTCATTGTAATGTCTCTGTACATTTCATATCCTCCTCATTTACTTAATGAATGAAACACTGTTCGCCGCGCGTCCGGCGTCCATGTGCAAAAAAATCCCGGAATACAAATGTATTCCGGGACGGATAATTCAATGTATACCCGCGGTACCACCCGCATTGATAAAACCTCTGATGTCGTATAAGGTTCTACCCTCTCTTACGTTTAACGCACGCCTACGTATTGTCCTAATATGGCATCCCGCGTACAGGATATCGTTTCAGATAATCTGCTCCGGAGTGTTCCCTTCGCCAGCTTCCGCTGACAGCGTTCTCAGTCGGTGACGCCGTCTTCCTGTCGTTTTCACTTGCAAGAGTCTCCTTCATAGCATTTCAAGTCATTTTTATTCCAGAACCAGGTCCGCATGACGCTTAACCTTTTCTTAGAATAGCACATATCAAAAAGCATTTCAAGAGTTTTTTTAACATATCATAAGGGGCTGTGTATCTCTCTCTAAAACCGCTTAATCTTCTTTGTCGTATTCTTCTCAAACTCTGTCTCGCGCACTTTCAGCTTAAATACCCTCTTATAAAGCGGCGCCGTTTTGTTGTATGCGTCGATGATTTTCTGCAGTTCGCCCTGCATGTCCTTGATTTTCTTCTTGCCTGCATACTCGTAATCCGGGAAAATCTCCGCCTCAATCGCACCCCCGCTCTCGCGCACAAGCACCTCCTGAACGAGACGGTTCTCGCCGAGCCTGTTCTCGATTTCCTCCGGCGACACGTTCTCACCGTTCGGCGTGATAATCAGGTTCTTCTTGCGTCCGGTCAGGAATACAAATCCGTCCTCGTCCACATAGCCCAAATCGCCTGTCCTTAACCAGCCATCCGAAAGCGTCTCCTCGGTCTCCTTGGGCATCTTGTAATAGCCCTGCATGACGCTTGAGCCCTTTACCCAAAGCTCCTCGTCCACCACCTTTGCCTCACAGTTGGGCATCAGCCTGCCGACCGAACCGTCCTTCATAAATTCGCCGTAATTTGTGCTGATAACCGGCGAGCACTCTGTCATGCCGTAGCCCTGCCAGATAGTGATGCCATACTTTTTAAACATTTCCAGATATGCCGGATTGAGGTATGCGCCGCCGCTGCACACCGTATGGAACTGCTTGCCGAACACCTTTGCCTTGACAAGCGGCGCCGGAATCCATGCTGCCTCCTCAAGCTTCTTTGCAAGCGTCTCAATCATCAGCGGAACCATCAGAATCATATTCGGCTCAAAAAGCTTGATATTCTTCGCAACACGCAGCAGTGAATCATTGATACAGATAACGGAACCAATAGAAATTCCTTTCAGGATATCCATGCTGAGGCAGTATGCATGATGAATCGGAAGCACGGACAAAATCACGATGCCTGATTCCAGTCCCATGTCCAGACAGGTTGCATTCTCAGCCAGATTCCTGTGTGTGAGCATGACGCCCTTGCTCTTGCCCGTCGTGCCGGATGTAAACATGATGGTCGCAAGCTCCTCCGGCTTGGGCGCATAGTCAAAGCCTGCGCTCTGCGCGCCAATCAGGTTCCACATGGAAAGACCATTCTCAATTCCTTCCGGCTCACCCATACAGATGATATTCTTTAATCCCGCGCAGCGCTTTTCCGCCATCTGCGCCACTTTTGCTTTCGTCTCGTCATAGACAAGCGTCGTGACGTCCGCGCGGTCAAGCAGCTCACATAAATCTTCATCCGGAAGATTCGCATCCAGTGGCACGGCAACACTTCCGCTGTCCACAATGCCAAAATAAGAAGTCACCCAGGAGTAGGAAGTGGGGCCGATTACCGCGATATGTTTTCCCTGCTCACCAAGCGCTGCCAGCGCGGCTGAAAAACATTCCGAATCATTTTTAAACTGTGTGTATGTCCTTGCCTCGACTTTCACTTCCTTCTTGCCGCCATCCTCGCTGCTCTTAACCTTGTAGCGAAACGCATCCTGTCCGCCAAAATTCTTTTCCGCTGCCGCTAACAGCTCCCGTATTGTATGATAAACCTCACCCATATTTTTACCAAGCCTTTCTTTTGAAAATCAATAACAGTTCAGCCTTCGGCTTCCTGTTACAGGCATCAAGCCATGCAAAACCACTTCGTTGGTGTCAAAGCCACGTTCCGTGGCTTGATGCATCTCAGCCACTACGCTTTCTCACGTGGCTTGTAAAGCCATAATTTGCAGCACAGTGCAAAGTCCTGGGCTGAACTGTTACGAAAATCAGACCATTCAGTCAGCCATGAGAGCGCTGACTGAATAGTGACAATTAATGATATCCTAAGAAATTCTTTCCAGATAATCGACTGCTTCCTGTACGGTGCGGATATTCGCCGCCTCCTCAACTTCTATTTCCAGTTCAAGTTCTTCCTCAAGCTCGCCCAGCATACTCATAAAGTCAAAGGAACTAAATCCCAGATCCTCCATAAAACGGGACTCCGGTTTAATATCCTCCTTCTTGACTTCCACATAATTTGTTATAATACCTGCTACCTTATCAAACATTGCCAACCCCTGCCTTTCTATACCACTTTATCATCCATTCACCGCTCTGTTCCAGTTTATCACAAAAACAAATGGATTTCACCACAAACCGCATCCAAAGTCCTGCGCCTAAATCAGTTTTATCACAGCACCGATTTTCAGGTTCGGATTCTCGATTCCCTTAAACATAATCTTGCACATGTAGTAATAAAACAGCTCAAGCGCCTCCCTGCTGTACGCCTTTACCTGATGCTCGAAGCTAAAGTCCAGCCCATTGTCCTCTGGTCTGTGCATTACGGTCAGATAAAGACCATCCGCATAATATCCGTTCCCATATCTCTTGGTCTTGTACCGGATATCTCCCAAATCAACCAGACCCTTTTCGCGCAGTGTCGCCGGCTGGTATGTGAGTGCCACTGTTTCATAGCCCATTCCCAGAGGTGTCTTATAGACCTCTTTCTTATAGTTCATGCACTCCACCGGATCAAAATTTACATAGCGGAAAACCTCATTCTGCTTGTCCCTGATCTCAAAAATCCCCTCCAAAAAGGTCTTTTCCTCGGAAATAATCGTCCGGAACGGAAAACTGTGAATACGTGTACCGCCGGACTTCTTCTCAAGAAGCGTCGCCCTACGCGCATACGCAACCATCATAGAAACATCATCGCAGCTGTTCATCTTCTGTAAATACGTGCGGATTCCCATAATAAGCAGACACTGCAATGAAACATGCTGCTCCTCGCAGAACCTCATCAGACGCTCTGTCGGTTCTCCCTCCAGATGGAAAATGTCAATATCTGCCACAAAACTGTCAGAACCCGTAGGCGCTGCCCTGAGATTTGGATTTTTCATCCTGCGCCTTGCGTCATCCAGGCGCTTCCTCCCCTCGATACCATTGTAAATCGGCTCCGGGGCCTCGAACATTTTGTGGAAGTATTCCCGGTCTCTTGCCTGTGCCTTACTGCCTGCCTCGTAGGCAAAATCCTTCTCAATCTGCTCCACATAGGAACGCATGTCAGCCGGATATGGCACATTCTCAAAGTTCGCATTACAGTACAGCTCTATGACATCCTTCATAAACCCAATCAGGGACTGCGCATCAAGGAATCTGTGGTCGCCCACGATATACATTCCCTGAAAACCGTCCGGCGTCTTGATGATGACAACTTTATTCATCGGCGCGTCCTGTCCAAACGGTATGCGCGTCCATGCCGTCATCTCGGCTTCTGCCTCCTCCATGGTCTTTCCGGTGAAGTCCACGTATTCAATCTCACGCTCCTCCTTGTCCACGATATACTGGTACCACTGCTTCTCCTTCTCGTCATAGACAAGCCTTGCACGCATGGACTCACAGCGCTCATATGCCTTGTAAATTGCCTTTCGAAGCTCATCCACATTCAGCTCAAACTCAATGGTGAGACTGCTGCCGACATTGAGAATCTCCTTTGCCGGACAGTAGTCTGAGTAATAAAAATGGTACTTCTGTGCGGCCGTTAATGGGTAGGTCTTATATCCTTTTCTTGTTTTCATTCATTTCTCCCTCTCTGGAACTACATGATTTCCTGAAAAAATTCGTTCAATGCCTGCTCATACTTCTCCGTATCCTTGTAGTAGCTCTCCGCATGGGCAGCGCCCTCCACAATCAGCTTTTTCTTCGGTGACGCACAGCAGTCATAAATCTCATCGCACATCCGCGCCGGAACAAACGTATCATTAGAGCCGTGGATAAACAAAATGGGAACCTTGGCACGCGCCACCTCACGCTTTGCATTGCACTCATCCATACCATAACCCGCAAGCTTTCTGTTCATGATATCCGCTCCCTGAATCACCGGAAACGCCGGCAGATGGTACATTGAATTCAGCACATGTGTAAAGACTTCCTTGGGCGAGGTAAAACCACAGTCAGAAACAATGCCCTTCACCTGCGGCGGCAGCTCAAGCCCGCTTGCCATCAGTACAGTTGCACCGCCCATTGAGGTTCCATGAAGTATAATCTCAACATCCTCCCCAAGCTCCTGTATCACCCAGCGAATCCACACAAGCGCATCCTTCCTGTCAAGGCAGCCAAATCCAATATATTCGCCCTCGCTCTCACCGTGCGCCCGCGCATCCGGCAGCAGCATCGCATACCCTCTCTTAAGATAGTAATCCGACAAGCCAATGTAGTCAGACATTCCCTTGCTTGTATAGCCGTGAAAACAAATTACAGCCTTTTTTTTACCAGCTGCCACATCCGTCTTGTCCACATATTCATCCAGCGCCGGAAAAAATGTTGCATGAAGCTTCAGATTGTCAAATGACATCCGGGATACTTCCCTGTGATCCTGCGCCAGCATAAACGCCTTTCTATCCTGCATGAGCGGCGCGTACTGGCTCCAGTCCGTCCCGGACATTTTCATCGTCCGCTCTACCTTTGCATTGCCCCGCTTCATCGTCCTTCTGTAAAAATATGCCGTCTCTCCTACACCTGCCGCTGCAAGAAACCCCAGACAGGTCATTGTATTTTTGAGTACTCCCATCGCCTACGCCTCCACTCGGTTATTATTCTGCCTTCTCCTCAGCCTCTGTTTTCCTTGATGCCTCTTTGGCTTCCTTCTTCGCTTCCTTTTTTGCTTTCTTTGCTTCTTTTTTCTTGCGCTGGATAATGTCATTGAGCTTCAGTGCCTTGTCAATATTGCCCTCAACCCTGAGTTTCTGTGTCGTAAATGCCCAGACAGGATCCATTTCGCCATCTGCAATCTTTCTGAACACCTCGGGCGTGCTGATAAACATCGCATCCCTGTCGTAATACTCATACGGCTCCACAAAGAGCACGCCGTCCTTGACTTCGACATAAAATGCACCGCCTGCTTCCTCATCCTCGATATTGAACTGATATGCGAGATGCTCCTGGATATCACTCACATCTGCTCCCATAAATTTCCCCTTGACCTCATAAAAAAAATCTGCGTATGTCATTCTCTTTCCTCCATATAAATAATTCAATCCTGATATTTTGAAACTTGCGCTGACTGCCGACGGCAAAAAAGCCTTTTCGACATTTTCCGACCAGCAGTCGATTGCTGTTTGTTATATCCTATCACATTTTTCGACCGACGGTCAAGTGTATTTCCCCAAAAAATCATCACCGTTTCCAGCTCTTTTTTGTGACAATATTTACAATTGTCCCCCCGCCCTAAACATGTTATACTTGTTTTAATTACCCTTATATTTAATGAACAGATCCGCCACGACATTTCTGTTCCATATAAGCCCAAGAGTCCCGCTGCGTTCCACAAAGCCGATTCACATACATCATATTATTTAGAGAAAGGTGGCATCGTCCATGCCTGACACAAAAAAGAATGAAAAGAAATATGACCTGATACTGGACGCACTCCAGCAGCTTCTCGAGGAAAAGAAAATACAGAACATCTCTGTCAGCGAGATCGCGCAGAAGGCAGGAATCGGAAAAGGAAGCATCTACTACTACTTCCCCTCCAAGGATGCGATTCTGGACGCCCTTATTGAACGAAACTACGAAAAGCCGCTCCTGACTGCCCAAAACCTTGCCGCGCAGACGGATGTATCGCCTTTTACACGCATGGCGATGCTGTTCCAGGCATGCCAGAACTCCTCCGCTGCCTTCATCCAGCAAAATGACAGCTCCTCTGGCAATGCCAGCGCACAGGACCTCGCCTTTCTACACCACAAATACCTGTCTCATGTCGTGTCCGAACTAAAGCCGGACCTGACAGAAATCATCAAGCAGGGCATCCAGAACGGCGAAATCCACTTTGATTACCCCGCCGCCCTCGCGGAAATCGTGCTGATCGTGATTGCCGTCAAGCTGGACAACTCCCTGCTTCCCTCCACACCAAGGGAAACAGAGGAGACCTTAAAGGGGCTGATTTCCCTGCTTGAAAAAGGGACGGAGGTGGCACCCGGAACGCTCAGCTACCTGTCACTGGTTCCCTTCGAAAAATAAATTCGTCAGTCTGCAGGACATTGTAAGATTAAGAGCAGGGGAAGCACTTTTCCCCTGCTCTTCTTATGGCATTGTCCGCTGCAGCCTTTTCACCAGATAGGCAAACTCATCCTTGTAATCATCCTCGTCGGTGTCCACCTCCCTGAGCAGTGCGCGGACATTCTCAACAGAAGCCTCCCCCTTGTACGCACTGTCCCGTAAAATCAGCCCAAACTCCGCAACTGCCGCCGCAAAATAGAAATCCTCCGGCGGCTCCTGTGTATAATCCTTCTCCTTCACAGGATATTCTTTCAAGATACTTTCTTCCCCTTCCGGCTCCTTGTAGCGTATTTTCAGGTTCAGCCACTCCCCATTTCTGACACCCATGTCATTTTTATTGTCCTGATACTTTAACTCCGTCTCCGGTATTTTCTGGTCGGAATCCGACGGTACAATCTCATAGAGCGCCGTCACCATATGCCCTGCACCGATTTCCCCGGCATCCTTTGTGTCATCATCGAAATCCTCCGTCGCGAGCGCCCTGTTCTCATACCCCAGCAGGCGGTATCCCTTAATATATGCCGGATTAAACTCCACCTGCAACTTCACGTCCCTGGCAACCGTGACAAGCGTCGCACCCATCTGCTCCACAAGCACCTTCTTTGCCTCGCCGACAGAATCAATGTACGCATAATTGCCATTGCCATGGTCGGCAAGCGTCTCCATCTTATTATCCTTAATATTTCCTGTCCCAAATCCAAGTACCGTCAGATAGACACCAGACTCCTTTTTTTCAGTAATCAGTGCATCCAGCTCGCTCTCACTGCTGGGACCCACGTTCAAATCGCCATCCGTCGCAAGAATCACGCGGTTGTTCCCGCCCTTGATAAAGTACCGCTCCGCAAGCTTATATGCCGTCTCAATGCCGTCCGCCCCATTCGTGGAGCCTCCCGCTTCCAGCGCATTGACCGCCGCAACAATTTCTTCCTGATTGTCCCCGCTCTCGCCCTCCAGAACCACGCAGTCCGCACCTGCATAGGTCACGATGGACACGGTGTCCTTCCTGCCGAGCTCCTGCACCAGCATGGTAAAGGATTTCTGCAGGAGCGGCAGCTTGTCGTCCGTGTACATGGAGCCTGACACGTCCAGCAGAAACACTAGGTTCGAATCCGGCGCCTCGCTAAAATCAATCTCCTGTGTCTTTAGTCCGATCTGTAACAGCTTTGCATCCTTATTCCATGGACAGTCCCCGATTACCGTCGTGACGCCAAACGGTTCCCCTTTCCTGGGCAGCTGATAGTCATACGAAAAATAATTCAGCATCTCCTCGATGCGGATGGCACCCTCCGGAATCTCCTCCATGGAATAACCATTCTCAATCATGCGGCGGAGATTGCTGTACGACGCCGTGTCAACATCTGCCGAAAATGTGGAAAGCGGGTCATTTGCCACAGACTTAAATCCCGGCTCCTCCACCGCGCTGTACTCCTCCGTGTTCCAGTCCGGCATCCGCATATCACTCGAATCAAACGCGGCGTCAGCAGACATATAGGCGTTCATCTCGTAAACCGGCGCCTCCTCAGCAATCTGCATCCCTCCGTCCACCGCGCCTGCATCACCCATGTCATAGGCTACAGCATTGGACACTGTGTCACTCTGTACGATGTCCTTCGGCGCGTAATCTGCCTGCGGTGTATTTGATACCCCATTGTCCGCCCCGCCCGAAGCTGCCCCGCATCCATAAAGTGACACGGTTGTCATAATCAAGCCCAACAGTACACAGACTTTTTTCTTTCTCATAAATTTTCCCATCCCTTCCGTTTTCTGAAACGTCTATAAGCCATGTATTTCCGCCATCCTCACTCAGACGAAACAAAAGGGTCTGTTTCGTCCCTGCTATAACAGATACGAAACAGACCTTGGAATTTTATGGGTTTTATTTACAAATTATTAAAAGATTATTCATATATCTCATATGTCTTCCCATCCCGCATAAAAACCGGAATGATATCAATCGGTGCCGGAACCGCGGAACATAAATACCTGATAAATTCGTTTCATTTTCTGTAAGTATTATACATTTCCTATAATTGCGTCATCCCCCCCACGAGAATCATCCTGTTGTCCTCGTAAATCTTAGGAAACTGTTCCATGCCAAGCGGATTTTCGCCGCGCCCTGCCTCGATTGTATATCCAGGGCGGTTATATGCCTCGATAAACCAGTCCTTGTACCCCGCATAGCCGGAGGCATAGGGAGTTTCTTCCACCTGATAGCCGCTGACCCGCCCAAAGTAATTGGCAATGCGCCTCGACTTCTCCGGTTCATAGTCAAGGTATTTCCAGTATATGACCTCTCCCTGTGTATGGTAAGCCAGTATCAGCTGGAAATCATGCGCAGTCGTAAAGTGATACATATTGATGCTCTCCACTGCCGACAGTGGCGCTTCCCCGACATAGTCACGCGGCGCAGGCGATGTGTAGCCCTGCGCAAATTTTATTTCCCGCGCATTTTCCCACCCTGCCGGGAACTGCAAATTCAGGTCAATTCCGTTGATATTCGCTTTCCAGCCATCTGGGTACGGTATCGCCGGATAATCGCCGGATATAGCCCCTGTCTGTTCCAGATATTCCTCATTCCTGATGATTCCATTCACAAGGTCCGCACCATCCGGATTGACCATCGGAATCAGATACAGGCTAAATTCATCAAAGAGCGTCCCGGTATCCTCACCGTAAAGCCCCTCTCCCTCCGCATATGCTTTCGCATACGTCTCCGCAAACTTCAGCAGTACTGGTGTCGTAATCCACTCATTTGCATGAAAACAGGCATTATAACAGACCTGCTTTATTCCATTTCCAAACTGCATGTAACACACTTCCCTGCCCATAACACTTTTTCCGATGCAGCCTGTAACCAGGAATGGGTAACGAATCTGCAGCCCTTCTATAATGTACTCTGTCAGAATCGAAGTATATGGGACGCGCTCATCCACAAGCGCAAAAGAAAAAGGAACGTAAACCTGCGTTCCTATTGGTAAATTCATGGCATCCAGCGACGGATTCGCCGTCAATATGGCAGATACCTGTGTATCATATGTATTGGCAATCCCCCACAGTGTCTCGCCCGCCTTTATCACGTGTATCGTATATCCCCTGAGGTACGGAATCAGTTTTGTCCACGCAGCCCTGTCCGCATAGCATCCGACACCATCTCCCAGAAATCCCTTGAGTGCATCACAGGTTTCCCTGTCAAACTGGCCGTTTATTCCGTTCAGATAACCTGCCCTGTTCAGCGCCAGCTGCAGATACTGTACAATAACCCCAACATCCCCGACATAAATATTCCGCATAGATTCTATTTCCATTGCATTTGCATTTATATAATCTATGCGGAATATCTGAAATTCATACTTAAATAATCTTTGTGAGATTCTCCTGAATCCCTTTTACAACTTCCGGCTTGTTCATGGAATAAACATGGATGTGCTTTATCCCATTTGCAATCAGGTCAATAATCTGGTCGGTGGCATAGATAATGCCTGCCTGCTGCATCGCCTCCGGGTTGTTCCCAAAGCAGTCCACAATGCTCCGGAAACGCATCGGTACATTGCAGCCTGAAAGCTTTACCGCGTTTCGAATCTGGACTGCCCTGGTAATTGGCATAATACCAGGAATCACGGGGACACTGATTCCTGCCTCCCGCACTCTGGAAAGAAAATTATAGAATATGTTATTGTCAAAAAACATCTGTGTCGTCAGGAAAGAGCATCCTGCATCCACCTTCTTCTTTAGATTCCGAATATCTTCGAGTGTATTCTCCGACTCGACATGCCCCTCGGGATAACATGCCCCTCCAATGCACATGCCGCCAAACTCCCTGATGTCCTCCACAAGCTCCGATGCATAATGGTAATCCGTAAACGGCTCTCCCTCAAAATCCTTTGGCTTGTCACCGCGCAGCGCTAGTACATTCTCAATCCCCGCTGCCTTCATTTCCCCCAGCGCCTGACGGATTCCTTCCCTGGTGGCGCCCACGCACGTCAGATGGGCAATCGTCGTGACGCCGCACTCCTCCTGGATTCCCTTCGCAATCTTTAACGTGTTGTCACGCGTGCTCCCGCCCGCACCATAAGTCACGCTCATATAACTCGGCTTTCGCATTGCGACGCCGTATGCCGCTTCCCGCACGGACTCATAGTTTGCAGTAGCCTTCGGGGGAAATACCTCGAAAGATAATGTGATGTCATTTTTTAGCAGTATTTCATTCAGTTTCATATCGTCTCATCCTTTATATTTTTTATCCTAATTTCTCTTCAAAAACATCTTCCGGAACGGGCTTGCTATAACGATAGCCCTGTGCCACATACGCACCGATTTCCATCATCAGCTCCGTGTCGTTGTCATTTTCAACACCCTCACAGACAACCTGGGCATCCAGATCCTGTGCAAGGTTCACTATATTTTTCATGATTTTGACCTGCCGCACACGGTTTTCATTGTTTAACAGGAAGGAACGGTCAAGCTTGATAACCGATGCCGGTATCTGCTCAAACACCCCGAGCGACGAATATCCCGACCCGAAATCATCTATGGAAAGACGGATACCCTTCCGGCGCAGCGCCTCCACGGTCTCTTTTACCTTGTGCTGCTGAAGTTCTTCCATGACAAGCGTCTCAGTAATCTCCACTTCTATGTACTCTTTTGGAATCCGGTACTTGTCCATCACCGCCTCGAACTGCTCCGGAAAATTGTCTTTTATAAAGTGAATCCTTGAAAAATTGCACGAGATTGGCACCACGCGTCTGCCGGCATCCATCCGTCTCCGCAGCAGCTTACATGCACATTCCATGATAAAAAAGTCAATCTCCGTAATTTTTCCAGTCTGCTCATAATATGGCACAAAATATCCCGGTGCTTTGATTGCACCATTGTCGGTGGGGTCTTTAAAGCGCACCAGCGCCTCGGCACCCACAATCTGCTCACTCCTGATGTCCACCTTGGGCTGGTAATATGCCACAAAATCCCTTTGAATGTCAACGGACTCCAAAAGCTTCTCTTTATCATGATATTCTTTTAACTGGGCCTTGAGATTCTCGTCGTAAATCCGTATCTCATTGCCATAGCTGTTCCGCAGCAAATCAGATGCCTGAATCGCATAGGAAATCACAAGCTGCATGTCCGTGCTTCCTGGCGGTACGCAGCAGACGCCCATTGTGACCGGCATACGCATATCCGCAATATCACACAGCCGCTGCGTTATCGTATTTTGAAGCGCCGCCAGCCTTGTCTCAAGTCCCGCAACATCATCATATTTCAAAAACAGTACAAAATGGTCACCATGACTTCTGGCATAGATCTCCGTCTCGCGCTCGGTATTTTCCCCCAGCACCTTTACAATCAGTTCCAAAAGCTTCTGTCCTGCATGCCATCCATATAAAGTATTGTAACGCCTGAACTGGCAGATGTCCATATACACCAGCGCATACTTCTGGCTTTTGTCTGCGGAAAGCTTCAGCGCGGCCTTGTATTTCAGATAATTCAGGTTCCAGATATTGAGTTCGGAATCCGTATACATCAGTTTCTGAATCCGTTTGCTGTCACGCAGCATATGCATCATCACAAGCACAATTGCCACTGCAATCAGTATGACAATAATCAGAATCAGCACGCTGTGCGTCCTGATAAAATTCTCGATACTGTTCTGGGCAAAAAAGTTGTCCTTCAGCATATAATCGCTGACCATCTTGTCACTTACTTCCAGCAGTTCCTTGTTGAATATGCTCAGAAGCAGCGGATTTCCCCCATCCCTTACCGCCATGTAAATAATATGCGCATCATTGAGCACGCTTCGAATCTCAAGCCTGTTCAGTCTCAGGTCGGAGCCTAACAGGTACTCCGTCAGATAGCCGTCACACATGGCAGCATCCGCCTTGCCTTCCTTCACTGCATAGAGGCAGTCCAGCTGCGAATCAAACGTAAGGATCTGCGCATCCTCGCTGACCAGGTCTGCTGTCGCCCGGTTGTCGTCACCGCTCTTTACCGTGGCAAGCACCTGGATCTCATTTGCCTTGCTGTCACGCTTCATGATGATGACATGCGGCACTTTCGCATATGCTTTTGTCACGGCAGCACCTGATTGTTTCATATTCTGCGGTGTGTCACCGCAATAGTTCAGCAAATCGATTTTCCCATCTGCCAAAGCCTGCCTTGCCTCATCCATATTCTCCATCCTGACATAGTCAAACGTCAGTCCGGTAACCACGGATATCTCATCGAGAACCTGTTTTGCAAGCCCATGGTATGCACCGTTATTTTCATAGGAAAACGGATAGTAACCGTCAAAGTAGCCGACAGTAATATTTTTCTTTTCCGCAATGTATGCTTTTTCTTCCCGCGTCAGCAGAATCGTCTGGTCCAGTCTGCTGTCATAGTACTTTACAATCAGTTCATTTTCAAGCTCCGGACGGTTCATCTTCAAATCCGCAATTCCCTGGTTCATCTCCCGCATGACTTCATTATTGCCCTTGTAGGATATGTAGTAAATGGGCATCGGCGCAAATCTTCCGATAATCCGTTTCCCTTCCCTTATCTCAGTCAGGGAATGTACCATCGCATCGATTTCCTGTTTTTCAAGGGCATCGAGTAAATCTGCCGTACTGTTATATTCCCGCACTACCGGACTGCCAATGCCATGGTCAGAAAGGTACTCATAGAACTCATCTTTTCGAATATAGGTCTTCACAATACCATAGGTAATGCCGCCCATCGCATCAAAGTCTTCATATGGAAGGGCGCTGTTCCCATTTACCGCAATCGCCCCAAACGTATATCCGCTTGCAAGGTTTGCATACTGATAAATCTCAGCCCTTTTGGATGAATACTGTGCAGAGCCGACCAGGTCAATTTTCCTGTCGGCAAGCAGCTGCAGTGCATCGTCCCAGCTCTCGCATTCCACGTATTCGATATCCCAGTTCACATAGTCCCGGATTGCCTCAAGGTACTCCACATCCATACCACCGTATGTACCGTCCTCGTTTTTTTCATTGAAGCCATCCATCGGAAAGAAACCGACTTTTACAACACGCGTCTGCGCACCATATACCTGCGGCATGTCGAGCCCTGCCGCCATACCAGAGATGCACAAAATAACCGCTAAAATCAACAATGCCAGCTGTCGCCTAAAATTGATTATTCCTTTTTGTCCATTGTACATTGCATTAACCTCATTCATATACCCAAAAATTACCGATACAAATTGATTATATCACCATCATCCTATAATTTCCACCACTTTTCCAACAACAATCACTGCCGGAGACGGAATCTTAGCCGCCGCGGCACGCCCCGCAATGTCCGCAAGCGTCCCGCGGACAGTCTCCGTCGTTCCATCAAAATTTCCGTGCACGACAGCCGCTGGTGTCACAGTATCTTTTCCGGCGCGGACAAGCCCATCCGCTATCTGTTGCAAATGCGTCAGTCCCATCAGAAATACCAACGTACCGTCAAGCCTTGCAAGTGTCCGGAAGTCGATATTCTCCCCAGGTATTCCGTTTCCGGATGCCGTATGTCCGGTCACCACATGAAAGCTTCTGCTGATTTCCCTGTGTGTCACTGGTATCCCCGCCACTGCCGGAACTGCAATGCACGAAGTGATTCCCGGAATATAATCAGCGTGTACTCCTTCCTTACGGAGCGCTCCTATTTCTTCCATCCCCCTGCCAAACACAAACGGGTCTCCGCCTTTTAATCTTACCACCAGACCGCCTTCCCCCGCCTTTTTGACCAGAAGGGCATTAATCTGTTCCTGCGTCATACTGTGCTTTCCACACCGCTTCCCCACATAGATCAACGCACAGCGCTCCGAAACGTGTTCCAGGAGTCTCTTGTCAATCAAATCATCATACACAACGACATTTGCACATCGGATTGCGCGCAGTCCTTTTACGGTAACCAGATCATACGCGCCACAGCCCGCACCGACAAGCACAACCCTGCCGCTGTCTGTTCCTGTGTCCAATTCGTCACTGCCATATGCCTGCAGCCGTTTCCGTGTTTCCTGTTCGTCAAAAACCGCATCCCTGTCCATGCACGCCCTTGCCATATCCTTCAGGAATGCGGCACGCCTGTCATCGTCCGGAATATACTCCTTTGCCAGAGGACGCAGGCTGTTTAGGTAAGATAATATTTCTTCCATATTAGCCGGAATCAAAGAGGCAATCTGACTCCTTACTGACGCTGCCACTTCCGGACTTGCCCCTTCTGTAGAAATACCGATATCCAGTTTTCCTGCCTTGACAAGCGCCGGAAAAAGAAAGCTGCTTTCCTCCCTGTTGTCCACAACATTGACAGGAATACCCGCCTTGCGGCAGAGCCTGCCAATTTCAGCGTTAACCTTCCTGTCATCACAGGCCGCAATCACAAAATCCATGCCTGCTATATCGGAGGGCGCAAACGCCCTCTTTATGACACATATGTCATTATTCAATCCGCCGCTTTCCGAAACAAATCGCGCAAGCTCCGCCGAAAATTCCATCGCCACAATTCTGACTGCCGGTTCATATGGCAGAAGCTTTTTTAATTTGTGAAACGCAATTTTCCCACCGCCTGCTATCAGGCATTTTTTTCCCTTGATATCCATAAAAAACGGAAAATATCCCATTTTACATACTTCCTTTCTTCCCGGACAAATCTCCTTGTGTGCAGTAATGCAGGAGGCAGATTATCCGCCTCCTGATTTGTATTTTATACATGATAACATTTTTTTGCGGGGTTCGCAATTACCTTAAATCCATGATTACAGATTATCTTTCCAACACCCCATTGCTTATCTTTCCAACTTATATTATAATGAAGAAAAAAATATAAACTCAGGAGGTGTCAGATGACAAAACGAAACACATCGAATACGCCAAAAACGAAACCGGCCAAAACAGCGCCAAAGGAAAATACTCCGTCAGAAGCAGTCAAGGCAGAATCTGAGGTTAAATCTTCCGAAGATAAAATGGAAAAAAATACCATAACAGAAAATGCCAAGGCCAAAGGCACCAAGACCAAAAGTGCCAGGACAGAGAATGCCCCAAAAAGGAAATCCGTAAAAACAAGTGAAAAGGCAGTCAAAAAAACCGAGAAAAAACCGTTGAAGCCGGAAACCGCCGAAGAGTCAGCCGCTGAAGAACAAAAGACGGAAATACCCACGACACCCAGAAGAAGTGTCGCATTTATCGGTTCGGAATGTTATCCGTTTGTAAAGACCGGCGGATTGGGAGATGTTATGTATGCCCTCCCCAAAGCTTTGATCAAACAGAACTGCGATGTAAAAGTAATCCTTCCGCGCTACAAATGCATTCCCCAGGAATATCAGGAAAAAATGGAATACAAAGGCTCTTTTGAAATGGATCTATGCGCCGATGGCAGGTCATTTTATGTGGGGATCATGGAATATGTCCAGGAGGGTGTTGTGTATGATTTCATTGACAATGAAGAATTTTTTGCCACTGGAAATCCATATACAAATCTCGTCGACGACATTCCGAAATATTGTTTCTTTGCGAAAGCAGCGCTGGCTGCACTGAACTATATGGACTGGATTCCTGATATCATCCACTGCCACGACTGGCAGGCTGCCCTTGTTCCCGTGTATCTGAGAATAAAGTTCGTGGATACAAAGCTTACTTCCGCCAAAACGATTCTGACAATCCACAACCTTCGGTTCCAGGGCATTTACAATATTCCTACGATCCGGTACTGGTCCGGACTGCCGGATTATGTATTTAACAAGGATGCTTTAAAGACAGGCTATGAAGATGCCAACATGTTAAAGGGCGGGCTTACATATTCCAATATCATTACAACGGTCAGCAATACTTATGCCGGTGAAATCCAGAACGCATACTATGGCGAGACACTGGATGCCCACCTGCGATATCATTCCAACAAGCTTCGGGGTATCGTAAATGGCATTGACTATGATATCTGGAATTCATTTACGGATGACAGGCTGTATGTAAACTACGATATTACCAATGTACTGGATAAGAAAAAAGAAAACAAACGCAGACTGCAGGAAGAACTGGGGCTGGTTCAGGATGACCACAAATTTGTCATCGGACTGATCTCCCGCCTGACGGACCAGAAAGGACTGGATCTGGTCAATTCCATTATGACGCAGATTATGGACGAGCATACGCAGGTTGTCGTACTTGGCTCCGGGGACAGCAGATACGAGGATTCCTTCCGGTATTATGAATATGCCTACAAGGGAAATGTATGTTCCAATATCATGTATGATGAAACAAGGGCTCACAGGATTTATGCGGGGGCAGATGCCCTGCTGGTGCCTTCCCAGTTTGAGCCTTGCGGACTGACACAGTTGATTGCCATGCATTATGGCACGATACCAATCGTCCGTGAGACTGGCGGGTTGAAGGATACCGTTGAACCGTATAATATGTACTCCAATATGGGAAATGGTTTTACTTTTGACCGCTATGATGCCGGCCTGTTACTGGATGCCATAAACAGGGCGAAAAGTCTGTATTTCTTAAACCGCTGGTGCTGGGATGAAATGGTTCAGAGAGATATGGATAAAAACCTGTCATGGGATAATTCCGCTAAACAATATAAGGATTTATATCTGGATTTAACCTCATAGGAGACAATAAACGAAAACAGAATGAACCACATCATGTGCAATGGAGCTGTTTACAGCCATGGTCTATCGTACATGATGTGGTTTCCCTATACTCTCTATTCCTGCCGAATCCATACATCCACTGTTTTTTCTTTTCAGCCATGTGTCTCTTTTCGTGGCATACAGTGCCTTAAAAATATCAATATCCTCCAAGGTCGTAATCTTAATATTTTTGTTGGAGCCACACGAAAAATAAAGCTCCTCTCCCAGCTCCATCATCAGTGTATTGGTATAGACCGCATTGGTAATTCCTCTTTTCAGAGCCTCCTTATGCGCCCACAGCACCCTGCCGTATCTGTATGCCTGTGGCGTCTGCACACGCATAATGTCATTCCTGTCAATGCCTGCGTGCCCGCATCTTCCATTCTCTGTCATCATAATCGTCTCCTGACACCGTATCGCTGAAAGTCCCGAACCACATTCTTCTGCCTTTGCAATACAATCCGTAATAATCTCCTCCGAAATCATCGGTCTGACCGCGTCATGTATGATTATGATGTCATCCTCCTCGCAAATCGTTTCCAGTGCCAAAAGTGCATTCCTTGCAGAAGACTGCCCATTTTCGCCGCCATCAACCACCCAGCGCAGCTTATCGATGCCCGCTGCCGATGCATACCCCCTTAGCACATCATGCCACCCATCAATGCAGGAAACTATAATTCCATCCACCCCGGAATGGTTCTGAAATGCCTCTAACGTATATATGATGATCGGTTTTTCGTCTATGCTGATGAACTGCTTGGGCACGGACTGCTCCGTCCTTGAACCGCTTCCCCCCGCCAGAATCAATGCTATATTCATGTTAAATATCCCCGTTTTTCATGGCATACAGTGCCTTAAACATTGCCACATCCTCGACCGTGTTAATCTTGAGATTTAAGTCGGAACCTTTTGAGAAATAAACGTTCCTACCCAGTCTGGAAATCATGTTGTTCGTATCATTTTCGTTGTGGATGCCTTTCTCCAGAGCCTCCTCATGCGCCTTTTTCAACTCGCCGAGAAAGTATGTCTGCGGTGTCTGGATACGCCGGAACGCATGGCGTGAAATGGACAGCTTCCCTGTCACCCCATCATCCGTCATCATAACATTATCCATAGATGTCACCGCCGCAATGCCCATCCCTTTTCTTTTGCATGTGTCAATACTGTCCGAAATAACATTATGTGATACCAGCGGACGAATCGCATCATGGAGTATAATGATATCTCCTCCATCACATTCTTCCGCAAGCCTGTCCACTGCGCGCTTTGATGTCTCCTGCCCGAAACCGCCGCCTTGTATTACCCATTCCAGTTTGGTGATATCAAACTGTTTTGCATAAGCCTCCACCATACTTTCCCATCCCTTAAGGCATGCCACCATGATTGCGTCAATTTCCGGATGCTGCTGGAAGGTTTCCATTGTGTATACAATGACAGGCCGGTTGTACACATTGACAAACTGCTTTGGTATGTCCATCCTAAAAGTAGGATCTGCACCGGCTGCCAGTATTACTGCTATGTTCATTCTGTGTTCTCCTTTATATTGAATTTTTAATAACAAAAAGCCTGACATAAAGCAACTTCATACCTTACATCAGACTTTATTAAAAACACTTTATAAGGTTGCCTTATACAACCGCCTCAATAATCGTTTTGTTTCTGGTCTTTATCTCACGCACACCCGTTTTCTTATTCTTATTAAAGTTAAAGCTTAATAGATATCCTTTATCCTTATGATAATATTCCAGGTAATCCGTAAGCTGCTCCTCGCCCCGCTCATTGTATTCATTCCCATGCCAGATTTTCAGTTCGACAATAAACTGTTCGCAATATACTCTTCACAGCCTCTGCCACTCCATCTTTTGTCCATGCAGTTTTCAAATCTTTAAAGATACCGTCTTCAATCAGGTCTTCATCAATGCATTTGCAGATTGACGACACAAGCACAGGATACCCAGACGTGTACTGGTATATTTCCCCTGCAACCACCTGTGTATCCATCCTGTATGCTTGTCACTTTCATACTCCCCCAGCATGGATGCAATCCGCTCTTACCTCCAGTTTCATATGAAGTAATTATACCACCATTCTAGTATTGTATCGGAAGTATGTAAACACTGGAAATTTTAATGCCAAACTCTGATGTAAAATATGAAATTATCAATGTTCTGATGTCAAGCTAATACTGACTTCTTAGTATTTGTACCGTCTTGGAAAGTCCTTCCCTTATCGGCGTGTGCGCCTTCCACCCCAGCCGCTCAAGCCTTACGCCGTCCAAAACTGCCTTTGTCGCCGTGGAATATCCTGCCTTTTCTGTATCGTCGGGTAATTCAAAAACAACTTTCGTTCCGGCTGCCCGGGCGAGGAGATCCGCAAGTTCTTTCAATGTGATATCCGAGGAAGCATCAACGATATTAACCGCACTTTTACTTTCTCCCTTCAGCAAGAGATACAGTGCCGCCGATGCCGCGTCCACAACATATGTATAGGAATACAGCTGGTTTCCCTCGCTTTTTAATATAATATCCTCCCCTGACGCCGCTTTCCTGATAAACTGGGCGACTGCCTTGGAATCCTCATCCGACATTGTCGGTCCATACACGCGCGAAAACCTTCCTATCACAAAATCCTGCCCTTTCTGTGACGCAAACGCATTACACAATGCCTCCCCTAACCGCTTGCTTTCAGGATAGCCTGCGCGAAGCGTGTTGCAGTCTATGTACCCTGAGTATGCCTCGTCAAATTTGTCCGTATCATTTCTGTTTTCACCGTAGATTTCCACCGAGGAGAAGAAGAAAAAACGCTCACAGTGATGGCTTGCGGCATAATCCAGCAGATGACAGGTTCCCTGCACATTTGCCGTGATTGTCCCGATCGGATCTGTCGCATAGGCGCGGGGATGCGTGTTGCTCGCCGCATGAAGGATATAATCCGCACTGCCAAGCTCTGGCAGCGGACTGTTGATATCGTGGGATATCCATGTGAAATTGGGATTATCCCAGTATGCACAGAAGCGTTGTTCTGCTTTCTCCCTCCCGCGGCTGACAGCATAAATATGTATCTGCTGACCATATTCGGCATTACGTTTCATCAGTATGTCAATAATAACTGATGCAATCATACCCGTGGCTCCTGTTATTATAATTGACTTATTATTCATCCTTTCCCATGAAATATCCAATTCTGACACATACATGATATCCGTCTGGTATTTTTCATTTTTCAATATATTCATAGCCAGTCTCCTAATACTTCCTCAATCCAGTATTTTATGTATTTCACAGGATTGCACCGCTCCTGGACTATCCTGCGGCATCTGTCCCCATACGTTTTTAACAGTTCCCTGTTCTTTGCAAGCTCTGTAATACAGTCTGCAATCCCTTTGATATCCCCAACATCACAGATATATCCGTTCTTTTTATCCCCAATAAATTCCCTCGCCCCGCTCACATCCGTAACAACAGGCACACACCCATATCCCATGGCTTCCAGCATGGAAAGGCTTGTCCCCTCATATTCCGAGACATTAACGAATACATCCTGATTTTTCCAAAACGAGTCCATCCGGCTTTTAGGAAGTCTGCCTAAAGTCAATACCCTATCCTGCAGCTTATTTTTTACAATATATTGTGCAATCAGTTCTAAGCATTCGCCTTCACCTGCAATCTGCAAAACATATTTAAGTCTGTTTTTTTCTAGCAAATCAAGTAAACCAACAAGTAAATCCGCACGTTTTGCCTGTCTGACAATTCTTCCTGCATACCCGATGCGCAATGTTCCTGACCTGTTTTCTGTCCTTTTCCATGATGCATCTGTTTCAATCGGTTGTTCTTTTACATAAAAAGAAGCATGATCAAAATCATACAACTCCTGCATATGACTGCATATCTGCCTGCTTACACAGAAAATCTTATCCGTATACTTACCCATCATCATATACGCATCAAAAAGACTTCTGCTGTCGCTGTGTATCACCGACACAATCTTTATCAAATCCGTGTATTTTCTTTTTACTATGGCGGCTGCCATAAACGCACACCCTGCAAAGTTATTGATAAAAACACATGGCAGATTATCTTCCATGAGTTGTACCATCTGCATAATCGTATCCTTTTCGGATATCCGCATAATCATGCTCTCATATTCTTTTTCTAATTCAGGCTGTTCATTGCAGCCTAATAGAATAACACTGCTCCCTGCCTTACTAAGCCCATATGCCAGATTTGCCGCCCAAAGTTCACTTCCACCCCAGCCGATTCCTTCATACATATCAATTAAAATAGTCTTTCTGCCGCCGGCATTAAAATTTTTCCGCCCACTTTTTAGCAGCTTATGTTCACATAAATCATATAACATATCCAAACCGATAATATTTTTTTCCATTCCCATACCCGCAAGCTGCTTCCTGATGGCATCTTCATGGGTGCTTGAAACAATGATTTTGCAGTCGGGAAATGTTTTCAATTCACCTGGCGCAATGACCTTCTTCCCATAAAGAACCATACCCCATTTGGAAGGATCATTGTCTGTAAAATAATTGAACTCCATGTCCAGATAATCAAGCAGGGCCTTATATTTTTTGGCATATACGCCTGCACCGAAAAGTATAAGTATGTCCATTTCCCTCCCCCTTCATCAATCCACTGTTAACCTGCCTTTACCCAGTCCGGAAGCGGTGCAGATGCCAGTATGTCCTGCCGCACCCAGTCTATCCTTTCCTCAGAAATCCCATCTTTTACCATCTCATCCTTTACACATACTGCCAGGGTTTCATTCAAAATAGCAATAACCACAACATCAAATTCCCTGCTTTTTAATGTTTCCGGGCTTACCACATCAAGTCCCTGTTTTCTGTACATTGTGTAGTGTAAATCCGACCATACTGCCACATCTATATGCTGATGTCTGTCACAGTATTCTTTCACTGTCCTGCCAAATGTCCCGGCTCCATACACTGCAATACGGGTTTTCAGAGCAACTTTAGAAAAGGGGAAAAGCGGCATTCCTGTTCCCAGACTTTCATATGCTTTTGCCAGCAGGATAAACCACATATAAAAATGAAGCTGTCTCTGCAATAACAAATCCTGTCCAAACTTCGCGCGTAACAAATCATATATATTTATAAAATTACTACAAGGTACTGCCGCGCTGCCTTTTACCATAGAACCCTGCCGCTGTCTGTAATGATAAAGCGGCATATTTGTCACACATACTGATTCTGCATCCAGCAGGCATGGAAAAGTGCATGATACATCTTCGCCATAACTGATTTGGTCGCTGACTTTATTCTGGTTCTCCACGATAAGATTCCTTCGTATCAGCTTGCTCCAAAGGGATGCCATCAGACCAAAATCATAGAAATTGTTGACCATAAACATCGTTTTATATAAAAAATTTTTTTGATTTTCGGTAATGTATAATCCCTCTTCTATATTATTTTTCCTGATACTTTGGTAATCTCCATACTCCTCGTAACATGCAAATGCAATAATGTCTGCTCCCTGCCCCGAATCAATTAATTTTTGGTAGGCATCCTGCTCAATCCAGTCATCACCATCCACAAATGTTACATATTCCCCTGCAGCCCTGTTCACTCCTGCCTTTCTCGCACTTACAAGCCCGCCATTCTCTTTGTGGATCACTTTAATCCGCGAATCCATTCGGGCATACCTGTCACAGATATTTCCGCCGGAATCCGTTGAACCATCATCAACCAGAATGATTTCGAGTTCTCCATATGACTGATTTATGATACTATCTATACATTGCGGCAGATATTCTTCGATATTGTAAACAGGAACAATCACACTGATTAGCACGAATCCCGACTCTATATATCTCATCTTTTTACCGCCCTGACATTTAATATTTCTTTTCCAATATCGTCCCTGTTTATAATTTTGCGTATTTCCACTTTAAAATGCCTGAGTAATTTCTCATTCAGAATTTCCTCTGTCAGGGTCTGCGGTTCACACTCTGTACTGGGTTCATTCAGGTTGAAGCTTCCTAAAAGATGTCCGCCCGGTTTCAATATTCTAAGCAGTTCTCCAGCCATTTTATCAAGATTATTGACATGATCCAGCGAGTTCATTGTAATAATCCAGTCAGCATAACTGTCTGGAATGGGGATCTTGTCCTCACTGCAGGTCACATAAATCATGTCATGCTTAATCAAATCATCTCCGAATTTCTCTAAATACCGCTGTGCCAACACATCCACACCAATTTTTACTGCGGGTGTCTTTGACCAGGCAAGGCTTCCTTTCGGTCCGCATCCAAAATCCACAACGACTTTACCTTCCCAGAAAGAATCATCCTCCTCATTTGCGATGTCAAGCATACGCCCCCTATACGCCGCATTTCCAAAGCAATTGCCTTCCTGCTTATACACGGCAGACCAAAAGGCGAGTTCGCCTTCATATTTATCTCTTTTATTAACAAACGTCATAATCCTATTCGCCGGAGCAATACCCTCACTAATAATTTGCGATTTGATCTCTGCAAAATATATTGAACTGGCTATGTATATCGCATCAAACTCCAGATTCTTTATCTCATTTGGTGCGATAATTTTACGCCCATGAAAAATTTGTCCGTGTTTCTTTATATCATTATCACAAAATGCAATAACCTCGAATCCTTCAACGCATCCCCTTTCACAGAGTTCTTCAAAATACATTCCTGTTCCCCACACTATTATTCTATTCATCATATATCTTTCTCCAATATCCATACAATGTCCTCTGGTATCAGTCCCATCTGATGTATATCCTTTGCTGGCAGATAATTACTGACCATGTATGGCACTGCCCTAAAACCGTTTTTTAGTAACCGTTCCTGTATATCATTTCCATACAGCCGCACATGATCTTCCTGTCCATACATCAACAAACGTTTTTCCGGAGTGTCAGTGTTCTCCTCCTCGATTGTATCCTGTCCTAAACAGACGGGAACGGAAAAAATAATCCTGCCATCATCTTTAAGGCAGCGCCTTAACTCTGATAAAGCCTGCGTCTCCTGCTTTATGTGCTCCAACACATGGTTACAGATAATATAATCAAACGTATTGTCAGGAAACGTTATATTGGTAATATCCATAACCATATCAGCTCTTCCAGGTTCCAAATCCACGGTAATGTACTGCCCACAATCCAACTTTCTAATTTCCGATTCTATCCCCCTTTCAGGAGCAAAATGCAGTATTCTCTGCCCTTTGTCAAATATATCTGTATGATGTTCCATCACATACCAAACCCATCTGTTTCTGTGAAGACTGTTACAAAACGGACATCTGGATGCCTTCCTCTCGCCACGCTCAACCACTTTACCCGCAGAAAAATTTAAATCCCTGCTGTCATACTTTAACATCAGTGGAAGCTTGTTTTTACATATATTGCAATAATACCTCTCCTTTCCACGTCCAAGAATCCGCTGGTTCCACAACGTTATTTTCTCCGGACTAACCGAAAATGTTTCCTCCAATTCTTTTCTAATCTGCAGGTAGTATTTTTCTGTGCTAACAAGGATATAATCATACGGAAGCTCTCCAATTTTATCTGGCTGATAAACAGGATATCCAAACACACAGTCCATTTTTACCTTATCTATTAACGCAATTATTTTAATCCCCAGTTCTTCCTCAATTCCATTCATGCCTTCCAGTATACATTTACCATCATTCCCAATTCCATAAAGTAAAACCTTGTCCATACATCTTCCCCCAATATAGTCAAATCGCTTCTCCCATCTTAATCAATGCCAGCATACATTCAAAATCTATCCCTATGATATTTTCTATCCCTTTCTTTCGCAAATTACCTCTCATTTCATTGCGCACTTGTTTATCATTTACTGCTAATACATATACAAACTTCCCATCCTTTTCAGACCATTCATTTAAGGTGCCTATTTTAATTCCACAAAGCATATCCTGAATATATGACCTTTGTGAAACTATAATTTTTATTCTCTCCTGATCGATACATCTAATAAACAAAAGATATTTCACAAATACCTCTGCAAGCTTCCCCGCACCATAAATAACAAACCCATCTTCCCCCGACAATATCTGTGTCAGTCTTTCAGTCTGCACAGTACTATTCAGATTATTTATACCTGTATTAAGACTCTCCATGTTATCCCAGACTGCAGACAGCACCTGAGCGTACATACGCTTACTTTCCTGTGACGCCAGATTAAACAGCGAAACCTCCACGGCCATTTTCAAGTAGCTTGCTTTAAAATATCCATATATATCACGCTGCATCAGATTATCCTTCAATGCCCGCAGCGCCTCTATAAAAGCGAGTGGACTTCTGTCATTCGTAGCCTGGAGACTGCCTGAATTATTCATTCGATAGTACTGTAGTTTTTCATTTAACACCGCTATCCGTTCGGCATATGTCATGGCTGCATACACAAAAAACAAATCATTTGTCCTTGGAATTGGCTGGAACCAGATATTATTTTCCACAATAAACTCCCGCAAAAACAACTTATTCATAGGTCCTGAAGTTGTAAACTGAAAAATGGTATCCTTTAAATCCATCGCTGCTTTTACACCTTCTCCAAAATACTCCTGATGAACTGCTGTCCATGAATCATCAACGGCCTTTTTACTTATATTGTCATAACGCAGTAAATCAAACACCAAAACATCAGTATGCTCTGACTCAGCCTTTTTTACCAGTTTTTCCAACATATCCAGCATACAGAAGTCATCTGCATCAACAAAGAGCAGATACTTGCCATTTGCATTTCTAATACCGCAATTGCGTGCCGCACCCGCTGTCTGATGATTCTGTTTTAGTAATTTTATCCGATTGTCCATTGAATGATAGGTTTCCAGTATATGATATGTATTATCAGTCGAACCATCATCTACGCAGATAATTTCGAGTGCCGAATATGTCTGATGAATCAGGCTGTCAAGACACGCGCCGATATATAATTCAGCATTGTATGATGGAATAATTATTGATACGATCGTATTATTATCCTGTTCTATGGAGCTTGTATCAAATCTACTCAAAATATTCCCTCCGTTACTTCGCATTTATGCAATTTCTAATATCATATCCTTTAAACACGATGCATAACATACACATTAAAGTATCCTCTTTGAAACAACACCTCCTTTATTTCCCCTATATATTGAGCATCTGAAACCGCAATTATGATCAATGCCTTATGATCTATCTGATCTGAAAACTCTTTAACCAGAATCCCCTCCATCCTTTCAACCTTTGTTTCCATTTTACTGACTAAAACTGCCGATATAATAATTTGATAGTGTTGCAGCTCCTGAATTACTTTTTTTCCTGTTTCTCCTGCTCCATAAACATATATCTCTGAGTATTTCTTTACTTCACGGCACCACGGTTCACTAAACACCGCGCATCTCCACAAAGGCTGTTGGCATATGATGCCATGATAATAGAAGCAATCTTGTGTTTCTTCAAAAAAGTCACTAAACATACCAGCTGTCCTGCACATTTCCCACCATTTATCCGCGAAGGGAACCGCAAAGTTTTTCCACGGTTTATCTGCACTGCTATAATGGATAATACAAGGGGCACTTATTCCTTCCTTCCACTCATCCCACGAAAAAACACTTTTAATCAATTCCGTGTTCCAATTTAAATGGTAAGAAGCCGGCATATTAAATTTCAAGGGTAAATGCTTTATCATGCCATATGATAATCTATTAATAATATCCTGATCCTGTGTTGGGAAAAAACGCCCTGCCAAACACATTGCCTTCTGAGTAAAATGATTTTTCCTCATAAGACTCAGGTTTAAAAGCAGAACCCCTGCGTTGATATACTGTTCCATAGAAGGTATCCCCGTCCGTTCGCAGTATTCTTTTCCACGATCCGGGAAATTATGATATTGCGGTGCCTTTACGCCTGCCAGCTCATACCCATCCAATGGAGTGCCATAAAGTTCAGAGATATCCCCACATACAATCATATCTGTATCCAGATACAAACATTTATCCTCATCAATCAACTCCGGCAATAGTAAACGGAAATATGTAGCCCGTGTTATATGTTTCAAATGAATGTTGACCGTCTTGATCCGGCTGCCCGCCTGTTCGCTCATTTGTATGAAACGGATATGCGCGTGAGAATATTTCTGCATCAGGGAACGTAAAGTTTCCTCAGATTTTACCGGCACATCCTTATCCGTCACAATATTAAAAAAATAACAGTCATCTGTATTTGAAACTTCCAGAATAGAAGTGATAAGAATATATGTCTGCCTCATATAATTTTGATCTGTCGCCACTGCTATGTTGATTCTCATTTCCATTCCCTTTTTCTTGTATTATTCCACCTCTATAAACTGCCCCCAATACTGATCATATTCTGCCGGTTTCCACTGGCTGTACCCCGATGTGGGCGTAAAAGTCATTTCCCCAAACAGAACTTTTCCGTCAACAGAATATAGATCTACCCGCACATACTTAAATCCCTCTGACAATATTTCCGCAATTCTAACCATCTCCTCAAAAGTAGATGGTTTCTTTAATTTCCCTTCTTCATAGCGCGCGTTGGTATATGTACAAGGCATGGGATTCCATGATAAATCCATAAAAATTTCCCTTGCAGTATGCCCTTTAAAATCCCTGTCCCCCACCAGCTGCACGGCAAGCGGTCTGCCTCCAAAACAATGAAATTTGTAATCGGTCAATCCTCCATCCTGCTGTTGTATATACTGTTCTGCCAAAATCTTTCTTGGTATTCCCCGATAGTGCAGCTCCAGGCTTTTATATGCAAATTCAGTATTCATCCATTCCTGCAGCAAATGCCTGATCTTATACTTATCCATTTTTTTCTTATCTTTTACAACATAAATATACGCCGAACCGTGGTTGCATTTTATGACAAACTGCTCCGGCAGACTGTCGTAGTCTATCTCTTCAGGCCTGTCCCACACGCCCAGCAATGGAATCAGGTACCGCTCTCCGATTTTATCCTTAATCCATTCCCGCACCTGATATTTGTCTGCCAGTCTTGTTTTCAATGCAGAGTTATCATATAATTTTATCCACTGAATCTTTTCGCTAAATTTTACAGGATGCCTAAAATCCAGCTTTGCATCGAAATGATACTCATATAGCTGCATTAATATTTTTTCATACTCACTTTCCGGAGCATATGCAATATCTTCCCAGCTTATAATGTACTTTACGATTCTATCTGCACCTATCCCTTGCTGCCACAGCGTTTCAGTTATTTCCCCCTGTGCTGATTGTCCCGCGTTTATAACCACTGCATCAGGAAACTTCATCATCATCTGCTCAAGATTTATCACTTTTATTCCATTATAAATCCGGCCGGCTTTTTCAGGATCATTATCCACAAAACATTTGATACAGTCCTGCCTGATTCCGGCTCGTAACAAGTCACGCATAACCTGCTTCCCTGCATTCGTATATGCATAAATCGCTATTTTCTCCTCGTTCTTGCACCGCTCCCACACATAATTGCTGGTACTCCACATTTTTACCATCCTCCTGCTATTGTTTCCTATAGATGGTTTCCCCGTCTTTTATCGTCTCCAGTACGCTAATATCCTTAATAAGTAATTTGTCTGTCTCCAATGGTGAACGATCCAAAATAACCAGGTCTGCCCGCTTTCCCTTTGCTATGCTCCCCTTACTATGCTCCTCAAAATATTGAAACGCGGCATTTATGGTTACTGCCCGCAGCGCCTCATATACGTCAATTGCCTGATCCCTGCCAATCACAGCTCCTCCCCTGCTGATTCTGTTCACTGCACACCAAACCGTATGGAGCATGTCAGGTTTTGTCACCGGCGTATCCTGATGAAATGTGACAACAACTCCCTTATCCAGTGCAGACTTCGCAGGACTGATATGGTTTCCCCTCTTTTTCCCAAAATTTTTTAGGTGTATATCGCCCCAATACCAAACATGCCCTGCAAAAAACGAAGCAATCATATTCAGATGTCCCATCCTGTCCAACTGCTCATCACTGACTGTCTGACAATGTATCATCACTGGCCTGATCTTTTTTCCAATGTCATTTGTTCCAAAACACTTTTCACAGGCCTGTATAAATTGTTCGCTGGCAGCATCACCGTTACAATGTGCCATAATCTGTCTATGCTCCTTAGCCGCACTTTCAACGCAATTCTGTACCTCCGCATCCTCCATCCAGGGATATCCGCAGTAATCTTTATCTTCTCCTTCATAGGGTTTGGTCATCCATGCTGTCCTTCCCTGCGGGGAACCATCCAGAATCAATTTATATCCGCCAATCCGCAAATGCTTTCTATAAGAACCATATTGTTCCCCATAACGTTTCATAAATTTACTCCCTTCCGCTGTCATAAGCAGATAAGAGACAATATCTACTTTGAGGCTTCCTGATTCGCTGATGTTCATCAGCATCTGCATATCCCTGGCTGATGCTGCGCCTTCCTGCACAGTTGTCACACCGTTTGCAATATATGCCTCCTGCATCGTAAGAACCATCTGTGCAATATCAACCTGAACCCTTGACATAACAGCCTTTTGTATAAGGCTCATTGCCGTTTCCTCTACATACCCGCTTGGTTCCCTTCCTTCGCCAATTCTTCCAACCATCCCGCCCTCCGGATCCGGTGTGCTCTCGTTCATTCCTGCCAGCCTCAGTGCCGCTGAGTTGGCACAGGCAAGATGTGCGGAAACATGCAGTATAAAAATCGGTATCTTATCACTGACTTGATCCAGTACCCTCTTGTCCGGATGACTTTTTTCCTTTAAAAAATTATGGTCATATCCATATCCCACCAATACATTCTCTTCTTTCAGACAATGACTTTCCATATACGCCTCAAGCGTCCTGATAATCTCATCAAAAGAAGAACATTGTGACAGATCCGCAAACATGGACATCTGCCCATTCATCAGAATATGACTATGTGCATCTATAAACGACGGCATTAAGCAATGTCCCTCCAGATTCACCATACATACATTACGGCCTGCCATTTTTAACAGGTCGTCTCGTTTTCCTGTCCCGGCTATCAGCCCATCTTTTACCCAGACAGCCTCCGGAGCACTCTCTATCTCTTCCTGTGCACTCCTTCCCTTCATTGTCACAATCGTTCCATTATAATAAATCTGCTCCATTTTCATATCCTCATTCTATTCTATATGTCCACAAAGTTTTGAAAGTGTGCAGGCTACAGCAGGAGTTGAAGAATGTCAGAACTCAGAAGAATATATTCTGAGATTCCTTTCTTATGTAATTCACAACAAATTTCTTGTTGCAGGGATTCATTAACCCCTATAATGATAATGTCCCTGCCTGTTTCTATTTCAGCATCTGACAAACACTGCACATGTTCTTTGCCATCAATTCCACTTATATCCTGTCCGTCTGAAACAATATGCCATATCTCTTTTCCTATACAACATTCTGCCATCATATAATGAAGTGACTTCGCAACCATGCCATATCCATAAATATAGGATTCGTTTTATTCCTGAATCTGCAATCTGTTTGTATAATTTAACAGTCTCGTTTACAACCGCCTTCCCTCTTTCCCTTTGATACAGCTTCCTTCGGGCAACGGAGCCACAATTCATTTCAACTGCCCTGTCAAACAGCTGCAAGGCCTCTTCGGAATAATATTTACCATAAAACTTCCTGTATAAAGATAGTTCTTCACTATCAGGCACATATCTCCATGAAATCGTCAATGACGAAAATATGTCCTGTATATATTTATCTGTATCACTTGTTATCAAAAAAGCACCTATGTTAGGAAATACCCCCTCTCCCATGTCAAGAATCTTATCCGCAGTAGTCACATCAAATAATACCTTAGTAGCAAGCGAAAGTGCGGGATCCATCTTATACTCTGTTTTATGATTCAGTGTAATATCATGAAGTATTACTACACATCCTTGTTTTAAGAGCGGATAACATGCCAGAAAGTCCAGTATCTCTCCTGGCAGACTATGTACCGTGTCAAGTATCAGAAAATCAATCCCCTCACCAATTGCTTCCAGACAGTCCACTGCATGTTTTCCTGTATATAAAGTATGCCGAGGTTTCTTCCCCCTTTGTTCCAGCAATGGCATACATTCGTCTATCAAATAACCAGTTTTTTTACTTTTATCCGTATAATGGTATAATGATAAGTCAATGGAAAACATTTCTGTCCCTAAATCAAGCATTGAAATACAATTTAATATTACAGACGAGGTAGCCCCAGCCGCCACACCAATCTCGACTATTTTCTTTGGTCTGCGCTCCTTAATCAGACCACATACAAATGCCAGCTCACGTTCCGTCATTTCTGACTTATTCTTTTCTGACAGCTGCTCTAATATTACTGTAGGTTCATGATATAGCTCTACATTTGTTCTCATTTTTCTCCTCCCAAACAATCCTGCCACCTGTTAAGCGCCACATTATATTTTCCTGTTACTTTTCCAGCTAAATGTTTTATTTCCCCACAATTTTGTCACCTTTAGAACAACAAGATACGCAATCACACATCCCGCCAGCCCCATTATCGCGAAAGCAATGCCGATACTTCCTGATGCAAGTGCCAAAATAATGATATATACCGGCGTACTTGCCAGCATAACCAGATTGCATGCCCCCAGTTCGATACTGGTCTGGGTATGAAAATCAGGATCCACAATCCGGACAAGTGCAATGCCGCTTGGAACAGTTCCAGTACACGTTCCATATAACCCCAGGGTACGTTCAAAATCATTATCACCGCCAAAGCGTTGTCCAAAATAAAAACAAATCACAAATGTGACTACCGTAATCACTACAGAAACAAGCAGAATCACGAGCAGCCATTTCTGAATGACCTGAAAGGAAACAGCCATAAACGCACATACAACAAGGTAATCTGCCGTCCACCCTGTAATCTTGCCCTGTAAAATATTCTCCTGTAAGAAATCCAGACGCAGTTTCTTCATAATCCACTTAACAATGTAGGCCGCATACATTCCATTCATAAACATCATGCTGCCCATTGAAGTCCCCAAAAATCCAGGTATCAGTGATAATATTTTTGAAATTCCCACAGCCAGTACATAGCATACCCCTATCAATGCAAAATGAAATGACAGCGTCTCGATATTGCTGTTGCAAGTGGTGTCCTTTATCATATATTCCGTCTGTTCCTGTTTTTTTAAATATCCCCTCAAAACCGGTTCATCCAGCCTGCCACAATGTTTTGCTATACCGCTCGTTATCCCTGCTTTGGCAGCCGGAATCCCCACCAGAAAAGCAACAATAAATCCAATTGTTGAAAAAGTAATCGCGGTCATTGAAGCATTCTCAATTCCAAACTGTTCAAAAATAGCGCCATATGCTGCCGACTGTCCCGGTCCCTGACAAAAGGCAAACTGTATCAGAAAACCATAAATACTCCCCATCCCTACACTTTTTCCTGCCAGACCGATTATAACTGCGGCAATTATCGGCGTGAGCGCATATAGCAGACACCAGACCATCCCCATTCCCACAGCACCTCGCATTATTTCTTTTTTGGAAGCGCCGTGTCCCTGCGCCGAGCCTGTAAGACTGATTGAAATAAAGGATATTGTAAATAAGTTATTCACAATATTGGTGTACATACCAGAATCAGCACCTATATCCACATTTGTCATCGGTAATATGTTCATTAAAATCATACCTATAATACCGCCTATAACACTTGCCGGCACAAGCATACGTCTCAGAAACACCAGCCTGGCTCGCAGAACCATACCCACACATAACATGATACCAGCTAGTCCAAAAGCCATCATAAAACTATTCATTTTCCGCTTTTCCTTCATGTCATAATAAAAAAATTATATTCATACATTAACACAAACTATTCTTACGCTTCATATAAAATATCTTCCAGGGAAATAATCGGACAGTCTATTTTCCGGGAAAGTTCCTCCTTTATCTCATCATAAAATGTAATTGCAGTCACTACAATTGCATCCACTGGTCTTAACACATCATCCATCGTCACTATCTCTACATCTGCATATAACGAATCCGCGCACTTATCAATCCCATACGCAACAGTTATCCCTTTGTCCTTTAATTCATCAACCAATGTTTCCCCTGCATAGCTCATACCATAAATGGCAATCTTCTTATATCCATAATTTTCAAAGTATGCTGCAAGATTTTTTCCTTCCTGCTTTACCTTTACCCACTGGTTCATCATTAAAAATAATGCAAAATGTTTGTCAGACATCGCCTTTGTTTTTGTTACCGCATCCCCGATGACCTTTCCTGACACTCCTGCACCAATTGCAGCACCTGTTAATGCTGACATAATTGAAATCATTGCCTTCTTCATAACAAGCCCCTCCCTTTCCATACACAAATACTTTTTTATTCATCAGTCCAAAATCAGTTTAATCCCTCTATATCATTTTCTATACAATCCAAAAAAGGCTTTATTACTTTGTTAAAATCATATCTTCTTTTATAGGCAGTTATCACATTTTTCTGATAAAATGCATAGTTCTCCATAATTTTCTTATATGCACCATCCAGTTGTGAGATATCATCAATCACAACGCCCAAATTATACCTTCTTATCTCATGTGCCAGCCCAAAGCAATTCATAGCAATAACCGGCTTTCCCAGACTAAGATACCGGAACATTTTTCCCGATGCCAGTCCCATATAACAATTATTTGCATCATTCCGCGGCGGATTATACCACACAAAGCCTACAGCGAACTGACAAATGTAACCAGCATGTTGTTCTGGCGGCAGCTGTTGCTCGATAAAAGAGAGGTTCGGATTCGTTTTCCTGAGTTTTGCTATCTGTTTCCAATAATATGGGTCTATCCTGCCTGCAAAAGTCACAGGTGCCGCTTTTACAAATTCTAACTTATATAACTGGTCTGATAATCCCCACCTTGCAATGCCCCCTGTAAAAATAACGCCCTTTCCTGCGCTGCCATCTATTTTACTTTTATCAAATACATAAGAATTTGGAATTAGGATTGTATTTTTGTGTCGAACATGAAACTTTTTAGATATATTTTTCCGCATATCATCCTGTATTGTGAATGCACTTATTTTTTTTGTATATAATACCTCTTTCAATTTATTACATGGATATACCATCTTTTCCAGCCAATAAATTCCCCTGTTTCCCTGTTTTATTTCCACTGGCACGTATGATGTGTAAATTTCTAAATTGTAATAATAAAAAACAGTTTTCTTCATATTCCAGGGCAGCAAGTATATACTGCCAACATCCTCATAAGTCGATGCAACAACTACCTGTGGAGCAATATCCCTTATTTTCCTTCTAATATCCTTATTCCGCATTTCTGAAACATTTATTACATGGTGTACAAAAGGAAAATTTTCTTTCTGCTTCAGATGTCCTTTCATAAAGATATATGTTTCAAATCCTCTGTCTGCCAGTTTTTCCAACAGCTGATACCGGGCAGGCGAATTTCCAAGCCAGACATTTTGCAGCGACATCAATATTACCTTTTTCATTTATACAAAACTGCTCCTTCACCTACTCCTGAAAACCTTTTTTTGTCCTGTTCACCTGCATAAGGTCCCTGTTTTACCTCTATCATCTCAACTTCTTCCAATACCTGAAACCCATGCCCTCCGGAAACCAGCAGGATGATGTCGCCAGCATGTAAATCCCTGCTTTCCAGATAATCCTCATATTCATCATAAAAGTCCACCCTTAAGATACCTTTTTTAATAAATAAAACTTCCTGTGTCAAAACCACATTCCTGTGTACCATATTATGTACATGGGCATCTATCACCTTTCCTGTAGGATGATGCATATATGCCACCTGCTGCGAATATTCATTTGGTGTGATAAAGTCAACACCATTGCAGTCATAATCATTACGGATAATCATCGCAAGAAGCTTGTTCTTTTTCCTTACTTCCTCTATCTGTCCCACAATATCCCCCTCCCCTTTAGCTTTCAGACAGCACGTGCCACAAAATAACTTGTCCACGAGTCATAGTCTGTTGCCTCCAATGTCGCACAGTCCAGATTATCAATCAGTTCAAAGCCAGCCTTCTCCAAATAACTTTCGAGCTCTGGTCTGAAAAAATACCGCATACTGTGTACTTCACTGATTGTCTTTGTCTCCCCTGTCCGTTTATCAATGACTAGAATTTCATAACATACATCCACAACGCTTGTCTTGTCATGCATGACAGGTCTGGCTATCCGAATCAGCCGATACTGGTCATCCTGTATCTCCTTTACACGCAATGTCGGTTTGTCACTCAGCACACCTGGGCCATACCAGACATCAAACAGAAATGTTCCCCCAGTACTTAATGCCGCCCTTGCTGATCGGAACGCTTTCAGTATGTCTTCATTCGTATTCTGGTAGCTCATAACATGAAACAGGGAAATCACTGCATCGTATTGCGCAGAAGTTTTATACTGCCGTATATCAGCAACAGAAAAGTCAATATTTTCCCTGCCTGATGTATTTTCCCTGGCTATATCTATCATCATCTGACTCATGTCAATTCCCATGCACTGATACCCCATACCAGTCAGTTCCATGTCATGCTTTCCTGTGCCGCAGCCAAAATTTATAATGCGTTTTACATCCTTTCCATACTTTTTCAACAACAGATTAACCTGTTCTGCCTCTGCCCTATAGTTTTTATCCCTATAAAATGCATTATAATAATATGCATAATCCTGAAACACTTCCATGCTACAACCCTCTTATCACCCTATCTGTGTCATCACTTTCTTAACCTTGCATACAACATATTCCATCTGTTCCTTTGTCAAAGCCAGCCCGCTCGGTATATAAAAACCTTTCTTGGCAAGATATTCCGCATTGGGATAGCTTTCGTTTTGAAACAATCCCTGTTTCTGATACACCGGCTGTTCATGCATACACCAAAAGAATGTCCTCGTCCCGATCCCCTCCTCTGACAACAGCTTCTGCACCTTTTTATTGTCAGCCGGAATATCCTCATCCAATAGCAAACCATATACCCAATATATATTTTCTGCATTCTCTGTCCTGGCAACTGGCAGTTGCAGACCTTTTACCCCTTTCAAAGCTTCTGTGTAATATTTCCCCATCTCCCGCTTGCGTTTTACAAACTCGTCCAGCCGTTCCAATTGTGCAAGACCGACTGCCGCCTGCAGATTCGTAAAACGGTAGTTGTCACTGATTTCGTCATGTACATATCTGGCATCCCTTTTGAAGCAAAGATTACGGAGCATCCTGCAGCGCTCTGCCAGGTCTTCGTCATCCGTTACAACCATTCCGCCCTCACCTGTTGTAATATGCTTGTTTGGATAAAAACTGAACGTACTGACATCGCCAAAGCTGCCACATGGCTTCCCCCTATATGTCTGACCATGCATCTCTGCGGCATCCTCTATGACTTTCAGGTGATATTTTTTTGCAAGGGCAAGAATCCTGTCCATTTCAACAGGAAGTCCGTACAAGTGTACAATCATGATTGCTTTTGTTTTTGCTGTTATTTTTGCCTCAACGTCTTCCACATTCATGTTCCATGTATGTATGTCGCTGTCCACTAATACAGGAATTGCCCCAACCTTTGTAACTGCCATGGCACAGGAAATTATCGTAAATGTGGGCATAATCACCTCATCACCCACTCCAATCCCCAATGCCTGAACAGCAACCTCCAAAGCGGCTGTCCCACTGGACACCGCAATACCATATTTTCTATGTACCGATGTGCTCAATTTTTGTTCAAACTCTTTTACAAATGGTCCTTCTGACGAAATCCATCCAGTATCAATGCATTCACATAGATATTTTTTCTCATTTCCGTTTAATAATGGTTCATTCACAGGTATAAAATTCATGTTCCTTCACCAGATTTCTCAATCACAGCCAGTCCATTAGCCCAATATTTCGTGTACCTAATGCCGTTGAAATCATCTGGTATCACCTCATTCCATTTATTATTGCAGTTTCGCTTAATAATTCTTATTTCCTTATCATATTTATGATGTATCAGCCATTCATCCAACATTTGATTATAACCTGTAGGAACAGTTATAAGGCACGTCTTCGCTTCATTCAATATTTTATTAACTGCTTCCACTGCGTCATGCTTCTCCTGAAAATTAAAATCGCCTGTACCCACATGCTCCAATGTTGAAATTGAAATGACATCCTGTCCTTCAAAATTACAATCAAACAACGACTTTCTAATATCAACCTTAATGTGCCTGTCTGTTGGATCAATTATATGTTTAACCTTTCCAAAACAGTCTGCCTGATAATATGGCGTGACCGCACCTACTTCAACGATTTCCCCTTCACATTTTTCAAGATAATTTCTAGCCAGAGAAAGTTCTACGCTGCGCTCTGTCATTCTTGTATCACAAAAACCATCGTTAAAAATATGCTCATATAAATCTAGTGTTACCCCTTTATATGTAAATGTTCTGTCTGTAAAAACCATTTCATTTGCAAAATAATCAAAAACGTCTGCATTCATATCAAGCATACATATATCTTTATATATACTGTTTACAATACGTTTATCAGGTTCTGCGCAAATAAGAATAAGCGCCCTTTTGTTTTGTGTTTCCAAAATATCTTTCAATTTTTCTTTTGTTATGACCTGTATACCATTGACAGATAAGTTTTCACGTTCCGCTTTAACATCGCAAAAATAATCCGGCTTCATTCCTGTTTCTTCCAAAAAATCTTCCGCAAAGGTTATCCCATATACAACCTTTAACAACTCCCTTTTATTCATATACTTTTTTATGTCCTCATTTTTGTTCCTAAGAATTAATCCCATGCCAATTCTCCTTTTTCTTTGATTTTCTCCTAGAGCGTGTTTGAAAAATTCTTTCTTCCAAATGTGCGTCACCGTTTGTGGGAGATTTGTGCCAAATGAAGGACGCATAGCGGGCTATGTAACATGAATTTGGCACAAATATCACGCAAAGTGGGGCATGCAGATGGTAGCTATAAAGCCCGCGCCTCCTGTAATTAATATTCTTTTATGCCCCATAACGTTCCTTTCAAATAAATATGCATCTATTCTAACCAGTTGTTTTTAATAACCACTTCCCTAAATCGCTTATCATGTACAATATGATAATCATATACAGCTCTTGCCTTATAATAATGCCATTTAGCAACAACAAATCTTAAGGTCGATTCCCCTAGCAATGTTTTTGCGATAATATCCTTACAGTCTTTCAAATACGCCTTAAAATATCCTTTATACCGAAAAAAAAGATTTTTTTTATCAAAAGTTTTTTTTCTATATTCCCCATAACTTATTGTATTTCCTGCATTAGCCATTACTTTATTAATATGCTTTTGTGTCATTCGTTTTGGCGGAATCATATGATATATTACTGACTTACCCACATATGCCATCTTCCACTTATTTTTTAATATATCTTGATTAAGCCCCGTTTCACCATCACCCAAACACACATCCCTGATGTAGTCCGGATGAAACCCACCCGTTTCAAAAAACGTTTCACGTCGTATTGCTTCATGACAGCTAAATACTCCCATGTCATAAGCCCCTATTATTATCCTCCTTCCCAAATCATTTAAACTAAGTAGGTAATTTATACAAAATTTACTAATCCACTTAGGAGGAGATACTTCCCATTTAGGCAGCACTTTTCCTGTCGCACATCCAATCTTATCGTTGCGCTCAAATATCGGAATCAGATTTTTTAACAGGTCTGGCTCTGCCAGCATATCATCATCCGTAAAATACAAGATATCACCCCTTGCTGTTTTTGCAGCAGAATTTCTCGCATAATGAGCTCCCTGTCTGCCCTCAAACATATATCTTACTTTTTTTTCACTATATTTTTCCACATAGTCTAAAACAACCTCTTTTACGTTATCTGTTGAGTTGTTGTCACAAACAATAATTTCAAACTTATCCTCAGGATAATTCTGTTGCAAAAAGCTATCCAATGTATATTTAATGCTATGTGCACGATTATATGTTGGAATAATTATGGAAACAAACAATTTACACATTTATTTCTTCTCCCTACAAATTCGTTTATCATCCTAATTATTTATTTCTATAGAAAAAACTCAAATATGGTCTCCACGGTATTGCAGCCTGATAACATCCATACATTCTGCATTGGTATCTATCACTTAATTTCATAACTATATTTTTGATTCGTAGTGCATTATAATAAGAGTGATATGTTGCTATACATAGTTTTGGGCAAACACTAAACCTCCAAAATAATCCTTCGCTTTTTAATTTTATTGCGGGGCTCTTTCCTTTACCTGATATATCCAAAAGACCACCTATAAATTCATTTATTGTGTATAAATAATACTTTTTACCAAGTTCTATAGCCATCAATCACCCTCCAATCTATAAGGGGGAAATCTATATTCAGAAAGGATAGCCTCCTTTTCTAAAATAGACTCACATATATAATCCCATACTTTATTTTGCCCTGGCAGCAATTCAGACACATCACTCATTTTTATTCTAACCCCTTTTCCATATGAAAATGTATAAAAGGGAATCGGAAGCATATAAATAAAGTAGTACAGCAGAAAAAATTTTTCTGCCTGCCGCACCATTATTTTTACTTTCTCATCTGGCATTTCGGAATTCATTAACGAAATTATCTGACTCTCATATTCTTTGATATTTACTGGATCATAGGTAAATCCTTTCCCACTATATGGCGCCTTTGCAACTGTAATAGTCGGAATTGCATTACAGCACATCTCCAACCCGACTGTACTTGTATATACTATTCCCAAGTTTACTTGCTCAAACAAGTCATATGCACTGACTGGCGCATCACCATCTATCAATATTACATTTTCAGGCAATTGATAATTATATTTTTCCAAAACAATTGTGCATATCCTTTCACGCGCTTCAGGAAGTAATTTATGGACTTCTCCTGGATGTGCTTTTACAATTAACTGCCATTCTGTATGTTTTGAAAATAAATCTATTGTATATAATATCCAGTCTATTATGCTTTCGAATACTACATTTTTATCAATTGCTGCCGCATCCCATGTTATGTTAGCCGCAAGTAACGCAGTCTTCCTCCCCCCCCTAATTTTTCCGTAAACAGCTTCTTTATTTACTTGCCTCGCTGACTTCAACGGATCTGCGGTATTAATCGCCATATCCCTTCCGTATCTTCTATTAAAAACATAATTCTTTATAAAATTTGTCTCCTTATCATTTAACATTTGTCTAGAAAATGCTTTCCATGCTGATTCCAAATGCATCTCAATAACTGGTACGTTCATTGCATAAGAATAGGTATCTTTTTTAAAATCACCATATCCATTATAAAAAGATATGCCTTTGTTTTTTGCAATGAACTCCAAAATTGACCATGGATAATAAAAACTATCATTAGAATATATTATCTCCGGCTTGACATCCTCTACCATTTTCACGGATGCAATGCACATTATTATTACATTATATGCCAAACTCCTTATTTCTCTTTCTTCCTCTTTGTTCCAACTGCTTTTATAAGATATAAGCTGATTATTATAATATGTTCTTAAAGCCCACCTCCCTATAGGAAAATATTCATATTCCCATTTCGTAATAGAGTCAATATTCAACTTTCGTACGTATTCCCTTGCAATCTTCCTTTCATCACTTGTAATATAATCTTTTGCAGATACTACATTAAAATTCCCCCATTCTGTCCAGACCCTTTCGTTAAACCTTCTACACTTATTGCAATTATGTGTATGATTAACTGACATATTTGCAATATCGGTAACATTGTTCCCCCATACACCACCATATACGGAACACTGTAGTTCTTGAATTTCTCCGCAGACTGCCGGAATTATCTCGGCTCCTCGAAGCCGCAACGACTCAGCCAGCAAATAATCATGCACCCTGCAATTTGCATGTACCAAAAAGCAATATCCAAACAAAATTCTCGGTTTACCACCTTTTTGCCAATTATATCTACCTATTTCACGCATTATCAGTTCCAAATCAATATCAAAAAGAGGAATAATTTTTTCGCCACTTATAGAAAACTCATAATTTAATCTGTCATAAATTTCATCAAAATACAGACGAGAAGATATCACAATATAATCATATTGCATTTTATTAATAATGTAGGGACTTTCCACTTTTTTTCCATCAATTACTGCGCCCTGCTTATCCTGATTTGAATCTACTAGTGTATATTTAAAATTTTTTATCAAATGTTTATACTCAATATAATCTTTACCTGCCCCCCATACTACCAAATTCATTATTCCCTCTCCTATTTAAACGCATAGTTTTATGATATTTTTTTAGTGCCCAATCTCTGCTAACCTGTTCTCCCGGCATACACTGCTCCAGCTTATCCCACATATATGATTTGCAATAATTACAGGCAACAATGCTCCTTCTGTTTAATAATGCAAAAAAACTTTTACGCATTTCCTTTTTTGTCTTATGAAGTCTTAAATTAATATAATCCTTTTTATCTGCCTGAAATATTTTCAAATCACTCCCATTAGAAGATCTGGGGCATATATGAACCTCTCCATCCAGCATGCTAATACAATCTAATTTGCAGTTTTTTAATATCAATTCCAAATCTTTCTGCGATTTATCTTGAAACAAAAAATCTGCCTGTTTTGTCCAAACCAAGTTTTTATTTGTAGTATATTTTATCCTGTTATGTCTTAATTGCCGAATCAGTTTCTCATAATTTCTCGATACTTTTCCATAATTACTAATATCAACAGAAACTCTTTTGTCCTTTAAAATTTCAAGGATGTCATTTTGAAACAACAATGTTCCATTTGTAACAATTTGAATATTTTTTATGTTATCATTTTTCTTAATCCCTTCTAATATTTCTTTCAATTGCGGGTGCAACAAAGGTTCTCCGCCTAATATTCTAAACATTTCTATTTTTTCGGTTATTTGACATAAACGATAAACATCATTAATCAGGGATTTACCATCCAGGAATTCTCCATATTCATAATATTGAATCAAATTAGCACAGTTCTTACATCTTAAAGAACATTTTGTTGTTATTGGCAGCTCTACATAATTAAGATAAATCTTGTGCAAAAAAAGCTTATTAACCATCGTTATGAATAATGCTACCCATTGTCTTATCTCAGACTTAGCCAAAGAAAATGGAGTGTTCTTTGAAAAAAATTTATATATATTCCGTTCATACAAATTGAATCGATTCAAAATCCTTTTTTTTTGCATATTATTTTCCTTTATCAACAATTTTCATAAATGATTTTTCCCCTGTTATCCAATCCGTTTCCATTCTGGTTTAATACACCTGAGTTATTTATTAAATAATCTAACGTTTCAGTAAACGGAGTTTCTTCTATCAATACAACGCCAAGGTCTTTATGGAAATAGTTATTTCTTCGTTTCTCATATTTTTCATATTCATCATAAAACAACATCCCCTCTATCGTCTTTTCCGACCACCCTGTCGAATCCGAAACAGCTGCCAAAAAATGTTTTATTCCACCATCCATAATGCACTTTGTCGTTCTGTCTGAACGAACAAAAAAAAGAGAGAGACCATTTTTTTTAACAACACCATTAACAGTATGATATTCAAAGTTTGTATATTGTCTCTCCTTATCTGAATATCTGATAATCTCAAAATCCTCTTCAATATTGTTGCAGTTAATTTTTAATACAGTACTTTCCTGACTTAGAAACAGCCACAGCCATCCCCCCTCAAAAATACTGCTTACAAAAAGATCTGTTCTCCCTTTCTCCAACCCATATGCTGTTAAAGTATCCAATTCCTGAATAACTTTTCCGCTGCAATCCACTTTTAACAGCTTTCCATCATCCATTCCACACCAGAAAAACCTTCCGTCATAACTCAATGTACATACATACCCAGACTTTCCTGGCATCTCAATAAACTCATATTTATTTTCATCCAAATAATATTTGAATAAACCACTATGCTGAATTGATGCCAGGTAAACCGCATTTTGAATCGCCACCATGTCAAAACCAAATAAAAAATCAGATTCTTTGCCCCACATCCTGATATATGCATCATACCAGTCATCATGAACAATAAGCCTATCTTTTTCAAGATCATATTCCACAATGTATGAGACATACCCTGGAAACAAAAAAAACTGATTACCATATATAATTGAATTGGTAAACTTACATTCAAAGCCGCAGCTATTTTTAGGAATGGGCAATGGAACGGACACAAATGTTTTACTTTTCATATCATAGACAGCAATATTCTCGGCACTCAATGGAGTAAATACCAGCTTGTCCTTATATTGATGCACCTTTCCATATAATTGTTTTCCAAACAAATTCTCATCCTTAAAGTTTCCCAAAAAATTCAGTTTTTTTTCTGATATAAAATATTCATATAATCCATTAAAATTTCCTGCTGAAAATATAATTCTATCTTCGTCAAGATAAAAATCATTGAACCATAAAATATTTCCATCAGGATAATTGTCCTGTAATCTCACGCCTTGAGCACCCCCATTTGGACTCCAAATGCTATTTAAACAACACTGCTTATTGTTCATATTTCTTTCTTAATCTTAGCCAAATAAAAATTATGTACTAATTGAAGACCATTTAGTATCATTTTTTCATCATCTGAAATATTAATTGTCCAACTTCTCAATGGGTCATTATTATGCTTTGGGATATCAATTTCGATATGAAATGGAAGAAATTCAATACTACATCCAATTTCATTACAATACTTTTTTAAGCTATATATAGAAAAATAATTCCACCCGCGTTCCCAGTCACATTCCCTATCAGAATACTTTGACCGTATAATGATATCCAGATTCTCAGGATTAAAAATCCCAAAAATATAAAGAAATCCATTTTTCTTTAGAAAATCCAAAGCATTTTGAATGATTGGTCTAAAATCGTCAAATATGCTAAGAACCCCCAACATCGTCACAAAATCGCAATCCTGCAGTTCTCCCATTTTGTCGCTATATGTATCTGGACTTGAAATATCCCCTAATACTGTTTTAATTCCTTGTTCTGTATTAACTCTTTCCAGCAATTCAGGTAGTATATCTATTCCAATTAATTCTGCATTTTGATAGGCATTTCTTAGAAAAAACAGAAAACTTCCCGTCCCACATCCTATGTCTATCATTTTGAAACTTTCTGCGTTAAAATCCTTCGATATCTCTCTTTCAATAAACTTAAAATACTCTTTTGGTCTTTCTTTATAGTCCTCATTTAAATACAAATAATCGTGTGTTCTTTCGACTTTCATCACTCATTCTCCATGTCAAAAAATTTATCCTGCTTATTTCCATACTGGGTTTTTCAGTATCCATTCACCAAAATCATTTTTTTCAAACAGATCCCTGTTGTAAAACTTGTCCACTATACTCCAAAATTCCGTCTCGGAATATCCACAAAATTCACAAAAATCCCTGACACATAACGGATCCAGAAATGCATCATGCTTTTTTACCAGTTCGATTGCTTCATGCCTGTTAATCAATCCATAACGAACATATCTGGACGCATAATCTGTCGCAAAAGCATGTCCAAATTTAGGATACTTCATCCAGGGATGAACAAGATACGCACGGCTGTCCACCTGGTCAAAATTTTCAATATGCTGGCTTCTGTCCCACTCATGCTGCAAATCATGAAATCCCCTGGATTTTGCAAATTGATAATTACTGACACTATTCCATTCTTTGAAATAGGATATATAAATTGGATCCAATTGCTCCATTTCTTCATGAGAAGGCGCTTTAAGCATAGACAGCGATCTCACATCAATTCCAATATCCTGCAGCTCTTTATCTTCAATGTCGCTTGCTACTCCATTATTTAACTGGCCTTTTGCGGAATATGTCTCTTCACCATCATTTCCGCCATACTCATAGCTCACATTCTCACCATATACCAATAATGGCGTATTAAATTGCAAAGCCATAATTAAGGGATATGTATAAATCAGCCTGTCGATAAACCAAGTGGGCTTTCCATACTTTTCAAACGTATATTTCATTACTTTTTTCTGCGTTTTGATATCGGGCTTCAAGCTAATTATATTGCACCCAAATTCTTCAGAAAGATTTTGGATGTTATGTTTTCCAGCCTCGGTCATTTTGAAATTATCCTCGACACTAAAAAGTATCGGGTTCATTTTCATGACTTCTTTCATCAAAAAAACCTGATAATGACTGTCTTTTCCACCGCTCACCGCAATGGCACAATCATAGCCAGTTCCATTCATTCCGCGATACTTATCACATATTTTTTCAAATTCTTTCTGCCTTTTGTTCCAGTCTGTCAACTTTCTTTTCTCGTACGATTGACAAGCAGAACACACTCCTTCCCCATTAAAAGTAATTCCCGGTCTTGTATCCGGCATGACACATCTTTTGCAATACCTCATCTTCTACTCCCTTACCCATTCTGTCTCTTTAATAAAAAATCCGCGTACTCAAAATCCAGTTCTGTATCGATGTCAATGGATTCTCTCTGTTTCATTATGTAAGCATATGAATTTTCACCATAAAAGGATCTTATTTCTTTTAAGGCAGTTACTTTTGATATATAAATTGCCCCATTTAATCTGTAAAATTTTTGCAGCTCCTGTCTTCTTAAATTATTTTCACTCTTAATAAATTCAAACAGACTCCAATCATCTGGTAATATACCGCTCAATAATGGACTATGTTCACACTCACATACACTGACAACTGAATCAGCATTTTTTTCATAAAATAAATCAAAAGCTTCATTAAGATTTTTATATGTCCTCAGTGGCGATGTCGGCTGAAGCATGACAATATTGTCAAAGTACTTTTCTCTTTTTTCATATTCATCCAATACTTCCAACAACACATCTACTGATTTCGACATATCTTCTGAATTTCTATTACTTCTTAAAAATGGCACAACTGCACCAAACTTCTTAGCTATGTCTGCATATACATCACTATCTGTCGATACCATCACCTCATCAATATAATGACTTTGCAATGCACTTTCTATTGTATAGGCAATTAAAGGTTTACCATTTAATTGCCTTATATTTTTATTTTTTATGCCTTTTGAGCCGCTGCGTGCTGTTATAACTGCTAATGTATTCATATTTCTGCCCCATTACTCAATTTCTTTTATCACCCTAAATGCCTCCGCAAATAACACGCCCGCCTGTGTTCCTCTGACAGCGGCTAATGATTTTATTGTGTCTATACTCCTAGGAAAAGGAACATCTCCCAATTCCGTATCATATATACTAAGTGCTTCTATTTTTTTATCCATATAATCTGTAATATCCACATATAAATTGGGTTTAAATATATCATATGGCATCCCAAAATCCGTTTCAGAAACTATTTCCATTGTCAATATTCTTTTAATGTAACTCCTGCGAAAAATTTTTGAGCATGCATATGCTGATTCAAATACATATTTATGGTCAGAATGTACATCATTATAATCAGGTAAAATAATGCAATCAGGCTTAATCTTATCAAATACTGTGCCTATAGAACTAACAAGTTCTGACTTAATATTGTCACTTAATTCTGCTGGTGGATATCCTAAATTTATAAATTCTTTAAATTGATAAAATTCTCTTATTGCCTCAATCTGTTTTTTTCGATTCGATACATACTCCTTACTATACCTATCCCCAGACTTTACATCAGTCACATTTAGCCAATACATTTCATTTCCCAAATTCCTTAATTTTGAAATGCTTCCTCCTGCCCCTAAGGTCTCATCATCAGGGTGCGGAGATACTACTAAAACTTTCATTGTATTTTTTCCTCATATTTTCTTACCCAATACATACCAAAACACAAAACTCATAAATACATTCCTATCTGTGGGTCAAAACATTCATCAAAGCGCAAAACTTCTATCATCCCCTTTCCTGTTTTAACAATAAAACTTCTTCTCTCGCATATATCTACGATCTTTCCTGGCTCAATATTCTTGTATTGTTCATCACTAACTTCCCTTGCTTCCCAAACCTTATACTCATATCCATTATATTCAAAGTGTGCTCCAACATATGGTTCTGACAGTGCCCTTACCAAATTGTAAATATTTCTCCCCGACATTCTCCAATCTATTTTTCCGTCAACTTTACCTCGTTTCCGCCACGTATTTCCCTTTTGCCCTTCAAAATCAACAACCTTCACATTATTAGTACATATATCATGCCATACCTTTTTTAACTGAACCTTTGCAACATCCATTATTTTATTATATAAAGTCCTAGCATTGTCCTCATATGATACCAATACCCGTTCCTGCGATATAACCTTTCCTGTATCAGCCATTTCATCTAAAACAAAGAAACTTGATGCAGTTTCATCCAATCCCAATACAAGCGTCCATATCAAAGGATGCCGTCCTCTGTTCCATGGAAGTTTTGTTGGATGAAAACCAATCACGCCTTTAGGAAACATATTGAGCAAATCACTTTTTAATAACTGCGACCATCCCAAACAAAAGCCTATATCCGGATTTAACTTCCGCAAAAATTGAAAACTTTCTTTGTCATTGATATTTTCTACATAAAGACACGGAATATTATTTTTTTTACCAATATCTGATAAATCCATAAAATCAGCATTAAATTTTGATTCTTTTTTTGTTATAATTCCAACAATATTAGCATTTTCTTGCAATAATGTTCTTAAAAATATTGCGGAGGATTCAACACAGCCAATAAATACTACTTTCATTGTTATTAACTCCATTTAATATCATAAAAATGCTTCTTTATATTAATTCCTGATGCCAAATAACATTTTATTGTACTTAACACTAATTCTGATGTGCTTTTACCCTCATATGGATTGACTACATCCTGCAACTCATTATTTCTATACATTACTTGAGCTGTATATATTGCATTTTCTATTTCGCTTACAGAACATCCGCAATCAATAACGCTTTCACCTCGCATACGTCCCTTTTGCCTATCCCCAATATTAACCGTAGGAATATGAAAAGAAGGCGCTTCTATAATACCACTTGATGAATTCCCGACAACCATTTCGCAATATTTTAGCATACTTAAATACTTCACCATCCCTAGAGAAGTATACGCAACAGCTCTCCTTTCATTATTGTTAACATATTCATCAATCTTTTGATTAATTTCCCTTCCATTCGTATCAGAATTTGCTTTTGTAAATACAAACTGATATTCCTTGAAACTGTCTAATGCCTTCAAAAGATTCTCAAATTGTTCTTTAGCGGTATTATTTTCAAGCGTTACCGGATGAAATGAAATCATCATAAATGGTCTGTCTAATCTAATGCACAAATTATCTTCTAATTCTTTTCTGCTCATTAGTTTTTGTGTTTTAATATTTTCAATTCCCAATGCTCCAACACATTTTACCCTCTCAGGATGCTCGCCAAGCTGTATTACTCTATTTCTGTAAGTTTCTGTTGATGTAAAATGCAATATACTCATTTTAGTTATCGTATGACGAATCGAATCGTCAATAAGTCCTTCTGTTAACTCGCCGCCGTGTATATGCGCTATGGGAATTCTATGTACCATTGCTGCCGTAGCTGCCGCAAGTGCCTCGTACCTGTCACCTAATATCACCACAATATCCGGTTTTATCCTCGTAAAAATATCTGCAAAACCAATCATTCCCAATCCTATTGACTTTGCAATGCCATTTGGTGTATCAGAACTTAACAGCATTTCATTACGCTCAGTTATCTCAAATCCATCCTCCTCTATCTCTCGATAAGTAAGTCCAAATTCAGGGGATAAATGCATCCCTGTCACTACAAGCTGCAATTCAACACCACTGTCATCGCTTATTTTTTTTATTAACGGTTTCAATAAGCCATACTCTGCCCGTGTTCCTGTTATGACACATATTTTTTTCATGATAATCTCCCTGCTGTCAATCAATCATCTCATCTGCCGTATAATCTCTGCCTGCAATTGTTCCAATTATTTCATCCCACTTCATCGGGCTTATTCCATTTCCAGGACGTTTTGTTGTCAGGTTTTCTTCTGTAAACTGCTCTCCCTTTCGAATATCTGTAGCTGCCACAATACTTTTTCTGACAACAACTATATTTTCGATCTCTGATTCAGACATTTGTTTTTTGCCATTTCCCAAAGCAATTTCTGTCTTTCTTATTCCCTCTACCATCTGCTTGAGCTCATGCGGTTCAATGCTTGCCTTATGATCGGGTCCTTCCATGTTTTTATCCAGTGTAAAATGCTTTTCTATCACGGTCGCCCCAAGTGCTGTTGCCGCAATAGGTATTTCAATTCCCTGTGTATGGTCAGAGTATCCAACTGGAAGATTGAATCTTTCATGCATTTTTACCATTGCAAGCAAATTAACATCCTGCATGGGCGTTGGATACTGTGTATTGCAGTGAAGCAGTGTAATATTCCCTGTCCCATTATTCTTAAGTATATCAACTGCTGTTTTCACTTCTTCCATACTGCTCATTCCGGTTGAAAGTATAACTCTTTTCTGCTGCCTTGCAACTTCTCTTAAATACGGCAGATTTATTATCTCACCTGATGGTATCTTAAAAATCTGCATTCCTAACCCGGACAAAAATTTGATACTTTCTATATCAAACGGAGATGACAGAAACACAATGTTTCTGTTATCACAGTATTCCATTAATTCCTTGTGCATCTGTTGTGTCAATTCCAGTTTCTTTAACATTTCAAACTGTGATTCCGTCCTGTCAGTTGTTTCAAGCTGATATTTCGCTTTCTTCGCATTTTTACACACAAGTTTCTCTGCCTTAAAAGTCTGAAACTTGACTGCGTCTGCACCTGCCTTAGCTGCCGTATCTATCAGCTGTTTTGCAATTCTGATGTCACCGTTATGGTTTACACCCGCCTCTGCTATTACAAATACCTTACTATTCATGATTTATCAAGCGATCCCCCACTCTTACGTTCCCCGAATATGTATACTCCGTTATTTCCAGCATCGTGTCGCCTGTTTTTACCAGAAAACCGTCTGCTGTCTTTCCAATAATCTGTCCGGGAATATTTTTATAGGGATGCGCACCCTTAACCATTCTGGATTTATTTATGGATATTTTTATTCCGTTAATCCATGATACTGCCTGAGGTCCTGGAGTGCATAATGCCCTGATAAAGTTAAATATATCCCTGCTGCCCTGATTCCAGTCAAGAATTTCATCACCTTCCCTGCGCATTCCGCAGTACATACCTATTGGGTCAATATCTGCCTGTTTTACAGTATTTACTTCATTGCTCTGAATCATTTTTACCGCTCTGTAAAGGACATCTGCACATCCATCATAGGCTCTTTCAAGCAGTGTCGCATAATCATCCTGATCTGTAATCGGATATGTTTCCTGTAAAATAATATCTCCTGTATCTATCCCACTATCTATATAATGTACTGTAATACCAAATTCTCGTTCATCGTTTATCAATGCCCAGTTCAGTATATTTCTCCCCCTGTAAAAAGGAAGCTTTCCAGCATGACAGTTTATTGTTTTATATCGAGGAAGATTCATTATTTCTTCCCTGAATATCTGGTTGAATGACATTGAAACAAATAAATCTGCATTATATTTTCTTACATTTCCTATGAACTCCGCAGAATTAATATTGCTGCTTATTTCAATGGGAATATTATATGAATCTGCCAAATGAAATAAAAATTCATCTTTCCTGTCATATCTCACTGTCATAAAAACAATTTCCATTGTTTTGTCATTTACAATCTTATCGAAAGCTTTATGTGCCCACGGTCCATCCGCAAAATACCCTATTCTCATACGGCACGTTTTCCGAAAAGGGTTAAGGTTGTATTATACCCCCCCCCCGCATTTTGCATTCTGTTGCTATTTATCATTTTGTATGCCTCCACATCTCTATTTATTGTCACTCCTGCTCCTATAATGCAGCCAATTCCTATCGTCCTTTCCTGAATCACTGTCGCGTTTGCCCCTATTAAAGTCCGACTTCCGACAGACACACCACCGCACAGTACACTACCAACTGCTATGTGTGAAAATTCCCCAATTACACAGTCATGTTCGACAACCGCTCCCGTATTGATAATACACATGCTGCCAATCCTTGCGTTTGCATTGATAATCACATTCTTTCCAATAAATATGCCGTCTCCAAGTACTGCATTTTTTGAGACAACTGCTGTGCTGTCAATAATATTCGGTACTGTATAACCGATGTTTTTTAGCTGGTTATACAGGCGGTTCCTAGTATCACCATGCCCCATAAATCCTATTGTAATAAAGGCGTTTCTAATCCCCTCATCATAATACCTTTTAATCGCTTCATCAGTATCCAAAACCGGATAATCCCTATAATACTTTCCCTGCATTTCTTCTGTGTCAAGAAATCCTACAATATTATATTTACAACCTTGTTCAATAGTGTCGACAACACTATGTGCATGACCGCCTGCTCCAAGTAAAATAATGTTTTCCATTATGATCAGCCCCCTAGTCTTGCCTTCATTTTTTCAAGTTCATTAATCTGCCCCATATCAAGCCAAGAATCCTCACTAACCGGATAAACACCTATTTTTTTTCCTTCCTCCATGTATTTTTGAATAACTGACGGAAAATCTACAGGTTTATTTTGCTCCATGCGCTCTATTACTTCAGGTTCTACAAAATAGCATCCTGTATTTACCAAAAATGTCATATTAGGTTTCTCTTGTATCGACTTGAGTGCTCCACCATCTTCAACATTTACAACACCATATGGAATCTCAAAATTTTTTAATGAACATACCATTGTAATCAGATTTTTTGATTCTTCATGCAATTTGTATGCTTTCGACAAATCTTCATCTATCAAAATATCACAATTTGTCAAAATAAATGTATCCTTTATTTTTCCCTGTAAAAGGCTCAAACCGCCTCCTGTACCAAGTGTCTTTTGCTCTGCTACAAATTCAAGCTGGTATTCCTTATCTATGTCATTAAAATATGCTTTAATCATGTTCCTTTTATAGTTCACTATCATATAAAAATGATTACATCCATACAAGCAAAAACGGTTTATAATATGTTCAACTATCGGATAATCACCAATAGGTATCAATGGTTTGGGCAAAATATTCGTATATGGTGAAAGCCTTGCCCCAAATCCACCTGCCATAATAACAACCGGGATTTTTTTTTTAAACATTCCATGTTCCTGTACTGAATCATTTATAAAAACAACTTTTTTAATTACATGATTTTTATCCACAATTGGAATAGCATCAATTCCATACTCTTTCATAGTTCGTATTGCCAGGGCTTCTTGTTCTTCGCAAAGAAACTTTGGGTGATAATTCGCTACATACTTAACTGAACGCTGCAAATCCCCTTTTTTCAGTATCCACCGGCGAATATCACCATCTGTAACAGTTGCAAGTAATTTATGATTTTGATGTACAAAAAGTATCTTTCTTGCATTTTGATCAAGCAAATTTATGGCATCTAATACGGACTTGTCTTCTTCTATATAAATGTCGTTCATATATCCCTCTGTAAAAATTTACAAATTATATATATCTGTTTTATACTTATCCAGATTATTTTTCAAAAATTCAATTGTGTTTCTTAATCCTTCTTCTAATGAAAACTGCGGCTTCCAGTTTGTTAAACGCAGTATCTTCTCATTACATCCTAGCAACCTATTCACTTCACTTTTTTCAGGTCTAAGACGTTCTTCATCACATATAATTTCTGCCATAGGATTAATCTGCTGAATAAGTTCTTCCGCAACTTGGCCAATAGAAATTTCACTCTGAGTTGCAATATTGATTTCTTCTCCAATTGTCCTTTCAGATTCATAAATTGATATAAATCCATTGACTGTATCTTTTACATAATTGAAATCTCTCGTAGGACTTAACGAACCCAGCTTTATTTGAGACTTTCCTGCCAATAACTGCGTAATAATGGTAGGAATAACTGCCCTTGCAGACTGCCTTGGACCATATGTGTTAAATGGCCTTACAATAGTCACTGGCAATCCAAATGACCGATAAAAGCTCTCAGCAAGTCTATCAGCACCTATTTTGGTAGCCGAATAAGGTGACTGTCCCTGAAATGGATGTTTTTCATCTATTGGAACATATCGTGCTGTCCCATACACTTCTGATGTAGAAGTCACAATTACCCTTTCTATTGCTAGTTTTCTTGCTGCCTGCAGGACATTAAGTGTTCCCCTTATATTCGTCTCAACATAAGTATCCGGTGAATAATAGCTAAAAGGTATTGCTATCAAAGCAGCAAGATGAAACACGGCATCGACATGTTTTGATGCCTCTTCTACCCCATTTGAATCACGTATATCTCCTTGAAAAATTTCTACATTTTCCATAATATTTTGAGGCAATGTATCAAGCCATCCCCAGTTATTGAAAGAGTTGTAATACACAAACGCTTTGACATCGTAACCTCTTTTTACCAATTCTTCTGTCAAATGGCTGCCAATAAATCCATCAGATCCTGTCACTAATATTTTCATCACTATGTGCCCCATTTATTTATAAGCTTAAACATCCACATTCTGTATCATCACCGGCTTGCCCGTCTGCTGGTACAGCTGCACCACTGAGCTGCCGTCCCCATAATATGCATCACTGAGCACCACTGCCCTGTCCACGTCTGCCGTGTCGTCGTAGATTCCCCAGCCCTCCGCAATGTACTGCTCCTTTATCGCCGTGTATTTCCGTAAAATGTCCGGACGCATGGACTGCATCGTGCTTTCAATCAGCGGGTGTGGGCGCCACAGCAGAACGGTTTCATCCTGGTTTTCCTTAAAGACCTTCAGCACGTCCGCTATCTTGTCCACCCATTTTTCATTGTGTGTGAGCAGCGCCGCAATGCCGGTATTGTACATGATGATTTTCTTCCTGCTCCCATCCGGCTTTTGAATCACTTTCTGCCACTCCTTCGGGATGTCGAATTCCTCCCTTTGGGTGGAAAGTACCCTGTCATACTTCGGTGAACCAAGCCCCAGAAACTTCTGTTCCAGATATGTCCTGTCCAGGTGTCTTCCCTGTAATCCATGCGCTTTTGCTGCCTTGAGGTATTCATTGACATAAATCTGTTTCATGTCCTCCGACTGCACAATCACCTTGTCCGCATTGATAATGCCAGGCATAAAGCAGAAATGCCTGATTTTCTCCACCATCTGCTCATTATTCGGGTCTACTTCATCCAGGACAAAATATGGGATGTAGACCAGTGTGTCCGTGTACTGTTTCAGATTCCCGGAAAAAAAATGGGGGTGCACGCTTGTGACCAGGTTCCAATTATCATATGCATTATGTATGTAAATGACATCCGGTTGATGCGCCGCAAAATCAAACGCATCATACCTCGTAACAGGCACATAATCCGGATACTGGTCAGCCTCATAATGCATTTCGCGAAAGCTTCCATCCGGATTCTTATCATAATATGGTATCGGAATTACATATGCGTCACAATTTTCGTCCTCCCAGGCTGCCTGCCATACACTTTCCAGGGAATCCCACATCGCCGCCTTGTACGGTAAAAACACAACTTCCTTCTTGTCTGGCGGCATATCATAAGTAATGGCATTTTGCAGCTGGATAAGCTGTTTCCTGATTTTCTTGGACAGCTTTTTGCACTGGCTTTCATCTTGAATATTCGTACTCAGCCGATAAATATGCTCACAATAATCTTCCAGAATCCTGACCATAGGCACGTAGTCCATATCAAGTGTTTCCAGATAGCTGCCAAGGTCAACTGCGGCTTCCTGACATTTGATAAATTCGTCTTCCATTTCAAAAAGGACAGTCGAAGATGCTGCCCTGCCAATGGAATCATTTACTTTTGTCAGCATGGACACTGTCTGCAACAGGTCTTTTTTCTTGTACCGCTTCAAGCCCTTCACCTTCCTGGCAATTATTCTGTTCACACATTTTTGCTATAACTAGTCTACAACAATCGCCATCATTTTGCAATATATTTTTCAGTTTTCAGTCTTTTTCAGTCTTTCCAATTCCTGTCATGGATTTTACATCTTATTCAGTCATGCCTGTGGAGCAGGACATTCCGGGTAAATTCTGCCATATTCGCACAGATATGGTCAGGCGCCACATCTTCTTCCAGCCGTTTCATCCCATACCCGGATTCCAGGAGCACCGTGGTAAGTCCGGCATTTTGTCCAAGCTGTATGTCGCTTGCCCTGTCGCCAACCATGTATGAATTTTCAATATCCGCCGTGTCAATGCCAAAATCCCTGCATGCCTGCCATACCATTCCGGCTGACGGCTTCCTGCACTGGCATTGGCAGGTATACTTGCCGACAATGCCTTTTTCATGATGCGGACAGTAATAAACCGCGTCAACACCGGTTTCCCGCATCAGGTACCGGTTCATTTCCTGCAGCTGCTCTTCCGTAAAATAACCTCTTGCCACACCGCTCTGGTTTGTCACCACAATTGCAAGATAACCTTTTTCGTGAATTGTACGGACACATTCCTTCGCATACGGAAATATTTCAAGCTCGTCCACGCTGCACACATAGCTTTTCTCAACAGACAGTACCCCGTCCCTGTCAAGAAATACAACCGGTTTAGATCTCCCACACTCCATCCATTCACCTGCGCCTTTCCCATTGCTTCAAATCCAGTCAGTTATTTTCCTACAGTTCCTTACCCCGGAACAGTACCTCCAGAACGGCATAGATAACAGGCTGGTGTACCATATAGATTCCAAACGAATGCCTTCCGAGCCACTCAATGGGACGCAGGACACTATCCTCCAAAAACGCCATAACCTTTTTCCCTTTGGAAAGGCGAAACAGAAAATACCCTGCCATAAATAAAAACATCCACGGAACCAGCGAAAAATAATCTGTCGAATAAAATCCCTCCTGTGGAAATCCCAAAAAAGCAGTCGCAATGTTCCGATACAGTCCCGACGGCAGCCTGCACAATTTCCACTTTTCAAAGCCAAGAAAGCCCTCATTGACATTGCGCGTCAGCAAAAAAAGCACGGCACTCGCCGCCAGGCCCGCAGATGCCGGAAGCTTTTTGAGCCATCTGTCAAGCAGGCACATCAGCAGCATACAGGAGCCTGTCAGCGTAAGCACCCCGAACACGACCCTGTTCATAGGCATGACGGCAAGCGTTGCCAACGTGATAACTGCGCCGCCGAGAAACACAGTGATACCGCGTTTCAGCGCATGATGCCCCAATGACCAGCAAAAGCCGGACAGGAATATGAATGTCCAGCAGATTCCCTGCTGCCACAGATATGCCCCCTGCGACCTGTACCAGCCCCAGTCCACCTGATAGATGTATACCAGGTCCCAAGTCATATGGTACGCTATCATGTTCAGCAGCGCAATTCCCCTGATTCCGTCCAGTTTGCCATACCGCTTTTTATTTCCATTCCTGTTATCGTTCTTTTTCTCCATATTCCCCAATCCATCCGTAACGGTTCAGCCGAAGGCTGAACTGTCACATCTATCCACCATTATTCAGGCACGTACCAGGCAAATGTCTTTCAGCATGCCATATATTGCCGGTGAGTCCACCAGGATTCCGACTTCTGCCCGGCTGTCCTTATCAAGCGTAATCTCCACACTGTGTCGCGCCCACTCCTCAGCGGATGGGAAAATGGACTGCCTGGCATCCGTTCCATTCCCCGAACACGCATACAGCTGTACCTTTACGCCAGTTGTATTGTCTCCTTTATATGACAATGAAAAAATATATTTTCCTGCCAAAAGCTGTCCGACCTTCTGGCACAGGGACATCTTAAAATTGCTCTCTCCCCTGAAATAGAAATAATTCGTCGTATCAAACGGAAACGTTTCCGCAGTCTCCTGCCTGATTTCGTGCATAAAGCTGTTATCGTCAGCTTCCCCTTTTACTTCCCAATATTCCGGCGTGCCGCCATACACATTCTCAAAATCCGCATTTTTCAGCAGATTCTGTTTCTCTTTTACTTCCACAAGACAGATAGGCAGGCTGATACGCTGCCCGCACTCCGAAAGTGTTCCATTTATGACAACCGTGTCATTCATAACCAGTCCTGACTTGTCAAATGCCCATGTAACCGCTTCCCATTCCAGCCTTCCGTCATACCTTAAAACCTTCACTGCCCTTGGAAGATATTCGGATGGCACATCCTCCGGTGTCACTGTAATCATGGACGGTTCATATATTTTCGCAATACGGCTGACATCTGCATGCTCCGGGTCAGAGCCAAATGCCCTGATTCCCAGTGTCGGTCTGCCATCGGCATCCACGATTCCCATGCAGCTTCCCCAGCTGTCGTCTGTCTCGTCATCCGGCCTTGAGAACGGCTCCCAGTAAAAGACGCCAGCCCCAAGTCCGTCACTGATATGCGCCGCAATGCTCATAATCAGTTCCAGCACTTCCTTCTGTGCCGCGCCTCCTGCCGGAAAACCGGATATCCTTTCCTGTGCCTCGCCGAACAGCTCTCCCCTGCTTCTGCGGTAAGCATGTGCCACTTCCGCAATAATCATTGGCTTGCGATAACGCTTTGCCAGCGCCTCCATTGTATTTTTGAGGTCATTGAATGTCCCATGCCAGAACGGATAATAGGAAAGACCGATGATATCAAAATCTGTCACGCCATGCGAAAGGGCATTGTCGAACCATTCCTTAAAATAATAATACCGTCCGCCCTGATCCAGATGCAGCATCACCTTGGTATCACGCGCCCCCTGTGTGTCCCGCACCGCGCGGATTCCCGCGTTGATAAGCTGCGCAAGCCCTTCCCAGTTGTCTGTCCTGCCGTCCGGCCACATCATTCCGCAGCGGATTTCATTCCCGACCTGTACCATCTCCGGATAAACATGGTCTGTGTCCAGCGCTTCCAGAACCGCTCTTGTATAATCATAAACTGCCTGCGCAAGGGCATCTCCATGTAAATCGTTCCACGCCTGCGGTTTTGTCTGCTTGCCGGGGTCTGCCCACCAGTCCGAATAGTGGAAATCAAGCAGCAGTCCCATCCCGCGCTTTTTGATTTCAGCCGCCATCCTCCTCGTATGCGCCAGGTCACAATAGCCGCCCGACTCCCTGACGCACTCCGGATTGTTCCAAATCCGCAGCCGCCCATAGTTAAATCCCTGTTCCTTTGCAAAATCAATCACGTTGACCTCGTTTCCGTCAAAATCATAATAGCGGTGTCCCCTATCCATCATTTCCGGATATGAGGATATATCCATTCCCTTTACAAACATATGAATCCTCCCTCTTTTCAAAATACCGCAGACACAATATCTGCGGTATTTTAAAAACTGCTATTTACTTCTTCTTCGCCTTTTTGGTCTTGCTGATATCATATTTCAGCTCATATGCCTCATAAAGCTCCCGGTACATCACATTGTTCATCTCACGGATGCTCTTCTGGTATTCGTGTGTGTCAAAATCCTCCGCTTCCGATTCCAGAAGCGCCACCGCCACGTTGGAACAGTGCGCCCCGATTCGCTCAAAATCGGTCAGGATATTGTTAAATGCAAACCCCTGTTTTAACTCACATTTTCCATTTCTAAGCCGCGTAATGTGCCTTGACTTCAACTCGTTGCAGAGCACGTTAATCAGCTCCCTTAAAGGCTCCACGCGGATTGCCTCGCCCACATCGTCATCCGAAAAGGCATCCACCGTAACCTCCAGAATCTCCTTAACGGCTCCCCCCAGCACAGACAGCTCATAGGTTGCCTCGTCCGAGAACGATATCTTTTTTTCATAGAGCTCATTTGCCGACTTTGACAAATTCACCGCATGGTCGCCGAGCCGCTCAAAGTCACTGATTGTATGCAGGAAAATGGACACCTGCTTGGACTGGTTCTCCGTCATGTCACGCCCTGTCAGCTGCATGAGATAGGTGCCAAGCTTATCCTCATACTTATCAATCAGATTTTCCTTTTCCTGCACCTTGTTGTAACGGTCTTCCGTATAGTTGTCAAAAAGCCCCATTGCACGCACAATATTCTTCCTGGCCTTTCTCGCCATGCCGTTCATGGCTGTATGGCTCTGCCCAATGGCAAGTGCGGGGTAGCGCAAAAAGCGTTCCTCCAGCAGGTCGAAGTCCGCCTGTTCCTCCCTGTCTTCCTGTGTGTCCTTCACAAGATGGAACACAAGCCTTTCTATCCACTTGATAAATGGGAACAGTATCACGACTGTCGCCAGTCGGAAAACTGTATTTAATATCGCTATCGCTATCGGGCTCATTGTCATATCCATAAAGTCAAACCGGACAACTGCATTGACCGAATAGAATACAACAGCCCAGAAAACCATGCCAAACAAGTCATTCATCAGATAAATAAGCGCTGTCCTCTTACCGTTCTTGTTTGTTCCGATGGACGACAGCAGTACCGGACAGGCTGCACCTACACCGATACCGAGCGTAATCGGAAAAGCTGACGCAAACGTGATTGCACCAGTCACGGAAAGCGCCTGCAGGATACCGATAGAAGCCGACGCACTCTGCAATACTGCAGTAAATGCAATACCGACCAGAATGCCCATAAAGGGGTTGGAAAACATGGTAAGCATATTGACAAAATGCGGATTTTCCTTCAGAGGTGAAACCGCGCCGCTCATGCTTTGCATCCCAAACATCAATATCGAAAAGCCAAGCATGATGTCCCCGACATTCTTATAGGTACTTTTCTTCGATATCATCTTGAATAAAATACCGATAATGGAAACGACCGCCGATATCGTGGTCGTGGACAAAAGCTGCGCAATGCCGCTTGAACCTTCTATGTAAGACAGGCAGAGAATCCATCCTGTGATACTGGTACCGATATTTGCCCCCATGATGATGCCGATTGCCTGTGCCACCTTCATCATGCCCGAATTTACAAAACCGACTACCATGACTGTCGTGGCGGAGGAGGACTGTATGATTGCCGTGACCGCCGTTCCCAGAAGAACCCCTTTAATCGGCGTGCTGGTCAGCTTATATAAAATAAGCTCCAGCTTTTCTCCTGCTGCCTTTTTCAGTCCGTCTCCCATAAGGGACATGCCAAACAGAAATAGAGCCACCCCGCTAAGTAACGATAAAATAGATGTTATGCCCATGTCATTCTCATTCCTTCGCAGCTGCCAGCTGCTTTCCTTCTCTTATAAGTTTTTTGCTATTCCTTTATCTTATCATAGTTCCATCATATCAGATTCCATAAAAGGTGTAAAGCGTTAATCACAATCCCCGACTGCCACGTAACAGTTCAGCCTCCGGCTTCCTGTTACAGGCATCAATCCATGCAAAGTCCTAAACTAAACTGTTACACCCATCCAGATAATTAACAAACTGCTGTGCGGTACGTCCTGAGATGCCTCCGTGGCTCAGCTCCCATTTGTTTGCCTCCGCCTTCAGCTCCTCGTCGGACATCGCAATCCCCTGCCTGTGCGCCAGCTCGATTACGATATTGAAATATTCTTTCTGCGTGGGTTTTGAGTAATTGATGGTGACGCCAAAACGGTTTACAAGGGAAAGCTTCTCTTCCATCGTATCGGAGCGGTGCATACCGTTGTCAACCTCCACGTCACTCCTGTCATTCCATGTCTCCTTGATTAAGTGCCTGCGGTTTGAAGTCGCATAAATCAAAATATTGTCCGGCTTCGTCTCCACGCCGCCCTCAATGACTGCCTTGAGGAACTTATACTCAACCTCGAACTCCTCAAACGACAGGTCATCCATATAAATTACAAACTTGTAATTCCTGTTCTTAATCTGTGCGATGACACCCGACAAGTCTTTGAACTGGTGCTTATAAATCTCAATCATGCGCAGTCCCTGCGGATAAAACGCATTCACAATTGCCTTGATGCTTGTGGATTTACCAGTACCGCTGTCCCCAAACAGCAGCACGTTGTTCGCTTTCCTGCCCTCCACAAATGCCCTTGTATTGTCGACAAGCTTCTTTTTCTGCAGTTCATAACCGACCAGATCGTCGAGCATCACCTTGTCCATATTGTTAATCGGCAAAAATTCTATCATGCCCTCCGATTTGTCCCGGATGCGGAACGCCTTGTTCAGGCCGAACATCCCCACGCCAAAATCCTTGTAAAAAGCCGTCACACAGTCAAAAAATGCATTCTCGTCAGCTGCCTGTTCAAGCTGCGCGCTCAGGGCAATAATCTTCTCACTGACATTTTTGTTATACATCAGCTCTTTCTTGCCGATTGCCCTGTAATCAGAAAGCTGTGAAAAACAGTCAATGCCAAGCTCCCCCTCTATCGCCGAAAAATCATAGTCAAACAGGTTTTTAAACACCCTGAAATCATTTTTTGCAAAGTGGTTGACGCTCCCATCATTTGCACCCACCTTCTCACAGGTGATGCTGAATGGATTTTCATTTGTCACCATGAAAAAAGTAAGGTAATTGTGCCAGAGATTATGGTTAAACCCATAATCTGTGGCGACAATCAGAAGCCTTTTGAGCTGTGTATAAATATCTTTGATAAGCGCTGACTTTGAGCCTGTCTTCTCATCAAAACGGCGGAATATTTCCCCCATCTGGTAAAGAATACAGTCCTTGTCCATATCTCCATACATAATTAGTTTCGCAATCTCACGGTACATTTTCTTTTCTCCTCACCCTTTCAAATTCCAGAACTCTGACACATAAAAACTTTCACACCATGCGCCGGCACAACTGTCTGGACTGTCTGATGCACTGTCTGGAGGCACGTGCCGTCCCACAATTCACGGAAACCATATTCCCTGCCCATATCCACATCATCCATACAGTCATCTAGTCTGACGGAAAGCGTCTCCTCTGTGTCCTTCAGGTTAAACAGCGCCACGCAGACCGCACCCCCGTTGTCGCTTTCATTCATCCAGACAGCACACGCGTCCGTTCTCATTATCTGCCTGCCATGGCGGTCTGCCTTGAGCAGGGCAAGCAGCAGCTCATTGGTGAGCAGCGATTTTGTCCACTCATCCAGAAGTGTCAGCTCACATCCAAGCATCAGCGGTGATCGGAACATGCACCACAATGTCATCATGGTTTTCTGCTCGTCATGCGTCAGATTGCACGCCCACGCATTGCCAAAGCCTTTTCCAAGGTACCCCAGCGGCAGCATGTCACAGTCGGGGTAGCATCCCTTTTTCACATGGTCCTGCCAGTTTTCACAGCGCCAGAACATCTCCTTTAACAAATCCCACTTGTCCCACAAGTCATCCGTGATGCGCCACATATTTGCATTCTCGGCATAATGCCATGCACGGTCAATATGAGCCGGTCCCGGAGAAAGGCTTAGGACAATCGGCCTGCCGCACTTTTCTATCGCCCTGTGCAGCATGCGGGTTTCATGCCATCCGGAAAATACAAGCGGTTCCCGGTACAGCCGGCTGTCACAGATGTCGTCGCACTTGATAAAGTCAACACCCCACTCCGCGTACAGGGCGATAATTGAATCATAGTATGCCTGCCCTGCCTCATTGTCACATATGCCGTACATATCAGGGTTCCACAGGCAGACAGACGACGGATCCGCCGCCTCACTCGCCGTAAACCGGCTGTTGTATATTGGCAGATGGTTTTGCGCCGCCCCTCTTGGAATGCCGCGCATGATGTGAATGCCAAACTTCAGCCCCAGACGGTGCACGTAGTCGGCAAGCGGCGCAAAGCCTTTTCCGCCTTCCGATGACGGAAATCTGTGCGGTGAGGGCTGAAGCCTTCCATATGCATCCATCTCGTCATCGCCAAAAGGGATATACTGGTACTTGTCCCGCATCGTGCCGGCATCGTTGGAATACCACTCAATGTCAACCACCACGTACTCCCAGCCATACTGCTTTAAATGAGCTGCCATATAGTCCGCGTTTGCCTGAATGTCCTTTTCTGTCACGGTCGTATCATAATAATCATAACTGTTCCAGCCCATAGGCGGCGTTGGTGCAAAATCATTTTTATTCATTAACCATTCTCCTCATCCAGTGATGCGCCATCTGCCCACTCCCTGCAATACCGCAGGTACTCTGCCTCCGTATTCAGGAAATCCGCGGAATTCTGCGGGAGTACAATTGGCTCTATCGTATTTTCAATATAGTTGCAGACATAGATTACTTTCTCACAGTTCAGAAATACCCAGTCAAAATGCTGCGCACACTGTTCCTGCCGTTCCCCCATGTATTGGAACAGGTGGTTTACGTCGATGGCACTCTCATCTGTCGGATGCAGAAATAAATATAGCCCATTGTGCCGTCTCTGCTGATAGCTTGTGTTCAGCTTTTCCAGTTTTTTGTCAAACCGGTACTGTGCCTTGTACAGATAATCCTGATGCTCCATATCGTCCGGCAGGACTGCCCAGAACCTGCCATTGTAAAAATTCAGCCGATTTCCATAGCGCTCCATTGCTGCCGGGGGCAGCTCCTCCTTCAGGCAGCCCAGGTACTGGTCGATAAAGCTCTTTGTCTGTCCGTCATCCGGCAAAAGCGCCTGACTCACCTCCAAGCCAAAATCCATGGTTTCGTTAATCCAGTCCGGCGACTCACTCTTTATAAAAGACGGCTGGTACTCTCGCCAGAGATACTTCAGGGACACCACCGCGTAGATTTCATTGAGCAGCTTTTCATATGCCATAAATGCTAATTCTCCCTCCTGTCTGCCAGCAAATCCTTTACTACCTCACCTGCCATAATCAGTCCGGCAGCGGACGGCACAAAGGCATTGCTTCCGGGCGGCTGTGTTTTTGTGACAGGAACCTCCCTGGAATAGACAACCTTGAGCTTTTGGATTCCCCTGTTTTTCAGTTCGCGGCGCATCACTTTTGCCAGCGGGCACACACTTGTCTGGTAAATGTCTGCAACCGCAAAGGCTGCCGGATCCATCTTGTTTCCTGCCCCCATGCAGCTGATAACCGGCGTATGCGTCCTGTCCGCTTCCATGACGAGCTGGATTTTCCCTGTCACGGTATCAATCGCGTCCACTACATAATCATATGCGCCAAAATCAAATTCTGACGCCGTTTCAGGCAGGAAAAAGGTCTTGTATGTATATACCACTGCCATCGGATGAATGTCCAGCACCCGTCTCTTTGCCACATCCACCTTATATTCGCCGATTGTGCTGTGCGTTGCGATAATCTGACGGTTGAGGTTGGTCAGGCTCACCCTGTCATTGTCAATCAAATCCAGCGTACCGACACCGCTGCGCGCAAGCGCCTCCACCACATAACCACCCACGCCCCCGATTCCGAATACGGCGACGCGTGCCTTCTTCAATTTTTCTATCCCTTCGGCGCCTACCAGAAGTTCCGTTCTTGCAAATTGATTCATCGTCTTAATACCTCGTTTGCGCTCCCCATGCGGTATCCCTGCAAGTCAAAGGTTACATAGTCAAACCCATACTCCTTAAGTTTCGTCACGATTTTACTCCGCATGTCCGTCTCCATAACGTGCCCAAAGTCAGCCTCGGGCACCTCAATCCGCGCAAGTGTTCCATGGATGCGGACACGCATCTGCCGCAGTCCCATGTCCATCAGGAGCTGTTCCGCCCGCCCGACCATGCAAAGCTTTTCTTCCGTGATTGTCTCGCCATATGCAAAACGCGACGCGAGACAGGCATATGACGGCTTATCCCATGTCGGAAGCTGCGCATCCGCTGACAAGTCCCTGATTTCCTGCTTATACAGCCCTGCCTCCCGAAGCGGGCTTTTGATGCCAAGCTCTGCCACCGCCTGCATTCCGGGCCGGTAATCATCCATGTCATCCATATTGGAGCCTTCGATTACATACCGGATTCCATGCGCCTGTGCGATTGCTTCGATTCCTTTTAAGAGTTCCTTCTTACACAGATAACAGCGGTTAGGCGGATTCTCGGAAAAGCCGCTGATGGCAAGCTCGTCCGCCTCATAGATGTACTGCGTGATGTTCTCACGCTGGCAGAACGCCGCTGCCTCCTTGGATTCCCTGTCCGGAAACACACAGGATTTTGCAGTGACTGCAACCGCGTTATCCCCGATGGTGTCATGCGCCACCTTCAAAAGAAAGGTTGAATCAACCCCTCCCGAAAAAGCCACTGCCACGCTGCCAAGCCCTTGCAGCACTGCTTTTAACCGCTCTAGCTTCTCCTCTTTTGCATCCTGTTTTTCCTGTACAGTATCCCAGGACTGTGCTACGCCGTCTTTGCATTTTTCCTGCTGCGTATCTCCTTGCGCCACTTGATATTCCGGCAATTCATAGTCATCCAGAAAATGATGCCGCACACCATCCTGCTTATATGCTATTATAGTACTCAGATTTACATTTTCAACACTTTTGAAAATATTATTTTCCACAAATGGGTTTATCTGGCGCAGCTGACGTATCAGCTGTTTGGTTTCCCTGCGCTTCGAAGTGTTCTCCAGGTCTCCGCGAAAGCCGCTGTTCTCTGTAAATTTACACGCGCACTGCAAAAAGCGCAGATTGTTGTAATCCCGCCATGCCTTGATATGCTCCTCCCGAATCAGGTACATCGGGCGAATCAGCTCCATTCCCTCAAAATTTGTGCTATGAAGCTTTGGCATCATGGTCTGTACCTGTGCGCCATACAGCATTCCCATCAGAATCGTCTCTATCACATCGTCAAAATGATGCCCCAGGGCAATTTTGTTGCATCCCAGCTCCCTTGCCCTGCTGTACAGATGCCCCCGCCGCATTCTGGCGCACAGATAACAGGGGGAATTTTCTATATGGAAGACCGACTCAAAGATGTCGGATGAAAAAATGGTCAGCGGCACATTCAGCCGCCTTGCATTGCTCTCGATCAGCTGCCTGTTTTCCGTCCTGTACCCGGGATCCATAACCAGGAATTTCACTTCAAAATCAAATTTATTATGGCGTTTCAGTTCCTGAAACAGTTTCGCCATCAGCATGGAATCCTTGCCGCCCGAGATGCAGACCGCAATCCGGTCCCCCTCCTGAACCAAATCGTACTCGCGTATTGCCCTGGTGAATTTACACCAGAGATTCTTCCGGAATCTTTTGCGCAAATCCTGCTCTATTTCCAAATAGTCCTTGTCCTTTTCCGACGCATGTGCCATGTCTGTATTTTCACCCCTGCTTCTTCATCTTCTTTTTATGGACTTTGCCGCAAGTGCAAAGCCCAGTCCTTCCGCAAAATATGAACATATATTCTTTAACATAATATCACATTTCCACTGTTTTTCCAAGTAATATTTTTCAGCGGTTATGCCATCATCGAACGCAGCATCATGATATGGTACTGCTCATCCTGTATAATCCTGTTGATGACAGCATTCACATAATCGTCCTGAATCTTCCTGATGTGCATATTGTACTGGCTGATTGCCGCCTGCTCACTCTCCAGATCCGCCTGCAGCATATCCCCAAACTTTTCTGGCAGCGTCAGGCACTGCGGCGACCACATCCACTGGCGCCCGCCCTGCTGCCGCACGGTATAGCCGACATTCCCGCCCAGCAGGCAGACAAGCTGCCCAAGCATCTGCATGTGCATCATTTCAGCCATTGCCATTCCCAGAAATGCCTTTCCCATCTGACAGTTTTCATGAAAAATACGGTTTTCATTGTTGATGTACTGCATGATGGCTGACATTTCCGATACCATTCCGCAGTAGCTGATGCCGATAAGGTCTGCGTAATTCTGGTTTTTTTCCCGCACCTGCACCGGTGGATAGGGCAAATCCATCACTGCCGGCTTCACACCGGAAAATTCACATCCACTCACAATTTTTTTGTCACAGCTTTCCATAGGCATATACCTCAGTTTACCATTATAGTTCTCAATACCCAATATATTAAAAAGCAGGCACATCTATGCAACATTGTCAAGTGGCGAGTTTAATTTTGTGCACAAAAAAGCAGAACCTCTCTCAAATCTCTGCTCTTTTAACTATTAGAAAAGTTTGTCAACTGCCAGATGAAAGTACCACATTAGAAATATCTGATATTGGAACTGACGATTTACGCAACATTTTTACACTCGAAACAACAGATGGAAGTTTGTTTGAAATTAAGTGTAGAAAAATAAAATAATTAAAACAGGTAGTGTTTTCCTGCAAAGAAATACACCACCTGTTCCATGCATCTGCATAGAGATGTGAACCTGCTACAGGAGCAGAAAACCGTACCAACTTTCCTTATATTAGCAGAATAGCAAGACTAAAGTATAAAAAATAAAGCAATCTTCACAGAATGACAATTCAACTTTATAATTCCCCGACAAAATTATAAACAATCCGTACTTCCTGTGTCTTTATCCCGTCCACTTTCTTAGGTTCTCCAATCAGTATGCGGTTAATCTGTTGGATAGTTGGAATAGGTGACTTAGAAAATATCCATTATTCAAGGGTT
>CARTDA010000020.1:0-65690 GCA_949066965.1 uncultured Lachnospiraceae bacterium
GACAGGCGGTTTCCTGCCTGCCGGACTTGCGGTGTTACCGCACGAGAATATTCACCATGCAAAGCTTATTGACAAAAACAATGAAAAATGCTATTTTGTAGAGGTAGTAATTCAATTCGTCCATTCGCGTATTACTACCGTAGAAATTGAGAATCGTATTTGCGATTTGAATAATGTTGGATGTTGAAAATCTTCCCCATGAATGGCAAAACATACCCAAAAGTATTTGGGCTGTTTCTGTTGTCTTTATGGGAAGATTTTTTTGTTTGGAAAAAGAGAATGGAGGTGAATTTATTTATGAAATACATCCGAGGTATTTACTCAGTACAGTTGATACAACTGTTAGCAGATTGTGCTGAGGATAATTGAACCTGCTGACAATTGCAACTGTACTGTTTTAATGACAATATTATCAAATGACCATCTTTGTCATTTCAGAAAAGGAGTACAGTTATGCGTTATATGAAAGAAGTTTTAAGAAATAACAAGAAATGGGTAATTGTCTATTTATTAATCGGCCTATTCAATGCCTTTATGTCAAACTACAAAGCTGACTATTTTCAAAAGGTTATAGACGGACTGGCAGACAGGACAATGACCGTTTATGGGATTTTGTTTTATGGCACTATTCTTTTTATCAATTATGGAATGAACTATATAGACGAATATCCGTCTGCCAAACTTGAAAATGAGATTTACCTGGATTTTAAGTTATTGGCACTGCGTAAGATTGGCAGAATGGATTATTTTGAATACCAAAAGTTAGGAACAGGCAAGTTGGTTCAACAGATTGAAAATGGGGCTGATGCAGGAAAAGGTGTTCTCTATGACTTTTGGTTCTGTGTTGTCAGAAATTTACTGCCAACAATTCTTTTCAGCCTGTATTTCATTTGGAAAATAGACACAAGCGTTACCTATTTTCTTTTGGCAGGATATATTATTGTATTTTTGGTAACGAATCTGCTGCTGAAAGGATTGTATCAGATAAAGGAAAAAATACTGACAAACGAGGAAGAATTAAACCATTTTCTTGTGCGTGGCTTTATGGAAATGCCGATTTTCCGCATGAAACATCAATTTCCAAATGAGGTAAAAAAGGCATTAGGGGCAAAGCGTGTTATTGTATCATCAAAAGTGAAAATGACTATGATACACGAAGCGTTTTTTACCATATTTGCATTGTTAGTTGTCTGCTTGGATATTGGGATTTTAGCTTATGCGTGGAGAAACAACCATTTATCCATTGGATCTGTAGTCGCTTTAATCACATTGATTGATAATGCGTACACTCCTATCGCAATTTTTAACGTCATTTATGTGCAGTACAAACTGAATAAAACGGCTTGGCTGCGGTTTACAGGACTGTTAGATTTGAAAGAAGATACACAGCTTGAACAAGGCATCAATTTTCCTACATCTTTAGCCGAAGTTCATGTTGAGGACTTATCGTTTTCCTATGAAAACAAAGAAGTGCTTCAATCTGTCAGTCTGACGATTAAAAAAGGGGAAAAAATAGCATTTGTTGGCGAATCGGGTTCAGGGAAATCTACATTGACAAAAATTTTGGTTGGACTGCTCAAGTATGATAAGGGAAATATTCTTTTTGATGACGAACCACTCAAAAATATTTCACTGGAATCATTGTATGAAAAAGTATCCTATTTATCACAGGACACTCCTGTTTTTGACGGCACAATCAGAGAAAATCTTGTGTTTGACAGGGAAGTTTCAGAAAATGATATTCATGTATGCCTTGAAAAAACACATCTGTTGCCAATGCTTGCCGCATTGGATAAAGGTGTAGAAACAAAAATAGGTGAAAAAGGAACTTGTTTATCGGGTGGAGAAAAGCAGCGATTGGCATTGGCCCGGCTTTGGTTTGATAATTCTGATATAGTCGTTTTAGATGAAGCAACATCGGCACTGGACAACGTGACCGAAGGTATCGTCATGAAAAATGTTTTGGAACAGATAAAACATGCTACCGTGATTGCTGTTGCCCACCGTCTGACTTCCATTAGGGAATTTGACCGTATTGTTGTATTTAGAAACGGAAAGATTGTTGGTAATGGGACTTTTGATGAATTGCTGGAAAAAAACAGTTACTTTTTGGACTTATACAGGAAAGAAAAAGAAAATTCTAATTAAAGCTGAAGAGCAGGTCAGAAAATGACCTGCTCCACAACACATCCTGACTTTCCGAAACAACGCTATATAATGATGCAGACCATCCCGCCATTGGAATCGTTGACAATCTTCTGCATGGTATCCTGTAGTTTTATCTGGCTTTCCTCACCAATCATGGAAACCTTGCCTGTAATACCATCATTGACCAGCTGTTCCACTGTCTTGCCAAAAATATTGGTCTCCCAGATACCTTCTTTTGATGTCTCCGCATTGGATATGTAACCGATTAAATCCTGCGCCTGCTGCTGCGTCCCGACAATCGGCGCAATCTCTGTCTCTATATTTGCCTTTATCATATGGATGGAGGGACTCTGTGCCTTTATTTTGACGCCGTACTTGTTTCCGTGTTTAATCAGCGTGGGATTTTCCAACATGATTTCATCCCGCTCTGGTGTCACAACGCCGTACCCTTTCTGCCGCACACTCTCAAGCGCATTAAGCACCTTCTGGTATTCCTTTTTCATGTCCGCCAGGCTTGACAGCAGCTGCATCAGCTGGTACTCCCCTGAAATTTTTTCCCCAGTCATGTCACTTAGCAGCTCATAGTAATACTTCGTGTCCCCCTCGAGCAGGAAGGCCGCGGAACCATCTGCTATATTGACCTGGTCATACTTGCACCGCCTGATATACTCACTGTCCTTCTCAAGAAGCTGGCTGAAGTCCTTCTCCACCAGATCCCGCACTGTCGAGACCTTATCCATTATCATATGCAGCTTTTCGATGACTTCCTTCTTCATCGGATTCTCGATGTCCATAATGTCCATCCATTTTGGCGTGTAAAATTCGATGACTGACACTGGGAACTCGTACATGACCTGTTCCAGAATCATTGTGATGTCATCGCGCCTGAGCTGCTCGATATTAATCGGAATTGCCTTGACAATATATTTCTTTTCAATCTCTGCCGCAATCTCCTTTGCCTCATCAGCATACGGTTTTGTTGTATTGACAAGCACCACAAAAGGTTTTCCGAGCGCCTTGAGCTCCGTGATTGTCTGCTCCTCCGCCGGTTTGTAGGCATTGCGCGGTATCTCACCGAAGCTTCCGTCCGTAGTGACCACGATGCCGATTGTCGAGTGGTCCTTGATGACTTTCCTTGTTCCGATTTCTGCTGCCTGGGTAAATGGTATTTCCTCCCTGGACCAGGGTGTTTTTACCATCCGCTCCGCGTCCTCCTCCATGTGCCCCGCCGCGCCTTCCACCATATAGCCCACACAGTCTATCAGCCGCACCTTGACATTGATGCCGTCACTGATGTCAATCTGCGCCGCCTCCTTTGGTATAAATTTCGGCTCCGTGGTTGTAATGGTGCGCCCTCCGCTGCTCTGTGGCAGTTCGTCCTGTGTGCGCACTCTCTCGTGCTCATTCTCTATCTGCGGAAGTACCATCAAATCCATAAACCGTTTGATAAATGTGGATTTGCCCGTCCTGACTGGTCCCACGACTCCCACATAGATTTCTCCTCCGGTGCGCTGGCTGATATCCCTGTATAAATTAAATTCCTGATTTGCATCAAGCTGGCTCATAGTTTCCCCTTTCCCATTATTTTATTTGTTCAACCATTCCGTATACATGAATCTAATTAACCATATGCACAGCACAATAAAAAAAGAACCATAACTGTCCATTTTACTGAACTGTTATGATCCTCTTATATTTTATTTCGTTGCCATCAGCTTCACCATGGCTTCATTTAAGCCTTTGACTGTAAGCTTATACATCGGGAATATTTCCTTTACGGCAGTCTCCGCCTCACGCCACGGCGCCCTTCCGGGAGCCATTTTCGGATTCATCCACACGACCTTTTTATAATGGCGCTTCACCAGATGGAGCCACTGAAAACCAGACAGCCCGCCATTTGGTCCCCTGTAATTGCCTGACTCCGAATACAGCTCCTCCGGCGCCATTGCCGCGTCGCCGACAATAATCACCTTGTAATCGCTGTCAACATTCCGAAACAGCCATTCCGTGTCAATCCAGTCCCCATTTTCACACTCAGGCGTCTTGTAGAGCTTCGAGTAAATGCAGTTGTGGAAATAATATACCTTGACATCCTTAAAATGATTGGACTTGTTCACCGACTGGAACAAATCATTCATAAGCCTTGTGTAGGGAATCATTGTCCCGCCGGAATCCATCAGGAGCAGCAGCTTCACCGCATTTTTGCGGGGCTTCATCATCTCAATCTGTAAATACCCCCCATTATTGCAGGTCTTATCTATAGTGCCGTCAATATCCAGTTCTGACTTGGGAATATCAAGCTTTGTCGAAAACTGGCGCAGCCGCTTCAGCGCCATCTGGAACTGACGGTTGTCTATCACCTTGTCATCCCGGAAATCCCTGTACTTGCGCGCACCGACAACGGAAAATGCCGACTGGTAGCCCGTCTGGCCGCCCACACGCACGCCGCCCACATTGCCGCCGGTATTTCCGAACGAGGTTTTTCCCATGGTGCCAATCCAGAAGCTTCCCCCATTGTGTTCCTCATTCTGGTCTTTCAGGCGCTGCTTGAATGTCTGCTCCACATCCTCCTTATCCACATGGATGTCTTCCACCTGATTCAGATGGTTCCTTGCCTCCTCGTGGGCAAGCTCCATCATGTCGGACTTGTCGAGCCATCTGAGCATATTTTTCCCGATTTCCGTCTCCATCTTGACGCCCTTGAAGCACTCCTCAAATGCCATGTCAAATTTGTCGAATTCCGTCTCGCTTTTCACGAGAATCATCCTTGCCACATAGTAAAACTGCGTGAGTGAGCTTTCGCAAAGCCCTTTGTCGAGCGCCTCCTGCAAATCCAGCCACTCTCCCAGTGAAACTTCAAGCCCCTTATCTTTTAATGTATAAAAAAACTTTGAAAACATTCTTTTCCCTCAGTTCATTTCGAAGTAAAAACAGGTTAATGAATTTCCTGTCTAACAGTCTCCAAATCCTCATCTTTTTTCACGACAACACCGACAAACGGCAGCTTTGCCCGCAGCGTATCAGCAGGAATGCCGCCGATTTGCAACGCATTAATCCAGTCGATCAGCTCTGAGGTGCTCGGTTTTTTGCGCACATCGCGAAGCGCCCTGATGTCATAAAATACCTGCATTGCATTTTTCATGAGGTTCTCCTCGACATCCGGATAGTGCGTTTTGATAATCTCCTCCATCAGCTCCGCGCCTGGGAAATCAATATAGTGAAAAATGCACCTTCTCAAAAATGCATCTGGAAGCTCCTTCTCGGCATTTGACGTGATAATGACAATCGGCCTGTGCTTTGCCTTCACGGTGCGCTTTGTCTCGTGGATATAAAATTCCATCTGGTCAAGCTCCCACAAAAGGTCATTGGGGAATTCCAAATCCGCCTTGTCAATCTCGTCAATCAGAAGAACGACCTGCTCGTCACTCTCAAACGCCTCGCCGAGTTTGCCAAGCTTGATGTACCTTGCGATATCGTCAACGCCCTCCTCACCAAACTGTCCGTCATAGAGCCGCTGGATGGTGTCATACATATACAGACCATCCTGCGCCTTTGTCGTAGACTTAATATTCCAGATGATAAGCTTTTTGCCAAGGGAGTTGGCGACTGCCTGCGCCAGCATCGTCTTTCCTGTTCCCGGCTCGCCCTTGATAAGCAGAGGCTTTTTCAGCGCAATTGCCACATTGACACTTGAGAGCAGCTCCTCGCTCGCCACATAATCCTGTGTACTGTTAAATTCCGTATTTGCCATGTTGCATTTTCCTTTCTAAAAGTATTATATTTTCCAGTCCGCATCATCATGCGCAATCTCTATCTTCTTGTCCCGTATCATCAAGTCCCTGACTGCCGCCGCGGCTGGTTTCTTGTTGAAGAGCACTTCGTTGACCTGCTCGATAATGGGAAGCTCCACATTGTATTTTTTCGCAAGCCCCATCGCTGCCTTCGCCGAAAAAACACCCTCCACAACCATCTTTACTTCCGCCATGGCTTCCTCCATCGTCTTTCCCTGTCCGATAAGAATTCCGGCGCGTCTGTTCCGGCTGTGCATGCTTGCGCAGGTCACGATCAGGTCACCGATGCCCGACAGCCCGCAGAACGTTTCAAACTTTCCACCCATCTCCATTCCAAGCCTTGCAATTTCCGTGATGCCGCGTGTTATCAGCGCTGCCTTTGTGTTGTCGCCATAGCCAAGTCCGTCCGCAATGCCCGCCGCCAGGGCGACTACATTTTTCAGTGCTGCCCCAAGCTCGATGCCAAGCACGTCAGGACTTGTATAGACCCTGAATACATCACTCATAAAGACATTCTGGATATATTCTGCCGTCTTCTTCGTCCCTGCGCCGACCACAATCGTTGTGGGAATGCATTTCCCGACCTCCTCGGCATGGGAAGGACCGGACAAAACAGCCACATCTGCCTGCGGCATTTCCTGCTCTATCACCTGTGAAAGTGTCATGAGCGTGGACTCCTCGATGCCTTTTGCCACATTGACAATGATTTGGCCGTCTGCCACGTACTCACGCATATTATGCGCCGTTGCCCTCGTAAATGAAGAAGGGACTGCCAGCACAAGAATGTCCTTTTCCCTGACGGCATCTGAAAGCTCGGTTGTGAACAGGACATCCTCTGCAAGCTTTACACCCGGAAGCTTGTCCTTATGCTCATGTTCCCTCCTGAGCATGTCAATCTCGTCTGCCAGCGCCGACCACACTGTGATATCATGTCCGTTATTGTGCAGAAGTACTGACAACGCGATTCCCCAGCTCCCTGCCCCTAAGATTCCTACTTTTGCCATGGCGTTACCCCAACCTTTCAATATATAATGTTTACTGTTCACTCTTTTTGCTCAGATAAGTCTTTCGTTCCTCTTTATGTATCAGTCTGTGAATGTTTGCCCGATGCCCCCAGAATGCAAGCAATGCCAGAAGCACAGTGACAATATAAAGCTCATTTAATGCCGCCTGCTCCATTCCCCACAGACCCATCTGCCCGAAAATGACCATCTCCGCAATCAGCACAAGTTCCACTATCAAAGAACCAAGCGATACATAATGTGTTGTAAAAAAGATTCCGAAAAAGGTTATTATCTGCGGGATAATCATATAGGGATGGAAAAAAATAACCAAGCCAGCTGTACAGGCAATCCCCTTACCGCCTTTAAAACCGAGATAAAACGGAAAATTGTGTCCCAGAATCGAACCCGCCGCCGCATAAATTACAAGCAGATACAGGATATCCCCATACTGTTCCCGGAATAAAAGCCTGACAAGCGTCATAGCCAGCCCCGTCTTTATGATATCACAAATCAGGACAATTGCACCTGCTTTTTTTCCAAGGACGCGCAGTGAGTTTGTCGTCCCTGCATTTCCGCTGCCGTGTTTTCTGATATCGATGCCATGGAGCCGTCCATAGATATAGGATGTCTGAAAACACCCAAAGACATAACCGATTAACAAACATACCAAGCGTATCATTTTCCCATCATATCCTTTCCTGTTACCTTCTTATTTTTCACCCTTTCGCTCCCTGATAATAAATTTCAACGAAGTCCCTTTGAATCCAAACGCTTCCCTTATTTTGTTTTCCAGATATCTTGTGTACGAAAAATGCATCAGCTCCTTGTCATTTACAAACACAACAAAAGTCGGCGGTTTGACGCCTACCTGTGTCGTGTAGAAAATCTTGAGTCTCTTTCCCTTGTCGGAAGGCGGCTGCTGCAGCGCCACTGCCTCTGTGACAATCTCGTTGACAACGCCTGTCGAAATGCGCAGGGACTGGTTCTCAATCACCATGTCTATCGTCTCAAAAAGCTTGTTCAGCCGCTGTCCGGTGACTGCCGAAATAAACACAATTTCCGCGTACAGCATAAAAGAAAGCGTGTTCCTTACTTTCTCCATAAAGCGGTAGATTGTCTTATCGTCCTTTTCAATGGCATCCCATTTATTGACCGCTATAATAATGCCCTTTCCCCTTTCATGGGCGATTCCTGCAATCTTGGCATCCTGCTCGGTGACACCCTCCACCGCGTCAATAACAAGAATCACCACATCAGCGCGCTCCACTGCGCTCACGGTACGGATAATCATAAACCGTTCCAGTTCTTCTTTAATCTTATTCTTCCTGCGCAGCCCCGCCGTGTCGATAAAAATATATTCCTTGTCATTGTATACAATCTCCGTGTCAACGGCATCCCTTGTTGTTCCTGCAATCTCCGACACAATCACGCGGTTCTCGCCTGCAATCTTGTTGATGATAGAGGATTTCCCGACATTCGGCTTTCCGACAATCGCCACCTTCGGCCGGTCGTCCTCCTCGTCCTCGAGCGCTTCCTTGTCGAACAGTTCCGTCACCGCGTCGAGCATGTCGCCAAGCCCGAGCCTGTTTGCCGAGGAAATCGGATGGGGATCGCCTATGCCAAGGTTGTAAAATTCATAGACATCCGCCTCCATCTTTGCAAAGCTGTCCACCTTATTGACCACAAGCACCACCGGTTTACGGCTGCGCCGAAGCATGTCGGCAACCTTTGCGTCCGCATCCACAAGTCCCTGTCTCACATCCACCAGGAATATAATGACATCCGCCGTGTCAATTGCAATCTGCGCCTGTTCCCGCATCTGTGACAAAATGATGTCCTTGCTGTCCGGTTCGATTCCACCGGTGTCAATCATGGTAAAATTCCAATTCAGCCATGTAATATCCGCGTAAATACGATCCCTTGTGATACCCGGTGTGTCCTTTACAATTGAAATCTTATCTCCCGCCAGTGCATTGAACAGTGTCGACTTTCCGACATTTGGCCTGCCCACAATCGCCACTATGGGTTTCTTGTTTCTCTTTTCCATTATTCTCTCCATTTCTATGTTATACCACGGTCAAAAAGACTGACTGCGCATTATAAAGTGATACCGCTCTTTTATCAAAATACAATCGCATCAAGAAAATCCTGCCCGCTTGATTTTACAATATCTATCGGAACTTGTAAAGCTTTTTCGAGCATATCCAGCGTCATATCGTCAAGAAATATCTCTTCTCCGCTCTTAAACATGTTTTGCGGCAGCAGCAGCTTCTCCCCAAGCTGCCTTGTTTTCAGCTGTGCCTGCAGATCCTGCCCCGTCAGCAGACCGGAAACTGTTATCATCTCCCCGAAGAAATCATTTTGAATGGGGTACACATGAATGGCAAGCTGTGGGTACTGCGCCATCAGCTGTCCTGCCATATCGGATATAAAACTGTATGCAAGCTTTCCTGTTGCAATAGAAAGCTCCCTTGCCGGAATTTCCACACCATTTGTTCTTTTCAGTGTATCAAATGCCTCCTGAAACTCATCCAGCAGGAGACGCAGCATCCCGACTCCGTTCTCAAGCTGCAGATAACCATCATAGCGCCCCTCCTCCGGCAAATTCTCCTCCGCAAGAATATACCATTCGTCACTTGCATGGATGAAATGGACACCCTGCTCGCGAAACAGCTTGTCCTGCCATCTGTGAACCATGGAAAGCACCTGTCTTGCATCCTCTTTCGTGAAAGGTTCCAGCGGAAATAATCCCTCGCGGTATTTCGACAGCCCAACGGGGACAACCGACACACTTTCCAGGTTCGGCAGGAATTTAGACAAGTCCCTGATACTCCGCTCCAGTTCCTCCCCGTCATTAACGCCTTTGCACAACACAATCTGCCCATTCATCGTAATTCCGGCGCGTGCAAGCTTCCACGCCTTTTCCAGCGCCTGCCCCGCAAAACGGTTATTCAGCATTTTACAGCGGAGATCCGGATTGGTGGTCTGAAAAGAAACGTTAATCGGTGACAGATTGTAACGGATAATACGGTCTATATCTTCGTCTGACATATTCGTGAGTGTCACATAATTTCCCTGCAGGAAGGACAGTCTGGAATCATCATCCTTGAAATAAAGTGTGTCACGCATCCCTTCCGGCATCTGGTCGATAAAGCAGAAAATGCATTTATTGCGGCAGGAACGGTATTCGTCCATCAGACCGTTTGCAAACGTAATTCCCAAATCCTCGTCATATTCCTTATCAATCTCAAGAAGCCACTCCTCCCCTGAAGGCTTTTGTATCAGTACCTCTATATATTCGTCCTGCGTATAATACTGGTAATCAAAAATATCCTCTATTACATTGCCATTAATGGCTGCTACCGCGTCACCCGGCTCGATTTCCAGCTCCTGCGCGATACTGCCTGGCGCTATCTGTTCCACAATGTGTAAATGCTCTTTTTTCATTTTCATATCCCCTTATTCCATTTTTTATATCCTATTTTATAATAATACTAGAAATTCCTTGACGTGTCACTACCTGAATGATATAAATTATATGAACGATTTGTTACTATTCATGGGTCAGGAATGTGCATAAACTGCACATTCCGTGAGAACATGATTCAGTAGTGAGGGGCGATTTTTGCGAAGCAAAATTCTGAATATCGCCCCGAATCGTTGCTATGAGCGGCTCCCAAGCCGTGAATAGTAACAACGATTTATTGAAAGGAATCGATGCATCATGTCATATTTAAAAAAATTAGAAAAAGCCATGCCTGTTGCCCCCTTAAAGCTTATGGTTTTGGACAGCGCCGCGGAGCTTGGCAATAAAGTAAACGATTATCTGGTTGATTTCCGCAGCAAGGTAAACAATGTGTATAACAATGACCCCGCTTTCCAGGGGTATGCAGAAAAAAATTATCTGTTCCAGTTCAAAACCCCACGCTTTAACAGCGGGGAGGGGAAGGCAGTCCTTGAGGAGACCGTGCGTGGAAAGGATTTATTCATCCTTGTGGATGTGTGCAACCACAGTCTCACATACACCATGAACGGATACACCAACCATATGTCCCCTGACGACCATTATCAGGACCTGAAACGTGTCATCGCCGCGACAAATGGCAAGGCGCACCGCATCAATGTCATCATGCCCTTTTTATACGAGGGCAGGCAGCACAGGCGGACAGGCAGGGAATCCCTCGACTGCGCCTATGCTTTTGAGGAGCTGACCAAGATGGGGGTAACCAACTTCATTACATTTGACGCACACGACCCCAGAATCCAAAATGCCGCACCGCTAAGCGGTTTTGACAATTTTCCTGCACACTACCAGTTTACGCGGGCACTCCTGCGCGCCGAGAAGGATCTGATACTGGACAAGGATCATGTCATCGTCATCTCGCCTGACGAGGGCGCCCTGGACAGAGCCATTTATTTTTCAACGGTACTGGGCGCTGATACCGGCATGTTTTACAAAAGGCGTGACTACTCCACCATTGTAAATGGAAAAAATCCGATTGTTGCACACGAATTTCTCGGAAACGACATTGAGGGAAAAGACATCATCATTATCGATGACATGATTTCATCCGGCGAAAGCATGATTGACACGTCCAGACAGTTAAAAGCAATGAAAGCCAGGCGCGTGTTTATCTGTACCACCTTCGGAATCTTTACCAACGGGCTTGACGCGTTTGACAAGGCATATCAGGAGGGCGTATTTGACAAAGTGATTACCACGAACCTTTCTTACCGTCCGCCTGAATTATTGGCAAAGCCTTATTACATTGAGGCAGATATGAGCAAGTTCCTTGCTTCCATTATTGACTTCACGAACCATGACCTATCCATGGAGCCAATTACGTCTCCCACTGAAAAAATCCAGCAGATTCTCGATATCTATAATAAGGGCGGAGAAATCTATGCTGTATAAAAATCGAGTGCCGGCGCACTCGATTGCTAAAAGCTTCGCTTTTTGTTCAATGGTTTACGCTGTCACAATTTCCTATAACGCAAAAAGATGAGTGCCCGCGCACTCATCTTTTTTACTCGATTTAAAGGACAATTTTCTGGAAGCTCTTTTTCCCTTTTTTGAGGACAAATTCTTCCGCAAAGGCAGATTTGTCAAATACAGCCTTTACATCTGTCACCTTTTCCCCATTTACGGATACGCCGCCCTGCTCCACGGCACGCCTTGCCTCGGATTTTGACGCGGTCATTCCTGCCTTCACAAGCAGGGACAGGATGTCAATGCTGCCATCTGCGAAATCGTCGTCCGCCAGTTCTGTTTTCGGCATGTTCTCTGAATTTGTCCCGCCCGCAAAAAGTGCTGCTGCTGCCTCTTTTGCCTTCTGTGCCTCCTCGGTGCCATGAACCAGCTGCGTCAGTTCAAATGCAAGAATTTCTTTTGCCTTATTGAGCTCGCTGCCCTCCCATTTCTCCATCGCCTGAATCTCCTCAAGCGGAAGGAATGTAAGCATTTTCAGGCACTTGATTACATCCGCATCCGATACGTTTCTCCAGTACTGGAAAAACTCGTATGGCGACGTCTTTTCAGCATCAAGCCACACCGCTCCGGACTCTGTCTTGCCCATCTTTTTGCCTTCCGAATTCAGCAGGAGGTTGATTGTCATGGCATATGCATCCTTGCCAAGCTTGCGTCGAATCAGCTCCGTGCCGCCAAGCATGTTGCTCCACTGGTCATCGCCGCCAAACTGCATGTTACAGCCGTATTTCTGGAACAACGTGTAGAAGTCAAAGCTCTGCATAATCATATAATTAAACTCTAAAAATGTAAGCCCCTTCTCCATGCGCTGCTTGTAGCACTCTGCTGCCAGCATCCTGTTTACGGAGAAATGCGGTCCCACCTCGCGCAGTACATCCATATAGTTAAGGTCGAGCAGCCAGTCCGCGTTGTTGACCAGCATTGCCTTGTCCTCGCCGAATTCAATAAACCTGCTCATCTGCTTCTTAAAACAGTCCACATTATGCTGTATAGTCTCCGTTGTCATCATTTTGCGCATGTCCGTCTTGCCGGAGGGGTCGCCAATCATGGCTGTGCCGCCGCCAATCAGGGCGATTGGTCTGTTTCCTGCCATCTGAAGGCGCTTCATCAGGCAGAGTGCCATAAAGTGCCCTACATGAAGGCTGTCCGCTGTCGGGTCAAAGCCAATGTAAAACACGGCTTTCCCCTCGTTCACCATTTCCCTGATTTCTTTTTCGTCTGTCACCTGGGCAATGAGTCCCCTTGCCACTAATTCATCATACAACTGCATTTTTCTTTCTCTCCTTTCATTGTTGACGCGGGGAACAGGGCATTCATCACAAAATGTAAAAAATCGGGTGTCCGCCATCCTGCTGACATGTTTCATCCGGATGCACATGTGCATAAAAAAACCCCATCCCCTGAATGTGTTCCATCCAAAGGACGAGGTACGATTCCTTAATAAAAATACCACGTGTTACCACCTTTTTTCACACAGGACTCACATCCTATGCCTCAGCGAGTACGGGAAAAGCACACGCTTTCGCATTCCTTCCGATACTCCTCCCAATATAACGTTTGGGGACTCCGTCACAGTCTACTCTTGCATACCCATATTCATATATCATGCGTGTACGCGAATTTCGGTGTGCAGCTCCGAGATGTATTCACTTTCATTTTCCCTTGCGCCTCTCATCAGCCGGCCGCTTTCTGTAAGTTCCCATGAAAGCTACTTTTTCCCTTCACAGCTTTTTGCTATGTAGCAATTATAACGACTATCACATTATTTGTCAACTATTTTTTCCCTACTCTTCCCAGTTATGGTACACTGCCTGCACATCATCATCCTCGTCGAGCATGTCGAGTGTCCTGTTCAGGTTTTTTACGGCAGTTTCATCCGTGAGCGACACATAGTTCTGGGGAATCATTGTCACCTCGGCGCTTGCCATGGCAATATTGTTGTCCTGCAAAGCCTGGTACACCGCATTGAAATCGTCCGGCATCGTGATAATCTCGAAGCTGTCGTCCTCCTCGGAAAAATCCTCCGCACCCGCGTCAAGCGCAATCATCATAAGGTCGTCTGCCCCCATGTCGCACTCTTCCTTGTCAATAATAATCTGCCCTTTTTCGTCAAACATAAAAGAAACGCAGCCCTGGGTTCCAATACTTCCGTTTCCCTTGGTAAACGCACTCCTGACATTTGCCGCTGTCCTGTTCTTGTTGTCTGTAAGCGCCTCCACAATGATGGCGATGCCATTCGGACCATAGCCCTCATATGTAACATGCTCATAATTGACTGCATTTCCGTCACCGGCAGCCTTCTTGATGCCGCGGTCAATCGTGTCGTTTGGCATATTGTTCGCTTTTGCTTTTGCTATCACCTGTGCAAGCTTGAAATTGTTGGCAGGATCCGGACCACCTTCCTTGACCGCAACGGCAATCTCACGCCCGATAATGGTAAAGATTTTTCCCTTTGCCGCATCGTTTTTTTCTTTTTTGTGCTTAATGTTCGCAAATTTTGAATGTCCTGACATGTTCTAATTCTCCTTTATCCTCATATCTTTATATATTTTCAGAGGGCTCGATATCCTGTTCGGATTCCGGCTGCCCCTGTTCCACTTTTTTGACAAGAACGGACTGTATCACATTCTTTTCCACCTTTACGATCTGAAAAGTATATCCGTCAACCTCAACCTCTGAGTTTTCGTCCTCATCCGGTATGCGGTCAAGCTTTGATATCAGATAGCCGTTGAGGGTCTCAAATTCCGTCTCTCCAAAAGAAATCCCGAAACGCTCATTCAGATCCTCAAGCTTCGTCATCCCTTCGATAACATACTCATTCTCACCCTTCTCCTCGATATGGTTTTCCTCGGGGTCGTACTCATCCATGATATTTCCTACGATTTCCTCAAGAATATCCTCCATCGTGACAAGACCTGATGTCTGCCCATACTCGTCCATGACAATCACCATCTGGTTCTTTTCGGACTGCATGCTGCGGAACAAGTCGTCAATATTTTTGGTTTCCGGAACATACACAGCTTCACGCAAAAGCCCGTCCACTGTCCCGACTGGCTGGTTCAGGCTCTCGTCGGAAGTATGTATGCGCATGGCGTCTTTCAAGTACAACACACCCATAATATGGTCAAGCGTCTCCTCAAATACAGGGTATCTGCTATTGCTCTCCTTCAGCATAAAATTGAGCGCATCCTTGAACGGCATACTGCTGTCAATCGCCATGATGTTATTGCGGTGCGTCATGATATCGCTTGCTTCCTTGTCACCAAACTCAAATATATTTGTAATCATCTCCACCTCGCCTGCCTCGAGGACACCAAGCTCATGTCCCTCATTTACCATGGAAATGATTTCTTCCTCCGTCACATCCGCCTGTTCATCCGCGTTCCGCAGGCCAAAGACCCGAAGGAGGGCATTTGCCGATACGGCAATAATGCCTGTCAGCGGATAAAGCGCCGTCCTTAAAAACTGGATCGGACGGATAAAGCGGTACGCCCACGCATCCGGGTACTTCTGTGCAATCTTCTTTGGAAAAAGAATACCGAACGTAAGCAGGATATACATCAGCACAACTGCTGCCAGTACAAGCGCAGTCCAGTGCTGTGCCACATCACTCATTCCCTGAAAAAGCACCAGCTGACCGAGCCATCTCCCAAACGCAGCTGACCACCGCGGAAGGAAAAAATACCCCATCACAAGCTCGACCAGTGTTGTTATCATCTGAATAGAATTCACATAAATTGTAGAACGTTCGATAATCCGGTAAAGCAGGATGGATTTCTTGTCTTTTTCCTCGACTGCCCTGCGTTCAATCTCCTTTTCGTTCAAAGAAGGTATCGCTTTGTTAAATCCAGTCAAAATAGCCTCGATAGTAAGCAAAGCGAAAAAAATAAATATACTACAGGCCGAAGCCCCTCCATCATCCATTTCTGTTTCTCCTTTATTCTTTAGAATTCATTGGCATTTGGTACGCAAGAAAGGTGTAAGCCGCATTCTTGCGGGTTACACCTTTCTAATATATCATTCCTGACCCCAAACGTCAATATCCAAAGCCTTTACATTTATGTATCAAGCTCAAGGCTGATTTGCAAGGCTCTGTTTACCCTCTGCATAATCGGTGTATCAAGGTGGCACACCTTATCCTTCAGACGCTTTTTGTCAATTGTCCTTAACTGTTCAAGCAATATTACCGAATCCTTTACCATGTCATAATTTCCTGCGTTCAGTTCAATATGCGTCGGCAGGTTTGCCTTGTTCAGCTTGGAAGTGATTGCCGCACAGATTACCGTCGGGCTGTGCTTGTTTCCCACATCATTTTGTATAATCAGCACCGGTCTGACGCCTCCCTGCTCGGAACCCACTACCGGTCTTAAATCTGCATAATAAATATCTCCTCTTTTCATTCTCATACACCCCTGTTTCGCAAATCTATATGTTGTATGATACTATTTTTGCCATCAGAGAAATTTTTATACAACTGCTGCATTATAAAATATAAAATTTATTCATATAACAGTGTATCGTCCAATTTGTAAATCCGGGGAATCCTTTTCCCAATGTCGCAGGCAAGCTCATAATTGAACCTGCCGGACAGCTCCCCGAGCTCCTCCATGGTGATGCATTCATCCCCATCCGTCCCTATCAGGGTCACCCTGTCGCCCACACAGATATCCGCATCGATATCACTCACGTCAATCATGAACTGGTCCATACACACACGTCCCAGTATCGGCGCACGCTGCCCCTTCAGCAGCACATATCCGACATTGGAGAGACTTCTGGGATATCCGTCCCCATAGCCGATACAGATTGTCGCAACCCTGGTGTCCTTCGTCGTGGTATAGGTTCCTCCATAACTAATCTCCTGCCCCTGCGGAACCGTCTTCACATACACGATTCTTGATTTGAGTGAGAGCGCCGGCTTTAGCTGAATTTTCTCATCCGCCTTTACCTCCTGTGACGGCCACAGTCCATATAGAATAATGCCCGCACGCACGGCATCCATATTTGCTTCAGGCATCTCGACAATCCCCGCACTGTTTGAGCAGTGCTTCATGGGAATCTCAGCCTTTAGCTCCCTGCAAATCCTGTCCGTATAATCCTGGAAAAGTTTCATCTGCTGGTATGCCTTTGTCCTGTCTGCCTCATCCGCTGTCGCAAAATGGGTAAAAATCCCTTCTGTCTCCAGCGCAGGAAGCACAAGGATCTTCCTGATAAGCGCAAGTCCCTCCTCGTCAGGATGTATGCCGATCCTTGTCATCCCCGTGTCAATTTTAATGTGTACCCTACACTTTTTCCCAATCCTGAGCGCCGCCTCTGACAACTCCTTTGCGCTCTCGTATGTAAATACCGTAGCGCGAATATCTTCCGCAATCAGCTGCTCATAGTTGTTTGGAAAGGTATATCCTAGTATCAATATCGGCCTGCAAATATGATTCTGTCTAAGCGAAAACGCTTCCTCCGCCGTAGCAACCGCATATCCCCATACGTTGTCCTCGTTCTCGAGCATCCGCGCAATCTGCAATGCACCATGTCCGTAACCGTCTGTCTTTATCACTGCAATGATTTTTGTGCCTGCATGAATCTTCTCCCTGATTTGTGCAATATTAAACTGTACTGCATCAAGGTCTATCTCTGCCCATGCCCTGTCATAATGTCTCATAGTAATCCCTTTCTAGTATATGATATCTTTCAATGACTTTATAATATCCTGTGCCATTATATAATATGCCGATGTCCGGTTCCTTGCCATGTCACCGGCAAGCCCATGTATGTAGGTTCCCATGACAGCTGCCTCAAATCCGCTAAGCCCCTGTGCCAGCAGCCCGGCAATAATCCCTGTAAGCACATCCCCGGAACCTGCCGTTGCCATTCCGTCATTCCCGCTTGCATTGAGGTAGGTGAGCTTCCCCCTTTTGGCAACCACTGTCCTTGCATCTTTACACACAAGCGATACGTCATGACTTCTGGTAAACATCTTACAGCAGGCAATCATGTCCTTTTTGATTTCCGCCACCGGATATTTCATAAGCCTTGAAAATTCTCCAAGGTGCGGCGTAAAAATGACATCGCTATCATCTTTTCTGCGCCCGTATTCAAACTTTTTTAACAGCTCTGCATTTTGTGCCAGAATATTTAACGCATCCGCATCCGCAACCATAGGCTTCCTGTTTTTTTCCAGTACCGTTTCCAATATACATTTTGCCTTTCCGGACATTGAGATTCCCGGTCCGACCGCGACAACGTCTGCCCATTCTATTCCCGCTGTTAACCTGTCCGCTTCTTCCTGCGTTATATTGGAATCCCCATCGTCCAGGTAAGTGTCAACAATCGCCTCCGGAAGCTTTTTCAGCAGTCCCTCCCTGTTATCCAGTGCAGTAAAAATGCGAACCATGCCAGCGCCCGTCCTGTACGCACTCAGCGCGGATAAAAGACATGCACCGCCCATGCTCCTGCTGCCTGCGACCAGCAGCACTTTCCCATAGGTTCCCTTATTTCCCGACGGACTTCTCCCCGGAAGCTGTAAATCCTTCTTCGCATCCGTAAACGTGACAACACCTTTGCGCTTGTGCTCCGTCACTGCCCCGGGAATACCAATTGGAACGCAAATCACCTCGCCAGCGCAGGAGGCTCCCGGATACAGCATGATACCCAGCTTCCGGTACGCAAATGTGACAGTAATGTCAGCTTTTACCGCACATCCCATAATGCTTCCATTGTCCGCATTGACTCCGGACGGAATGTCTACTGCCACAATTTTGGCTTTGGAGGCATTCACAGCCTCTATTGCTTTTCTGTACTTTCCCTCAATATCACGCGTGATGCCAATGCCAAACAGGGCATCAACGATTACATCATACAGGGTATGCTCCATGCCGTAATGAATCGGAATGTTTAATTTCCTTGCCGTTTCAAGCTGGGTCTTCATCTCCGACGTCAGCTTTGACACATCCCCTATCAGGTTAATCTCCGCACGGATTCCCTTCTCCTGAAAAATACGCGCCATGGCAATGCCGTCTCCGCCATTATTGCCGCTTCCAGCCATGACCCCCACATAAATGTCCGAGCCATATTTTTCCTCAACCACGCGCACTGCCTGCAAGGCGGCGCGCTCCATCAAAACAAGCGATTCTATGCCATAATCATTGATTGCCGCCCTGTCCGCGTCCTTCATCTCAGCCGATGTCAGCACATATTCCATAGCCATTCCCAACCTTCCCTGATTTATTATTTTAAGTATATCATATTATTTTGTGAAAACAAGGAAGAATCTTTTAAAAAATCCCGGACAGCTACTCCTGCCCGGGATTTTTCTCCCTCTGGTCCACCAGATCTTTTTCTTTGTTTAATACATTCTGCGGGTTATATTTCATGTCAAACATGTCTATGACGTCCGGTCCAAATATGGAGTGCATGTAGGAGTACATTTCATCATTCCATATCTCCTTCTGCTGTTTTGAGAGGATTTTGCGCTTGAGCTGCACCTTAAAATCGGACACCCATTTATTAATCTCGTCAATTTCCTGGACATTCTGCCGAATCTTCGCATAACAGACGCGCATTGTAGCCATCATCAGCTCAAAGTTTGCCTCGTCAATCTGTTTTGGGATATCCATAAGCTCGTCATTGTAATCGTCCATTTTCTGGTTCGATTCCTCTATCATGCGCTTGTTTTCTGACATCTTTTTTTCTTTTGCCGAACTGTCCGGAAGCTCCATAATATCAACAATCTCCTGCATGAGCTTCTTCTTGAATGCCGACAGGCTCTTTAGCTCTGTGTTCAGCTTTCCCTGCCGCTTCAGGATATCGTTGACCCTTTCTTCAAGGACATGAATCTCATCATTATCCCCAGTCTGCGTGAACAGCTTGTGCCATTGATTGTCAAGTGTCAGAATGGGTATCTTCTTGCCTACCAGCGCTTCGCGAAAGACCTCATCCTCCTGTCCCATACTCTCACCCTCTTTTCATAATTGCGTACCATAAAAAATGTAATCACTGGTTTGCTATGCCATATGATAATTTCATAAGACTGTCTGAAAGATGTACGTTTTCAACAACGATGCTCTCCGGTACTTTCAAATCCACATGTGCAAAATTCCAAATAGCCTTAATATTACACCTTACAAGTTTCTCCGCAGTTTTTACGGCGCCGTCCTTTGGTATGGTAAGCACTGCGATGTCAATCGCATTTTCCCTCACAAAATCCTCAATCTTTTCCACCGGCTGGACGACGATGCCCCGAAGCTCCTTCCCATATAAATCCGGATTTTTGTCGAATATGCCTTTTACAATAAATCCCCTGCGCTCGAAATTCATGTAATTCGCAAGTGCCTGACCAAGATTCCCCGCACCAATGATAATCAGGTTGTGCTTTTCATTCAGTCCAAGTATCTTTGCTATTTCATTATATAAGTACTCCACGTTATAGCCGTAACCCTGCTGCCCAAAACCACCAAAATTATTAAAGTCCTGCCTGATCTGTGATGCAGTGACGTTCATCAGCTTACTCAGGTCCTGCGATGATATCCTCTCGATACCACTGCCCCTCAAATCTCCCAAGTACCTGTAATATCTGGGAAGCCGTGCGACAACCGCCTGTGATATATTCTTATCATCCACGATTATCTACCTCCTAATATATGATTGCTTTCCTTCCGGAATGACATAAAAACCCGGAAAAATATGATTTACAACAAATTCTGCCACACAGCTTACCCGTCAGAAAATGGGGATGTACAGCTGATTTGTTATACAATATGCCAAAAAATCGGCATCGAATATAGCACAAGTATACAATATTGTTAAATGATTGTCAATTCTTTTTGGAATATTTGTCAATTATCCAATTGCTTTTATTGCACAAATTCCTTATAATAAGAGAGATTATGTATTTCAGGAGGTTCCCATGATTTTATCATGCAATAACATAGACAAGACATTTGTGGACAACCACGTTCTAAAAAATGCATCCTTTCATATTGAAGATTATGAAAAAGCCGCCATCGTCGGCATCAATGGCGCAGGAAAATCCACCCTGCTCAAAATCATAACAGGAAGTCTTCCTGCAGACGGCGGACTTGTGACATTTGCAAAGGACAAAAGTTTCGGTTATCTTGCCCAGCACCAGGCTGTGGACAGTGAAAACACGATTTTCGATGAGCTGCTCACTGTCAAGCAGGAGGTTCTTGACCTTGAATCATCCATACGCCAGACCGAGCAGGAGATGAAACAGGCAGACGGTGCGGAGCTTGATTCCCTGTTGAAAAAGTATGCGAACCTGACACACCGTTTTGAGGATATGAACGGTTATGCGTGTAAAAGTGAAATTACAGGAATTTTAAAAGGGCTTGGCTTCGGCGAGGATGAATTTGGCAAGAAAGTTGCCACCCTTTCCGGGGGACAGAAAACGCGTGTGGCACTGGGAAAGCTGCTGCTCCAGAAACCGGACCTCATCATGCTCGACGAGCCGACCAACCACCTTGACCTCAACTCCATCACATGGCTTGAGACATACCTTTTGAACTACAAAGGCGCAGTAATCATTGTCTCCCATGACCGCTATTTTCTGGACAGAATTGCCACAAAAATCATTGAGATTGACAACGGCATCGTCTCTTCCTTTCATGGAAACTACTCTGACTATGCTGTCCAGAAAGAACATCTCCGCACCGAGCAGATGCATGCATACCTGAACCAGCAGCGCGAGATAAAGCATCAGGAGGAGGTCATCGACAAGCTCAAGCAGTTTAACCGCGAAAAATCGATTAAGCGTGCGGAAAGCCGTGAAAAGATGCTGGATAAAATTGAACGTCTCGAAAAGCCGGTCGAGGTGAAAGCTGACATGAAGCTAATACTTACCCCGCACCGGACAAGCGGAAACGATGTGATGCAGATTGAAGGGCTCTCCAAACGCTTTGGCAGTCATTTGCTCTTTGAAAACGTTTCCTTTGAAATAAAACGCGGAGAGCATGTTGCAGTCATCGGGGATAACGGCACAGGCAAGACAACACTTTTAAAGATTATCAACGAGCTTGTCCCGCCCGACGGCGGTTCCATACGGCTCGGTGCAAACGTGGAAATCGGGTATTATGACCAGGAGCACCATGTCCTTCATATGGAGAAAACGCTTTTTGAGGAAATCAGCGACGCGTACCCCTACCTGACCAATACCGAGATTCGGAATACGCTGGCTGCCTTTTTGTTCACCGGGGAGGATGTGTTCAAGAAAATCAGCGCCCTGAGCGGCGGGGAACGCGGCCGTGTCTCCCTCGCAAAGCTCATGCTCTCGGAAGCGAACTTCCTGATTCTGGACGAGCCGACCAACCACCTTGACATCATGTCAAAAGAAATACTGGAAACAGCGCTGAACGCATATGAAGGGACTGTCCTTTATGTGTCCCATGACCGCTATTTTATCAATAAAACGGCAAGCCGCATTCTCGAGCTTACGCATCAGGAATTTGTCAACTACATAGGGAATTACGACTATTATCTCGAGAAAAAAGATGTTCTTGCGCCGGCGGCGGATGAAGCTGTTTTGCAGGCAAGTAAGCCCTCCGCGCAGAAGCTTGACTGGAAGCAGCAGAAAGAAAACCAGGCGCTCCTCCGCAAAAGGGAAAATGACCTGAAAAAATGCGAGGATCGGATTGAAACACTGGAAAGCAGGAATGCCGCACTTGATGAGGAGATGGCAAAACCCGAAATTGCGACAAACTCCGTAAGGCTTCAGGAAATCGCCAGCGAAAAGGAGCAAATCGGGAAAGAGCTCGAAGAACTTTATATCAAGTGGGAAACACTATCGGAAACAGAGTAGGCACTGCTCTGTTTCTTTTACTGATAAATTCCATTTTTATGTACCAGTGTAATGTCGCCGTAATTGACCCTGCTCCAGACCCTTTCATTTATCCGGTACGGATAATCGTCCAGCATCATCTCATAAGCCTCCCCTTCAATCTCCAAAGCTTCCATGTCAAGCTGGTGGATTGCCGCATAGATTCCCTGATATTTCTGCGCAAACCCTATTTTTCGAATGGTGTCATTCAAGTCCTTTTCCGTGACGCCGAGCCGTTCCAGTTTGTCATTGTCCATCACATTATCCCAGAATGCATCCTGGACATTTGACAATTGCACCTCCTCCTCCGGTGTCAGTTCCATTTTTTCGTCCACCGCCATCTGATAAAAAATTTCATCATGGACTGCCTTTTTCATGACACTTTGTTTGGAGAGCTGCCGCACATAGACATTATTCGTCTTCAGATTCCAATATCTTGCAGTATCCTCCGCATTGTAAATCTGCGCCTGCTCCTCCACAAACATTTCATCGTAGGCAATATAGAATGCCAGGTCCCTCAAGGTAAGCTCCTGCCCATTCACGTCAGCCACAGTCAAATCCAGCGAATCCGAATAAACCAGCCATTCATCACCCTGCATAAATTTTGCCACGACGCTAAGCAGAACCATAACCAGAAAGATACCGCCAAATATAATCAATGGCAGCCGCTCATATAGTTTTCCTCTTTTCCTCATAGCCCTTCCTCCTTCCTGTATTAACCAGTATATATGATTCCTGCAAAAAAGAAACAGCCATACCCGGAAATACTTCTACTACTCCCCCAAAATAAATCTATTGTATACCCCTTAATCTGTGGTACAATAGATTTATCGCAACAGTACAGCTTGTATTATAAAGGAGAAATATAGGAATGAAAAAATTTTTGATTATTGACGGTTCCTCCATGCTCAGTACTTCGTACTATGGCAACCTCCCGAAATCTGTCTTATTTGCCAAGACAGACGAGGAAAAGGAGAAGCATTACAAAGAAATTTTGCAGACATCCAAAGGTGAATACACAAATGCACTTTTTACAATGCTCAGAACACTGATATCCCTATACAAAAAGTTAAATCCTGATTACGTGGCAGTCGCCTTTGACGTGTCGCGCGACACGTTCCGGCGCACAGTTTTAGGCGCCGACAGTTACAAGGCCAACCGAAGGGAAACTCCCGCGCCTTTAAAGGAACAATTTATTGCCATGGAGGAGCTTTTACAGAAAATCGGCTGTCAGGTTCTTATGGACAAGGACTACGAGGCAGACGACTTTGCCGCTTCGCTTGTCAGAAAATTTGAGTCACCCGAGCTAGAAACTTACATTATCACAAAAGACCATGACTATTTCCAGCTGGTCAGCGATTATACACGTCTGTGGCGTGTCACAGATAAGGACAAGGCCAGGGATATGCAGCAAAGATATGGGCTTTTCGCCGGAAAGAGCGGATATGAACCGATTCCGGCGGGCATTTTTGAATATACTTCGGATATTGTCTATGCCGAGGAGGGTGTATATCCCGAAAATATTGTGACACTGCTGTCCATCACCGGAGACCCCGGAGACGGCATTCCCGGATGCAAGGGCGTTTCGTCAGCCGCCGCCCCGCTGGTGAACGAGTACGGCTCCCTTGACGCCCTCTACCAGGCAATTGAGGACTGCGGGGGAATCAAGAAAAAGGAAAAGGAACTGACTGATTTCTGGAAAAACAGCCTCGGTATCGGGCGAAGCCCGCTAAATGCCCTGAAAGAAAATAAGGAAACCGTATACCTGAGCTACCAGCTTGCGAAAATGAAGGACGACATTCCAATCACCCAGTCGCTGGAAGACTTTGCACTCCATATCGACAAGGCAGCTCTCAAAGAGATTCTTGTGCACTATGAGATGAACAGCCTGATAACAGAACTGAAGTTAAACGAGTAGGGGAAAATCCCCTACTCGTCATCATAACGTCTCGAATGTCTCCCGAATCGCCTTGATAAAGTTCTCGCTGTTTAAAACCGTTACATCCTTTAATGAAGTAATTAATGCCAAATCCTTTGTCATCTTTCCGTCCTCAATGGTCTTGACCGTCGCCTTGTCAAGCTTGTCCGCAAACTGCACAAGCCCGGCATTTCCGTCAAGCTCCCCACGCTTCCTCAGCGCACCTGTCCATGCAAAGATTGTTGCCACAGAGTTTGTGGATGTCTCCTCACCCTTCAGGTGCTTATAATAATGACGCTGGACGGTTCCGTGCGCCGCCTCATACTCGTATACGCCGGTAGGCGATACCAGCACGGAGGTCATCATGGCAAGGGAACCAAACGCCGAGCTTACCATGTCGCTCATGACGTCTCCGTCATAATTCTTGCACGCCCAGATAAAGCCGCCCTTTGCCTTCATAACGCGCGCAACGGCATCATCTATCAGTGTGTAGAAATACTCAATGCCTGCCGCCTTGAACTTCGCATCATAGTCGGCATCATAGATTTCCTGAAAAATATCCTTGAAATTATGGTCGTACTTCTTGGAAATCGTATCCTTTGTCGCAAACCACAAATCCTGTTTTGTGTCCAGGGCATACTGGAAACATGCATGTGCAAAGCTGCTGATTGACTTGTCCGTATTGTGAATCCCCTGAATGATTCCCGCATCCGTAAAGTTGTGAATCAGCTCCCTTGTCTCTGTCCCATCCGCTGCCGTAAACACCAGCTCTGCCTTTCCCGCACCCGGAACCTTTATCTCGGTATTCTTATAGACATCCCCATACGCATGTCTCGCAAGCGTAATCGGTTTTTCCCAGTTCCTTACACACGGTTCGATGCCCTTGACGATAATCGGTGCCCTGAATACCGTGCCGTCAAGCATCGCCCTGATTGTTCCGTTCGGGCTCTTCCACATCTCCTTGAGGTTGTACTCCGTCATACGCGCGGCATTGGGCGTGATTGTGGCGCACTTTACTGCCACACCGTATTTTTTCGTCGCCTCCGCTGAGTCCACCGTAACCTGGTCATTTGTCTCATTGCGGTGCTCAAGACCAAGGTCATAATATTCCGTCTTTAGGTCTATGTATGGAAGAAGCAGTTCCTCCTTAATCATCTTCCACAAAATCCGTGTCATCTCATCCCCGTCCATCTCCACCAGCGGTGTCGTCATCTGAATTTTTGCCATAATGTTCTCCTCCTGTTCCCAGACTGTGTCCTTTACAGCCTTAGTGTTTCTTATTTTGTTGCCACAATCTACGAAGAACGCCGCCCTTAGCGTTCTTCCAAACATTTAGAAACTCTTAGGCTGTGTCCTTTACAGCCTTAGTGTTTCTTATTTTGTTGCCACAATCTACGAAGAACGCCGCCCTTAGCGTTCTTCCAAACATTTAGAAACTCTTAGGCTGTGTCCTTTACAGCCTTAGTGTTTCTTAATGTTTTGTGCTCAAACCACATTTTACCATATTTCTATAAGCATTACAAATATGTTCATCCGCAAGTTTCTCTGCAAGTTCCGCATTCCCATCGCGGATTGCCTCCATGATGCTCTTGTGCTCCTCAACCGCTGCCGCACTCCTTGCCCTGTCGGACAGGGTCTGCTGCCGCTGCCGCTGTACATACTGGTGAAAATCCTTTAACAGATGTATGAGTATCTTGCTGCCGCACGCCTCATACAGCTGCATATGAAAACGGTTGTCCAGCTCAATCAGCTGTTCGTAGTGCTCCTTCGCGAGGTGGAACTCACTCAGGAGGATTATCTCCTCCATCTCCTCTATTTCATCCTTCGTAATTTTTTCTGTTGCCCATCTGGCACAAAGCCCCTCCAGAAGAGAACGGATTTCATAGATGTCAGCCACATCCGAGGATGAAATTCCCGTGACATATGCTCCCTTATTCGGGACAATATGTATCAGTCCTTCCAGTTCCAGCTGCCGGAATGCCTCTCGCACAGGCGTCCTGCTGACACCGAGCTCCTCCGCTATCGATGCCTCCCGGAGTTCGTCATTTTCCTCATACTTCCCATTCAGGATATTCTCCCTGAGTTTCCGAAATACCCTTCCCCTCAATGAATACTTGTCCGATGCATCCTGGTTCACATCATATTCACTCATTCCTTTCACCTGCCTTAATCCTTCACAAGCGATATTCCAAGCAATTTACAGCCCTCATCTATCACCGCCAGAAGCTCGTCGTCCGTAAGAACGGTAACCCTGCCGCTTTCATATTCCGCATCAACCCACGTCTTTACATAAGCTACAAGTTCCGATGACTTACTAATTTTTTTATCGTCTCTTAGCTTAAAATAGGTATTAATCCAGTGTGCAATTCCTGCAAGGCCTGACGTGTTTGACACGGCACACAGGACTGGTCTGTTCAGGAATTTCTCTGTGTCAAAGATATTGTAAATCTCCTCATTCTTTAATAGCCCGTCCGCATGGATTCCTGCCCTTGTGACATTGAAGTTTTTGCCCACGAACGGTGTCCTTTCGGGGATATGATATCCTATCTCTTTCTCGTAGTATTCGGCAAGCTCTGTGATGACTGTGGTATCCATGCCGTTTAATGTGCCCTTCAGCTGTGCATATTCAAATATCATCGCCTCAAGTGGTGTGTTTCCTGTGCGCTCCCCGATGCCAAAAAGAGACGTGTTGACACCGGAACACCCATACAGCCACGCTGTCGTCGAATTGGTAACCGCCTTGTAAAAATCATTGTGGCCGTGCCACTCAATCCACTTCTCCGGCACTCCCGCATGTGTATGGAGCGCATAGATAATGCCCTGCACACTCCTTGGAATAACTGCGCCGGCAAAGTTTACGCCATATCCCATGGTATCGCAGGCACGCACTACAATGGGAAGCTGATATTGCTCAGAAAGCTTCATCAGCTCCTGGCAAAACGGAACTACATATCCGTAAATATCTGCCCGCGTAATGTCCTCAAGATGGCACCTTACACTGATGCCTTCTTCAAGGCATTCCTTAACCACTGACAAGTAATGCTCCATTGCCTGGCGTCTTGTCATCCTTAACTTGAGAAAAATATGATAATCCGAGCAGCTTACAAGAATGCCTGTCTGTTTCATGCCGATTTCCTTTACCAGCTTAAAGTCCTCTTTACTCGCCCGAATCCAGGATGTCACCTCCGGAAACTGATACCCGCGTTCCATGCACTTATATACAGCATCCCTGTCCTTCTGGCTGTATAAAAAAAACTCACTTTGGCGAATCATGCCGTTTGGTCCGCCGAGCCTGTGCAGATAATCATAAATCGTGACAATCTGTTCCGTACTGTATGGTGCCCTGGACTGCTGGCCATCCCGGAATGTCGTGTCCGTAATCCAGATATCCTTGGGCATATTATGCGGCACTACCCTGTCGTTAAAAGGAATCTTCGGTATTTCATCATATGGAAACATATTACGAAATGCATTTGGTTTCTCTACGTCCTGAAGCTGGTACATATGTTCCTCAATCTGTAAGAGATTGTTCTTATCATTCATGGTGACTGGCCGGTTCTCAAAATATTCGTTATTGTTCTCCATAACACTTTCCTCCGCACTGTTCAATTCTCTGTTTGTATCTGCGTATTATTGTATACAATTATACAGGCTATGTCAATAAAAAATCTTACATTTTATACCACAGCCTGTGCAAACATTTTATCGATACGGAGCATTCCGGCTCCCTGTATACTCCAGCTCTGTCCCAAATCCACGGCTGAACCAAGCAAAAGCCTTCTGATTTCGCGGTTCGAAAGATATGGGTACTTTTGCAGGCACAGGGCACACGCACCACTCACAATCGGCGCTGACATGGAGGTTCCGCTTTTGGCGATATATGGGGAGGTTACATATCTGGAATTACAGGACACAATGTCCGTGCCTGGTGCCACAATATCCGGCTTTTTCAGGGGATTGCGGTTCATCATATTCATAATTGTCAGATCCTTTCCGGGTCCCCTGCTGGAATACTCATTGCAAAGCCTGCCTCCGCTTCCCTGATAATCCCCATCATGGCATCCCACACATACACATCCGCCGCACTCCCCTATCGGTGAGAGTGTCATGGGATTGGGTCCTTTATTCCCAGCCGCCGCAACAATGATAATGTTGTTGTTCCACAGGAACTGTATCTGCTTTTTAAATTGTTCCCAGTCATCCTTGTCAATATTGTCCTCCGATTCCATTTCAATCGAAATATTCAATACCCTTATTGGATAGGACTTTGCCAGCTCTGTTATCCAGAACAGGCCGCTGATAAGATTTTTCAGGCTTCCCCCGCCTTTTTTGTCCAGAACCTTTCCACAAATCAGTGTACATTCGGGGGCAATCCCCCGATACTTTCCCCTTGAAGCAGCGCCGTTTCCTCCCAGCACGCCGCACACATGCGTTCCATGTCCATTATCGTCATAATACATTCTTCTTGCCACAAAATTCCTTGGTGGATAGTCCCTCGATGTAAAGTCCCTAAAGGCTGCTATTCTGCCCCGCAAATCCGGATGTGCTGCCACTCCGCTGTCCAAAACCCCCACGTATACACCTCTGCCCGTATACGGTCTTACCTCTCTGCTGTCGCAGCCAATCATTCTGCGCACTCTGTCCATTTTCATTCACCGCACATATCTGTTGCAACTTGATATTAATATATGACTGGGAACGATTTCGTGTACACAAAAAGGCTTCTCTTTTCGAGAAGCCCCCCTGTTTCAAGTTTTATCCGTTATTCCTTTATCCTGTCTAATTCTGCAAGGTTCACACCCAGACTTGACAACGTAACCTTTAATTCAACATATCGTTTATGCATCGAATTAAAAGTATGCGGAGATACCTCCTTAACTTCCAACATCCAGTCCTGCAACCTGGAAAACTCTGTAATGGAATCCCTGATAATATCTGCCCCACTTGGCATGCAATCACCTACTTTCCTCACAATCTTCAACGATTACCCCTTATCATCATCATAACAGACTGCCAAAAGCATGTAAAGTAATGTGAAAAATTTATTTTTCACACTAACCAACATGATTCCGCTCTGTGGAATCTCAAATCAGTGCGGAGAATGCCCATATTTTGGGCATTCTCCTGTGTGAGACTTAGTACTTCTTAACGAAGCAGCCTTTGCTGCTGAGTTTTAGAAGTACTTCTCACACTATTCATTTCGAATCGCCGCCAGCGGGCTTAACCGCATCGCCCTGAGTGATGGGATAAAGCCTGCAATCATGCCGATTAAGATGGCAAACAGGATTGCAAGCGGACAAAGCCATATCGGAATCCTGCAGATGGCGCCTGTGATTCCCATGTTTTCTCCTGCACCGCTTGACGCCATCAGTCCATTGATGCCAAAGCTCAGCATAAAGCTAAAGGCAACGCCAATCATACCGCCGATAAAACCGATAAACCCTGCCTCCATAAGGAACAGGCTCTGGATATTACGGATGTCACAGCCGATTACCTTCATGACACCGATTTCCTTCGTCCGCTCGTAAATGGACATCATCATGGTATTGGTGATACTGATTGCCGCTACCAGCATGGCAACTGCACCAATCGCGCCGAGCACTGCCTGTATCATGTTCATGCTGTCAAGCTCCTGCTGAATCCACTCTGCCGAGCTGTACGCGTCATATCCCAAATCCTTCAGGGTGTTGGTCAGCGGCGTCACGTTTGCCATGTCATCAACCTGCACGATTATCTGTGAGTAAAACAGCTCATTGTACGGCTTTCCGTTTTTCCTGGTCGGCTGTCCCGGAATCGGGTTTTTCTTAAAAACGCGCTTCAGCTCTGCCTTCAGTGCATCAATATCGCAGAGCACGCTCTGGCTGTTGTTGTTACTCCACTCCCCAAGCTCCCCTTCCATCAGGCCGCATGCTTCAATCAGATACTTTTTTGGCTGCTTGACCGGTGTCCCATCACCTGAACCGCCACCCTGGGAGTTCCAATATGCGTCCGTGTCAAAAATCACGAACAACGAATCCTCCATCAGGTCAACATCCGGCGCCTCGCCTGTCTCCCAGAACGTATAGGTATGTGTTTTTTCTATATAAAAGTTGGTAAGCACATTATTTCCATAAAAAAACTTTAACTCTGTATCAGAATCCGGCAGCGTTCCCTTGGCTATAGGGATGTCCAATGTCTGGAACTCCCCCTGCGTCAGACCGTTTATGTCAAGATAACCTGAATATTTTCCGGCTTTCACGATTGCTGACACATTCAGTCTGGGATAGACCTCCTTGACGTGCTCCATGGCAAGAAGCTCCTGAATAAACGAATCATCCAGCCGTTTCTCCTCCTGCTGCGTCGTTCCGCCGCTGCTTGACACGTAAAGGCCGCCCCCGGAGCTAATCTGTATCTGCGTCATGGAGTTATAGTTTGAGTAGTTCTCCAGCATGGACTCCTTCAGTCCATTGCCAAGCGCAATCATGACGACAATGGAGGTGATACCGATGACAACGCCGAGTACAGTCAGCACGGTACGAAGCTTCCGTTTCCACAGATTGGATATGCTCATGCGCAATAAATCAAAGAATTTCATTATACATCATCCCCGTCTAACAAATCCATGTCCTCTTTTTGCTTCCTTGCCTTTTTCTTTTTTGAGATAATGACCACCACAATGACAATGACTGCAATGACTCCCACAATTATACCGATTATCGCCGCCATGGGAAGACCTTTTTTCTGGGGTTCTTCCTCCATTGGCTCCATTGGGATATCCTCCATGCCCTCATCAAAACTCATCTCATATACCAATAAATTCAAGTCCTTTTCAAAACGGGTCTCATTTCCAGCCTCATCCTCATAGGTGATGACTGCCTTGACAATGCCTTCCCCAGTATCCGGCGCAATACCTGTCAGCATGGAATCCACATTCTGTGTCGCTCCTGGCGCTATATTTCCAAGATAGGTAATCCCGCTCTCTACCGTCTCGCTTTCATATGTAACCTTGACATTATAAAGTGTTGTCTTACCAGTGTTGAACACGCTGAACATGACATTGGACTGATCTCCTACAGGAATGGATTCCGGTATGATTTCCGCAGAACCAGTGTCAAGCTTTGCCTCCTGCTTAATCGGTACCGATACGTGTGCGACATCCGACAGGTTTATCTGCTCATCCGTATCGTACTTCATGTTGACCGTAAGCACATAAGGTTTCTGGGACAAATCCGATTTTGCCTCCATCTCAATACTCATGTCATAGGTCTCGCCCGGCGAGATGCGCTCTGTATAAACAGAGCTTGAACCCGATGTCGGCAGAAACGCCGAATAGGTGGCATCCGCATCCTTTCCTTCCACCGTCGCCTCCAGGTTAAAAAGCACGTTCTCCACAGCCGTCTGTTTGGATGTGTTCTTCACACTTACGGACAGCTTAAAGACAGAGCCTGCATAAACCACCTCCGGCTCGGTCTTGTACCCTGTTACAATGATACGCGGGTTTGAAGTCTGCTTGTCTGGGTCTTCTATCAGCTTTTTGCTTGGATTTGCTCCCTTGATGTTGATATATGTCGTGATGTCCGTCTCCACAAGCGCCCCATTCTGATAATAGGTCGCATGGAACGGCAGCGGATAACAGCCAGTCAGCACGTCGCTCCTGACATTAAAATACCAGCCAATATCCATCCGCTTGTTAAACGCATCCACCGTGTCGTCAGCAGCCTGTATAATCTGTATTGTCTGTGCATCATATGCCTGATTGATGTCAAAAGGCCATTTCGTCTTGTCATTTGAGACCGTCGGTGTCAATACGACATCCGTGATGTCCGTCTTTCCAAGGTTGATTAACGAGAGCACAACAAAAGTCTGTTCACCAAACTTCGCATCCGTGATGGGCACCTCGTTGGAAAGCATCAGGAACTTTTCCGTGCCTGTCGTGTTTTCCTTTGCAATCTCACTTAAATACCCCTCAATCTCATTCTCATAGCTTGTAAGCTCTGACATGGTCAACGCGGCGTTTTTCATATAAGTCATGGCACTATTATAAATCTTATCCATGCGCCGTATCTTCTCATCTGTCATCTTATAGCGGAGCTTCAAATCACTGTAAAAACGATTCAGCTCTCCCCTAATCTGGTCTTTCCACTCGTCCGACGCGTACTGGTCACTCGGACTTCCATAGTTATTATTATTTTCAGAGTCATTATCATCCGGCTCTGCAAATACAGTCAGCGTATTTCCGCACAACAGCACAGCCATCAGCATCACTATTAGTATTTGTTTCATCCTTTTCATTTCACTTTATGCTCCTTTCAGCATCTATTCTCCTGTTTTTTCTGCCGGATTTACCGCATCCGTCTCCATTGGTTCAGAACCGGATGTGCCGGTATTTTGCGTATTATCTACCATGTCTACAATCTTGCCATCCACGATGCGGATAATCTTGTCGGCAAAGCTTGCAAGCGTGTTGTCATGTGTAACCATAATCAGTGTCCGCTTCTGCTCCCGCACGACATTCTGCATGAGGTTCATGATTTCCCTCGATGTATTGGAGTCGAGATTTCCAGTCGGCTCATCTGCAAAGATAATTTCCGGATTTACCACAAGCGCCCTTGCAACACCGACCCGCTGCTGCTGACCGCCGGACATCTGGTTTGGACGGTGGTCCCAGTACTTGTCAAGCCCTACCATATGTACCATCTTCTTTGCCCGCCTTGTACGCTCTTTTTTCGACACGCCCTGGAACGTGAGCGGAAGGGCGACATTCTCCACCGCGTCCATCGTCCCCATCAGGTTAAAGGACTGGAAGATAAACCCGATATGCTCTCTCCTGAACCGTACAAGCTGGTTCTCATTCTTTGTTTCCATATGCTCACCCGCGATAATAATCTCACCCTTTGTCGGCTTTTCAAGCCCTGCAAGCATATTTAATAGTGTTGATTTTCCCGAACCGGAAGTTCCCACAATTGCACAAAACTCACCGCGGTTGATACTAAAACTCACCCCGTTGAGGGCGCGCACCCTGTTCTCACCAATACGGTATACTTTATACAAATTCTTAACGGTAATGACCGGCTCCGTCTTTTTCTTAACCGTCTCTGACATTTCTGCCCCCCATACTCTTAACAATCCCTAATTCATTCACACTCAGGAACTGTATTATTTGAATTAATACAGTTAGTACGCTTTACACAAAAAATAATACCACACCTTACCTAAAGTTTCAACCTGAAAATATAAAAAGGAAGAATAAGATTGCTTAATCCTATCCTTCCTTTTTAATCTTTTTAATAATTATAGTCTACATACTCTGTGTCCTTGCGAAGCTTGCCATGAACAACATCACTGCGGTATTCGCTTGTGTCGTCACACTGGTACTTAATTCCTTTCCTGTGGTCCGCCATAATATTGCGCTGGGTCTCTGTCAGGGAATTGGGTATCTCGGCCTCCACAATCATGATATCTGCAACCTGGGTGACCGGCGCATAGGCAAATTCACTGAATTCCGTGTAATACGTATTCATCATCACAAACTCGCCGGTATCCACATCGGACGGATAGATGTCAACCGCCTTGTCATACCCTGTCCTGAACTGAAAAATCGCAATCTGCCCTTTTAGCTCCATGTCATTGTTAAACATAAACTGCACTGTCCTGTCACCAAATTTATTGACTGACGCAGTTTTTGTCATGTTGAGGTCGATATCATTTTTTATCTTATCCTCATAAAGCATCTTAAAGGAAACACCCAGCTCGTCATCAATCTTGGCATACAATATCACCTTCTGTCCCACGTAACTGTTGTAAATATCCTTCTTGATGGTTTTCTGCTTATTTAAGGTAAGGTACACAAATTCATATCCCAGCTCCGCAGCAGTCTTCTGCGCGTCTGCTATCTGCTTATCCGCATTGTTTTTGATGCCGATTGCGCCCGCCGAAGTGACTGAATCCATCTTTACATAGCAGATAACGCCAATGTTAATGCGATACCATCCGTTGGAGTACGCGCCGACTACCTGCACCGGAAGATTTGCCCCCAGTGTTGTAAGTACTGTTGATGTATATGTAGGTTCGGCATACACGACACAGTTTTCCTTTGTATAATATACATCCTGCATTGCCGTGTAGGTCGGACCTTTGGCATATGCCGTCATATCCGCATTTACCGATGTAAAAAATACTGTTACAAGTATCAGGACAGCTGCGGCTTTTTTTCGTAAACCTATTCGCATTGATTCACCTCCCGCGGACATTTAGTAATAATTCTTATCAGTAATCTCAAATGGGAATGAGCTTGCCTGATAGGAACACTTTGAGTTGATTGTTACCTCTGTAAATGAACAGCCTGCAAAAGCCGACGCACCTATACTGAGCGTATTTTTTGAAATTGTGACGCTTGCAAGCGCCGAACATCCGCTGAATGCACTGTCGCCAATGCTGATAACCGATTTGGGCAGAGCCAGATCCGTGATGCCAGTGCAGCCTGCAAAAGCGCTTTCCGGTATCGACTCGATTCCGGACCGGATATCCAGTGTCTTGATGCCAGTGCAGCCTGAGAACGCACTCTCCATCATTGTCCGCATCGTTCCTGGAAGCTTGATGTCTGTAATTGCCGTACAGTCTGCAAAGGCGCTCTCCCCTATGACTTCCAGGTCACTTGGCCATTTTGCGAGCGCCATCGCCGCACAGCCGTTAAATGCTTCCTTCTCCACTCTTTTTAAGGATGACGGAAGCTTTGTCATCTCCATCTTCGCACAATTGTTAAATGCCTGTTCCTCAATCGTCTCGATATCATTTGTCAGCTTCACCACACGGAGGTCCGTACATTCGTTAAACGCCTTTTTGCCAATCCTGGTGACCCCGTCAGGTATTGTAATCCGCGCAAGCTTGGAGCATCCGTCAAAAATACCTTCACCCATCTCGGTCAGTTCATCTGGAAGTCTGACATCCACGAGAAGCTCGGAACTTTTAAATACATTCTTTCCAAGTTTTGTCACGCTGTCGGGAACCGATATCCGTACAAGCGTCTTGGAGCTTGCAAATGCCGAATCCCCTATCTCCGTAACCGGCTGTCCGTCTATTGTCTCCGGAATATCCACTGTTGCCGATGTGCCAACATATTTTTTAATTGCCACATGGTCACTGTACAGGGTATATTCGTATTCACTGTTTTTCTTTTCCTCTGTCTTCGTCTCAGCAGTGCTTGGCTCCTCCGTCTCTGATTCCTCCTCTGATGGGCTCTCCAGAAAATACTCATGATTGTCATTCCTGTTACTGTCCACAGAGCCGTTCGTCTTTGGCGTACTGCCTGATGTCCCTGTCGAAACCGCAGAACCTGTTGACTGGTTTCTCTCTGCCGCCTCCCTTGAGGCAGCAGCTGACGATTCATCCTCGAATACCTGCATTGCCTGGGCATAATTGTTCTGTGAATCCTCAATCATAGACTGAATGTCGGAAGGTAATTCACCGCTATCAATACCCGGAATTTCTTCTGTTTCCGTCTCTGTCTCCGAAACAATCTCCGTAGAACTCTCCGGCTCAGAACCGATTACCCCTATTTTATTCAAATACATGCCAAGCAGGATAGCAAACGCAACCGTGCACCCGCCGACCATTCCCCAAAAAAGTTTTTCCATTCCGTCATCTCCGGTTAGAATTCATTATAGTTGGTTATTTTCATTTCCTAAAATTTTCCTCTGAAAGCTGTGTGCCATAAAATGCGCCGCGAATCACTGTCTTTAACCCCTCACAGCCTGTTAAGCCTGTTAGTTCGCTACAGTTTCGAAATGCCTCGGCACATATTTTTGTCACAGATGCCGGCACAGCCACATCCAGAATCTCTGTGTGACCTTTAAAGACCTCTGAACCAATCTGCTTTACGCCATCCGGTATCTCGACATGTGCCGCATTCCCCTTATATGCAATCAGGATGCCATCCCCCACAATCAGGAAATCACCATCACTTGTGCCGTCACCGCTGCGCCAGTTGCTCAGCCATGCAGTCCCCTCAAATGCCTTGGTGCCGATATGTGTAACCGTGACGGGTATCTTGACATCTGCCAGATCCGCACACGACAGGAATGCCCCATACTCGATTTCAGTCACATTTTCAGGTATGTTGACTGCCTTCAAGCCGCTCTCGGCAAATGCCAGCCTTCCTATCTTTTTTACTGTATCGTCAATCTCATAATCCGTCAGATTTTTCTGCTTATAAAATTTTCTCTGTGCGATGCTTTCATCCTCCGCAGGATTTTCTTTCTGGTATGTCACACTGATGGAATTGTTGTCATCTGTCTGATTCTCCTGCTCTTTCGCCTGACTTTCCGTGACCACTTGCGCCTGCACGCCGTCAGGGATTCCATATACCCTTTCCTTATGGTTATCCATCAAAAGGACTGCCCTTCCGGCGACAATAACCGTCTTTCCTATTACATCATCCTTTTCAGGAACATCAAGCGGGTGAATATAGCCTTCCGTACTCTGAAAACCACCTGAAGGATTCTGCTGTGACTGGGACGTATCATCTGTGCTGTTATTCTGCGTATCGTTATCCGCTGTCGTCGGTTCATCCGTCGTTGTCGTAGTGGATGATGTTGTATTGTCCGCCGCACCATCTCCTACATTTGGCTTTTCCTCAAGACCTGCATTGCTGTCCATAAAATCCGTCGGATATTCTGCCTTATAAATAACAGGGATGTTATTGTTGCCGCCAAATGTATCTGCCGCGCTCGACTTGCTGGTAAATATTTTTACATTCGGACTCCCCGCAAACGCCTTTTTGTCTATGTTTGTCACTGACGCAGGAACCGCTGCCTGTTTCAGGTTTGCATTGTTCGCCAGCGCCCGCTCCCCTATTGTCGTCACGGAATCCGGAAGAACAACATTTTCCACGCTTCCCATACTCGACATAGACTGCTTCGGAATCATCGAAACAGCAGATGAGACCTTGACATTCTTTGTGTTCTTCAAATTCCAGAATGCATAGGTATCAATATCCTTTACCGTCTCGGGCATAGCATAATTTTCGCCCTCACGTCCCGGAAGAACCTGGTACAGCATTGTCATGTTTCCATTATACACTGCACCATTATAATAAGTAAGATATTCATTCTCCTTGTCAACTGTGATTTTTGCAAGGCTGTCACAGTTTGTAAACACCCCTGTTCCCCACGAGCTGACGCCTGCACCGATTTCAACAGATGTAAGTGCCGTGCATCCCTCGAAAGCGCCGGGACCTATTTTCTCTACTGTGTCAGGCACAATAATGCCTGTCAGTGCCGTACAGTTTTTGAAAGCATTAAAAGATATTGTGGTGATGGAATCCGGAATCTCAACGCCTGTCACCGTCTCGTTTCCGGAAAAAGCTTCCTCACCGATTGTTGTAACCGTATCCGGGATACTGACAAATGTGTCAGTTCCCAGATACTTTGTCAATGTCGTTCCATTGATTCGAAATCTCTCATCCTCCGCGGCCGTTACACCGCCGCCAATTCCCCGGGCAACAGTCACAAGCACAAGGATTCCCAGTACTGCCACGCTTGTTATCGCGATATGTATTCTTTTCATATTGGTCTCCTTTTTATCTTGTTTCTGCAATTATGCTGTCCCGAAGTTTCTACGCCTGCGCCCATCGCTTGTCACAAACAGAATAACAGAAATACATGCCATGCCAATCGCCGCAAACCACTTCGGATGAATCGGGTCGCCTGTCGACGGTGTCGCATCAAGTGTCTGTCCTGCTGTCAGGTTGTTGGTGTCCACATAAATCACATACGGTGAGAAGTGCGGCGGTACAAAGGAAATACATGCAATACCGTCAATTGTCGTAAACCGCGGCGTCAGCTGCTGCAGGTTTCCATTATCCGCTGCCGCCACACGGGAATTTCCACCATACTGAATCAGTACATCCGGAATTGGCATCGTCACTGTAATGTTTAATCCGTAGGTATCTGTAATCTTATTCTGGCCTGTCGAGTCATAGAGCGAGATATCCATCGGGAAATAAGCCAGTCCGTCAAGCGATCCGTACTTATTAATAAGCGCTTCTTCCACCGCCGCAGTTGCCTCTGCTGATTCCGTGATTCTCACTATAAAGTTGTCTGTAGAGCCATCCACGGAAATGGATGCCACATCCTTATTCGAAACACCGTTTTTCGTAATATAAATCTTGTTTCCGTCATTGTTCGTGCTGACTGTATTGGTACTTCCTGTCGCAGGATTTGTGACCGTGCCTGTCGTCCCGGTTGTTCCGGTCGAGCTGCTTGGTCTGTTGGTTACCGTTGTCGTCGTACTTGTATTGGTTCCCGGTCTTCTTGACGGCTGATCATCATCATCGTCATCGTCCGTTCTTACCCTGTAATTTGCCGTTACCGTAACATCCGCTGCCGGCATGATAAAGCTTGTCGTCGCGGAATTTGCATTGGCAAACCCTAATCCGGAATTGTTTGTCGTCCACTTGGAGAATACCCTGCTGGATGACTCCGGTGCAAATGCGGAAATATTGACTGTCACACCAGCCTCGTACTCACCGCTTCCTGAACCATAGTTAACTGTTACCTTGTATTTCTTAGCGGAATCACTGCCACCCGGTTTGTCTCCGCCCGGATTATCTCCGCCTGGCTTGTTGCCACCCGGATTGTCTCCGCCGCTGGAACCACCACTAAAGTTTGCTGTCAGTGTCACATCTGCGTTCGGCATGATAAACGTAGTATTTGCCGTAGCGACGCCATCAACAAGTAAATTTGTATGCTCATTCGGCTCCACAGTCCAGTACTGGAACTTGCTTCCGTCTGTCTTTGCGACAGGGGCAACATTTATTCTGTCACCGCCCTTTGCCGTAAGCTCTGTCTGTCCGTTTGCAGTACCGTCCTTCATCGTCAGCTTGTAGTCATTTCCGTCCGGTACAATTATGTTTGCATTCGGCTTGTATACTGCCTGGATAATTCTGTCTTCCGTGACCTTCAGCCATGGATCGCCCGAGCCCTTAAACTGTGTACCATCTGAAAGAATACACTTCCATTCGGTAAACTCATATCCGGACCGCTGCGGTTTTGCCACGCATACGGCATTCGCCTCATGGTCTACATACTGCGGGTTCGGAACTTCCGGGTCAACAATCAGTGACGTGTCATAATCAATAAAAGTCACCTTATGCTTATCTTCCGATACAAAAATAATGTTCTCTTCCTTACCCTGTGGTCTGAGCTTCTCCTTCATCTTCAGGTAATAGTTGTAAATTGCACTGTTCCTCGTCCCTGAAGCATCGTACTGCGGTCCCCTGATGGTAACTTTGCGGTTGCCGTCAAAGTTAAATGCCGTCTCTCCGATTGCACAGCTTGGATTCGGTATCGTAACTTCCACATTATCACTTGTCTGAAGGAATGCTTCCTCACCAATTGTCTCAATGCTGTCAGGCAGCTTCACGGTACTAAGCTTGACCGCCTTGTAGAAACATCTCTCCGGCAGCTGTGTAATCTTTGACGTGCTTAAATCAACCTCTGTTATTTCCTCACAGTATGAGAAAGCTTCCTTGTCGATGCTGACAACATTTGCCAGAAGGGTATCTCCGGATTCTTCACCAACCTTAAACGAACCACTGTTTCCACTTCCGCTGCCTCTTCCCTCAAGACACTGAATAATCTCAAGCCCACTTGCAGCCCTGTCATTGGTCTGATTTTTCCGGAAAAGTATCATATTTGCAAACTGCACATACTGGTTGCCTTCTGGTATTTCAATGCTTGTTAAATTCTTACAGTTCCTGTACGGCAGTGCACCAATTGTCTCCATTTCCAGACCATATTTCGTACTCAGCAGGTTCTCACAGCTCAAAAATGCATAATCAGGAAGCTGTTTAATTGTCTTTAAGTCAATTGAAGTCAGATAATCATTCCCGACAATGGAATTTTCCACATACTTATGTCCACTGTAAGTACGCCATATGATTCCCGGTATGCTGTCTGTAATACCTGTCTCCATGCTTAACTCGGACTCTGCCAGAAATCCGCTGAACAAGCCGGCTTTCTGTCCAAATTCATTCAAATCAGTCTCTGAAATGTACTTGTCGTCAGAGTATACGCTTTTTACATCATCATATCTGCTGTAGGTCTGCCGCTGGTTGATGTCCCTCTTCAAACCATCCGGTACACCCTTGATGCCAATCTCAATATCCTTGCCGTTCACAAACTTTGTCTGTGACTCGTATGTCCTTGTCAGATATACCAGGTCATTTGCATTTTCACTTCTCTTATAATATGCACTCGCGTCAATGCTGTCGATTCCTTTCGGTATCGTCATAAAAAGTGTATACAGTGGAATGTCCTTCTCATTGAAGTTCTTGTAATTGTTAAACGGCCGCTCTGCGTAATTCGGGTCTGCAACGTTTTTCAGCTCGTTTAACTCCTCGAACTTGTCTGTGATACTATAGCCGCTGTCGCCTTTTGCCCACAGCTTAATCAAATCTGCATTGATGGTATCAATTTCCTCATAGTGCGGATAATCAATCAGTGTGCTCTCGCCTGTCGAACTGTCCCGCAGAATTGTGAGGTTCGTCGGTGCATCTGTCTTGTAGCAGATTGGCAGGCTTGTGCCTGTCATATTTTTCGTCTCTGCGCTCATGGCAAGCTTGAACGGTGCATAATCCGGATGAACCGCCCCATGGAATGTAAGGAAATCCGAACCGGTCTTAAACGCATTTTCCTCTATCGTAAGCGCATCCTTCCAATAAGAATCCTCATCGCCAAAAAGCGCTGTCTGTGTCTGGCTGAATACGACATTTTCAAGGCTCTCGCACCCCTCAAATGCACTTGCGCCAATAAAATTCACGGAGTCGCCAAGCTCTACCCATTGCAGCTTGTCACAGCCCTTAAACGCGTTCGCATTAATCTTTTGAACCGTTCCGTCCGCTATCACTACCTTATAGATAATATCACTGACATCCTTAAAGCATCCGTCAGCAATTTCTGTAATCGTATATCCGCCGACAGTCTTGGGAATCACTACCGCAAGGGGATTTCCTGTCGGATGGTTCTCTATGTAGCCGGACAAAATCGCATTTTTGGAACCCTCGATAATGTCTATTCTTGCGATATAGTCATCCCTGTTCTCCTCACCGACACCAATTTCCATGTGTTCCTTGCCATCCGCATCCTTAAATACATACGGAATAACACCCCGCTTGCCATCCTCGGTGAAATATCCCGGAATCGCATTCCATGTACAGCTTCTCGGTGATGCGATGCTGCTGCTGCTCGCGCCTGTCTCTGGTCCCCTTACATAAAAATTACTATTTAATACGCCGGCAAACAATTTATCCGAATGATACTTTGCATCGTATGCCCCATCCGGGAACTCAACGCACTCAAGATTCTTACAGCCGGAAAATGTATCGTCCGGCACGTATTTTTCATCATCATTTGTCACACTGTTGCCAAGTCTTCCAGGGAGCACGACTGTCTTAAGGTTTTCCCTGCCTGCCAGAATGTATCTCGAATAATCCGGGCCATTATCCATCTTGTTCATATAAGATGGGAATGAAAAGCTTTCAAGCGCTCCGCCGCCCTGACTGGATGTCAGCGCAAAGATGGCATCACCCATCTTAAAGTTTGTACTCTCGCCTTCAAAGTTCACCTTTGTCAGCTGTTCACATCCAAAAAATGCATAAGGTTCAATTGTCAAGGTTTCGTTTTTCAGACCGCCGCCCATTGATATTTCTTTTATGTTGGAAAGATACAGGCAGCCTGCACCGATGGTCTCCACATATGGCGGGAATATAATACTGTCCAGACTTGTGTTATAAAAAGCCTGACATCCAATTGTTTTGAGACGCGAATTTTCGCTTGTAAATTTTATGGATGCAAGACCCGTGCACTGTGCAAACGCCTCGTCACCCAATATCGTAAGGTTCGAATCATCAATCGTCACATCTTTCAAAAACCTGGAGTGGGCAAACGCCTGCTCTCCGATAAACTCCACTGTTAACGGAATCGTGAGCGTTCCGACTTCCCTGTTTGATCCCATTGGATGTTTGCCGTTATCCGTATATGTAATATCAAAAGCCCTGGAAGCAATTCCCTTTATGTTTGCCTTTCCGCCTGCAAGGTATCCCTCATCATCATTCTTCTGACCGGAATCAGGTCCATTCGGACTGTCATTCTTCGGAACATATACCACTGCGTCTCCGTTTGTAAGTTTCTTTAACTTATACTTGACGAGGTCTCCATTGTTACTTGAAGCAATTCTCTGGCAGATTACATAATCTTCAATATCAGGAAGGTCATTGCCATCCTCATCCTCGTCCCTTGCCTCTGCCCGCATCTCTGCAAAAGTCTTAGAAAATGTTGACAAATTTGCTGCCGAACCGTTTAATGTTGTAATGTTGCTGACTGCCTCATTCCATCTTGTCTCATCATCCCGCGTAAGAGGTGTTTTGTCCTTTATGCCATCCAGTACATCTGTATACCGTTTCATCTCTGTATTGTAGGCATCAATTTTGTCCGTATGGGTTTTTAGCAGTACCGGAGCATATGTCTCAAAAATTTTGGGGTTGCTTGTCGGTGCCTTTATTGCAACATACGGATTTGAACCGGTCAATGTACTATCCAAGGATCCTGATGCTGTATTGGTTATTGTCTCACTTGGTGATTCCGTTGATATCAGGTCATAATTAACTGCATTCAGGTTTAACGTGACACTTGCCCCGGAAGCATCTGTTATTGTTTCCGTCCTCGCACTGTAGCTTTTGCGGTCATTCGTGAATACAAGGGAATAGGTCTCTGCATCAAACGCATTCTCCACTGCCTTGAGATAATCGGCATCCATCTGGACATACTCATAATACTCCACCTCATGAATATCGAACTTCTCCAGCTCCCGTTCAAAGACACTCTCCGTAATCATCGCGTCTTCACTGCTGCCGCCTTTTAATTTAATCTTAAAGGCATTGATAAAGGAGTCACCCTCAATATGCTGTACTGTAACCTCGGTACCGCCATAGGCATTCTCCAAATCCGAATTATAGTGCTTGTCACAGTTCTCCAAATATGCTGATGCATTTTCCGCGAGATTGACTCCCCCATCCACACCTGACGCCTGCATCGTACCATAATTCTCGACTGGTATCGCTGCCACGACAATCGCCATGATCATTGTGAGCGCTGCCACAGTCCGTTTTACACGTCTCCTCAGCTTATAGTTCTTTTTCTTTCTACTCTTTGTCATGTTGTCTCTCCCCACTTTGTTATTTATACTCCCTATTACTTAATCTTTTTCGCCACCACGACAAACCTTCCCTTTTTCTCCTGATAATCACAGGTCGAAAGTGTCAGAAGCTTGTCGCCGTAGCCTGCGGTAACTCCCGTGTCATATAACGACAACGCCGCCATTTCATTTAAATATGAGTTGAACTCCATCTCCGAAGCGGCATTGATAAATTGATAGTACTTAAAGGTTACATCCTCCTCCGAGTAAACCTTTGACCGGAATACATACATCACCTGATACGTTCCCTTCTCATAAATCGTATCAAACTGTATTGTCGGATGTTCCTCATAATAAGACTCCTTGCTGTATTTATTTAATGTCCCAAACATTTTTCCGGATTTCATGTGATGGCCATACAGGATGATATTGTCACAGCCCTTGACCACATCACACTGGTAATCCATAAAGATACAGCCGTTCCTGTCCTCCTCCTGATTAAAATTGTGGTCTAAATAATACTCGTTGTTGACTGTCTGCATCACAGGATAGTCAATTATTGTATCGTCAATTTTTACCCATCCGATTAGCCTTTGGTTCTTTTGATGTATTTTTTCATACTCCGGCAGGATATCCGGCACCGTCTCATCCTTGTCCGCCAGGTGAATCTCCACCTTTTTGCTGCCGGAATAGGCCCCCTGTGCCCCTGCCTCCTTCAATGCAGTCAGCTCCTCGAACTCCCTTGCGCTCTTTGCCGACACCTGATAGTATGCACCAAGGTACCCGAAACTGATGATACACAGGAACATACAGACCGCCATCAGGATTCTTCGTTTTCTTTCCCTCTTCCTGAGAACCGCCATAATCTGTGCCTGCATATTTTTATCAAAATCCTCAAGCTTTGTGCTGCCTTCGGATTTTTTCTTCTTTTTTGATGGTTTCACAAGTTTTTCTATTTGTTGAACCTGCTGCTTCCTTTTCTCCTTTCGCGCAGTCTTTTTTTCCTCCGCTTCCTTCTCTTCCCGCTTAATTCTCTGGTACAGTTCATAAATATTGTCATCAAACTGTCTGCCCACTATGGATTCAAATGTATATTGTCCCTTCTTCAATTCCAGATACAGCGCTTCAATATCCTTTGGATTATCCAGTTTCAGATTGCCGGTAATGGAATCGATGCGTTCTTTGTCCCTTAGAGCCGCCTGATATTCCTCTGCGTTCCGAAACCGCCTGCCCTCGACAGTCCATTTTACTTCCGCCATTCTATCTCCCTTTCTGTGTGATTAAACCTTTCCGCAAGGCATTACGTCTGTTTGTCAACATAATTTTTCTATTTAAACGGTTTACATATATACTATTATTTTACTATATTTTCAGTTAATTTCAAGTCTTTTTCCGATTTTTATGACAAAATATTAGAAACAGCACGAATTTCATGTGCTGTTTCTAATATTGAAACAATTTAAATGATTATTTTACAGTTATTGTCATATTTACAACAGCGGGCTTTGCCTCCGAATCCGCATCCCGGAACGTAACAAGGCATTTTAATTTGTACTGTCCTTTCCTGATACTGTTCCTGTCTCCTGCCAGGTTAAAGCTGACCGTACCATTCTTGCCGATATTGTTGACCAGTAAAAATTTATCCGCGTTGCCCTTGCTGGTGCCTGCGTCAATCTTGATTCCCGTTATGTTATTGAGATCGATGCTGCTGTTTTTCAATGCCACGGAAACGGTATATTTGTTGTTGTTGCTCCTGTACAGATTGCACTTTGCAGGAGTAAATACAATCTTTGGCAGCTTATTGACCGGCTTAATTTTGACAGACGACCTTATTATATATCCATTATGCAGCACGGACACGATTGTAACATCATACGCGTCCTTGGTCGACATGCTCCTTCCAGCCCTGGCTTTTACTTCTACTTTGTTGTCATCATTCAGAAAAGCCGTAAAATATTTCGCATTTTCGCTTTCCCCATCCACACTGACACTCTTAATGGAAGCATCAATTCCAGAAATCTTTGGCGTATAAACAACAGATGTATTTGCCCTGTCAACCAGGTTAATTTTTCCCTTCGGCGATGCAAGCGTCACCTTTGCAGTCCCTTCCTCAGCAAGCTTAACTGTCAGTGTCGCCTTTTTAATCTGAATCTCTCTCACTTGGTCAGGCATGCTCGAATCCGGAATATTGATTGTCGCATACAGATTCAGTTTGTAGGTTCCTGGTTTGACCGGTCCCCGCTTTCCGGCATTTAACCCCAGATTGATACTCTGGTTTTTGAATGAAAATTCAACATTAAGGTAACCGTACGTATCAATCAGCGGCTGTGCCGTACCATCGTATGTCAGTTTTGTTATGGCAATATCACTTCCATTTACAGCCACCGGTATCGTGTGCATTCCGTTCGCCGTCACATTTGTCGCCATATTCAAGGTCACCTGCTTGCTTCCCAGTGCGAGTGCCAGCTTCTCCGGCGACTTTATATAGGATACCTTGCCCTTCACGCTTACATCCTGCGTCCATTCGCTGCTTGTCACGATGGCAGTGTATGACAAATTCTTTGTTCCGGCATAGGTCAGTGTCACCCCGCCGCTGTTCTTCTTTATCTCTGCCTCTACAGAACCGTCCGCCGGCTTGAAAATTTTAAATGTCATTGAAAGCGCGTCCATCGGAATCACTGCCTTCGTTTTTGAATTTATGACATTGACCACGCCTTTTGTAATTCCCGGACAGGTTACCATTCCTGTCAGTCCAAGGGCTGGCTTTTTATTTTCCGTGGCAACCTTGACATCGACAATCTGCGGCTCGCTGTAATCCACAAATGTAATTTTTAATTTTACATTCAGGCGGGGTGACCTTGATGCCGTAAACAGACCCAATGTGCCACTGTTAAGCGTCCCCCTTGTGTTGAAATGTACCGTGTTGCTGCTTCCGTCATAGATACCATAAAACCGTTCGCTCTCTGTATTTTCTGTCACGTCCTCAACAGACTGAACCGTATATTTGCTTGAGACCGTATAAACCGCCTCGGCATCTGTGTAAAACAGATTTGCCTTTGTTTTCAGCTTTACCGTCGCGGAAGGCTTTGTGACATCGGTCGTCACCTTCAGGGCATATTTGTACGTGCCCTTCTCTGTCACCGCCACAATATTACAATTTGACACAGTCTTTTTAATGAATCCCAGTGCCGGAGCGCCTGCCTTGAACCGCAGGATAGATATCCCATCTGCCGGAACGCTCGCCGAAAAGTTCTGCGATTCTGCCTCCCCCTCAAGGATTCGCATGGATTTCACCCTGTTGCCGTTCTGTTCCTGAAAAGCAAATTCTGTCCCGCTGTTCCGGTACTTGTTGATTGTCACATTTGATGCCTCAAGCACTGGTGCGTAATCCATAATATCAACTGTCAGCGTACCTACACACTTGCCCTCATCGTCCGCAGTCGCCGAAATCTTCACGGTGCCCGCCTTTTTAATGGCAAGCGTCACAGTTCCTTTCTCATTTACGCTGACAGTCGCAATGGAATTATCATCCGACTCCCATGTAAAATCCGCATTTCTTTTCGGTATTCCATTGACAGACGCCTCTGCCTGCAATTCGACAGAATACTTTGATGTCTTAACATCATTTTCGTCAACTTCCATTCTGTCTTCATTTTCAAAATATTCAAAATTCTGACCGCTTGCCTTTATTGGCTTCACTTTCACACTGTCTATGCAGTCCGTGAAGGGAATCTGAATCGAAAAATCCTTTGCAAACAAGTTGCTGCCCTGGTCTATCCCGTTATCAATCGCCAATGTCAGCCGGAAATCAACTTTTCCGCCACCCGTTTCATCCTTTGCCGCTATTACCATCTTATCCCATTCTAGGGATTCCACTGTCGCTAAATCATCCTCTGATGTCCTGACACAATTTACAGTAATCCTTTCCCTGAACTTCGGCGTATTGATATCCGCGCCTGCGTATTGATAGGTAATTTTGTAGGTCTCCTTTTGTCCCTGGTTAATCAGCATCCTGCCTGTTACATCAATACCCGAGATACGCGTTACCGCGACCGGCAGCCTTGCCGAAAATGGCTGGTAGCCTTCCTCTGTATACGTTGCCCAGCAATACTGCAGCTGTTCACTTGCGGTCAGGACAAGGTCACCATCATCCCACTCCCATCCCTCTGGCAGCGCACAGGATGACAATGACTGGTCAATCCTTTCAATATAGCTGACGATACCTACTTCCTTAATCTTTATTTCTTTCTTATCATACAAAGGAAGTGAGTCCGTGATGGAAATGGTCACTGCCACAGTGTATGTCGTCCCTTCCAGCGTCGCACGCAGTACGGCTGTTCCGGCTTTCAGTGCAGTAACCTTTGCCGTGGTATTTGTAAGCTTTCTTACATATAATACACTGTTGTTTGATGACGTAAAATTCACAATCTGCGTCGGATCTTCTGCGCTTTTTGGCAGGATATATGCCTCTGCCTCAAAAGAATCGCCAACCTTCATGCTGCGGTTTGCCGTATTTATTGTAATGCCGGATGCACTTCTCGTAACCGTGACAAAAATACTCTTCTTGACGCCATCCGCAATAACTGTAATATCGGTTGCTCCCGTGCTTTTGGCGATAACACGTTTTTTATTGGGATCCGGACTCTGTACCCCTGTGTCGTCCGAAGTTTCTATGTAGTCTTCTAATTCGACAACCGTTTCATCAGAAACCTCAAATACTGGCTTCTGTGTATTACCTGATACGGTAATGACTGCCGACCTTCCACTCTCAGGACCGTCAATGTACAAAGTATCACTTGTTATTTTTAAATCAAAGTCATTTACCTCTGTTTCACCTTTGTATCCAATATTTATTCTTGCATATGACCTTCCCCAGCTCTCGTCATAATCCGAGAGCGTCATGTCATACAGCCTGTCTTTTATCACAAAGCTATCATAAAACTCCTTGGTAAAATAAAAATAATTGCCCTCTACCGTTGAAGGGATAGTCAGCTTGGTGATGATATCCGTGGTATCCGTCGCATAGATTGTCAATGTTGCCGGCAGCGCGAGGTTCTGAATATTGATACCGATTACCCTGTTATTAGCAATGACAGGCAGACCTTTGTTGGAAGAAATGGATACCTTTTCCCCCTTCTCTTCATCCGCATAGTACTTTTCATCCATATTGGACATCTTGACAGGCTGCCCAAGCTTCTTATGCGTTATCAGCACATAATACTCTTTGAATGCACTGCTCTTCTTCAAACCGGTAACGTTCATGAATACGCTGTCCGTATATCTGTCTGTCACCTCCGTAACGGTTACCGCAGGCTCCCTGTCATTGGTGCCCAGCAATTTTACATCAAAATCATCTGTCTCGGCACAGTTCGGTGTCTTTAAATATACCTGAATTGTTTCATCATCAATCCATGAAAGGGAGTAGGTATCAAGAACAAACCTGTCATAATCGGCAGCGATGACTTCAAAGCTGTAGCTGGTGAAATTACTGCCGTTTCTGGTAAGTCTTACCGTATGCTTCCCGACTGACAATTTTCTTGTGGGAATCCAAATCTGGATACGGGTTCCTTTCGCGTCATCCTCACGCTCCCACTCACTTGCATAGAATGCGACATCCCCATCATATCCGTCTATTGATGCCTTTAATTCATTATTACTAATTCCAGGCTCAATGGCACAGTAATAAAAATCATGCCGCTCCGCATTCTGTGATATTACCGCAGATGCCTCCCAGTGATTGGTGCTCTGCGCCGCCTGATTCATCCTGAACTCTTTATAATATACATTCCCGCTGGCTTTCAGCTCCACGCAGTATCTGCCGCCCCGCTGTAGCTTTTCGGGACTTAAGGGTGTCAGGTAGGCAAGACTCTCCGTCAGCGACCTTGACGTGACTTCACTGACAAGGTCGTGGGCATCTGTCGTGTCAACGATTCTGAAGCTGACTGCCTTTCCATTCAGATCCGTCGTGACGCCGACTTCCACTGCGCTCAGTACACTGTTGTACTCTGCATAGTAAATTCCACTCTCCAGTACCGCATCAAACTCATTCTGTGTAAAATCAATGTTTCCGGATTTCTTGGAGATTCTCACTTTTATTTCTTTTCCTGCCTTATCCCAGTTCCCCTCCTTCCGGAACTTGACAATAAAACCTGACTGCACTGTCTTGTAATCAATACGTGTGGTAGACAGCATTGCGGATGTCGCTTCATCTATAAAGTCAAACCGGACCTGCGAGGGATTGAAACCGGTTCCCTGAATGTAGAGATATATCAGGTTGTTTGTGTTGTCATAATCCATACCGAGCACACACTTGGTGACAACAGCCCGTGACGAAACCTCCACGGCATTGGAAATCATTCGCTCCGTGCCGCCCTTAAGCGTCAGACGGATATCATAGTTTCCTATCTCAAGCGCATTCTTCTCGGTGGGCAGAACCCACGTTGTCTTATGTAAAATGGTGTCCGGATACTCATATCCGTCTCCGATTCCGGTATAGCGCGGGTCTTCTACCTGATCTACAGCCGGACTCCGCTCAGTGGAACGCGCGACGATATCGCCGTTCGCCGCCGTAATCTGGACAGACTCAATATCATCTGTAGGATTGTAAAATGCCACTTCTATGGTGTCATCCTCTGAAGATATATAATATTTTTCTGCCTCCGTAAATACGTTATCCACTCTTTCTATCTCAAACTCAATGTTGTCCCTGCTTACCAAATACTCGCCGTCCGGAACGCTTGTATCCTTCAGCTTGACCGTCAGGCGGTGTGTCCCCTCAGATATGTCTGCCGTGCCCAGGGGTATCACATAATAATCCCCGCGCTTTTCATAAGTTACTGGCTGCCCGCTCACATCATCAGGATCCTGGTCAATATAAAACTCTATGCCGACACCTGTTTCCGGTATTTCACACCCTCCCAGCTCTACAAAGATTTCTTTTACATTTTCATAAAAATAATATTTGTATTCCGTGGTAACGGTAAACAGCTTCTTATAATCCGGAAGCTCGTCGGCAAGCAGTGCGATTTCCTGTTCCGTTCCTTCGGTTTCTTCCAGCTCTTCCGTCTCTGTAATTTCTTCCGTATATGCCCCGGAATCATCCGTTCCTGAGGTTTCGGCCGTATCGTCGCCTGTACCTTCAAAAGAATCCCCGCCCCCAGTGATATCCGGCGTTTCCGTCGTAACCGGGGACTCCAAAACCTCTGACTCATGGATGATGTCCGATGATTCTACAGTATCTGGTTCTTCCGCCGTGCCAGTACCATCCGGCGTCTCAATTGTCTCAGGAATTTCAGGATCAGCAGAAGTGCCTTCTGCCACATCCTCTGATGATATTGCTGCAATATCTGTCCCGGTCTCATCTTCCCGTGTCTCATCCGCAGCTGTATCCAGTTCCCCATCATCATAAGACTGTACCGTTTCCGGAGCCTCACTTGCCACTGCTTCCACAGATACACTCTGAAACACCATGGCCGCACATAATATCCCTGCCATAATTTTCTGTCTTAGTTTAGTTGACCTCATGTTTGAAATCCCCCTTATCCGATTGTGCCCGGCACATCCATTAAAATGTGAATCGTGCAGGAACACCCATATACATATTTATAAAAGTGCATTATTTACTATTATACAATGTTTTTTCAAAATATTCAACGAATTATCAGACAAAAACACACAATTAAATTTTTTTCCTTTTGGAACACATTTCGCATTCTGTCATATAGTATAGAAAAAAGCTTCTTCGGAGGTACTCAACCATGAGTGAATTATCAGCAAGCCATTGCGGATGCAATCAGACAAATAACATTTCAGAATGTGGATGCGGCAATAACGGCTGCGGAAGCTGGATTTGGATTCTTATCCTGCTTTCCTGCTGCTGCGGCAACGGAAGCGGCATGGGCTTCTTCAACAACGGCGGCTGCGGATGTGGCTGTGACAACGGCAACAACGGCTGCGGAAGCTGGATTTGGATTCTTATCCTGCTTTCCTGCTGCTGCGGTGGCGGCAATGGCAATGGTGGATGCGGATGCGGATGCTAATCAAAACAGTCTAGCTTCCAACCATGAGGGTTCGTGTTTCACGAACCCTCTGAATCATGCGTAATCCTATATGAACGAAGTATTCCATCAAAGCGACACACAGGGCGTATGGCAGGCATGGGAAAAACTCTCCCTGCACAATTTATGACACGAATAACTGACAATACTTCATCATATATATGATTAATTATATATCTTCAGCAAGGAGGTTGATTATGGAGGATAATGATTACGTGCTGGCGTTTGACCATTTCTACACCACGAATCACATCCAGATATTAAAGTCCCTTTTGCCCTTTATGGACAATAAAAATTCCAGTATGATGCCTGCCTTGATCAAATATATGGAATTACAGTATACGCTCTCCCTTATTCATAAAGGAAATTCTGACTTTGGCAGCGGAATCCGCGCCTGCAGCACACCATCTGACACCAAAAACGGCGCCGAGCCTGCCGAGAATATCGAAAACATCTATAAAGCAGTCCGCAAATACCTTGCGCCAAATGAAGAAAAAGGGTTCCAGCAGATAATTTCTGTCATAAATACAATGAAAAACATGCGCGAAATGCAGCAGATGTTAGAACTGTTCCAAACCATGAATCCCGATATGGATTTGGGCTCCATGGCAGAAAACATGGCTTCCGGCGGTGCCGGAATGAACGGAATGGATATCAGTGAAATCATGGAATTAATGAAAATGTTTGGAGGAAACGACAATGGAAACAAACAATAAATGGATGCAGGATCCGGAACTAAAAAACATTGACAGGGCAAAACTGGACTTTCTCGATAAAATGTTTGTACAAAGCGCATCTGTCAACCGCGGAAACCAAAAAGAAATGATGTCATTTTTGCTTTCGCTGGGCAAGCTGAGCCGTGATAACAACATTTCTTTTAATAATGAGGAGGTTGAGCTGATATTTTCCGTTTTGAAAAAGTACTCAACCCCCGATGATATCGCTAAGATGCAGAAAATTTCTTCTTTCTTCCGTTCCCGGTAAGAACAAGCAGCGCCCCGACCGAAAACATTGCGCACACAATAAGCATGCGGTATTGTAAAGGATCTCCTGTCTTTGGTGTGGAATCCTTTATATGCTCTGTGCTTCTGGGCGCACTCGCAGAGGTGGCGTTCTGTTTTGACGTTGTCCTGACACCCTGATTTCCCGATGCGGACGAGCCCTGCGAAGCCTGTGAAGCATTCTGGCGTGGAACGGATGTATTATTTTGATTTACAGCCGCCCCCTGTGACGGTGTTGTTCCCTGTACTGGCATTGTCCCTGTAGCCCCCGGTATTACTGTCTGTGCCGCCGCAGCTCCCGTACCGATGCTGCCTGCCCCAAGCGCTATGGAACCTGACTGTGACGAGGTGCTGCCAGCAGACGCAGGAGGCGTTGTATTCTTGGATGTACCAGCACTTCCGCTGATTGACGCCCCAAGCTGGATGCCGCCCGACCCTGTTGCCGTGACAACTACCGAATCGTCAGATGATGCACTGTCCTTATATACCAGATGCGTGTACTGGTTTGCCAGCCCCTTTGCCATATTTTTCGATTGTTCCGTCTTTCCGGTAATCGTGATATCCTTTGATATCTTCCGGGCTCCGCTAAATGCATTATCTTTTATGTCAGATATATTATCAGGCAATGTAATGCTCGATATGCTTCCCATGCTCGAAAAGGCATCTGCCCCGATAACCGTTACAGAGCCTGGTATGGTAACGTCTGCCACACTGCCGCTATATTTGTATAATACATTGCTTGATGCGTTCATTGTAAATCCTGACGATGTATAATACCATTTCTTATATAGCGTCAAGTCATCCTTCAGCACCGCATTCTTATCCGAATAGACGCTAAGCCCTTCCTTATCCTTGTACCAGTTGGAATCCGTAGCATAGTTTGAATACTTAAAGCTTGCGGACGAACTGTTTTGCGGATAATCTGACGAGGCAATTGCCTTTCCTGCCGTAATTTTTGTTTTCAGGCTGGCTGTGTCCGTATAGGATGTACCATTGTAGCTTCCTGTAAAGCCTCCTCCGTTCATATGGAATACGACCGTATAGCTTTTCTCCTCAAACCGTGCATAAAGTGTCAAATCCTTTGTGACGGGTTTTCCCCATGACTTATACTCTGTGGAAGTATCCTTTTCATCCGTATACCAGCCTTTAAAGACCTTATTTTTAACAGACGGTTTCTTTGAAGGCTTCACAAGGTTCTCGTCCTCATACAGTTTTTGTTTCTCCGGGATATTCGCTGCATTTTCATAACCTTCCGCAGCAGCGAACGTCACGTAAAAATATGCCCGCGTCTGTCTGTCCCACTTTGCATAAATTGTGGTGTCGCCCTCTACCACGTCATTGTCAAAATCCCATTCCGTTGTGAGACCCTTGTCTTTATACCAGCCTTTAAATATGTATGTTATCTCCTGTTTGCCATCGTCCCTTTCAATCCTGTAATCATCCTTCCTTAAAATCTTCGGCTGTTCGCCATCCACCGAAACGAGCTCAGACACCGTGCGATTGCTGAGCACTTCTCTCTTTTCCCCATCGACATCCGAGATACCTGTATCGAAAACGACTGTATACTTTGTATCCGGCTCTACCACAATCACCGTCGAGGAAGCGCTTTCCGTCTCAGTTTCCGTTTCACCCGACCCGCTTTCCACTGGCGCACTTTCCTCAGGTTCATTGGATTCACTTTCTTTTGCCGTACTTCCCTCAGGTTCGGTTTCTCCGGTCGTACCTCCCACAGTACTTTCGTCCACTGTTTTGTCTTCTTCCTTACTTGGCTCCACTGTGTTTTTTTCTTCTGTTTTTGTTTCCTCCGGCTCCTCCTTTTCTTCAGGCTTTTCCTCATCCGGCGTCTCACTCTGGTAATCTATCCCTACGATTTTCTCTGTATTTTCCACATCAAGATATTCACTGTACACCAGCTGTTCGTATTCATCTGCCAGCTTTTTTCCATATGCTATGGAATCAGCGCTTCCAGAATCGTAAACATATATAATATTGCCGTCTGTCACACCACTAAACGCATTCGCCGCAACTTCCTGTATTCCTGCGGGAAGGGTAATTCCGCGCACCTGCTGCAGATTGTCAAATGCGCCTTCCGCTATTGTCGTTACTGTCTGCGGTATCTGGACATGCTTTTCATCGCCGTCATAGCGGTACAGGATTGTTCCGTCCGCACTGATATGAAAGCCCTTATCTGCCGGCGCCGTTCCGTCCGAAGTAATCTGGTACCACTTTTTATACAGTGTCATGCTTTCTTTCACCTGGCTTCCGGCATCAAACGGATTCCTGCATGCCTTGTCCGTGTACCACACATTGTCTTCTGTCTGGTATCCGGAATACGATGCAAACTTATCATCCGGAAAACTGGTCACCGTGTCCCCATCATTAATCACAAGCACCGGCATCTTGTCTTCAAAGCGATAGCCATTATATTCACCGTTAAAACTGCCGCCATTCATGCTAAATGTAACAGTGTGTGCAGAGACATCGTCAACCTGCATTTCCTGTTCCACCAGCTCCTTTGCAGCCTGCGCCTCCGGCATGGGAATCTGTGATATCACGATTGCCAGCACCATAAGGCTTACCCCTAAAATATTTTTTAATTTCCGATACATATCTATCCCCTCTTACCTTTATATTTTGTTTTCTCACACTTTTTTTGCAACTACCACAAAACGCCCGTCTTCCTTGTAGTTATCACAGGTAGACAATATCAGGCAGGAATCGCCGTACTCGATGGATTCATCCGTGGTGTAGATGGCATTGCCCATTATATTTTCCCTGAATGCATTGAAGGCTTCCTCTGTGCTGATGTCAATCGCATCATAGTACCGAAACACATCCTCGTCCTCATATGCCACACTGCCAAGCATCGCTGCCACAACCCGGTATTCGCATTCCTCATACAATGTGTCAAAGCTTATCGTCATGTGCTCATCGCAAAAGGATTTCTCCTTATAATTTTTCAGGGTTCCGAACATCACGCCGGTTCTCATATTGTGGCCATAAATAATCAGGTTCTGTCCTCCCGATACCGTTCCGCCCTGGATGCTGCTTCTGTAGTCCAGTATCAGGAGTCCGTTTTTATCATGCTGCTGTTCAAAATTCTTGTCAAGATAATAATTATTGTCACCCTCTCTTGACATTACCGGGTAATCAATTTTTGTCCCAGGGATTCTAAGCCACCCTGCGAAATCCTGGTTTTCGCTGTACAGCTGTGTAAATTTTAACAAAATTTCACTGCTGGACGCACTATTTTCTTCGATTCCGGCTCCATTTCCATCAGAAGGAGGCGCCGCACCTTCGTTTTCGTCTGATGACGGCAGTGTATCCAGTCCGTCCGCGCTTAATGAATCTGCCTGCACAATCACTTTTTCCTGTAGCTTCTTTGTCTGATAGTTCGTCCTCAAATCCATCAGCAGGCTCCAGTTGATACATAATATTGAGGATACAAGCACCACCGCCGACACAGCCGCAGCAATTTTCCTGTTAATCCGCACCAGCTGCCTTCTGCTTTGTTTCCGCTGGCGCTTTCGCCTGATTTCACTGTTTATCTGCTGAATCTGTGCATCCGTCATATTCTCATACAGGTTCAGCAGAAACTCCTCCCCCATATTACTCCGAAACTGTATGTCCTCTTCTTTTATCCTATAGTATATTGCCTGTGCCTGCTGCATTGTCAGCTTTTTTTTACTGCCTGTCATGCCACGTGTCAGCTGACTGATGATTTGCAGGTCGTGCTCTACTGCATCAGGGTCATAACCTATACTATACGCCTCAAATGCCCTGTTATTCCCCATAAACTACACACCTCATATTTCGTAATGGATACGTAGACCTTTTATGTTAATTAATCATAAATAATATAACATAAAAAAAGCAAATTGTATAGACAATTTGCAAAATTTTTATTTTATATTAGGAATTTCCATAAAATCCTTGAAATATCAGGTGCAAACGGCGCCATTCGACTGATAAATGCCTGACATAATCCTGTCACACCGGAATTACGCCTGTCACATTGGACTGCCGGTATATCGTTTTCATCATGCATACTGTTATGTGGTACAGCTGTTTCCACTGCATGCATATGGAATGAAGTCAGAATCTGGCCTGTTTTTAATTCTTTCTGGAAAACATTCAGCAGCTCCATCAGCGCCGCCACAATATTATGGCGGTTTGGCATGGTGTTTCCGCGGCTGATGTACTTTCTGATTTTGGCGTCTGCTGTCTCCAGTGCCGCTTCAAGACGCCGGATATTTTCAGGCGGAAGCGTTTCTTCATGATAATTGCCATACCTGTTCCACATGTCGGTTACAAGTATCATCCTTCTGTATCTGCCAAGGAACTTATAGATGCCTTCCAGCGCCCCCTCCTGCCAGCTGTCGTAACAGGGCGCGTCATTCGCTTTTGGCGTCTGTTCAAATAGCAGATACAGCCTTAGGCAGTCTGTTCCATAATCCATCACAAGGTCATCATCAAATACACGCGCGCCAGTCTCATCAAGCCATTCCAGCATCTGCGCGCAGGAAAAACTGTCGGGAATATCGCACCCCGACAGTTTTTTTGCATTGTATTCAATCTCCCTGTGGTTCATTGGCGTCAAAATATCATTGAACATGTTCGCCTCCGCGCAGTCTGTTTTTATTTTGCCACGATGTTCAGGATTCTGCCCTTTACATAGATTTCCTTCATAATGTTCTTACCCGACGTAAGCTCTGTTATCACCGGGATATCATGCGCTTTTTCCTTGATTGAAGCCTCATCCTCGTCAAGTCCGACCATCAGTGTCGCCTTCACTTTGCCGTTAATCTGCACGGCAATCTCCACGGTGGACTCCACCGTCTTTGCCTCGTCGTACTCCGGCCACTTCTGCTGGTAAGCCCTGCCATTGCCAAAGTATGCTTCCCAGAGCTCCTCTGTCATGTGCGGCGCCACAGGGTTCAGCAGTAAAATCAGTGTCGCATATTCGCCTTTTGTGATACTATTTGCCTTGTAAAAATCATTGACAAGCGCCATCATTGCCGCAATCGCCGTATTAAACTTTAAGCTTTCAAAGTCGTTTGACACCTTTTTGATGGTCTGGTGAATCTTTGTCTCAAATTCGGTGCGGTACATATCGCCGTCAACCAGCATATCCTGAAGCTTCCATATCCTGTCAAGGAATCTGCGGCAACCCTTTACGCCCTCCATGCTCCACGCTGCGGAAACATCAAAAGCACCGATAAACATCTCGTAGGTTCGTAAGGTATCTGCGCCATACTCGTTGACAATATCATCCGGATTGACGACATTCCCCAGAGACTTGGACATCTTTACAATCGGATGCTCCGCCATCTCCCCGAACTTCTCAACCAGTGCCTTTCTTGCTTCCTTCTCGCTGCCATACTGCGCAATCAGCCTTTTCTGCTCTTCCGCCGTCTGGTTGACAAAGCTGTGCGGATTCAGTCCCAGAATCATGCCGTGGCTTGTCCGCTTTTTGTACGGCTCATCGCAGGGCACCAGATTCTGGTCATAGAGGAACTTATGCCAGAACCTTGAGTAGAGCAGATGGAGTGTCGTGTGCTCCATTCCGCCATTGTACCAGTCTACAGGCATCCAGTACTCAAGTGCTTCCTTTGACGCAAACGCCTTGTCATTGTCAGGATCGATGTAGCGCAGGAAATACCATGAGGAACCCGCCCACTGCGGCATGGTATCTGTCTCACGCTCCGCCTTGCCGCCGCACTTCGGACAGGTCGTCTCCACCCAGTCACGCATTGCCGCAAGCGGCGACTCGCCTGTATCGGTAGGAATATAACTCTCCACCTCAGGAAGCTTTAACGGAAGCTCGCTCTCGTCAAGCGGGACATATCCGCAGCAAGGACATTTTACAATGGGAATCGGTTCGCCCCAGTAACGCTGGCGGGAAAATACCCAGTCACGGAGCTTGAAGTTGACCTTTCTATGCCCGATTCCTTTTTCCTCCAGCCACTTTGTGATTGCATCCTTGGCATCCTTTACTTCCATTCCGTCAAGGAAGTCAGAATTGCAGAGCTTGCCTGTCGCAACATCCGTAAATGCCTCATTCTGGACATCGCCGCCCGCTACGACCTCTATAATCGGCAGTCCGAATTTCTTTGCAAAATCCCAGTCCCTTGTGTCGTGCGCCGGTACTGCCATGATTGCGCCTGTTCCGTATGACATCAGCACATAGTCGGAAACCCACACTGGAATTTCCTTGTTGTTGACAGGATTTATCGCCGAAATACCGTTGATACACACACCCGTCTTATCCTTGGCAAGCTCTGTTCGCTCGAAGTCAGACTTTTTGGATGCCTGTTCGCGGTAGGCGGCAATCTCATCATAGTTTCCGATTTCAGCCTTGTATTTCTCTATCAAGGGATGTTCCGGGGAAATGACCATGTATGTCGCACCAAACAGTGTATCCGGTCTTGTCGTATAGATTAAGAGGGTCTCATCCTTGTCCTTAATCTGAAACTCCACCTCAGCGCCTTCGGAACGTCCAATCCAGTTTTTCTGGGAAACCTTGACCTTTTCAATATAGTCCACATGGTCAAGCCCTTCGATTAATTTGTCGGCATATTCCGTGATTTTGAGCATCCACTGGGACTGCATCTTCCGAATGACCTCGGAACCACAGCGCTCACACACGCCGTTTACAACCTCCTCGTTGGCAAGACCGACCTTGCACGAGGTGCAGAAGTTAATCGGCATCTCACTCTTGTAGGCAAGCCCTTTCTTGAACAGCTGTAAGAATATCCACTGCGTCCACTTGTAATAATTTTCATCGGTGGTGTTCACTTCTTTTGACCAGTCAAATGAATAACCGAGTGCCTTTAACTGGCTCTTGAAATGTTCCACATTATTTTTTGTCACAATCTTTGGGTGAATCTTGTTCTGGATTGCATAGTTCTCCGTCGGAAGCCCGAACGCGTCCCATCCCATCGGGAACAGTACGTTATAGCCCTGCATCCTGCGCTTTCTCGACACAATATCCATCGCCGTGTATGGTCTGGGATGCCCTACGTGAAGCCCCTGTCCTGACGGATACGGAAACTCCACAAGCGCATAGTACTTTGGTTTTGTCTTGTCAACACCAACCTTGAAGGCCTCCTCCTTGTCCCATATATCCTGCCACTTTTTCTCAATGTCCTTTGGAGAATACTCTTTGCTCATGTCTTTTTACTCCTTTTCAACCCCTTTTATTGCAGAGGGGCTTATATTCTTAATTTTTTATGAAATACTCATGTGTTATTGTATCGCAATCGTTTTTAGATTGCAAGTTCTTATCGAATATGTTTTTTATATGTTTTTTATTTTGCTCTCGTTACAGGTCAATCCACAGCCGCATCCCTGTTGCGCCGATAGAAAATCCCAGTTTTTCGTAAAAAGGCTCTTTCCCTTTCACAGATGTCAAACCAACTTCTATCTTAGTGCCCGGAATGGCTGTGCTTTTAATATGCTTCAAAAGCCTGTTTACAATGTTTTTCCCGATTCCTTTTCCCTGATACTCTGGCAAAACAATAATATCCTGCAAATACCAGTACATCGCCCCGTCACCGACAAGCCTTCCCATTCCGACTGTTTTTCCATCGCATATTGCCGATACATGAAACAATCCATTTTGAAGCGCTTTCTCCACCTGACCTAAAGGTCTGTCTATCATTCCAACTGCCGCTTTTAATTGAATAAAATCTTCTGCGCACAATACATTGTCCACTAATTCATACTGTAGTTCTTCCATGCTATGCCCTTTCTTCTTGATGACTATTTGTATTTTTCATGAATTCATCCGGGGAAACTGCCGGAACTTTCACAAATAATGCTTTTATATCTCATAGCAATACATGTTTCACTGAAACCGCAATTATTCTATTTTTATCGTTAAGCTTTCATAGATTCCAACAGGTACATCTTCATCAAAATCATATTGTTCTACAGTGTCATGTTCAAAAGAGTATACTGTTGTCATATCCTTCCCTGGATCAACAATCCAGTATTCCCTGACTCCTGCTGTCCTGTATTTGAACAATTTAGTCAAATAGTCCCTTGGCTTACTACTCGGAGATACGATCTCAATAACCCAGTCAGGTGCGCCATGGCAGCCTTTCTCATCCAATTTAGAAATATCACAGATCACAGAAATATCCGGCTCAAAATAATTTATATCATCATTGTTTAAGAACACAGCAAAAGGTGCGGCTAATACCTCACATTGTCCATTATTTTTATCAATATAATTTGCAATTTTCTGATGTAATTTACCGCTAATTCGCTGGTGTTTCCAGCTTGGCGGCGCCATATAATAAATTTGACCATCAATCAACTCTGCCCGTTCACCGTCCGGTAATTTATAAATATCCTCAATTGTATAAAGAGCTTCTTTTCTCAATGCTTCCATAATCTTCACTTCTCCATCCAACCATATTCTCAATTGCTTCCTCGGCAGCATTTAATCTTTTCCACGTTCAATCACATACACAGCGATATTCCACTGTCAACAAATTACTCATAGCAAATTATCCTTTTTCAGCTTCTCTATAACCTGACCTAACACCTATCTCTTTCGATTTTCTATGACGCGATAAACATTCCATACTCCTTTGGTACATTTAAGATATTGTCTATAGTATTGTTTTTCAAGATATCTCTTATTTCCTGTCTGGGCACGCTGCTTAGGAACACCATGCCGGAAAGCGAGTAAATATAGTCCATCATATCATCTATATTGGTCACTGCCAATGAATCGATATATTCTAATTTTTCGACCTTTGAAAAAAACTTACTCAAAATCTCATATCCGTTTTGCAGTGTAAAATTCTTATTTACATTATCCTCCACACCGTATGCAAAAAGAATTTTTGAAAGATATTCGATAATTCCGTGCTCTCCGTATGTCGCACAGTAAAAATGACCGTCTTTCCTTAAAACCCGCCGTACCTCCGCTAGTCCTTTGTCTATATCAGGTACATGGTACAGCATCATATTTGCAATCACAACATCGAATGCAGCATCATGATAAGGTATCTCCTGAATATCCAAAACCCTGTATTCAATATTGTCATGGTTACCGATATTGTTCTTTGCTGATGATAACATTCCTTCTGAGAAATCAGAAAGGATTAATTTGGAACAGTCACCAATCAAAGCTTCCCTGTTTTTCCACATATCTCCGGTTCCACAGCCGATCTCCAATACGTCTGCTCCTTTGTCAATTTTATAATTGGAGACAATCCAGTTTCCAAACCCCATTTTATTCGTTGAATATTTGTCATGAATTGATATTCTTGTATTTAAATTGTTTGATGTATTATACTGGCTTTTTACAGCAGCTGCATCATTTATCCCGCCCATAATGAACCTCACCATTCCTTTCAAACCACTGAATAATGTCATAAAGTCTTTCCTCTGTTAATACGTGCTCCCCCTTGATATCGTTTATGTTGTAAATTATGCAAGGTGTCCAGACCTTCATATGCCGGACTGGATTTTTCAGCAATATAAGAAGCGCCTTTTGAATATTTATCACTGTCGACAGAAACGTGCCTCAACACATAATAAGGCTGTTAAGCTCCTTAATTTTATATCCAACATCTTCAGGGCAATGTGCATCAGATGAAGTAATGATTTTCACATGATACTTTTTCAATATTCTAAGCAGTTCTGCATCCATACCAAGTGAAGACGTTTCAGGGCACCTTCTGGCGACTCCACTATTTTGATCCGCATACATATTACTTTTTGCAAGTTCCTTAGCCAGGCTCTCATAATAGCCTGACAGCGAATACGATGGTTTATGACCGAATAATTTTATCGCATCCGGATGACCGATGCCGTCAAATATTCCGCTCTTAGCCAATGAAACAGAGTCCTCAAAATATCTGCGATATATTTTATCCACATCAAGCCCCGCCCAATGCCCAGCTTTATGGTCAAAAGCAAAATTATCAACAAAATGAATGCTTCCCAATAAAAAATCAAAGCCCTTACCTTTTGTAAGTTCTGAAATAAAGCTTTCAAACTCTTTGAAATAACATATTTCAAGACCAAACTTGATTTCTACTGGAAACTGTTCGTTTCTGACTTGTTCAATAAGTTCCAGATAATCAGCGAGTTTATGCACACCTGCATTTCTATGAAACCATGCATCCACATATTCACTATACGCACACACGGAATCATACATTGGAACAAACTCCTCAAATCTATAACAATGCTCCAACAGACGTATCTCGTCAATCTCCATTTCAACTGCCTTACTTACAAATTGATTGATCCAGTCGAGCGTATATGCTCCACGTTCAATATGAATGTGTCCATCTGTCATTTTTCTCCTCCTGTGCAGATAAGAAACATAGCGTTTACATGATGTCATTTTTTCAGAAAATCGCTAAATTCCTTCAATTCCTTTTTTGTATCTTCTGAAAGCCTGTTATATTCCGTATCATGAATTGCTCCCTCTAATGTATATAAATGTACCAGACACACATTTGGGTATTTCTGCTTTAGCTTAAGAAATGCGTCTTTCGCACCTGCCTCAATTAGTTCCTCGGAAGATTCAATACCAACAGATATCAGCTTTTTTGCCATTTCTTTACCAATATTCATCATGGATGTTAATTCTGACATATTTACCTCCAGTTTTCCCTGAGAACGCTTTTATATGTTTGTATTTTGCTGTCCGATTAATTCCCTATATTTTGCACTGTTTCTCATCTGCTCAATTATTTTTTTGTTCTTTGTTATGCTCTCCGACAATTTTTTTTCATCAATATGCTCTACCCGTTTTGGATCAATAATTTCCAGTGGAGCATTGTCATATCCAACATCATTTAAAACATAATTACACATATTAATCACCATGCCTTTCTCACAGCCTGCAAACTTTGGGCCGCAGGCACAAAGTTGCGTGTGAAAAATTTATTTTTCACACTAACCTCCAATCATATTCAGGATATGTCACGCAGCACACAATCATTTTCCTAACAAATTTCATTTACGTATAAAACAATCCTGACTCGCTACACCTTGCCAGAAACGATAATGCCCTATTGTAACATTCTTGAACTGATGCTCCTCTTTTTAAATCATGAACACAATCATTAAATAAGCTAACAGCTTCTCGCTCAACATACTTTTTATCTTTAAAAATGTAATGTATCTTTCCCTGATTACTAACAACCACTAAAATTGATATCCCCCTATTCGCAATAAAAAAACGTATATCATCAAGTGAAAATGTCTGTAGTGATGGATGATTATGCAATATAACCACTGTACACAAGGATGCTGACATAATCAAATGATTTGACTGTGTATCAGAACACACATCGACACTATGTTCCTGTCCCATACACACTCCATAGCTTTCTAAAGGATTATCACTGCCCATATCGCAAGTAATTGCAACCTCATTACTGTCATTACAGTTCTGCGATAAAAACAATACTTCTTTTGCTAATTTTTGCATAATCAAATTCTGTTCTTCAGTCATATTTTTATATTCTATATATGGAACTTTGCTTATGGCTATATTTGTTATCTTTACTTTATTGTTCCTCTTTTTTGCCTGCTCCAGTTCTTTCCCATAATCTTCCAAAACATATCCCCCACTTTATAAAAATCCTATTCTTTCCATATTCACAGCCGCTTCATCTCCATCGCCTTGATAATCAGTTCTGCACACTGTGTCTTGGTGAAGGTGCCGGAGTCAAGTGAAAGGGTGTAGTTCCCGACTTTTCCCCACTCCCTGTCGGTAAAATATTGATGATACATCGCCCGGGAGCGGTCGTTTTGCCCAAGCTCCTTCCGGATGCGTTCCTCCTGGTCTGTCACGCCCTCTTGGCGCTGTACCCGCCTGACGCGGTGCTCCATGCCTGCGTGGATAAACACATGGAAAGCGTCCTTACGTTCTCTCAGAATATAGTCGGCGCCGCGCCCGACAATCACACAGTTTCCTTTCTCTGCAATGCTCCTGATTACTTTTTCCTGCGCCTCCCTGATTTCCTCGTAGGGCACCGCGGATTTCCTGTAGTACGGCACGAAACCGCTCTTCATGTCAATGTAATCCTGGTCGGACATGTTTTCGCCGTTTTCCAGGATGAGCTTCTCGTCAATCCCCATCCTGCCTGCCACGGACGCCACGATTTCCTTGTCATAAAAATCATATCCGAGCTTCTCCGCCAAAAGCCTGCCTACGGTATGTCCGCCGCTCCCTGTCTCCCGACTGATTGTGATAATCATGCTTACCGCCTCCTATTCTATTGTCCTGTTAAAACGTGTTTATAAACTCTACTATAGTTATTTTAACTGAACTGAAAACGGTTGTCTATTACTTTGTCCCGCCAGCCTTAAAATTATAGACTGGCTTAATGACCTTTTCTACGGTCACGGTCTCACCAATCACGTCCAGCATGTCTTCTATCCTACGGTACGCAAACGGCGATTCGTCCAGGGTGTCCTTGTTGATGCAGATTGAGTAAATGCCCTCCATCGCCTTCTTAAATTCGGAAACGGTATGGTGCTCCTTCACCTCGGAGCGTCTGTAAACGCGCCCCGATCCATGCGGTGCCGACTCGTTCCAGTCCGCATTTCCAAGTCCTGTTCCCAGGATGATTCCGTCGCGCATATTCATCGGAATAATTACCTGTTCCCCTGCCCGCGCGCTGATTGCACCTTTTCGCAGAAGCGGCACGTCACCCGAAAAATCAATGTAATTGTGAATGCAGGTATAGCTGTCAAGCACTTTCCATTTCATGCCGCGCACAATCTCGTCAACCATTGCCTCCC
>CARTDA010000021.1:0-64189 GCA_949066965.1 uncultured Lachnospiraceae bacterium
GTATCACTTAATAGCTTAAACCAGTGTATAATCAGGCCGGGATTTTAGGATACATCTTTCTTGCCGCCTGCATTAGATGAAATTGACTTAGTTATTACAGGGTATTCCAAATCTGGAATATCATCATCTTTGTGAAGGACAACATTTTCCAATACATCAAAGCCTTTCTCTTTTGCAAGTTCATTTATTGCTTTCTTATCCATGTAGTGGGTAATTCTGCCTTTTTTTCCAGCATTTTGAAAAATAAATCCATCCTTAAGCTCATCAAAATGAATGTCCAATATACTTGTTGCATCGTCTCCACCTGTCAATATAATTGATTTGCAATTTGGGTTATGAGAATTATATGTATTCTGGATTAACGTATAACCTTCTACTATTGAATCAACCAAATGTAATTTTTTAATATACTTACTTTTTGATGCAAAAGGTCTGTTACTGCGTACAATTACTGCAATTGGTGAAATACCTGCTTCTCCCAAACTCCTAATTATTCCCAATGGGTTGTAGTGTTCTGATCCAAAAACAATGTATTCAATATGATCATTCATTTTTCTCTTTTTCCTCCCTAAGATCTTTAAACAGTGCAATTATCTGCACAATCATCACACATAAAAACGGCAATGCAGCAACTATAGATATTGTCTGTAATGGCTTTAATCCACCACAAACCAAAAGCAGAATCGCAAGTATTGCCTGAATAATTCCCCAAACTATTTTTTTGTTTTTTGCCGGATTGATATTCCCTTCTGATGTAAGCATCGCCAAGACATACGTTCCTGAGTCGGCAGAAGTCACAAAAAATGTAACAATCAAAGCCAACGTCAATCCGGAAATAATAACCCCCAGTGGATACTCTGATAAAACAACAAATAAACCCGTCTCAGGCGAAGCAGCAATATTAGTTAAGTTTTCAGTTGTTAATCTGCCATCCTGTCCAAACGAAATTCCTAAAGTTCCCCATACTGAAAACCAAATAATTGATGCTAATGTAGGCGCTAAAACAACACCTAATATAAATTCTCTAATCGTCCTCCCTTTCGATATTCTTGCAATAAATATTCCAACAAATGGTGCCCAAGCAACCCACCAGGCCCAATAGAATATTCTCCAACTACTCAACCAAGAATTATCACCATATGTCTCAATTGCAAGGCTATCCTGAATTATGTTTGATAAATAACCTCCTAAACCAGAAGTAAGATTATTCAAAATATCAAGTTTGGGTCCTATCAAAAAGCAAAATACCGTCAAAAAAATCGCTAAGATTAAATTTACATTCGACAGAAGTTTTACTCCCTTATTTATTCCAGATACTGCAGAAATAATAAAAATAATTGTTACTAAAACAATTATTACTATTTGTATAGATACATTGTTAGGAACATTCATCAGATAATTCAAACCACTATTGACTTGCAAAACGCCCAAACCTAACGATGTAACTATTCCTGCTATCGTTGCAAATACCGCTAAAAAATCGACTATCTTTAAAACAATTCTATTTGTTATTACATTTGATATAGTTGAGCTAATAAGCCCTGACTTTTCTCTTTTAAATTTAAAATACGCCACAGTCAGTCCTACAATCGCATAACAAGCCCATGGATGAATCCCCCAATGCATAAATACAGTTCTAAAGGCAAACTTTGATGCATCTATGGTTCCTCCCTCGCAGCCTAATGGATTAATATAATGTGATATTGGTTCTGAAACTCCCCAAAAGACAAGTCCTACACCCATTCCTGCGCAAAAAAGCATTGCAAACCATGATTTATTACTGTATTCAGGTTTGTCCTCTTTTTTTCCGAGTTTTATGTTTCCATACCTTGAAAAAGCAACACAGACAGATACTATAACAAATAAAAGCATCGCAATTAAATATAGCCATCCAAAATATGTTGTACATACGCTAAACAATTCATTTGTTATCATCTTAAATTTATCCAGATTTATAATAGCGAACAGAACTATAGATATCATAAATATTATAGAACCCAAAAATAATTTATTCTTTTTTAAAAAATTCACTTTTTTATTACTTTTCATTTCTAAAGCCACTCCTTAAATTATTTCATACACTATAATCACCATATAAATGTTCACAGACACTTCAACGTTTGTGCCTTGACCTTTGCTTTGAATGGCAATAACACCACCAATGCAAACTATAATTCTTTCATATGGATTTTGCAGCGTTGTGCAAAATTTTATGCAGAACAGTTACAAATCTACTTACTTAATTTCAATTATTTTTTACAAATAACTTCTGATAGTATGTATCTGGAATATCCTTCTGCTCATCTGTGAATTTATAACTCAACTTATGGAATGGCGTTTGCCCCAAAATACACTCGAACATCTTTTCATCATATTTATCAAATAATCTTAGTAATAATATATGAGGTGTTGCATTACTATATGGTATCACCTTTTTCCAATCATCTTCATAATATTCAATAACTATCTGGAAAAAATCATGCAAGAGAAAATAGTCCACCATATCATTATGATTTTTCCAATATTCATAGCACAAATATCTCACTGCCATTAAAATTTTATTATTAGTGCATCCGCACATATACCAGCTGGACAAAACAGTAGCATGTCCATCTCTGCCTGGTTTTAAGTTCTGATAGAAAAACAAGTCTGAATCAAAAAAATAGTCTGGTATTTGATTCCTTTTTCTTGTACACAATACAGTCGAGTCGATCCATGTTCCACCATATTTGATCAACAACTCAAGGCGCAACAGATCTGTCATATGAGTATGGGTAATCTGCCCACTTCTCCACTTTTCATAAATATAAGCAGGAAACTTAACATACTCTTCAATATTATCAGATGTCAGAAGGATAATTTCTCTATCTGTGAGGTTATCCCGTAATGACTGATAACATCTTTTAACCACTTCAGGAGCATTCTCTATTCCTTGAAACCAGCAAACCCATACTTTATTACTCTGCTTCTGCGGCAAACTACTATCATATTCTTTGTCAAACTGTTTCAACGAACCTATGTATTTTTTATAAAGCTTCTGTTCTGTCTTTAATATTGTTGATAATCTTAATATTTCTAAAGCCGTTCTGCTTTTACCGAGTAAAACAAACTCTGCCATAGCTGTAAATAGCACTCCGCTCTTTACATAACGTTTTATCAGCTGCATTCCACCCTGTTTCTTAAAAATCTCACTAAGTTTTGGCATATGTTCAACTCACTCCGTTCACAATTGCTAAACCTATTATAATAAGTTGGTCAACTATTAGCAAGCAAAATAAATCTTTTTTTAATCGCATAATGAATTAAAGAAATATTCCCAACAAATGCTATTGTGTTATACTCATGAGCAATTAAATTTGCCAAAATATAAAATGATTCTTTTTTATTTCCATAGCAAGATTTGCACCCTATAGTAAATTTTATTGATGATAGATGCTTAAAGCTTCCTTATGCTTTTTCAGAGCTATAAATTCAGAAAACTGAGGTAAAATAGCCTGAGAAATGGGACCAGTGCACTGACGCGCTGATAATTAGGCAAACCTCACGGAAATCAATTTTTGAAAAGTATTCCAATTTCTTCAAAACCATGTATAATGGATGGAAAGACGATCCGTTCGACAGGGCATATGGACAGTTACGAAAGCCCTCTTCATATCGTAAGCGCACAGGTTTCAGAACTCGGGATGGGCGAACGGTCAGGTGAATGGCATTATTACATTTCCAGCCGGAGGCTGTCGGCAAAGAACCTGCTCTATTATGCACGATGGGAGTGATCTGTGGAAACAATGCACTGGCTGCTTAATGTACATTTCATGGAGGATTACTGCCGGGTAGAGGATAAAAATGAGACCTCTCCTCTAAAAACACACTGAAATATTATTCTATCGTTGTTTTATCATTTCTTCTTAATGATATAAGCTTCTTTACCAATAAAACAATTCTATCTCTCCTAAAAAAACACATGATTCCTCCAACAGAAATAACACTATATCTTATAATAGGATAATCATAAGTTAGTAATAGCAATAAACTCACTATTACAAACGGAAGTGTTATACCTATTAATTTTTTAGTAGCATACGGTTTAACACCTTTACAATAAGTTTTACAAATAATATTCATAAGAATATAATGCGCAACACTGTATATCACATAACATATCAACGTGGTGTATCCAGCTGCAATATATCCAAATATAGGAATAAAAACATAATTAAGAACTATATTAAGAATAGCTCCAAGAACACTTGCAATCATTATTAGCTTTGTTTTTTCGTAATAAAACGCAAATTTAGCAAATAAATCATAACTAAACATAAAGTACACTGAAATTGCAACTGGTGGAATCACATATATTGCTTCTCCATATGTTTTAGGCGCAAATAATGCTACTGCCTCTGGAGCAAGCAATATAAGAAAAAGATTCACCAACGCTATAATAATGAGCGATATGTACGCAATAGATTCTATATCCCTTATCTTTTTAGCCTTTATTTTCTGATATATCCAAGGATTAAGCGTCTGCATAAGAGCAGTATTAAAGAGTAACATTATTGATGATAACGAATATGCCAAACTATAAATACCTGCCTGACTATCCCCCACCATTTTCCCAATCATAATACGATCTGCACTATTTAATACAATTTGCGATAAATAATGGGGAACCAATGGAATATTAAAAATTAATGCATACTTCCAATATTGTCCAGAGTAAAATTTTTTTCCATTTTTCATCTGTACAATAAAAAAAACTGAATAGAATAAAAGTTCAACCAATACTAATCCTAATATTCTTGCCGTGACCTTATCATCAGCTAAAACAACAAAAATCACACCTATTATAGGCTTTAATACTGATACTGCTACCGTGACAATCACTAATGCCTTGTACTTATATTCCGTCCTTTGCTCACTTGACCAAAATCCAAATACAGATGTCGTCCAAATCATAATTAACATAGCAATCATCTGTACTGTTGTTAAATTAAAAATACTATTCCAGAACTTATATGCAAATAGATATATAACCATCCATACAACAACCAACACTGCATTTAGCCCTTGCATTGTGGATGAAAATGTACTTTTATCCTCTTCAAATTTTACTAAGCCTTGTGTATAGACTCCTCCCGCAAGCGATAAACTTACAAAGATAGTTATAATTCCTAACCAAGAATTAAAAATACTGTATTGCCCATATTCAGAAGTTGACAAAAGACGCGTAAAAATCGGTGTAGTCAACATCGAAATACCTCTCTGCAAAAAAGAACAGATCAAGAACCATAAAGAAGCTCTCACTTGAACTGGAGTATTGACATATTTTGTTTTAAGCCCTGAGAACATTCAAATCACCTCCAATTCAAGTCTCAAATAATACCAAGTCTATAAATCATAGCAATTATATCCGAAATTTTACAATCCCAAAAAATCAACAATTCTTTCGCAAGCATTTCCATCTCTATATTCATATAACCAATCAGCCAATTCATTCCTCTCTTTACTTTTATTATCAACTCCCCGGATAACATCATTACAATATTTTTTTAAATCATCAATATTCAAAATGAGTTCTCCCGGCAAAAACTTTTTCACCTCTGCATTTGTGATGTCAAAGCCTCTATCATAATTACTGATATCCGAAAGAATAAATGCCAATGGTCGATCTAGCAATATAAAAGAATAGGCCGACGAAGAATAATCACTAATTAATGCATCAACCGATGCCATCAACCTGTATACGTCAATATTTTTTTTCTCTGCTATTTCCCTTGTGACAAATGTAATATTGGAAAATATTAATTGTTCTATATCAAATTCAATTCTTTGATAAGGATGTAATTTTACAACTAAGTGTGTATTTTGAATTTTTAAAAAGTCATTAAATTCTGCAAGAATATTTTTTGTTTTCAGTAATGGAACTCCATATGGATATTCCTCTTTACTGTCATTTCTCCCACCTATCAATTTTCTAAATGTCGGCATCCATAAAATTGTTTTATCAAAATTTTTCTTGCCGAGTTTTTCCAATTCCTTAACTTCTTTATCAAATAAAACATCATTAGAAGGAAATCCGAAATGGAGCATACGCTTATTAGGAAATGGAATGGAGTAATTTTCACACATTATTGGGTCATAGTTTTCTGATGCTGATAAGATATAATCCACATCATCCCTAACATTTAATAAACCTTTAACATTTTTTAATGTGCATCCTCCATGCGTACAATAAACTGAAATCTGATTTTTCCTAATTTTTCTAAGCATCGTATCGTCAGAGAAAAAATACTTCGCATTAAGGATATAATATACTTTTCTTAACGATGGTCCTTCATCCCGAACTGTTACAACATTTTCAGGTAATTTTTTTGAAATATTACGCGATCTAACCCGCCAAACAATCAAATACTTCTTGTTAAAACCATTTTTTATTAAATACTCATATAAAGCTCCTCCATTACAATCAAAATTCGTATGACTCTCCATCATAATAATGTTTTTTAATTCTCTTTTAATAAAAAATGGTTTTAATATCTGAATGAGTAAAGCATTTATTTTTCTATTCCATATGTCCTTTGGTATATCCTTTATCTTTATCATATTGATGCTCCTAATATTCTTTTATTTTATTGGTAATATGTGATGTTAATTTTTCAAATGGTATAGAAATTGCACAAACGCCATGCGTTCCTTGTCATTTTCTTGGCTAGCAAAAAACGTTGTAATATACATACACATAATAGTAAATATATACCAATTTGAATTTCCTATACTCTCTATGGCAAATAACGATAACAAATATGTTTTTATATCATACTTAATAGAAAAGATTATGTTCACCATCAAATATATAACCAATGAAACTGCAAAAGTTATGTATGCTGGCAACATTCTGTTCTCTTATTGATTATAGATGTCATAATTCCATACCCAGAAAACAACAAAAATGCAGCCACACACAACTGTCCAACCTGCTTATCTATGAGCAAAATAAAAATACATATCACAAAAAATCCATTTATAATCTTTGTTTCTTCAATTGATATAGTCTCTGCATCATCTTTTCTAATTCTCAAACTAATTAATAATAAAAGTATATTAACAAAACCTATTATTCCCATTTTCACACCTCAAAATGAATCATTGTTGTTCCTATCTCATATTAGTATTTCTTTCATATTGCCCTAACATATCGTATATAAATAACATCAGCCAAAAATAAATTAATCCAAAATAAAAATCAAAAATAGACGCAAATAGGTAACACCACATACATAAATATAAAATATACATATATTTCTTTTTAATACATTTATTGTATTTTATAATGCCATATAACCAAATCCCCAATAACGCAGTTCCTATAATTCCAATATCTAACAACAACTGTAATATAATGTTATGTGCATGACTAGCACCATATAATACATATCCTTCAATTTGCCTTTCTGTTAATACCCCCCACCCAAACATAGGTTTCTGTCTAATCAGATCAACTGCTTTGGGCCAAATAGTCTCTCTGGAATTTAATGCTGTTTTTCCTATAACTGACAAAAGCATCCCAAAATAATCCTGAATATTAAAACACACAACCATTCCCACAAATAGAATCGCAAATGCTATTAAACTTTTTATCGTTAACGCTTTTCGTAGAAAAGGCCAGTTTAAAAATATTGCACACACTATAAGTATTCCGAATGAAACTATAGCCGTAACTGAACCAGGTACTGCAAAACACAAAAAAGCAATAAACAAAAAAAACCATGTACTCTTGTTGATTTTATTATTTTTAAACAAAGAACATGCCATCATTATTCCACACAAAGGTATTATTACAAATGCTGAATAATTATCGTTACCAAGAAAAAATCTATCACTTCTTCCCATTGCATCTGCAAAAAGCGGATGATCCAAAAAAATGGTAATCAGTTCCAAGAACACATATATCTTCGTAAGAAAAGCTATACTTTCTAAGAGCATCATAACTTTGTCTTTTGTATTAATAATCTTCACTAATAAAAAAATACCAATAATAGATAACACTTGCTGTAAGTTGTCTCCAAAAGAATGCAAGTTACAATAAGCACTAAACAACCATATCAATAAAACAGTAAACAAAAGAACATCCTTTTTTCTAATTTTGGCTCCACTTCTAATATATTTAACAATCAAAACAAGCATAATCAAAACTTTTAACAATTTATATATTGAATCAACCATAGACCAATATGAAACATTACTCGGTTTCAAAAATATTAATACTGATAGAAAAATCATTATCTTATGCTTATCGCATTTCAACATAACATTCACCATCCAACAAGTTTAGCACTAAAACTGATTTGAATTTCAATAAAAATAGTGTCTATTTTCTCATAAACATATTGAAAAATAAGCATCTACAAGATTTCGATTCTTATACCTTATATCATATAAAGTATTTCGAGTTTATTACACATCTCTTCCACACAAAACTCATTCTTAATAATGTCCTTATTTTTCATACATAATTTCTTTTTTTCGCAAAGAACAGTATCGACTTCAAGTATTTTATCTGCTAAACTCTTTGAATTACCACTCTCAAACATATCTCCTATGTTTATTTTTTTAATAAGCTCCTCCGGTCCTTCTGTATCCATTGCAACACAAGGAACTCCCATAGCCATCGCTTCAATTAACGTTAATCCAAAACCTTCTGTCCTTGACGGAACAACACATATATCTATACTATTCATAAAGCCAGGTACATCTGTTACATTTCCAATAAACGAAATAATTTCCTCAAGCTCATTTTCTATAACATATTCTTCAAGCCTCTGAAACTCTTTTCTTTGCGACTCGGAAACTCCGCCTGCAAAAACAAATTTAAATTTGGAGTATCCCCTATTCTTAATTATGTTGGCTGCCTCTAATAGTAAATCTTGCCCCTTTACCTTAGGCATTATTCGTGCAACACATCCAACTATAGTTTCGGTTTCATTGTAATGACGCTGATTACACTCTTTGTATTTATTAAGATCAATACCATTATATACAACTTCGGTTTTATTCTTTGCAGCACCATTTCTTTCTAAGTCAGACCTTACACACTCAGAAATTCCTACTATTTTGTCACATATTATATTTCGATATATTTTTCTTATTATATTTAATCTTTTATACTGATTCATTCCGTGGACAGTATAAATCACTTTTATTCTCGGAGATATCAATTTCGCTAACAGCAATAATTCCGGAGAATCAAACGAATTACAATGAACTACATCTATTTTGTTAATTCTTATATATTGAGCAATCTTAATTAATGTGTTTATTTTATTTTCGCCAGCAGTTCTTCTTTGTAGTTCAAGCGTAACATTATCATCTATCGAATCTATTAAATCATCATCAATTAAATCATTAACAATATATAAATATACTTTATTTTTTCGATTAATCATCTCATTACAAATATCTGCAACAAGCCTCTCTGTACCACCTACTGTAAACGAAAATAGCAAATACATTAAATTCATATTGAATACTCACCTTTGTATCGTTGTAACCAAATTATTATCTTATCACTAGAGACATCTTTTCGTAAAAAATTACGTTTTTTAATTTTAATATCTCCACTCCTTTTCAAAATATAATCTTCTAAAAATCTCAATATTTAAAAACATCCATAGGAGTTGTCCTGCTCTCTCATTACTTTTACAGTCATCACATAGTTCATTAATTGCATCACTATCAAACCATTTAGAATCACATAATAAATCCTTTGTTAACTGTTCCAGCTCGGGGAACCAATTGTTTAAAGGAACCGGGAATCCCGTTTTCTTTCTTGTAACAACGATTTCTGGTAATAATTCCAGAGCATATCTTCGTAGCAAGTATTTCGGTTTGTCTAGAGCCTCACTATACCATGATGCTGGTTTTATTGATGCTAATCTCTTTTCCTCGTCCGAGTTCCATTTTAATTTCAAATCATACGGCACACTTTTAAAACAATATTCTACCAACTCATGATCGAGAAATGGCACCCTTGCTTCAACGCTTGCATACATCGTTGTTATATCTACTCTCTGAAGCAATCCCTTTACATGATATTTATAAAAAAAACGAAATACATTTTCCTCATTAGATTTATTTGAAAAATCAGCTTTTATAGCATCGTCAAATTCTTTACGTAATGGATACTTACATTTCAAATACTTATTTCTTATACTCCTAGGTACATATTCATACTTTTCGATAAAATATGAGTAGAAATCATCTTTTTTATTTTTATCAACATTTACAAAATCAAAGGGAGATCTAAATATCTTTCCATAACCACCTAGCAGCTCATCTGCGCCCTCTCCTGATAACACAACAGTAATATCTCTTTTTAAGACTTGTGACATTTGAGCAAGCGGTATTTCATTAGGCACACCTAATGGCGCATCTTTATATTTTATTATTTCTTCCATCATTTTAAAATAATCAACTTCATCCATGACTATTTCATGATGATTTGTTTTATATCTATCAGCAACCAGTCTTGCATACTCAAACTCATTCAGTTCTGGAAATCCTATCGTATAGGTATTAACTGATCCTTCTGAATATTTGCTTGTAATAGCTGCTATTAGACTAGAATCAACACCACCGCTTAAATATGCTCCAACTGTTACATCTGCCAGCATTCTACGTTTGATGGAATTATTAACCTCTTCCTTAAATAATGAATAAATCTCATCTTCATTATATTCTTTATCAAAATTAAACTCAGATGGTAACTCCCAATAACTTTCAATTTTGATCTCCATATCAGCGGATATTGTCAAATAATGGCCTGCTGGTAGCTGATATATTCCTTTAAAAAAGGTGTAAGGTTCTCTAATGTATCTGTTTCCTAGATATTCATCAATTACATCATCATTAAATGACGCCTTTACTAAGCCACTATTCAGTATTCCCTTTATTTCTGAAGAAAAAACAAATATATTCTTATCGCAATAATAGTATAGTGGTTTTATCCCTAATCTGTCTCTTGCTAAAACTGCCTGATTACTCTTTTTATCCAAAAAACAAAACGCAAACATTCCATTACATTTTTTTATCCATTCAATTCCATTATACTTTATGCCAGCTACAAGGACTTCCGTATCTGATTGAGTCTTAAATGTATGTTTTAAATTTTTACGTAATTCTAAATAATTATATATTTCTCCATTAAAAGCAATAACTGTATTACCATCTAAATAAAAAGGCTGATTTGATCTTGCATCAAGGTCAACTATAGCTAATCTTCTTTGTCCCATAGCTATTCTTCCATCCGCAGAAATATATTCACCATCTGCATCTGGACCTCTATGTGCTAGTGATGTATTCATATTACTTATTCTCAATTTCGCGTCTTTAATATCAATTTTTGATATAAATCCATTTATTCCGCACACTTTGAGTTCCTCCATAATGCATTTATCACTTTTTGTTGCCTATGATTTTTATAGTTTATATTTATCGCAAATATTATCGATTATTCTAATCGTTCATATCTAAGAATTTTTCTAAGCAATACATCTGCCATTTTTGATTACCTGTATATTTGCTCATGTCTATATCACTTCTAAATTCAGGACGCTTAGGGCCTTCCCAACTCTTAAAGTACTCATCTACTGGTCTAGGCATAGGAACTTTATTGGGAACTGGTATTTCTGGATATTTCTTTGCCATAAGTTCACGAATCAAATATTTAGGTTCACCATGACGAACCTTATATAGATCAAGTTCATCAGCCATTTTAAGTTTAGCATACGGGTCATAATAAGGCATTCCCGCTACAGCAAATGCATTAAGGTAGGAGCTTGAAGACTCGATTGAAAACACATCATCCATAAATGTTAAAAAGTCAATGTCATTTCCTTTACGGTATCTCTCAAATAAGTACTGCATGCTTTCAGGTTCAACAAGAACATCTTCTGGTTTTGTGAAAATATATCTATCCATAAACTCATCAAACGTCCAATCTTTAGCAAGGAGCCCGTCCATGCCACCAAAAATCAAGTCACTGCTCTCACCTACAAACATCATTTCAATTCCGTCAGCTTTTGCTTGAAGCGCCGCCTGAAGAATTTGAGGTTCAATTGAATGTACAGGAGCGCACTTTGCTTTCATAACAGCATCAAGATGTGTAACTACAGTATCCCAACTAATATCAACATAATGAAGATTCAAGCCATAATACTTTGCATAATATTCTGCTCTGGAAAGTTCTTCCTTTTGAAATTCACCGCCAAGAAAACGGAATGTATATGCATCCGATCCGCTTAGATAAGATGCTACAATTGCAGAATCCATTCCACCAGACAAAAGAATACCTTTCCTCTTATTTTTGAATTGTTCCATCTGCTTACCTATCTCACGGTCAATATCTTCCACAGTTTTAACAGGAATCCTCTGATTATCAGCAAGTGGTTTAATATTATTATGTTTGAATCCCTCATAGAACTCTTTATTATCATCCTCAATATAACAGAATGCCATATATGAACTCATACAATACTTCTTATCAATCATTTTTTATCCTCACTATCAATTATTTGTTCTTTTCAGCTTGTTCAGTTGTCCATCCACGTGTATTTTTTAATGCCTCAGTAATCTTAGTGGATGAAATCCCTTTTGTATATGGAAAATACACAATTCTGATTCCAGCCTCCGCAAACTCTTCATCATACTTTTTCCATTTGTCAGTGCCATACCAGTCATCACCAACAAACAAAACTTCAGCACCCAGCTTCTTACACGCAGTCAGCTTATCCATATCATATTGAGGAATTGCTGCATCTACATACCTACAGCTTCTAATCAACTCAATACGATCCTCAAAGGGAATCATGGGATGCTTTCCTTTATATGCAACTAGTTCGTCAACTGTAACACCTACGACAAGCTTGTCGCACATTCCCTTCGCATTTTTAAAAAGGTTAAGATGACCTACATGAAACAGATCATAAACTCCTGCTGTATAACCTATAATCACTTTAACTTACCTCCATCGAATTTTTTTCCATGTATTTCTATGACTTTATAATGGTTTCTTCTGGATGGTTCTGGCGGTAATTCCATGTAATCCCCATACATATGAGTCAGATACTCATGATACTTTTCAGGTCCCCTAAATACTGTATTCTCAAACGTGTACATGGCACCTTTTCCAAAATATTCTGCCGGCATCATTTCCTTTGTCCTATATGCCCCCATCAAATCACCTATATATTTCGATTTATAAACATCATTACTTTTTAGCAACTTGTCTATTTTACATTTTTGTTTATATGGTGTCGTCATCTTTTCAACAGGAATACGTTCCATAATATAAAGTAATATTTTTTCAAAAAAGCCTCTTTTACGTTTTCTATCTATCGAATTTTTATAGCAAAGAGACATTAATGCCCTATGATACATCACTTTAAAATAGTAAATTTTACGAAGAATCACATTATTAGGAGAGCCATCTATTGCATAAACATCAACCGAAACATGTGTTTCCTTCTCTCCATCAGCCATACGTTCTTCTTCTATTAAGGTGTCAGTATCAACAACCCTTGATATGTAATAATGATACTCAGGAGAATTCATAAAAGTAACTAATTTAAGATTTTGCGGTAACTCTTTCTCGGCCACAGATAAAAACTTCTCATACTGATCCCGCATCATTCCAATATCTATGTCATCATCCCAAGGGATAAACCCCCGATGTCTTATTGCTCCTAACATAGTTCCACTAGTTATAAAGTATTCAATATTATGCTTTGTACATATTTTCACAATTTCATTTGTGATTTCTAAATCTACTTGTTGTAATATTCTGACAGACTCATTAATTGCCATTATTATTCCCCCATCTAATAAAGTACATTTATATCCTTGCTATAAGATTTCCTTCACCCCGCAATTCTTCCACCTATGCATCCCCAGCAGTAAACCTTCTGTCCAATTTCATTCCATATATCCTGCAGATACTCTTCCGGTTCAAATGAAATCTGTCTGTCGCCAGTCATGTTTTCCCGAAAGTACTGCAGCGTATATTTCAATACCTTTTCATATATTCCCAAGATTAGATTCTGTTCACTTTCTTCTCTGATTTCCACACCGAAATCTTCAACACATTTTTTCCAATATGCTCTATATAGTTCTTTTTTATTGAACTTCTTTATTTCATCGTTTGATGCATCTGCCTTTAAAATACCCTTTTTAAAGTCGTAGTAAAATAGCAGACATGTCCTGGCCGAATCATTCAGGTGTATCTTTTTCATATTTTCGATCACTATCCGCAATACATAAATGAATGCATTTCTCTTTTGCAGTATAGTTGACCGCTTCTTTAAAGCTTCCAAAATCAACGTAATCGCCATCATCACCGCACCATAAATCGGTCCGTTGATTTATTCCAATAAAGCGTAAGTCAATTATTTTTCCAATAGCACTTTCTCATACTGATCCGCAATAAATTCCCAGCTATAGGCTTCTCTCACCCTCTTCTTCGCTTTCATCGAGAGTTCATCAATCTGCTCTGTTGTCATGGTCTCAGCCTTATCAATCAGTGCGCAAAGGCTTCCGGCTTCCTTCTCCCAGTACAGGGCGCCGTCTTCACCACATTCGCGGTTAAATCCGACATTGAGCAGCATGTTGAGTCTGGTACTGCTCAGTGCTTCAATTAAGCTGGGGTTGGTTCCTCCCACCTCATGTCCATGGAAATATGCAAAGGCGTTCTCTCTGATCTTTTTGAGCAGTTCCTGATCATACACCGTTCCCACAAATTTGATCCTGCGGTCTTTGACGAAATGAAGCTTACGCTCCAGTTCATCCATAAATGACTTGTTGATGTTGGTGATGATGACCAGCTCTCTCTTCGTGGTACTCTTCATAAATTCCTTTATGATGAACTCATAATTATTTTCCGGGACAAACCGGCCTACAATCAGATAATATTCTTTGTTTTTAATATTGTATGTCTTTAGCCACTCTGCAAACTTTGGATCCGTATCCTGCAGCTGACTCTGTTCCATCTCGGCTCCATATGCGATGTAGGTAGTCTTTGGCTTATATTTACTGTAAGTTTCTTTGATATAGCGCTCGATATTCTTGCTGTCGCAGATAACGAGATCCGCTTTTCTGACCATCAGCCGCTCTGACATTTTCCAGTACATACGTACCTTGGGGGACCACACCGAGCGTTTCCATTCATGTCCATCGGGATTGACGTAATATTCTCCTCCTAAATCATGCACCATTTTGGCAATAATGTCAATAAACGGTCCTATCCGGCAGGTAAGAATATACAGAATGGGCTTCTCTGTGTGGTGCTTCTTGAAATAATCAATCGCATACATTGCCGCCATCACATCATATACGATTGCCTGTGCGGAGCCGATTGATGGTAATTTCAGTTTGAAGCAGTACGCACTGTGGTACAGAAATTCATTTGGTCCTACTGGTACAGCGCCCTTAAGCTTTGTCTCATCCATCGCACCTTTACCGTTTGCCTTACACGCGATCAGGTAATGAATATTGCTGTTATCCATATGGTACTCTGTCAGTTTATCTACAAAGGTTTCATAACCGCCATAATTCGCCAATCCCTTTGCTCCTATGATGGCACATACGACGTCTTTCTTTTCCTCATGAGGCGGCTGTGCTTCCAGTTCCTCTTTGACGCGCTCTCTTCTCTGGCTGCAGCTGGCGGCGATCCATCCATAGAAGAACCAGATAACAGGGTCATCAAATCTGCCTGCTGCGCACTGATAAATCATCAGATACAGGAATAGAGCGATTGTCACACTGCTGCCATATACCATGCACATTGCGAACAGGCAGACAATCAATATCCCTACGAACACGATTCCACATGTACCGCACTCAGCAAAAAAATTCACAAATGAATTGTTCAGTTGTGTATGAATGCCTAACTGATTGCCTATATCGCTGCCTACCAGCTGCCCGATACCGACACCTCTGCCCCGGGTCTGTTCCATGATGATGTACAGGTTCCTGATTGGTGACTGCAGATTGTACATAAACCCGGTATCACTTCCCTGTGTCATGTCAAAAATGCGGCTTCCGTAAATGGGAAACAGGATTACAATCCCGCCAATCGTAAGCACGACCACTGCCAGCGCTCCCATCCAGCGGATACGGCTGCCAAAATCTTCCTGAAGCTTCTCACGATGCACTACCACATATCCGGCAAGCATGACAATGACAGAGATCGTACATGCGATCATTCCCCCAAGCCCATTCGACAGGGCCATATCAATCAGGCAAATAATCGCGCCAGCCAGTAATTTCCAGCTAAATCTCCTGGAAATGATCTGATATACATAGAATAGCAGCATGATGCCGCATATAAATGACAGATACGCCGGCTCTTCATATAACAGCTTCAATCTGTTCAGTGTGACACCATCCTGATATTCACTGACTTTCCAGAATAGATTAGAGTCCTTCATGAACATCGCCACAACGGTCTCTGCTCCCTGTATCAGGGATACCGCCCATATAAAGTTCGCCGTCATCCACTTCCAGCGATTTCGAAACACAAAGACCAGCAGCGATACATTGCACAGCATATGTATCAGGAATGTACTGACACCCTTCCACTGATCCCCAACAGAGATAAACTGTACCAGAACCGTATACAGCACGATGATCAGATAGAGCACTGCGATCTGCATCAATGCCTTTCCTTTTCCTCTTATCAAATACCATAGCAGCGCAAATGCGCCCATCAGGTACAAAACATCCGAAAATCCGTATGCACGAAGTGCATGACTGAATACAATCAATATTGCCTGCATGTATTCCATAAAATACCCCTTATTTACCCATATTTTTATACGTTACCAGACTAACTCATAAACTCCCTATAATGCTCCAATACCTCTTCTGTATCTCCATGTTCCATAACAATACCATCATTCATCCACATAACCTGGGTACACAGCCTTTCAAGTGTCTCTATATTGTGGCTTACCAATACAACAGTTCGGTTATCATCGCGTATCAGTTCTTCCATTCGTGCCAGGCTTTTTCGCTGAAAATGTTCATCTCCGACGCTCAGCACCTCATCAATCAATATGATATCCGTTTCGAGGTTTGATGTTATCGCAAATGCAAGCTTACTATACATACCGCTCGAATATGTCTTTACCTGACGGTCTATAAATTCTCCCAGCTCGGCAAACTCAATAATGGCATTTTCTTTGGCTTCGATCTCTGCCTCTGTAAATCCCAATAACATGCCTGACAGATATATGTTTTCCCTTCCTGTCAGATTATCATTGAACCCAATGCCTAATGACAATAGCGATATGGAGTTGCCATGCAGGTCTATTGTACCTTCATTTGGTCTGAACACTCCTGCAAGCGCCCGCAGCAGTGTTGATTTTCCACTTCCGTTTTTACCAGTGACGCCAAGTATTTCTCCCTTTTTAAGAGAAAAGCTGACATCTTTTACCGCTTCGTATACCTTTGCCTTCTCAGCATCTCTTCTGATCAGGTTCCGCTGAATGGAAAATTTCTGGTTTAACTTGTATACGACTTTTACATTTTTTACTTCTATCGCTATTTCACTCATCTCTACACCATTTTCACATAATCATTTTCATTTTTATAAATTACACGTAATCCCAGCACACAGATACCCAGCGAAATCACAAACCATACAAACAGCATGATTACGGATGGCGTCTCGCCATACAGGACTGCTTTCCGCATGCAGAACAGAAAATATGCGATAGGATTGACTCTCTGCAGAAGATACCCAAAAGGCTGCGGAAATGATGTTCCCACATTGTAAAATATGCCTGTCAGAAAATATACAAAATTAAGCACGATGTTCAATGCCTTTGTCAAATCGCTTACGTATACGCCAAAATGCATGATGAGCAGGCAAAATCCAAAACAAAACATAAAAAATACGATCAGGATTGGAATGATAAACAGTATATTGAAGTTGATATGAACACGATAGATCATCAGCATAATCACTACCAGTCCAAAGTTTATCATCATCTTAAAAGCCAGTACAAGCATTCTCTGAATCACCAGTACATACTTGGGCATGTACACTCTTGATATGATGTGCTGATTGCCCCTGATCATATCGACACTGCTCATTACAAGGCGGTTAAAAAAGTCCCACATCATAATTCCTATAATAATAAAGATGGGAAAATATTCTTCCTGGGAGTTAAATGCAATTCCGAATACAAGCGTATAGATGATCATGGTCGCCAATGGCTCCAATACCCACCACAGCCAGTTAAGATAGGAATTTGCCACTTCAGCTTTCAAGTCACAGTTTGCCGCATATTTTGCAAATCCCCAATATTTCCTTATCTCTTTAAAAAAACGCATTATGTCACCTCGTTTGCCACATATTTATTTGCAATTTTTTATCTGCCCTTCGCGTTTTATAATTATATTATCCAATCTATCGCTTCTGGTGTTTTTGATTGCCCTTTTCACCAGAAGCTGTTCATATTTCCAATCATAATCATCTTTTTTTATGATTCCGAACAGCCAGTTCCGAAAAATCACATTGGCAAATAAGTTGGCATAATTTACGATCTGGTCAATTATATTCCCATGTTCCCTAACCATCAGTATACGATTTCTAACTGCATAGTATTCTCTCCAGTCGTATCTTCTTTTGCCTGTCTTGTCCACAGGCTTTGTCTTATGATTCAGGACTGCGTCTGTTACTACCAGGAATTTGCTGTACTTTCGAATGCGCATGGAATATTCTGCATCGTCATGCCATATGAAATATTCTGCATGGGGTAAACCAATTTGCCTGATAAGTGAGATGTCAATCATCATACCGCAAAAGGAAGCAATCTCACACTCGAAATGAGGCTGATTGTACTTGTCTTTTTCACAATTTATAAAAAAAAGTCCCGGTTTTGACACATTCCTCCTGTGGTATGTATCAATAGTATCATTAACTTTTACTGTGCCTGCAAACGCTTTATAATCCGCATACTTTTCCCTGGCTTTCAGCAGTTTCTCCATATAATCTTTTTCAAGCATGGCATCATCATCAATGAGGAGTACGCTTTCTATGTCTTTTTGCACTGCCCGTTCAATGCCTTTTGAAAATCCTCCCGCTCCTCCGATATTTTGTGAGAGATTGATGATATCATAAACCGTACTTTCCGCAGACAATTCTTCTAGACAGGTCTGCGTTCCATCTGTCGATGCATTGTTTACGATTATGATGCTGTCGGGCGAAGCTGTCTGATTTCCCACATTTTCAATGCACTCCCGCAACAGCCTTTCCCTGTTATATGTCACAATTACTACTGCATATCTTGCAACTGCCATAAGAACCCCTCTTATAATCTCCTGTTCTTCTCATCCTGTCATTTTCAGAAATTCCAGCATTATCACCCTTCCAACATGATGCCGTACCATAACAGTTCAGCCCAGGACTTTGCACTATGCTGCAAATTATGGCTTTACAAGCCACGTGAGAAAGCGTAGTGGCTTTGACACCAACGAAGTGGTTTTGCATGGCTTGATGCCTGTAACAGGAAGCCGAAGGCTGAACTGTTACGCTGTACCAAAAGCATTCTATCACAAAAGCATGAAAAACGCTATTCAATTTTATGTTTTTGTGATAAAATTAGGCAGTTGCTATAGTTGTGGCACTTTATTTATCCTGTTTTTAATGAATATATCAATAAATAATGGAGGCTTTTCATGAAAAATTATATCATGCAGCATAAAGGAGAGCTTGCGGCGAGAGTTGCCCTTAGTATGCTTGGCGTACTATTTGTATATTTCTTTTCATATAGTACATCCCCCTTATACCCTGATTATTACGGCGGGGATTCCGCACAATTTCTCACAATAGGTAAGGCACAGATGCAGGGAAGAATCCCATACAAAGAAATGTTTGACCACAAAGGTCCTTTTATTTTCTTTATTGACATGCTTGGTTTTATGATTGCAGGAAGCAAATCCGGAGTCGCCATAATTCAGTCACTCTTTATCATTATTACAGTAAATGCCATATTTGATATCGCACGGCTTCGTTCTGAGAGCAGCTACTTTGGCATCATTGTTGTTGTCATTTCCCTGATAATTTATAAACGCAATTATGTTGAGGGGAACTGTGTTGAGGAATACTGCCTGCCTTTTCTTGCTGTAAGCACATATTTTCAGATGAAATTTTTATATTGTAAGGATAAACGGCATTCCCCCTATGTGGCAATGTTCTATGGGATTGCTTTCGGTATATGCGCAATGACCAGAATTACCAATGGCGTCATGGTCTGTACCGGGGTGCTCGTCATATCCGTTATATTGCTTATCCAGAAGCAATATGCAGACCTAGTTCGAAATGCGTTAGGCTTTATTCTTGGATTTGTGTTGGTCTGCATTCCCTTTGCATTCTATTTTTTGCACCATGAATGTTTTGGAGACTTCCTTTACGGAACATTTGCTTATAATTTTGAGTATGCCAGCAAAATGCTGTCCTGGGTAAAAACCCCTGATTCGGGCAATGCTGTCACATTTTTTAAATTTTATTTCAGCTACTGGTGTATTGCGCTTGCGGCAGTTTTTGCATTTAGCCGTAAAGCACACCCTATCGCATTATTTTATAGCCTGGCTTTCGCCATGGAAACATATCTCTTTTTAAGCGGGCAGCTTTTTTTGCAGTATCCTGGGATTTGCCTTCCCCAGGTCGCTTTGCTTTTCAATGAGCTCGTTCCGCCTGACCTGAAACAATCCGCAAGAAGCTTTGCCAAATTGGCAGTTTTGCCCATTATTATGATAATATGCGCCTACTCCATAAGAAACATGGCTGAGTCGCTGAATATTTATCGTGAATACCATGCTTTTGAAGGTACACGCGGCAGTTATGAATATCTTCTGAAACAGATACCTGATGACGAGCTTGCTTCCTTTGTTGCATATGGCGATAACCGTTTCAAGGGGCTATATCTGGCATATGACCTGACACCTGCATACAAATACTTTGTCATTCAGGAATGGCACGCATCGTTTAGTGAATTTGTGAAAAATGATATTCACTCGGTTTTCGCAAACGGCGATGCCACATGGATCTTAACCGCAGGGCAGACAGGATGTATATCGGATATTCTTGAAGAGCGCTACGTGATACATGATTCCGTAGACGATTATGTGCTTTATAGGAAAAATCAATCCCATACAAACACCGCATCGTCTGGAAGCTCATAATATTTTTTCATCCCTTCACGCAGGGTTCACCCTATTAAACACTCTTTCCCCCGAAACGCAAACCCATACTTGCGTATCCGCTCCGGCGCAAAGCCGTCTGCAGTCAGTTCTGCCTCGTACTGCCTTTCTTCAATCTGGGCATGAGCGTTTGCGAGCGTGTCCGCCAGTGTTTTTTCCTTGTATGACTTATATACCTTAAATTCTATGATGTATGCGCAGTCTTCCTTTCCATCCAATGGCTTTAGCATCACGTCATACCGTCCAAAACCACTCTCACGATTCGATGTAATCTCATATCTTCCGGAAAGCTCTACCATCAGCCCCAACACAAATCCGTGGTAAAAGCGTTCCGGTGTATCGTCATCTGACACGCCCTGTGCCATGTCAAAGCTTGAAAAGCTTTGAAGCGCAATTTTATTCATAAATTCGTTCATTGCCTCAACATCGTTTTTGAGCAGTGCCTTGATGAAGTCATTGTATGTGCTTTCGATGCTTCCGCCAAACCAGCCTTTTACCATGTCTTCAAACAGCATCCTGACTTCCATATTGGTGAGCGCCAGTGTGTAGACTGCCCTCTTTTGTTCCCCGACATACCTGAGACTCTGCACTTTCAGGTAGCCTGCCGCGAGCAGCATGCTCCATACTGCACTGGCACTGCCGTCCAGATGGCTGAATATAATCTGTTCGTCCAGCATGGTCTCAAAGCTGTTTCCCTTCAGGAGTTCTTCCATTGTCTGCTTGATGCCGGGTGATCCCTTTTGTACGAGGGAATTTGCAAGCCCGTTGCCGCTTGTATTTGACCAGTATGCGCTGTATTTTCCCTTTTTTCCGATAAAGGATGCGATTGACCACGGATTGTAAATATCGGTATGCCCACCGAAGGTAAATCCATCGTACCACTTCTTCACGCCCTGTTTCTCACTGCCAAGTCCTGCATCGTCAAGTGCCTGGAATACTTCTTCCTCCGTAAAGCCAAACGCCGTTGCGTACTCATCAGAGGTGGTCGTGATGATATCCAGATTGTTCAGGTCGGAAAATATGGACTCCTTGGATATCCTTGTGATTCCTGTAATCAGACCGCGGTGAATGTAGGGATTTGTCTTAAAAGTGCTGTTGAACAGTCCCCGGAAAAAGGAAACTGCCTCATCCCAGTAACCTGACAGCCACGCCTCCTGCATGGGCGTATCATACTCATCAAGGAGGATGATAACATCTTTATGATAATAACGCTGCATAAAATTTGCCATTGAATGAAGCGTACCAGATGCCACGCTTTCCCCCATACCAGGCTTTACACTTGCATAGTATCTCTTTTCGTTTGCACTAAGCAAATACCCATCCAGCAGATAACTGTTCTGGTCATATATGCGTGCAATTTCTTCTGTTATCTTATATTCCATGGCTGCACAGTCTTTTGCCTTTATATTGGCAAAGCTTAAAAATATCACCGGGAAGGTTCCCTGTAATTCGCGATATTTATTTACCTCTGCCGTTCCACCTTCTTCCCAGATGGAAAGTCCCTCGAACAGGTCGCCCCTGTCCGCATATTTATTTGAAAAAAAGCATTCCAGCATGCTCATGTTAAGTGTTTTCCCGAATCTGCGCGGCCGGGTGATGAGCGTAACTGTTGAGCCATACTCCCACCATTCTCTGATGAATCCGGTCTTGTCAATGTAAAATTTATCCCCTTCAATCATCCTGTCAAATCGCTGCTCGCCTATATTTACTATTTTTCCACCCATAACCCATCGCCCTTTCCCATATCCAACTGCTTTCAAGCACGCTCTAGAACAAAACCGTTATAAGCCTTATTTTCCAGAGGCTCATAACGGTTACTCATTTTTATACTCACGACAGATGAAATCTGCCGTGAGTATCGCGCCAACCGCAGCCGCACAGCGGCATATTTCCTCATGCGGTTGTGCGCATCATATTATACTGAGCGATCAGTCTTTTCGACCGCCAGTATAACCGCCTGGACAACAGGCATTTATGATATTATAGCCCATAAAACCGGCAAAGTAAACTCTTATCCGTTTTAATAATGGCAGAAGAACCGGAAAAGCGTACCAGTTCAGCCTTTGGCTTTACTATCACTCGATTTGTTCACACCACGTTTCCACTTCATTGCCTGATGAATCATATATATATCTGATTCTTGCATACCCATCCGGGCCATTTATTAACTGCTTCTCCGCGCCACGATATTTCTTCTTTCAAAGCATCATTATCGCCGGATTATCCGGAAGATGGCGGTGTATTGTTGTCATCATCCCTGTGGGCAAGGAGATAATCGTTTACTTCCATCAGCATTTCGGCAGAAATGCGTTTGCGAAAAAGCACCAGCGTGCTTGCATCAAACGGGGCATCTTCCTGATAGCCGGGAAGTCCGATGAAGTACTGCAGGTATGGATTTTCTGCGATCTGTTCCACAAGCTCACGGTCGGAATACTGGAACTTGGTCTGGATGATCAGGGCTCCTAACGCCATCCGAAACGGCTTGGCAACATTACCCGTATCACTCGGGAACAGCCTGGCGTATTTTACTTCAAATTCATCCCATGGGATTCGGTCAGCCAGTTTGATCCAGCGGTTATCCGAGTTCATGTGGAGTCCCATAGGCTGGTTGAAATCGAGAAACGAGTGGTGTAACTTGTCAATTGGTTTGTACATTGATTTAGCCCCTTTATACTTAAAATATGCAGAAAAACTGCAAGAAAAACGGTTTGATTTTATCAAAAGCCTTGCAAGTATTATACCACAAAACGTGGTAAAAGTCAGTAAAAGCAAGTGTTTTAAGCCTAATCAGCAGACACTATTTACACCAAAAATACAATCTTTTGCACGAAGAATTAACAGTGAATCCAACTTGTCCGCCTAAAACACATTGCTATCTGGCAAACAGCAAAAAACTCGCAGTCCTTATATGTACCAAGAACTGCGAACAAATTATCCATATTTCAGATATGTAGCATGCCAAAATCAATTTCTGTATTGTTTATATAAGCGAGTTTCTAAAGGGTGTTCGCGAATATCTTACATCTACGGAACGCAGCCAGTAATGCTGCCTGCAGTAATGGCGAATACTTTCTGCCACGATTTCCTTGTTCCGCAGATTTCCAACGGTTATTTTCCTTATAGGGAGATGTCCCTCACACCAGACTTTCACATCTTTTGCCTCTTCTCCCCTGCTTAGCAAAAACGCATACACTTCATTGCATATCTTTTCCTGATTTTTAGAATCGGATATGTAAATTTCATTTCGATTTTCTATATGGAACTCTTCATATCTGCTGCGCGTATACCGGCATACTGGATTTTGTTTGTTGACGCCGGGGATATATTGTTCCCTCAGAGTGCATCCAAAGCATTTCCAGTCATCGGTCTTCCCTTTACTGGTATCCGTGCAGTTCATGACTTCAACCTTGCCCGGCTTGGAGATGTGTTTTGATAATCCCTCTTGCAGCTCCTTTCCCATTGTGGTATCAAAGTTCAATCGAACCATGCATTTCGAACGTTTCCTTTTTTCGCTGTCACCAGCCTTCACAACAATATATGGAACCTTTATCGTTCCTACATTTCTGTATTGAATGCAATCAGACAAGTCTGTATCACGTCCAGAAAATACCAGTCTGGATTCCTCTTCCTCATAAAAACCATCATGCTTTACATATGCAATAATGTCTGCTGCCTGCCGTCTGATATTTTCATGATTATTTTCATTATCTGACAAATTTAAGTCAAACTTATCTGCAAAATCATCCTTGCTTGTGTGCTCATTAATATACTGCACTTTATAGCAGCTATTGTAGACACAGCAGTATTCGTCTATGTCCTTCTTTTTAATGTAAAATGGGCGTATATTGTTGAAGTCAAAACCTATGGACACCCCCTCAGGCGCATATCCGCGCCATTGGCTTAGCTTATCGTTCTCATCACAAAAACACACGATGTAGAAATCACCTAATGATTCATCCTTAATATCAGCACCCAAAACCTCCCGTAGCTTTTCCATACCAAGGTGCTGCTCCTCCTGGTCATTTGAAAATCTTGCGTTTGTTGCCCAGAAGCTGTCACTTTCAATAATCGACCAGAAACTTTCCAATGTACGGTACTGATACACATATGGATCGCGTACTATTTTTGACACCCTGTCTATTGAAAGCATTTTCACGGATGACTTGTTGGCTGCAGTCTGATCTATCTTTTCCAGTTCTTTATATACATTTGTACATGGCATATTTATACCTCCAAAATCTCCGTGGCCCACTCTCTATTAAAATGTGCCTGGATCAAACCGCTTCGTTCATATATTTTCGGAATTCCCTTTCCATAAATCTCCTGTAACCTTATTTGCCATTGATCCTTAAAACGGTTACCAGCATAACTGCTATACCATGCATATCGAATTCCCAACCGTTCCAGTTCCTCCATGCACTGCATTGAAATGCATTTGTAATCAGGATCCTCATCAATTTTCTTTTCTTCATCCGCAAGCATGTGCAAATCAACCAGAACTATCACATCTTCACCTTTAATTTCCTCAATATGCTTATTGATGTCTTCCATTATCTTGCATTCTTTCAGGCTTGTATTCATTTTTTTTAAAACACCAGCATAATATTCAATTGTCTCCGTCTTACTTTTTCCATCAAGGTTGATTAATATCACTCCACTATTTAAATCTTCCTGCGTCTGATCCTTATAATATTTTTTCATTGCATCGATTACTTTACATGTTTCTGGCAAATTATTGTCAATAAAGTAAATACCTTTCATTTTCACTCGCCTCCATTTGATAAAATTGGCAGTTTAATCACAAACTCAACAAATTGCTGTTCCTCATTCCACTCATAAAAAAAATCTGCTTTTATCGTCCTTTCACAATCCAGTGATTCCGTGTACCATTTCATTGCCTGCAATGACATTCCTGCTGTTTCTTTCACCTCCATTTTCTCCCTAAGTTCCTTATTCAATTGAGCCAGTTCTTCTTTTAAAATATTATGTACTTTATTTTTTAATACAAGATATGAGACATTCTTATTCTCGCATTCCTGACTTTTAATTGTAATTCTGCACTTGTCATTTCCACGTTTTAAAATTAAGTACTGCGCTATGATTTCATTGTCCTCAAAAAAATAATTCACACTTTCAATATTATCTGAATTCTCTTTTTTCTGTTGACTAAAATACTTGTGGATTTCAATATCCCAATTGATGCAGTATTTAATGGCAGTAAACAAAATATCAAATATAATGCAGATGATATACTCCTGTTTATAATAATATCCATTTTCGCATCTGCCATTCAGTTTTCTCAAAATATCCTCCAAATCCAAAATGTCTGCATCATTCAATGAATAGCCAAAAACATCTACATCAAACCGAAAAACATCTTTCATAAATGCAAGATATTGTTTTGGACTTAAATTCAACAAAGTTTCATCAAAAATAGAACTTCCAATGTTTTTCATTGCCTTGTTCATTTTATCATCGTTTACTTCCAGCGTATATGCCTCCAGCCGTGACTCGCTCCATTCGCTGCGAAATAGCCTTGCAATTCTCATATTGACATATACTTTTAGCAGCAGGAAGTGATAAATCTCTCCGTACTGTTCCTTGTAATCACTCTGGAGCAGCTTTTCTATCGTTAAAATATCATTATTTGTGTTATGATCCCCTGCCCTTTCCCGCATCAGCTGCCTGTTTATCCCCATCTGTTCTGCCAATATAGGCATTGCATTATTGTTAAAGTCCGCCTCAATCCAGTGCAGCATCTGGTGTCTGTACATCAATATCTTCCTAATCCTGTAAACCACCAAAAATGGATTATCTGTTTTGCATTCGATATAAAAATATAGCGGCTGTATTTTGACAGATTTTGCATCTGATATCTTTTCTGTTCGCAAATACTCCTCATTATTATTTATGCATAATACAATGTAATCTTTCCCAACATAATAGCTTTTATTCTCCAAATTTTTATCTCTGACTGCCTCCTTTACACGTCCTGCTATCAAAGGCGATACGTTTTTGCTTTTGTAGTCCGTTACTGCATACAGCTCGTCTCTGTTCTGTGCTCCTGCAAATGCTGAAGTGAGGATTTTTAGCTCATCCCCCTTGTACAATAAATCCAGAATCCGTTGCTTTAAATCAGCATATCTGTCAATTCCCACTGAACTTCCTTTTTTTAACAGGTATAAAAGGCTTGCTGTCTTTATTACCCTATTATGAATCTCCGTCTCGATTTCGTACTTTGTCTTTCGTCCCATTTCCGCCAAAATCTCCAGACATACAAAACGTCGCAAATTCTTGATATAATAATCTCCCCACAACTCATCAACTGCATCGTGAATTGCCTCATCAGGTTCTATATCACGTTTCTCTATTAATGAAGACGCTTTCTGCACAAAAAACAACATACTATCATAATACAACCGTGTATTTTCAATCATCAGGGATTTCCAGAAAAGTCCAAATTCATTCTCCATATCCATGTCACAAGGCTTTAATTCCTCAAGGTCATTTAAATTTGTACTATTTTCCACTCCTGTGACAAGAAGATATTCCAGCCATAAACTTTTGGTTTCGTCTGCACTGCTATTAATCAGCCTGTGAATCAGTTTTTCATATTTGTAATACTTTTCATAATATCCGATTTCCTTTGGAAGCAAATTTTTATATTTGTCCATTGTTGCTTTTCTAATAATATAGTTGCTTCTAAGATCTGTAAGCCCTTCCATCAGATATTTCTGGATAAACACCATCCTGTCTATCGGCTGTAATATATTTTCTTTTAAATACCTGCACAAATATACTGTTTCTCTTCTTAGTTCTAAGTCATTCAAGTACTTCTTTATTGATGATATATCTTGGTCTTGATTTAATAACAATGCATCAAATTCCGGACTGAGGAAACTTTCTGAAATCAGGAGAAAAACATCCAATATCACCTGCTTATATATTTTGCCATACGAAAAAAATGGGCGGCATAATATTTTCATATAGGATTTTATCGCATCTAACTCGCCTTGTCGAAAAACACAACAATAAATCGGCGACAGGTTCTCCGATACAAAATAATCTATTATGTCTTTTTTCTCCAATGGCATTGCCTTTTCTTTTATTTCCTTCTTTCCGATGCGAATAATCCCGGACATCAGTCCGATAATGTCCAATATACTCTTTTTGTGGTCGTCGCTTACAGCCAAGTGTTCTTTTGCGTAGTGTGAGCACAGTAATCGCAAGTAGCCTTGTTCATTCTTCTCCTGACAGCCCTCTGACTGCGGATATTTGTCAAAAGCCACAGCCCTATAATCGTATTGCTTTTTATCCCAGTATTGGCTGATGTCCTTTGTGGATGACCGTTTGAAAAACAGCTTTGCATTTTTCTGCAATGTGCACATGGCACAGGAGTCCCCAAAATTTCGAACAGATGACACATTGATATCCACAAATGCATGGAAATCCTTCTCCACATCTTCCACAAAATCCATTTTACTATGCAGGGACATTCTGTTCACCAGCACAAATACATGGTCAAACTGAATCGGCTTCTGGATTTCTTTCGGAACCAAGGAATGCAGAAGATTATTCACCCGTCTATACGTTGTCCCTGTAATGATTGTATCATCCACATACGTAAACCTTACCATCATCTTTTGTCTTACTGCAACAGAAATGGCAGCTTTTACATCCGCATATTTTGTTATAATGTTAGACCGATACTCCTTTGTAGAATCCATGACAATAACATCAGCATTTCCATTAAAAAAATAATTGCTGACGTAATGTCCAAACTCTACATTTGTATGATGCTGTGGAGAAACAATAATATTCAGGGCATTTGCTTCTCTTATGCCCTCTGTATCCTGTTGCAAATGATACAGCCATTGTGCAATATATTCTTTCTCCTTATGAAAATACCGCGTCGTGTCTATATAATATTGGAAATGGTTTCCATCTCTATAAACATGTCCGTAAAAAATACATTCTTTTAGGTTTACCAAACGTATTTCATTAATAATCTGCTTTCTTTTATCTTTTCCTGTACTTTGTGATGGCACATTGACTTCTAGCTGCTGTGAAGGTACTGTGGATGTTACATCTGTCTCTACCAGCGCAAATTCATCCAGTACTTTCGGGGGATAACACTGTTCACACTTCAGGGGATTATACCACTTAATCTTTTTGTAGCAAAAAAACTGTGGACTAGGCTTTATCAGAGCAGTTTTAATTGTCCTATTTTCACTAATTTCTTCCCAGTACTCCCTCTCAAGTTCTGTCGGCTCATCTCCCTTTGCTCTTTCCTGTAAATCTCTCACCCAGAATAGTGTATAATTCTTAATTAATTGTTCTGCCGTTACCTTTTCCTTATAATTTTCCAAGAACATGTCCCACATTTTCTTAAACGTTGTCAATGTCGAGATAATCGGAACGATCTGTAAAATTTTTACTTTCACACCGTCAGGAATTTCCCTGCTAAAATACATTTTTACTTTTGCGCTAATGTGTGACAATGTTTTCTGCACCATTATGTCATTCTGATATACCGCAAATTCCACAAAATAGTCTGAGTCACCCTCCTTTTGCTGACATTCTTTTATAATTTCTGATAAAGCAATCAATATTTCCCTTGAGTACGAAGCATACCCATAAAGCAGAAAATGATTTTGAAGAGCAACTCCCTCTTTTATCATTCTTCTTATCATTAACAGTGCGGTTTTTCTTGCAATACGTGGTTTTCGGAACAAAATGGATATTTCGTAAAATTCCTCCAAGTGTACCTTGTTCCCCAGCCTCATGTGTATATTATTCAGCCAGTACCCTGCTCCATCAGTTGCCATCAGGGGATGTTGTGCAACATTACCAATATATTGTTCAAACAGCGTCATGTCTCTTTGCATCGTTTGGGGAAGTATAACATCAAACGGAAACAATACTTGTGGATTGGAAGAAACAAATTCACCGTCATCTATATTTTTTTCATATTCTTCAACGAACGCAATTGGATTCTCTTTCAGATAACAATATTGCTGCGCATTTTTAACAACTTCATACATATTATTACCTGACAATACCATATCATCTACTCCGTTATCCGCATGAAGATAAAATTGCATTCCGCTGTTTAACAATTTATTAGACATTACAATCGTGTCAAACATCATTTTTATAAATCCACTATTACAGTTAATAATTGCAAAATAGCGAACCTGTCCACCGCACAATATGTCACTATCCACAATTCCTTTGCAAAATGTTTCTACCCCCCATGGAGAGTACATGTTTGTTGCCCTACACATATCCAAAAAATAGACTTTTTTATCCTTTGGATCCATCTTGGCATTATACTCATTTATCACCTTCACCCATTTATGAACCATCTGGTCTTTTTCATTGCCTTCGTTTTGTTCCGACAAGACAGACTGATAAAGTTGCTTGTCCAGTTCTGTTATATCACAATCAATCAGGCATTCCGCACTGTATTTTACAAACTCCGCATAGTCTTTATCCTTTTCGACAAAGTTACCGACTCCATTCATAAAAATATTTGCATTATGCTGCTTTGTTTCCTCATACAATACCGGAAACAGAATCTGATATTGTGTCCCTGGAATGAAATCACCCATTGGCACATCATTCAATTTTAATGAATCATAATTATTTTCATGGTATATGAGCTTCTCATCGTTAATACTGTACCTTGTACTACTTCTCATTGCCAATTTTGCCTTACAAAGTCTGAGTTCCTGTTCAAGCCGCAACAAACCCATACACCTGACTGGATTTTCTTCGCGGTATCCTTTCCAGGCCTCTTTTTCCGTTTCATTATGAAATTTCTGAAAGAAATGGGATACGGACAGATTGATACCGGAAAAGTATTTATCCCTATTTTCTAATTTCTTTAAAAAATTATCCAATATTGTCTCGTAAATATTTGCGTCAGCAATATCGATTTTTAAAGTCTCCCTGGCAATTCTAAGGCTAAAAATACCCTTATGGTTATAAGAATGTATAAAAATATTTTCTATAATTTGGATAAGTCCCCTGCTGATACTTCTTGCCCTTTCCAGGAATTTATCTATACTATTTCCTTCCGTTATTTCCCAGACAGGAACAAGCACTGAAAACACGGCGTATTCTAAAGCTGTAATTTTCTTCTTGGACAAGCTCTGGTATATGTCAGATGCAATCATCTTTTTTCTTCCTGGTGACGGAAGTTCCTTAATCCTTTTATCCAGCATCCTTTTTGAAATTTCAAGTAAATCCTTTAATCTGGAATTTGCATCCACAACTTCTTTCTCAATGATTGGCATACCTTCTTCATCCAAAGTGCAATACCTATTAAAAGCTGAATACATATCGCTATCCACTTCAATTAGAGGAAAAAATGTTGATTGAATCCCTTTCTTTATTGACGACAACTGCTGAATATTTACTTCTCCGCTCTCAGTCATATAAAAAGCACTGTAAAAAATATATTTGTAGGATGCAAGGACAAATCGCATAAAATGAGAATATTTGTGATATACGGATACCTTTTCCCACTTTCTCTTATCAGGGTAAATGTAATCCTTAAATGGTTCTATGAATACTACAATACGATTGCGTATAGAGGGAAATTGCTGGAGTACCAAAAGAAGGTACTGTATATTTATTATGTCCTCATCCGACACATTTTTTATCCTTACATAATAGCTAATCTGATATTCAGTACTTTTTTCTACCATGCTGCCAAGCTCTGTCAACTCGTGAGCTTCCCAAATACTTTTCGCTTCGCGAGTACCTTTATGCCATTGTTTCTCAATATTTTGAGCTATATCCAAACTCCAAAACCTTTGCTGTACACTACCCTTAATCCAACAATAGCGAATTGAAATCTTCTCCATAATTCCTGTATAATCCAAAAAGTCTGTCTGATTTTTCTTCTCAAAGGCTTGAACAACCTGCATAAAATTTGAAAAATCTGTCTGAGTATTTTTTAAATCAAAACATAAGATTATTTTATCCATTGCATTACAGTCTCCTTTAAAAACATGACATTTCTCCCTAAAAAAATACATTATTATACATAAATTTATCACTTTTCAACAAATCAAACAAGGGACAGAATTGACCACTGGCACTATTGTGGTTCATTCTGTCCCTCTATTAGCTTTCTATTCAATATTTCATATATAAATCCATGGCAGAAACGCTTTGTTTTAGTCGCATCTTATCCAATCAGGCATTCCTTCCCCCGAAACGCAAACCCATACTTGCGTATCTGTTCCGGCGCAAATCCCCTTGAAACAAGCTCTGTCTCGTACTGCTTCTCCACTATCTGCCGATGCGCCTCTTTCAGCGTGTCCTCCAGATTCTGCTCCCCAAGGTACGGATTCATCACTTTAAATTCAAAAATAAATGCCTTTCCGGCAGGGTCAGCCGGTTCCAGCATCACATCATAGCGCCCATAACCGCTCTCACGATTCGAGCGTACCTGATATTTGCCAGCCAGGTTCACCACCATTCCAAGCACAAACCCATGATAAAAACGTTCTGGCTCCGATTCATCGGAAGGGTGATTTCCACTGCCAAACGAACTGAATGTCCTTAGCGCCACCTTGTTCATGAACGCATTCATCATAAGCACATCATCATCCAGCATTGCCTTAATGAACTCGTTGTAAACCTCCTTTGTATCTCCTCCAAACCATCCCCGCACCATGTTGCGGAACATCTGACGCACCTCAGCATTGGTGATCGAAAGTGTATACAAAATGTCACAATCATCCGCACCGCCCATTCTTGTTCCCTGCACTTTCAGATATCCTGTTGCAAGCAGCAGGCTCCACACGGCTTCCGCATTGTCCTTTAGTCGCTCAAACGCTATCTGCTCGTCTATCTGTACCTCAAAACTTTTCCCTTGTACAAGGTCTTCCATCGTTTTTTTGATTTCTTTATTCCCCTGCTGAATCAACGCGTTTACCAGCCCATTGCCACTGGTATTTGACCAGTATGCATTATATTTTCCCTTTTTTCGGATAAAAGATGCGATTGACCATGGGTTGTAAATGTCAGTATGATCACCGAAGTTAAATCCATCATACCACTTCTTCACTTCCTGTTTTTCGCCGCCCAATCCCACATCATCAAGCGCCTGGAACACTTCCTCCTCCGTAAAACCAAATGCCGTTGCATACTCGTCAGAGGTGGTTGTGATGACATCCAAGTTGTTCAGGTCGGAGAATATGGATTCCTTGGATATCCTCGTGATTCCTGTAATCAGACCGCGGTACAGGGCATCATTTGTCTTAAACGTATGATTGAAAAAATTCCTGAAAAAATCGACCGATTCATCCCATGTACCCGCAAGCCATGATTCCTGCATCGGTGTGTCGTACTCGTCAAGGAGGACAATGACACTGCTGCAGTAAAACCTTTTCAGAAAGCCACAAAGCCGTTTTACTGCAATAATTGCTTTCTTATCATCCATATCGTCTGTAACGGACTGAAAAAACGCCCTCTCTGCGTCATCAAACTCTCCAGTCTCCATGATATCACTGTACTCCCTGTACACATCAACAATAATCTGCTTGATTCCTGTCTTGATTCCCTCAATATCCCCTGACTTTATCGGTGCAAAGCTCAAAAATATCAGCGGAAATGTCCCCTGCAGACTTCTGTATTTCTCACTGTCGGAGACATTGGAAAATATGGAAAGCCCTTCAAACAGATCCTGTCTGCCTGCATATTGATTTGAGAAAAAACACTTGAGCATGTTCATGTTCAGCGTCTTGCCAAAGCGGCGCGGACGTGTAATCAGTGTCACTGTTGATCCGGACTCCCACCATTCCCTGATGAAATCTGTCTTGTCAACATAAAATTTATTTTCTTCAATAAACCTTTCAAATTGCTGCTCTCCTAGATTTACTGTTTTCTTCGTCCCCATGCCAATCCCTCCCCCATAAATGCGCATAAAATCACTTTCATGCACATTTTTTCACAAAATGCAATGCCATAATAACATTTTCCTAAATTGCTTCCTTAGCATTCCTTACCCCGAAACGCAAAACCGTCCAGTCACATCCGAATCCCTTTTAGCTTCCGCTCCATCTTCGTCAGTGTCTGCGAGTGCAGTGTCATGAGCAGAATGAAATCCAGGATCACTTCGGCATAATAGCTCATCATGGTGTGCCTGCCTGCAAGCAGGCGCAAAATTATCTGGGGCTTTATTTTACCCCTTTTCACCATTTTGGCGGCCGTGATGCAGGTTTCAAAGCTGCGGCTGTAGATATTTTCCTCATAGTATTTCTTGATTGCCCTGCGCGTTTTTTTCTTCTCGGGGCTTGCGAGATTGTGTACCGCTTCCAAATACTGCCTGCAATATACTGCATTCTTGAACAGCTCGAGCGTCTGTCTGTCATTGACCCTGCCCGCAATGCTCCGGTACATATCCTCGTAACAGTCCTGCTGTTTTTCGGCAAGATGCGTGATATATTTATGGGCATAGGTCTCGGAGTCCAGGTTGACCCTCCAATAATAACCTATGTGGGCGATTGTACTGACACGTCCTGCACATGCCAGCGCCTGCGTCTTGACGAGCAGGTCATCCTCGAAGTTTACGTATGCCCTGAATTTCAGGTGATGCTTTTTCCAGAAGTCCATGCGGAACATACAGGACCAGATGTGGGGATAGCGGTTTTTTGTGCCCATTTTTACCGGCGGGTCAAAATCGTTAAACAGCAGCGGATACAGGAGCTCCTGCAGAATTTCATCCCCTTCATAGCATGCGTCGTCAGACAGCTCAAAGGCGGAACGCTTGCCGTCAATGCTCCGTCCGACGCTGCACATACAGATGTCACTCTGGTCAAGCGCCATCCGCTCTGCCTGTTTTGCATAACAGTCCTCATCCACGATGTCATCCTGGTCGCAGAAGCACAGATATGTGCCTTCCGCTCTTTCTACGCCGTAGTTCCTTGCCGAGACTGTGCCCTCGTTTTCCTTGTCATATATCGTTATCCGATTGTCCGTCCTGCGCAGGCGCTCGCATATCGTCCGGCTGTCATCCGTGGAGCCGTCATTGATTACCAATACTTCCAGATTCCCATAGCTGGAATGCAGGATGCTTTTTATTGTCGCCTCTATGTGTTTTTCCCCATTGTATAATGGTACTATGACGCTTACTTTTCCGTCCTGTTTTTTCATCGTTTCTACTACCTTATATTGTATCATCGTTTATGGGCGGCTGATAAGGCGGCTTAGCTTCTGCACTATAGGAATGGAAAGACAGGAGCCGGCTGCCGCCAGACGGTTTTTTAGCCGTGCCTGCTTATCAGCCAGCACCGCTTTTCTGTATTTTTTAATTTCATGGACAAGCCGGCTGTACGCGTCCGCATGATTCTTTTTGTCAAATCCCCCGCTTGACAGCAGGTCAAAGCATGCGCTGAAATGTCTGGAAATGGCGGCTTTTTTTAATTCCGGATGTTTTTCTTCCATATATAAGATGCATTCGCCCGTAAAGGAAATATAATCCATACGCCGCCTGTCAAATTCCCTGTTCACGATACTGTCCCTGCGCTGGAAATAGAAATATTTCTCCGCATCCCCGCAGACAATTTTATCCGCCTTGTCAAACAGCCTGTACATGACTGCGACATCCTCATGCAGCTTTCCTTTCGGAAAACGAATGTCGCGAAACAATGCTGCCTGGAATAACCTCCCCCACGCAGCGGTTATCATTCCCCTCTGGTACAGCAGCCGAAACAATCCCTCCCCGGAATCATATATATCGACCGAAGTGCCCGCACTGCCCGCACCGTTTTCTTCCTTTTCATACACTTTCCGGTAACCGCAGACTGCTATCTGTGCATGATTCCGGGACAAAAGCCCGTAGAGATAGGCAATGTAATCTGCCGCTATCCAGTCGTCGCTATCCACAAATGAATAGTACTCGCCCTGCGCTGCCTGCATCCCCACATTTCTGGCATCCGACAGCCCCCCATTGTCCTTGTGGACGGCTCTGACCCGCGCATCTTTTGCGGCATATGCGTCACACGCCTCTCCCGAGCTGTCTGACGAGCCGTCATCGACCAGTATTACATCAAGTTTTCTGTAGGTCTGGGCAAGTATGCTGTCGACACAGCGCGCCAGGTATTTCTCCACATTATACACTGGCACAATAACGCTAATCAATGGTTCATTCATCCTGCAGCAGCTCCTCTACCTTCTCTGTCAGCCTGTCCCACGAAAACCGGTGCGCTTCTCTTTTCACGTTTTCCACAAATGTTTCCTCCATGCCGTCCTGGTAAAAACGGACAACGGCATCCGCAAGCTGCCGGGGATTTCGCGGCTCCACAACGTATCCCGTGCTGTTATCCGTCACGACATCGGGCAGCCCGCCCACACTGGTCACGAGAACCGGCTTCTGGAATCCGTAGGCTATCTGCACAATCCCGCTCTGCGTCGCCGACTCATAGGGAAGGACAACCATGTCGCTTGCAGAAAAGTATACCTCCACCTCATTGTCGGGTGTGTAGCCGTCTACCACCTCGACGCAGTCCTGCACCTGGTTCTGCTCAATCAGGTGCAGGTAGTCCTCCTTGTCGCTGCCAAAGGCGCCCACCACCAGGAGGGTGATGTCATCCAGCTGCTCCCTGATGGCGGGCATTGCCTGTATCAGATACCTTAGTCCCTTATAATCCCGCACAAAGCCAAAGAACAGCAGCAATTTCCCATTTAAGTTTCTGTTTCCGGAAAGCCGCATCAGCTCGTCTCTTGCCTGTGCCTTTGTCAGGTTCCGGATTTGAAACGCATTGTATGTCGGATGGGGATTCTGCCTGTAACATGCATCCGGCTTGATTGTAAGCAAATCGGCGCCGTCGCTCTGTGAATGTACAAGAAAATAATCTGCCTTTTTCAGCGTCATCCTTGTCAGAAACCTGTCCATCGGAAAACGCTCGTGTGGAAAAACATTGTGGCACACAAACATTTTCTTTGTCTTTTTTCCAAGCGCTGCTTCCAGTATGCGGTAGCATGGTGCAAAATACGGATGCCACCACTGCATGATGACCACGTCCGGACGCATTTTTTTTATTTTATGCGCAGTGTGGATAATATTCAGCGGATTCGCGGTGTGGATAAGAAACTGTGCCTCTTTTACCTCAAACATATCGTTTCTGTAATCCTTCTGTTCTTTCCGAAACAGGAACCTGGGATACTGCATTTTATAGGAAATCATCCTGACATCAAATTTTTTTGACAGTGCCTGATACATCAGGCTTGTATAATGCGCGATGCCGCCTTTATATGGATACACCGGTCCAATCAGTACTATTTTTTTCATTTGTCATCCACTCTCTTTTCCCAATTGTATTTATCATAGCATTTATTTTATCGGGGTGCAAACCTTTTTATACAAAGTAGACAGTTCCATGGATGGTGATATATAATGAAAACGGAGGTGGTTACATATGCTGATACTGGGTCTTACCAAGACTACACTGCTGGATTTTCCGGGACATGTTGCCGCTGCCCTTTTCACTGGCGGCTGCAATTTCAGGTGTCCCTATTGCCATAACAGGGATATTGTGCTAAAGACGGATGCAGCCGCGTCGCTTGCCGAGGAAGAAATTTTTACTTTTCTGGACAAAAGGCGCAATGTGCTTGAAGGCGTGTGCATCACGGGCGGCGAACCGACATTACACGATGACCTGCCGGACTTTATTGGACGTGTCAAAAAACTGGGCTATCTCGTAAAGCTTGACACGAATGGGACAAACCCGGATATGCTGGATTCCCTGATTTGCGATGGGCTGATTGACTACTGCGCAATGGATATCAAAAATGCCCCGCAAAAATATGCCGCCACCGTCGGTTTTCCTGACGCGGCAGATTCCTTTCCCCTTTCGGATGTCAATCAGTCCGCTCATACGCTCCTGAATCAGCAAAAGATTCCTTATGAATTCCGCACCACGGTCGTAAGAGAACTGCACAGCGGGGAGGATATGGTTTCCATTGCCAAATGGATAGCTGGCGCAAGGGCGTATTTTTTGCAGTCCTATGTGGACAGTGCGGGCGTTCTCCTGCCCGGATATCACGCGCATTCCGAGGAAACACTGCATTCCTTTGCAGACCTTTGCAGGCCCCTGGTTCCCTCCGTCGCTCTAAGGGGCTGTTAAGAAGTCGTTCCTTATATCTCCACGCGCTTCATGTAGTATCCGAAGCACCCCTTGTATACCTTGTTGTCCGCATCCTGCTGCATCCGCGCCTCGCCGTTCTCAAAGCCCTCGAATCCGAACATCTGCGCAATGCGCTGTTCCCGCTCATAATATACGCCCGGCACGCCGAGATAATATTTGATATTGCTTTTTGCCGTCCCGCCCTCGGTATACCGGAACAGAAGCAGCTGACGGTAATTGTAATAGGCATGCAGCACAAACGAGTTTGTCGCCAGCTCATGATACTGCTGTGTCAGTATCACTGCGTCCTTGGGTCTGATTACGATGCTCTGCGCCTCCGGGCAGATATGTACCTGCGGATAAATTTTCATGAGCTGCTGCCACTTGTCCTCGTGAATCTCATCATAAATATCCTGACATCCTGCATTATCCTGCGAAGTCCTCTCATTTACAGCATAACTTTTGTCGTGTTCTACAGCCACGCTTGTATCACGGGATGCCGCTTTCCCGACGCTGACAGCATTTTGCGCCTCCGGCGGCACATCTGCCGTCTTTTCCGTGCTGTGTGTCTGCGGCACATCATCCCTCAGGACACAGATGCCCTTACGGCTTCCGTAGAACGGTATCTCTATCCGCATGCAATGTACGAAATCCACTTTGTCATTCCACTTCAATTTCTCCATGCTGTAGCCGTTTCTGACCGCAATTGCCCCCATCAGAATCCGCTCGTCATATTCGTTCACGGCGTATACCCTGCAGCTGTTCCCGCATTGCAGCGGCACCCCCCGCAGCCCTATGCTGACACCGTCATTTTCCACCCGCAGAAATCCGATATTGCGCTCCTTCTTTCCATTATTCATATAATCAATATAAAAAAACTGCACGCTGCACCTCCCGCATCATTTATATTCCCGCTACTTTGATGAACATCTGAATAGTAATACATTACTCTAATGTATGTCCACCAATGTGTGATTATGCCTTGAATCATGCCGTTTCATATGGTAGAATCATGATAGAGAAAAGATGTAACAGTTCAGCCCAGGACTTTGCACTTGCTGCAAAGTCCGTGAAACGGCGTAGTGGCTGAGGTGCATCAAGCCACCACGAAGTGGTTTTGCATGGCTTGATGCTTGTAACAGGAATCCGAAGGCTGAACTGTTACAAAAAGAATGGAGGATTATTATGGCACTACTGGCAGGAGAATATCAAAAAACGGAAAAAATAGACGGCGTCATCTACAACATGTCCCCCTCCCCAAATTATCTGCATGGGGTTGTAAATAACAATATTAACACAATCATAAAAAACAGTCTAAAGGACAGCTTATGTCTCGTATTCATCGAAAATCTTGATTTCCGGTATCAGCCGGAGGTCAGTGACGACTACACGATTCCTGACATTATGATTGTCTGCGACAGAAACAAGATAAAAGGAGGATGCTATCTGGGCGTTCCCAAATTTATCGTGGAAACGTTAAGCCCCTCCACAGCCATGCGTGACGTGACTGCCAAAAAAGACATCTACGAAACCGCCGGTGTCCTGGAATACTGGATTGTATCCCCAAGGGAGCGCGGTGTCCAGATTTACTATCTCAGGGATGGAAAGTATGTACTTGAAAACAGTTATATTCTGGAGGACAACAAAGAAGATGAACATTACAATGCCGAAACAGTCATAAGCCTGAGGGCATTTCCCCATATCCAGATGACCCTCGCAGATATTTTTGAGGGTGTCGAATAATCTCAAAAAGCCAAAAATCAAGCGAAAATTTTTCGCTTGATTTTTGTTTTACTCGAGTGAGTCAATATATTTCATATAATTGACAACCATCAGCGCAATCTTGAAAGTCAGGGCATCATCAAATTTCCTGATGTCAAGCCCGGTTGACTGATGCAGCTTCTCTATCCTGTATACCAGCGTGTTCCTGTGCACATAAAGCTGCCTGGAAGTCTCCGACACGTTCAGGTTGTTGTCAAAGAATTTCTGGACGGTCGTGAGTATCTCATCATCCAAATCGTCCGGAATGTTGTCGCCGAAAATTTCCTTCATAAAAATACGGCACAGATTTATCGGAAGCTGGTAAATCAACCGTCCGATTCCCAGTGTGTTGTATGCGACAATGGATTTCTCCATATAGAATATCATGCCGACATCCCGCGCCATCTTCGCTTCCTTATAGGATTTGGACACCTCCCTGAGCTCCCCGACAATCGTGCCATAAGATACCTTTGCAATCAGCATCGCCTCAGACCCCAGCATATCCACAATAACCTGGGCAGTCTGCTCAACCTCGTCATAGGCATCCATGGAACTGACATCCTTTATCAGTATGATATTTTTCTGCTCAACAGCCGTCAGATAAAAACCAGGCTGCTCGCCGAAAATGTTTTTCAGCATTTCCATTGAAATATTGTCCTTGTCATTCTGTGCCTCGACAAGACATACGACCCTTGGCACCTCCGATTCGATATGGAGCTTCTTTGCCCGGTTGTATATATCGACCAGGAGCAGATTGTCAAGCAGGAGATTCTGGAAAAAGTTATTCTTGTCAAAATGCTCCTTGTAGGCAATCACAAGATTCTGAATCTGGCTGACTGCCACTTTTCCAATCATATACGCATCCGCGCCCGCACCCTTCGCAATCAACACATAGAGCACATCACCGTCCTCAAGGATTTTCAGCATATGGTATCCGCCTATAATCTGGCTGTCGGCAGGGGAATCAATAAAATTCCGTATCAGCTCCTGTGAAATATCCTTGCTGTCAAAGGTGGACGCAACGGTAAGTCCCTCCATGTCTATCACACACAAGTCAATCTTTGTTATCACTTTTAACTCATCTATGCTTGTCTGAATTACCTGATTTGAAATCATTTGCTAACGCTCTCCTCCATGTGATGATAAAACCCGAGTGAATTTCTTCACCCGGGTATTTTTCTTGAAAAATATAGCCAGGACTATTACTAGTTTGTAATAATCTTCTCTGTTTCCTTATCGAATACGTGAATCTTCTCGATGTCGATAGCAAACTTAACCTTATCGCCAGGTCTAGCAGTTGTTCTGGGGTCAACCCTTGCCGTGATAGGGAACTCTGCCAGATCAGCATACAGGAATACTTCTGCACCGAGGAGCTCGTATACACGGATTGTTGTCTCAAATGTGCTCTCGGACTTTGCTTCTACCATCATCTGTGAATCGTAAATATCTTCCGGTCTGATACCGAATGTTACAGTCTTTCCGCCGTAGCCGCCTTCGATGAGCTTCTTTGACTTCGCGGGAGGAAGTGGAATGGAAAGTCCTGCAACCTTCAAGCATGCCGTGTCACCCTTTACTTCTACAGTGGCATCGATAAAGTTCATCTGCGGTGAACCCATGAATCCTGCTACGAACAGGTTCTGTGGCTTCTCATATAAGTTCTGCGGTGTATCTACCTGCTGAACAACACCATCCTTCATAACGACGATACGTGTACCAAGTGTCATAGCCTCTGTCTGGTCATGTGTAACGTAGATGATGGTTGTGCCGAGTCTCTGATGAAGCTTTGCAATCTCGATACGCATCTGTACACGGAGCTTGGCATCCAGGTTTGAAAGAGGCTCATCCATGAGGAATACCTTAGGATTACGTACAATGGCACGTCCCATGGCAACACGCTGTCTCTGACCACCTGACAAAGCCTTTGGCTTTCTGTCAAGGAGTGCTGTCAGGTCAAGAATCTTAGCTGCTTCCTTAACCATCTTATCAATTTCATTCTTAGGAACTTTTCTTAATTTAAGACCGAATGCCATGTTGTCATATACAGACATGTGCGGATACAGAGCGTAGTTCTGGAATACCATCGCGATATCTCTGTCCTTCGGCTCAACGTCGTTTACCAGTCTGTCGCCAATCTTTAACTCACCGGAAGAAATGTCCTCGAGACCTGCAATCATACGAAGTGTAGTAGACTTACCACATCCTGAAGGTCCAACGAAGATGATGAACTCCTTGTCAGCGATTTCAAGGTTAAAGTTCTTAACAGCCTCGAATCCATTAGGGTATACTTTACATACATTTTTTAAAGATAAACTTGCCATTTTAAAATGCCTCCCGAATTATTTTTTTGACGTTGAAAGTGTAAGACATCCTTCCAACAAGTTGTTTTTCATGTTATAAGTATAAATTAAAATCCACCAAAATGCTATGCCACAAATCCACAAAGTTTTTTATGGGCTTATGTAACAATTGCTTACCACACATAACCTGTACCATTTTTTCCCATGCATGGTGAACAACTTGACCAATTTCGCAGAATTATTTTATACAACTTAACCAACCCAAAAGCACTTTTTCATGCTTCATGGTCATTATCATCCTGATTTTCGGACAATTCGACGAATCTTCCATTTTGATACACTTTGTTGGGCGCTGTCGTTTCGGCAACAATACCATAATCGCCACGTTCCATGCGGTCACTTTCAGCAAATATGCCATCATCTGCCTCCTTGTCCGTTTCCGACTGCTGGCTCCTGTCCACGAGCGCATCCTCATACTTCTTGAATACACGCAAAAGCAAAAAAGATTTTGCATAAATAACAACGCCAAACGACATCAGGATAAGCACCGGAAATGTCTGCGGCACGAAGTAAAATACCACAACGGGCAGCGCATAAATAACAACCAGGACAAATGCCGTCGGCAGATGTGACAATGCCATTAAAAAAGCGTTTTTTATTGTGTTTTTTATCGGGTTGACAAACCGTGCCTGCAGCGGAAAGACAAATACCAGTCCCATCAGGAGCACCATCGTCACAGTCACCATGGCAATCTGTATCCACTGCGCAAACTCAATGCCGGAGTAGGCTATGATGCGGTAATCTACCGTCAGCACACATAGTATCACAAGCACAATCAGCCACATTGCTGTCGCCTGCTTAAAATTCTCCTTAAATGCCTTCCAGAAACCTTTCATGATATAGGTCTCCTCATTCTTCACCATCTTAAATCCCATGTAATATGCCGCTGAAAAAGAAGCTCCTATCGTGAAGACCGGAATGCTGAATATCATGAACATCACATTTAATATCATGATGTCCGCAACCTTATTCAAAAAATTCATTAACGGGCTGTCAAGTTTAAACATTTATCTAACTCTCCTTATCCCTATACAAGACTCTTGTATACCTGATTATAATTTCGCAGCAGCTTCTGGTGCGTTATCAGCGCCGTCTCCGCTTTCTGCTTTGCCTTATCCATAATTTCGTCGTAATTTTTCAGGAACGTGTCTGCCACAATTGCCTCATACTTTCCGGATATTATCCCATCATTAAGGTCATTGATAATTTCATCCTTCGTGTGTGCCGGCCTGTACGGTTTCGGCTCCATTGAGTTCACAACATGCTCTGATATCTGGAGGATTGCCTCCTTCTTTCCCATTACGCTCGCCTTCAGCGCCTTGGGATATCCGTTTCCGTCAAATCGCTCATGGTGCGCCGCCGCAATACCGATAATTTTTGCGGAGAGTTTATTTTCAAGCGTTTTTTCCATAATCTCAACATGTGTTTTTATCAGGTTTTTTTCCTCCTCACTGAATGACCTTGGCACATTCAGCAGTTCCGTGGGAAGTGCAAGCATGCCGATGTCGTGCAGGAGCGCTGCATAATACACCTCATTCTTATCAAGTTCGCTCAGCTTGAGCTGCCTGCCAAGCTCACGGCACACATACATGGTAGCCACTGTCTCCGATACAGACTGTTCATCCTTTAATCCGGTACAGTACATGAGCATCTTGAGATATTTTTCTTTTTCATCATCGGAGAGCAGTATGTATTCCAGACTCCGTCCGTACTCTTCCCGATATGTATGGTTCCTGATTTTTGTAAAAATGTCGAATTTCTCATCCGCTTCAGCCAGAAGCGCGCATACACCGGGATCAAATCTTGTGCCGGCATATTTTGATATCAGCGAATGCTCAAACTTAGCGTCAAATGACCGCTGCCAGATCTCCGCCATCTCCGCCACCTTCAGGACTTCCAGCTCAAAGCGGTACCTGTAGTCCATATCCTTTGTCTTACTGTATTCCGTGTGATGGTACAGCACGATTTTGGACTGTTCGTCAAGCGGTGAAAGGTACTTGAGGAACAGGTATCCATAGACAGCATGCGGCAGCGGATTTTTTGCTTCAAATGTCAGCTGCTTGCGCACATCATCTGTCTTAAATGCCCCGATATCATGAAGCAGGGCAAGCATCATAAAGTCTGCAATCTCATATTTCTCATATGTTCCCTTGGTTTCGAGCATCTTGGACATGATATAGCTTACACGCATACAGTGGTGTGCCATGGGTTTATTCATCAGCCGTATCGTTTCATATATCAAATCCGCCATATTTCTACTTGTAATATATTCTACTGCCATATTCATCCTCCATTATCGTACTTTTATGCTTTGATATTCCGCTCCATGGGGGTGTACCGCACCCCTTCCCTGGTCTGCTCCGTGCCTGTGTCCGCGAATCCGACACGGTGATAAAATCCGACTGCATAGGGCGCCGCATTGACTGTTATCCGGCTGTGTCCTTCTTCCGCCCAGACATATTCGCTCACATAGTCAATCAGCATTCTTCCGATTCCCTTTTTATGGTATTTCCGGTCCACAAAAAGCAGGGATATATGCGTCTCGTTCCGCAGGCTGATCATGCCTACCATAATGCCATTGTCATAAGCGCCAAAAAGCTGGTACGCTCCCATCAGGAACATCCTGTAAAGAACGGTGTCCGTTATGAAATCCTGGAAGCTTTCGATTCCTTCGAGCGTATAGTCCTTTGCCTCAAACTGCATGAACGTGCGCCATGCAAGCGCCATGGCATCATCCCATTCCACGCGGTATGCAGGCCTCACAACAATTCTCACGGGCTTAATTACATTCCCTCCTGTCCTCCGTCCGAACTCCAACACAAACATTCCCTTCTGTAGCGTCAGGAACTGTCCGTGAATATACTGGCGGTCAAAAAGACCGGCCGCCAGTATACTCCTGAACAGCTCCTTAACAGTATTTGGTATAGTATAGCACATATTTCGCCAATTGTAAAATTTGAAATTATTATTCGCCTTTTTAATAACGAAAACACAGACCCTGATACAAGTCTGTGTCCCCAGTTACCACATTATTCACAAATAAAGAATCTTTCAAGCGCATCGACTGCCTCACCCTCGTCTTTGCCGTCGGCTGCGATTGTCACGTTCATTCCTTCAGAAGGGTTAAATGCAATAATTCCCATTATACTCTTTGCATTAATCCTGTACTTGTCGTATTCCAGGAGTATCTCACTCTTGTACTGGCTTGCTATCTGCACAATCTCCGCCAGTGGATGATCATATTTTTTCTCAATTTCCTTTACCATTACTTCTTTTTTTAACACGTCAATCCCTCCGTAATCATGAACCGTTTTATGCAATAGCTTTTGCACGAATCATCTTCGGGATGGTCCACCGCAAAGGCACAGCAAAATATACTAAAATAAAAAATAATCATTTATGACTTAAATCATGTACTATTGTCCTTTTTTTCAAAGCAAAAGTCAATAATTTTTAATAAAAATTTTTCAAATTATTAAAAAACCGTCTATTTAAACGAAAAAAAGTCCTATTTTAAGTATTTCATTAGTATTTTCTGCAAAACATCAACATCAATCGGTTTTGTCATGTAATCGTCAAATCCTTTTCTGATGTACTCCTCGCGGACGCCTGCAATTGCGTTTGCGGTTAGTACTACGATCGGCGTGTCATGGCTTACGCTTTCCTCGTGTCCATGCAGGTACTGCATCAGTTCCGTTCCGCTTATCTCAGGCATCATGTCGTCGGTCAGTATCAGGTCATACCGTTCCCTGTCAAGCCGCTCCATTGCCTGCTGTCCTCCATTAGCGCGTTCCACCTGTATTTCCAGCATTTCCAATATGGAGGCTATCACCTCGAGATTCATCTCATTGTCATCCACCACGAATACCCTTTTATCCGGAAAACGCATTGTTTCAAGGGTTACCCCATCCGGCTCGCTGCCTGCCGCCTCAAAGCGCTTCTGGCAGTCTCCGATGGGAACATACGATACCACCTTCTGCGGGATGAGCACCCTGAATGTGGAACCTTTTCCGTATTCACTCTCCACACTGATTTTTCCGTCCATAAGGCTTACAAGGCGTGATGTAATGCTAAGCCCCAGCCCGGTTCCCTCAATGCTCCTGTTCTTCAGCCTGTCAAGCCTCTCAAATTCCACAAACAGCCTTGACAGGTCTTCCTTCTTTATCCCGACACCAGTATCCGACACCCGGATGTCAAGCAGGATATTTTCCTCGTCAAGATACTCAGAGACATTCTGTTTCCTGACACCAAGCTCTATCCATCCCTCATTTGTATATTTTACGGCATTTGTCATAAGGTTTACAATAATCTGTTTCATCCGTACCTCATCACCGTAAAGTACATCCGGCAGTTCATTGTCAATATCAAGCCTTAATTCAAGCCCTGTCCTGCTGACCCTCTCCTGTATCATGACCACGATATCATTGAGCAGCGAGGAGAGCGAATAATCCGATAAAATGATGTCCATTTTTCCTGTCTCTATCTTGGAAAAATCCAGAATATCATTAATCAGCGCCAGAAGCGTCCTTCCTGCGCTCTGGATGTCGGCAGAGTATTTCTTGATTTTTGCGTCGCTGCTCTCATGCATAATCAGCTCATTGAGTCCAAGTATGGCGTTGAGCGGCGTGCGTATCTCGTGTGACATGCTGGAAAGGAACCTGCTTTTCTGCTCGCTTGCCTCCTGCGCGGCCTCCTTATCCCGCTCCATAATGACATGTTCAGTCTCCTCCTTCATACGGTTCAGCTTATAGCGGCGCCGGACAATCCATACCAGCATGCCCATGCTGAAAACCAGCAGCCCATACCCATATGCGACGGAAGCCGGGTATACAAGTTCCTTCCAATAAAAAAACATACTTGCCAATGCCGTTATGATGATTGCCCCAAATCCCAGAAACACTTCAAATGACGGCACAAGCCTCTCCTGGCGAAAGCTTAGAATGCACGCCACAATGTCAACGGCAATCAGCAGGTGTACAAAGATGTAAAAATTGGACATATTGTATGCGTAAACCACAAATGCCGTGACGCTTGCAATCGCAATCATAAAATTCAAAAAAGCCAGCAGCTCATAGCGCCTGTGTGCAGGAAAAAACGCATATTTGTTAAACATTATAAACGGTATCGGCAGCGTGATAAGCGACAGATTATTAAGCCAGCTCACTACGGATGTCCGTTCAACCAGTATTTCCAGACATCCGCAGTCCGTACCGAGATATATGACGGAGACTGCCAGAAAGAGGGTCAGCCATCTTAGCGACTTGACATCCTGGTCCTTGTCCACAAGGATTTCGGAATTACTGGCTATCACCGTCAGCACCATAATAAGCAGGGCCACCAGACAAATGCCCAGACTGTTTTTCGATTTCCGCAATATATACACCACCAGCGCATACCGGTCCCCGATTGCCGGAAACTGAACCATTGCATGCTCTTCCCCTGACTCCACATTCAGCTCCAGCGTAATTGTATCTCCCGCCTTCATGCCGTCGGCGGGTACCTGGTGGAGCAGATACATTCTTTTGCTGTGTGAGCGGTATTTTTCCTTGAAATTATTCTCATACCACACATTACCGTTCACATATATCACTGTGTCCAGCGCCCGCACCCGAAAACACAGGTATTCCTCCGGCAAGGGGGTAAAATCCAATGTTTTTGTCATGGAAGCATGCCCGTCGTCCAGAGAAATTCTGAGATAATGCTGTGATGCCGCTGTGGCTTTTTCCCCTGTGTGGGTGTCATACCACCCGTCACCGAACCAGACGTCATTTTTCCTGATATTTTTAAAATGATGCTGTACCGGGGAGTCAATACATATCCAGATTGTAATGACAAATACTGCAATAAAAAACGCATAGCATACCAGTTTGGTCGCAAAATGTAAATCAAAACGTCTTAGCCTTTCCCGCAGCCGGTCTTTCATTGCGCTTATCCTCCCTTAGCTTTTCTTCTCTTCCGCATCAATCCATATATAGCCTATCCCATACACTGTCTTAATATATCTGCGTGCATTCAGCCGCTCGCGAAGTCCCCTCACCGTCTTTTCAAGCATACTCTCATCCATATATATTTTACTTTCCGATATCAGCTTGTCCATCAGCGCTTTTCGTTTGAGAACAATTCCTTTATTCTCCACAAGGTTGCGCAGCAGACATTGCTCCAGGCGGTTCAGCTTTACTCGTTTTCCGTGTACGCTGTACTCCCCCGTATCAAAATTGAATGTGTAATCGTCTATGACAACCATGTGCTCGCCGACAATACTGCTTTTCGTGCCTGCACCTATCGCCTCAAAGCGCCTGCTCGCCTTAAGTGCAAAATCCTTCTGCCTGCGCTGGAACTGCGACCAGACTTTTGCCTTCAATACAGTGAGGCTGAATGGCTTTGTAATATAATCCGTGATTCCCTGTTCACCCAGAACCAGCATGTCTGGCTTTCTGCCATTATCCATTATGAGTATAATCGCAGCCTCCGCAGACCGGTATCTGCCAAGCCCCAGATCATATATCAGTTCATACCCGTCACCGTCAGGAAGCTCCGGATCAATGATGATTACCTGGTAGACTTCCTCTTCCAGCAGCAGCTCGGCAGATTCAAGTGTCCTGCAGAGGTGCGTATGTGTATCTATGTCGGTAAACATCCTGCGCATCTGCTCTGCGAGCGAAAAATCCTCATCGACAATTAGTATTTTATTCATGGCCTTAGCTCCTATCTGACACATTCAAAACCGCAAAGTTTTTACAGTTCCTTAAGACATTTTATTTTCAAATATTATCTACAATTATAAAACTTATCAGACAATTTATCAATATGGAACTGTTCATCCAGTCAAAATTCCGGCAAGCACAAGGCTTGCCACAAGACCAGATGCTGTCGACAAAAGCGCCCCTGCCAGCGTCCACCTTGTCCTTGTGACCCTTGCCGCCATGAAATACACCGACATGGTGTAAAAGACGGTCTCCGTACTCGCAAGCGCAAGCGAGGTTGTGATGCCCGCAAAGGAATCCGTACCATACTCTTTAAAAATATCAAGCGCAAGACCAGTCGCTGCTGATGCGGAAAAAAGCTTTACGACAAACAGTGAGATAATTTCATTCGGAAAATCTGCCGCAAAATTTGTGATGAGACTGCCTATCAGGTTTCCGGCGGCCTCAAGGAAACCGGATGCCCGCAGCACGCCCACTGATATCATCAGCCCGATAAGAGTCGGCACAATGCCGACTACCGTTTTCATCCCTTCCTTGGCTCCCTTGGTAAAGCAGGCATAGATATCTTTTTTCTGCGACAGCCCCATGGCAACAATATAGAAAATCAGCGCCGGTATGAGCATATTGGATATCCTGGTCATGTCTTATCTCCCAAATCGATTCCTGTGTAGTAACATATATATTCCGCAAAATCTGAAATATGTTTTTATACTTACGACAGATGAAACCTGCCGTAAGTATTGCGCCAGCCGCAGCCACGAAGTGGCATATTTCCTTATGCGGCTGTGTGCATCACATTATACTGAGCGGTCAGTCTTTTCGACCGCCAGTATAAAAAACTATCCGGATTGGTACCAATTTCCTATGTCTATCTGTACTTCCACAATGTATATTGATTCCTGTACAATTACAAAAAAACTACTAAGGAGTTATGTAACATGATAAATTTTGCTTTTTGTTATGAGCATGATGAAATACGGAATTTTGTCAGAGATGAGGTTTTAAAATGTTTTAACCAAAAGGGGATTATTGTCGCCGTAATGTGTTACCGCAGTGCATATGAGCTGCAGCGATGCGTCAGCTGCAACTGTCCCGATGTACTTTTTTATGATATTGAGGCTGAGAACGGACTGATGCGCAAGGTGGCAATGAACGCCAAGCGGCAAAATGAAAAACTAATCTCCATCACGACACACAGCCACGGCTACCACCCGCACACAGAGGACGTGCTGCTCGAGCCGATGTTCATCCTTCCTGACAGGAGCCGCAGGCACATATGGTCACACGCCGTGCTCGCCTACGAGACGTTCCTCGACGACAGGGATTCCTTTTCCTACTATGTCCGCCCGGACTACATCCATATTCCTGTTGAAAATATCCGGTATTTTGCGTCCGAGGGCAGACGCACACACGTTGTTTCCGCAAAGCACCGCGACACATTTTACCAGAAGCTTGATATTGTGGAGGCGCTTATCCAAAAGAAAAATTGTCATTTCCTGCGCATCCACAAATCCTATCTGGTCAACGCAAAGTATATCGCAGGATACAACCGCGACTATGTATTTCTAACAACAGGCGAACAGCTTCGCATCAGCAAATATGAATACTACAAATATATCAATGGGCTGATGCGGGAAAACCGGATGAAACGACAGCCACTGTACTCGGAATACTGATAACTGCGTTCATTTCGGGAAGCGTATTTCCGAAGCTGTCCGCTGTCAGGCATGCATTGTCGAGGCCGCACCACCCCGGTTCCGGCTGGTTACTTCTATTATAGATGGCTATCACCTGATGCTTTGGCACGCCCGCCGTGTCCTGACCGGGCTCTCCCAGACAGGTGATTCCCTCCGGAAGCGTTATATGCAGCAGCCTTGCCATATTTCCGGCAGCCTGCGCGGTTTCAAGTTCTTCCATGTACTGTCTGGCATCCTCCTGCCGTGCCACATGCACCAATTCGAATGCTGAACCGTTCGCCCCTGCCATGTACTGTCCGCCAAGCTGTTCAAGCTGTGAGAGTGTTTCCACATCCGGGCTGGTATTCACGTTAACTGGCACATAGCTGTCATCGTCCGCGTATGCCACTGCACTGATATGCGTGTTCTGGAATGTCAGTTTCATGGTATTGCATTCCGGAAGCAGTGACTGCAGGGTCATCACATAGGGACACAGGTAGCTTGTCAGCTGGCAGTTCCTGAGAATAAGCGACGCCTCTCCGCTGACATCGGGCGAAGTGGGGTCATGCATATACAGACAGCTCCCACTTCCTAAGGAAACCAGCTCACAGTTTTCAAATGATATTGTGCTGCCGCCACGGCTTCCGATGCCTGCGCAGTGGTTGTTTTCGGATATGATGCGGCAGTTGTCAAAGCTTAGGCTTCTGCCATATAAATAGTTCTGGTCAGCATGGACGGCGTAGCCGGTATAATTTTTCTGCCTGTCCCAGCTGTCGCCGACCAGCTCTGCATTGATTTGTGCGATTTCCTCCTCGGTGGGCATTTCAGGTATTGCATTGCTGTCCATGCCGTAAATCGTGAGGTTGGACACACTCCCCGCTGCTATGGTGAGGGGCGCCTTTCTGTAGGAAGCGGTGTCGTATTTCAGGATACATAAGTCCCTGCTGATGCCGGTTATGTTCAGTTCCTTGTTCATGACACGAACCGGCTCTGTGTAGGTTCCGGGATAGAGGAGCAGTGTGTCCCCGTCGGACGCATTGTCAACCCCCTCCTGGATTGTCAGAAAATCACCGGCGCCGTTTGGGTCGATGATGTATTGTCTCGTCAGCTTTGCTGCTGATGTTGTCATGTGACTGCTTCCCGCTGTCAATATGACTGCAATCATGGCTGCCAGCAGGATTTTACTCCTTCTGTATATCTGTCTGTACATTATTGTAATCTCCTGATTATCTCCTTGTCAGTTCTCTCCCCATGACATCTGCCTCATGCTCCAGTGCCGTATCGTCATTGAGACCCTGCCCGTTTATGTCTGCCGTGGGACGGACCCTGCCCTGCATCTGCTGGACAACATGCCATGCTTCATGGGGCAGATGTTTTTCCTGTCCCGGAGCAATATGGATATCCGTTCCCTGTGTGTATGCCAGCGCCTGGAACCGCGCAGGTCTGTCAGAATTGTAGTGCACACGCACATTGTCCATCCGGAATCCGGACAGGGACTCCATGCCGTCTTTGATGTAATCCGGCATACCGGTTCTGTTTGCCCTTGCCGGTATCCTGCTTGCCTTTTTCGAACCAGATTCTGGCTTTTTGCTGATATGTTCCTGCATGTTGGATTTTCCCTCCTGTTATGTCTGGTCTACATACGCCATCAGTTCCTGATACCGCTCTTTGTTGTCCCGAATCAGCCATCGCTTGAATGCTGCAAACGGTGAGCTGTCGCTGTATCATAGGCGCTCTCCCTCGATTTCATCGAACCGCTCCCTTGCTTCCGGAGCCATTCCCCTCGGGATGTTTTTTAATTCACTGCGAAGTCTTGCCCGCTCGGCACGCTCCTGCTCGGTCGGGTCTGCTTTTTCCACCAGATACTGGTACCGCTTCATTTTTACTTTCAGTACATCTGCATACTCGTCTGCCCCAAAATATCCCTCGGCAAGCCCTTCGGATGAGTAGAGGGACGGATTCTCAAGCTCCACACAGTTTTCCAGATCGTATGCCTTGGCATTTGAAACAGAGTTCAGGATATAAGGCGAATGCGTTGTGACTATAAACTGGATTCTTGGAAAAAATGTTGTCAGAAACGGCATTATCTTTTTCTGAAGCTCAATGTGAAGATGCGTTTCCAGTTCGTCAATCAGCACAACGCCCTCAATATTGTACTCGCTGAGACTGTCCTTTAGCAGCCAGTTCTTGTCCATCCTCAGGATTAAGTCCGACACAATATGAATCACTGAGGAATATCCATCCGAGAGCTCGTCAAACCCAAACGGATTTCTCCCTTCCTCATGAATTTTAAAGTCATATGCCTTGTAGTCGTACTCCAATGTGGCTGAATTGTCATCCAGCAGAATACGCAGCGCATCCAGAAAGCGGTCAAACCATTTCTGGATTCTGTCGACATCGGCTGTATTCCCCTCATTTCTGGCGTATGCCTGCTGGGTTTTTGAGTGAATCATATACTTGTGCAGAAGTTCTCCGGGTGCTTCCTGAATACCATAAAAATCCTTTAACCGGATATCCTCCACACCCTTCGCGCGAAGTATGTTCGTTTTTCTGTTTGCAGGAAAAAAAGCTGTGACAAAATCGCCCTGTTTATATATGGTATCCAAATGGTTCACATTATTGAATATGGGGATTGCCCCATCCTTATATTGTTCTATCTCCTGTGACAATGACATATAATGTTCCAGTGCCTGTGCTCTTTTTTTCTCCGTGTGCGCATTTAAAATACGCTTTTTTTCTTAATAAGTTCAGGCACATAATTATCATTTAAATGCAGTAACACTCCTCTGTTTATTGCACAGATGTATTTCTGAAGCGCCAACAGTAACGACGTTTTCCCCGAACCATTTTTCCCGGTAATGATTAAATGCTACCTGCTTTCCTGATTTAGTGATATCACAATATTGGACAAATGCCTTAGCTCATCAATTCGTATTTTGGTGATAAAATGTTCCATCTGGGGCGCTCCCTCCTGTTAGTCTTATCTGTATTATATTTTATCTGCCCGAAAAATTCAATCCTTTCTATTATAAATCAGGCTGTGTCTGCAATGTTCCGTCGCGGTACTCGCCATATGTTCCTTTCACTTTGTTTTTTGTCTCGTATAGCGCTTCGTCCGCGTGGCTTAACAGCTGCGCGATATCCGCATTGGTGTCGGATGTACAGGCAAAGCCTGCGGACGCGCTGATTGTCCGGTTCAGCGTCTCGGACATGGCTACCGGATTTTTGGCAAGCGCCTCATAAAACTGGTTCAGGTACGCGGTCACCTCGTTCCTGTCCGCACAGTGGTAAATCATCATGCAGAATTCGTCCCCGGAACGTCTGGATGTCAGAAAGTGCTCCGGCGGCATCGAGCGCATGACAGACGCAAATCCCTGAAGGTACCTGTCACCGACATCATGTCCGAAGGTGTCGTTGATTCCCTTAAAGTAATCCAAATCCATCATGACAACTGCACTGACCGTTCCCTCCGGCATCCTGTGCAATAGCTCCTGTGCGAGCTTCTGGAAATGGCGGTATTTGTACAGCTCCGTGAGCGGGTCGTGCGTATTTTCATACCGCATGCGGGTCTTTTCCTCGATATCCGCAGTGACATCCGTGATGACGCCAAGTTTTCCCTGCAAAGACTCGGACATATGGATGCGTACATACCGCGCATCGTTAATCTGGTAGACATCGCTCTCCCCCTCCATGGGATTTTTCGTAATCCAGCCGATATATTTGTCAAACCGCTCCGCGCTGTGGCAGAGGTCGGCAACCCTTGTCTTTGAAATGTCCAGAAGCTCCCCGATTCCCGAAGTGGCAAACACATGCTCTGACCCGCGTTCATACTCGAATGCGGCAAGCGGAATCCCGCTTATCTCAATAATGGCAGATATCCTGTTGGAAATATTGATGATGCTTCTCACCATGGTATTGATTCCCCTGCTCAGTTCCTCAAACTCATGATTGCCGCCCACTTCCACAGTTGTATCAAGATTGCCGTCCGTTATGGCTGACAGGCTTTCGATAATGCGGTGAATGCCGTCCACGACCTTTCGCCTGACTAGATAGTTCAAAAGCAGGATGACCGCCGCCTCGACACACAGCAGATAAATCAGCGTGCGTACTGCATTGTCGAGAAGCTTCCGAAGCAGAGCCACCTGCGGCAGTACCGCACAGATTAACACGTCCTCATAAACTCTGCTGACCGTGTACATCTGCCTGCCGTCCTTTCCTTTTTTATATGCCCCTTTCCGGCATTGCATCAGCTGGTCAAGCTGGTAGCATTCCTCGGCAAAGCTCTGCTCCATGCTGTCAGAGTGTCCCAGAACAGCGCCCGTTTCACGGTCAACGACAAAAAACTCCTCTTTCTCGTCTGTCGGAAAGCGGGAAAAAATATAGTCATATGTGTTTCTTGACTGCGCTTCCATCAGGCGTTTGGGTTCAATCCCTACCTGCACAAAGCCGCCATGCTGTTTCCTTGTCACGCCGATGTACTGCATGATTTTACCCTCGGACGCGTTGGGCTGCACATCCTGAATCAGGAAGGCATCCTCCCCCCTGTTTTCCAGCAGAACCAGAAACGCGCTTGTCTGCTCATGGTCCGCCATGTCCATACCAATATACTTGGAAACGGATGCCAGCACAATGATTCCATTTTCGTCAATATAGTGGACTTCATCCACGTCGAGCAGCTTCGCAAGATACTGCATCTGTGCCACATCCATCTCAGACTCCTCCTCCCTGTCGAGCACATAGGCTGCCGCCTTTGCCCTGGTCAGATAATCCTCGTTGAGACTTTCGTTCATCAGTTCCAGCTCTTCCTGATTATTTTCAAGGGTATGTATGATTTGTTCTATTTTAATATCGAATGTGTTCAGCTGCTGGTTTTCCAAAGTATGCCGACTGAATAAAAAGTTAATGAAAAGGATTAGGAAAATAGATGCCGTTAGAATGACGGCAGTGTACTTAATAAATATTTTCTGCATAAGATTTCCTCCTCTGGGTGCACATGTCAATCGAACAGGGAAGAGCCATCTTCCCTGCTCGCCGCGTGCCCCATGCGCCGCTTCAGCGGCATATTCCTCTGCATGGGGCTGCGCATAAAAAGAAGAATGCCCAAGACAGGCATTCTTCCAAGGATGGTTAGAAGGGGGCTTTCGCCAGTCCCAACCTTATTATAACATGCGCTTTTCCTCAATTCGCTTTCCATTTCTGCACAAAAAATACTTTTCTTTCACAAAATATGACACGCGCAGATGAACAGCTCACTAAAATTTCGCGAACAGCATAATCTGAAACATTCCGTCCTCGCAGTAACAGCCTATGTTCGCCCCTGTCTTATCTGCGAAAGCCTGCACGCTCTGCATTCCAAGCCCATGATTTTTTCCTCTCTGGCTCTTGGGCAGGCCTGTCCGCGCGTCAAAAATAATCGCTTCCTCATACTCATTCTTCATGTGAATCAGCAGATGGTCTGCCTCACAGTGGATTTTTACATCCACAAGCTTCCTGCGCTGCGTAAAGTCCTTCACACAGTCAATGGCATTTTCAAGCAGGTTCGCAACCACCATGGCAAACTCGTAGCTGTCAACCGGAATCTGTTCGGCGACAACGATATCGCGGCGCACCTCGACATCCATTGACGATGCTTTTTCCATCATGCAGGAAAGCATCGTGTTGACAATCAGGTTACTGCTGTACTTTGTCACCTTGTTTTCATCTGTGACGGTGTTGATGTGCTCCGTGACTTTCTTAATCTCCTGATACGCGCCCTGATCCAGCAGGGCATCTATCATGCCGGAGTAGTGGCGTATGTCGTGCCGCAAAATCCGCAGGTTCTTCTCGGACTGCTCTACCAGATAATACTGGTTTTCCAGATTCTTGATATAGTTCTCAAAAACCGTGTTCTGCCAGCACAGCTGCGTCCGCTGGGATTCGTTTGACACATACCCCATTACAACCACATATGCCACAAACATTGTTATGATAAACATCACCACGCCGAGAATATTCTGCGGGTTGTCATCAAGGGTATACGGAAAAAACGTAAGGCACGAAAAACCGCAATAAAAAAACACGGGAATCAGGCAGAGCTTCCACCAGCTGTTCATCGTCTCTCCCTGATAATTCAGACAAATTCCCCGGATTTTGATGTATAAGACATATAAAATGACCACATGCGTCACAATGCATACTGCTATGCACAGGCACAGATTTCCCGTATAAATATGCAGGACGGCTGCCATAATGCTTCCGGCTATCACGTAATTGGAACCGCTCAGACCGATAAACAGCGCCTTGCTGTCCCGCCATTTCGAGATAAAAATTCCTGTGCACTGTGTCATGGTTATCTGATAGATGGTCACCAGAAAATAGCACAGCCTGCTGTCCGGAAACATATTCAGTTTCAGGACATTCGGAATCGTTATTGCCAGAAACGAACCGATGCAGATTCCTGCCGTTTTTTTCTCTGAATAGCGGTGTTCAATAAAAAGATACATGAACAGCATAACAAAAATGTGGCCGATTGTGTATGAAATATTTTTATAATTCATTTCCCGCCATCCCCCTGCCTGTACTGTTCCGAGACAAACATAAGATATTCCTTTTTCACATCCGCCGCCCTTGTCCTGCTGACAGGGATATTTCTGCCACTTTGCATAACAATGTTCCCAGATGCCAGTTTATCCACGTAATTTAAATTGACAAGAAACGATTTGTGCACCTGCATGAAGTTTTTGTCCCCGGAAATTTCCTTGACCGCATCGTCAAAGGATTTTCTGATAAAAATGCTTTGAATCGTTTTCCCGTCTGTCAGCCAGACGTTCAGTATCCTGGAATAATTTTCGATATACTCGATCCGCGAATAGGGCACGGATACAATCCCTTCTTTTGTCTTCACCTCGTACTCTGCATCCTTTATGACCTTTGCGGCATCAGACACGGCATAGTCCAGCGCCTCAAAAAACAGCTCCTCCCTGACTGGCTTAAGGAGATAGCGCACAGCCCGCACACCGTATGCTTCCAGCGCATAGTCGTCGGAGGACGTAATATAAATAATGACGCTTCTTTCGTCTGTGTTCCGAATCAGGCTGCCGATGTCAATGCCTGTCTTGTCACTCATTATCATGTCCAGTATGTAAATATCCCCCAGCCGCCCCTCCTGTATCTTTTCATATAATGCCGAGGAATCGGTAAACTGTACCACCTCAAATTTTGCGCCCGCATTGCTTTCCTTATATTTTTCCAGCAGTTCCCCTATCTCCGCCAAGTCTTCCGTGCTGTCATCACAGACCACAATTTTCATATGACCTCTCCTCATAAGATTCGTTATACTGGCGGTCGAAAAGACTCAGTATAAAGTTATGCATACAGTTTCTAAAACAGTATAACATATGTTTTCACGGCTTTCTATCTATATAAGACATAATCCTGCATTTCCCGAAAAAATCCTGCGCTTGTAAGGGCATCTTTTGTAAAATCGGGGTAATTTTTGACAACAATGCGTTTGCTGTCAGGATATAGTTTTGCTTTCCTGAAATGTTCCGCAAAAATTGCGAGACACTCCCCCAACAGCTTTTTGCCTTCTAAATTTTCATCCAGTACACGCAGTGTATTTCCCTGCCGCTCCATGACCACAATGGGAATCCCGCCATAGCAGGCTGCGACGCTTCCCGGCACGTTGAGAAAGCTGCGTCCTTCCTTGTGGGGCAGTATCTTCCCCCAGCACTGCACCGGGTCTGCCGCGTTGACCCAGATTACTTTTTTCTCCGGTTTTGCAAGCGCCCTTATGACAGATGCGTAGTCTCTGTCTCGGATAAACTGTGCACCGGATAATCCTTCCACAAAATATCCGCGCCGCACCTGCCCGGTATACTCCTGCACCCGAAGCACGGACAATGCCTCCTGCCACGAAATGCCGCATGCGGCGGCAGTCTCCCTGCAGACGACAAGACTGCGGTCGAAACATCTTTCCAGCCTTGTTTTTATAGATTGTTCGCCGGACTGTTCCCTCAGTGGTTTTACAACATCCCATCTCCCTGCCTGCAATGCCTTTACACGCATATTGACCCGCTGCCTTGCGGATGCCTTCCTGGTTTTCTCCCTGTCCTGCCACTGGCGCACCGGAACAAAACTGTCCGCATACACCAGTCCTTTTTCGAGCAGGGACATCAGCGTGTCATAGGGCGACTCGCTGCCAAGCAGGCCATTTAAGGACTGCATAAAACTGGCGCCGCGCCTTTGCAGCGCCAGGTATAGAAGCTGCCCTTTTTCGGAAAGACTCGTTTCCGGAAACCCGGCATCCCAGTCAATTTCTTCCTGATAGTCAAAACGCAGTCCGCCCTTATCCGCCATGTGCCAGAACAGCTCCCCTTCTGCAAGATAGGCATCCAGCTTTGCCGCGCGGTAATTGTTCACCCATCGGGGAAGCAGGATTCCCTCCCAATAGGACACGGGCAGGGTTGTCCCGGCATAGCGTTTTAGCAGACTGCGCAGGCTTTCTTCTGTGGGGGCACTCGTCTCCATGCGGGACAACAGCAGTGCTGCATATGCCTCCGGCGGACAGGTCTGTACCTCCTCGCGCCGTTTTTTCAAGGTTCTGATTATGGCACGCCGGTATAATTCCGCATGATAATATGTATCATCCTCTTTTACCGCTTCCCCGCGCCGGCACAGTTCCGCCAGTATCTCCCCTGCGGTCTGCACATCCCATCCATACCGCCCCGCAGTCTGGCAGACACCCGCCGCCCCGCGGTAGCGCAGCATACGCCTGACGATGCGGCATTGTTCCTCCCTGCCGCCGTCGGCATCCCCATTTTGTTCTGTCCCGGGCTCTCCAAGCGCCGTAGCATAGCGCGCAGTCTCCTCTGCCGCAATCCACAGGCCCTGTTCCAGGTATGCCGCCCTGCCCTCCTGCGCCAGCAGTTCCAGCCATTCAACCGGAACTTCCAGATCCCCTGCCGCCAAATCGCCCTCTGTCATAAGCAGCGAATGAAGCTGCTTTTCATCCACGGGCAGCGATGTCCGCTCCTGTACCTGGACAAGCTCCCGCCGCCCTGGCTGTATGAGTTCCTTGTCCGCTTGCAATGCCTGGCTCAGCGCTTCCTCGACTGCCATATGGATTTTCCGCGGCGTAGGCGCATAGTCATACATCACGGCTGCCTCCTGCCCCCATTGTAACGGAAGGGACATGGGGGACGGCAGTTCTGTATAGACATCCCGCACCTCCACCGCGCCTGAGCAAATGTCCTCCAGCAGTTCCTTTACGCCGCCGGCATCCCACAGTCCATTCATGCACTCCTGCCTTGTCTCCCGGATAAGGGGATGCCCTGGTTCCCGCACGACTTGCTCTAACAGTTCCGCACTTTTCAGGCGCTGCTTCCAGAGGGGCTGGCGGCTGTTGTTTCGCACGCCCATCATCAGCGCACGACCACAGTTATACCGGAATGCCATGTTAAACACAGGCGCTGCCGGCAGGATAATCTCCATATTTCTGACACACGTGTCAGGATTTATCTGGTGCAGGATTCCCTCTGGCAGCGTTGCGTTTCCATACGTGTAGAGCAAAAATCCATCCTCCTCATCCACACAGCCGACTTCGACTCCCAGCTGCTGCCGTGCCGCCTCTGCTGCAAGCAGTGAAAGCGGCGCATTAATGCGCCTGCCAAATAAGGAGTGAAACATCAGCTGGCTGCTGCCCATGGAATCCCTGAAATGCTCCACGATGATTGTCCTGTCATTGGGCAGGCTTCCCACTGTCTTTATCTGGCGTTCCAGATATCCGCCGGCAAGCGATACCGCAGTCTCGTCAAGTCCCAAATCCCGCAGTGCGTCCGGAAGCTTCCCATCCCCATATGCAAGCTCAAGCGTGCGGAACATCCGCCCGAATGCCTCTCCTGTCCGCTTGTCGCGCCCCTTGATTTCACCTTTCCAGAATGGAAGCCTTGCTCCTTCCACCGGAGCCTGTGTCACAGTGACCGTATCCCTGCTGATGTTTGTGATTTTCCACGCAAAGGAACCGAGGATAAAGCGGTCGCCCTTGCGGGATTCATAGACAAACTCCTCATCGATGTCGCCAAGCTTTACCCCTTCTTCCGTCTTAACGGCGTACAGTCCCTTATCCGGAATCGTGCCGCCTGCCGAAATCGCAAGCATCCTGCTGTAGCCGTCCCCCTCCACACGCCCATGGATTCTGTCGTACAGGATTCTCGGGCGCGCAGGGATATCGCGCTGGTGTTCATAATCCCCCGCGAGCATTCCAAGAACAGACTTGACATCCTCCTTGGTTACATTTCGGAACGGCCATGCCCGCGGCAGTATTTCCATGACTTCGTCCAGTTCATAGCTTCTGAATGCCGCCATCGAGACAAGATGCTGGGCAAGGACGTCCAGACACCCCACAGGCGGACTGATGTGCTCCACGCCGCCTTCCCTGGCAAGCTGTGCCGTCATTCCGCAGGACACACATTCCGCCGCCGTCCGCGGGAAAAAATACATCACGCTGACACGGCCGGGATTGTGCCCTGCACGTCCAAGACGCTGCATTGTCCCTGAAACGGTACGCGGACATCCGACCTGCAGTACCTGGTCAATCTCCCCCACGTCAATGCCCAGTTCCATGGACGATGTCGCGCACAGAAGGCGCAGCTGTCCGTCACGCAGGGACGCTTCCGTCTCCATGCGCTGTTCCTTGGAAAGGCTGCCGTGGTGTACACGCGCAAAGCCCTCGCCGCCTATCAGGTTGACATAATACGCAAGCTTTTCCGCATACCGCCTCCCCTCCACAAACGCAATCACGCTGCGGTTTCCCTGGCAGTACTGGTACACGAGCGCACCCAGTTCTTCCCACACCGGGTCTTTGCGCCTGCCCTTGAATAAATCCGCATATGGTCCAAGTATGTCCAGACGGATTTTTTTCTGCATGGCAGGCGCGGCGATAACGACCTCCTCCGGCGCGAGATATTCCGCGGCGGCATCCAGCGGCTCAATCGTCGCCGAGAGGCCGATTCGCTGCAACGGCTGTCCGCACAGATAATCAAGACGTGCCAGGGACAGCATTAAATGGGCGCCCCTTTTGGTGTCAATCAGGGCGTGCAGCTCGTCTATAATAATCGCTTTCGCCGTTGCGAGCACGTTCTGTCCGGTCTTGCTGGTAAGCATCAGGTACAGGGATTCCGGCGTGATAATCAGGATGTGCGGCGGGCGTTTTACCATTTTCTGCCTGTCCGCCTGCGACGTGTCGCCTGTTCGGATTCCTACCGTAATCTCTTCCCGGGCGTCAATTCCCTCCAGCGGCCGCCTGAGATTTTCACGGATATCGGCTGCCAGGGATTTCAGCGGCGAGACATAGATTACATATAATTCATTTTTCAGCGTTCCTGCTTTTGCCTGCTGTTTCAGTCTGTCAATAAAGACAAGAAAGGCGGAAAGTGTTTTTCCTGTTCCCGTGGGCGCCGATACGAGTACGTGGCGTCCCTCGGCTATGTTTGGCCATGCCGCGCGCTGTACCGGGGTCGGTTCGCCAAGCGTGCCCTGAAACCAGTCCAGCGTTTCTGGTCCGAAAAGATTCCTGATGTCCTGCATAAGCCGTCACTCCCTGTCAAAAGCAATCGGTCTTTGCAGGATATCAAACTTCACAGTTACACTGCCTCCATAATATGGGCTGATACCCTCAATCGTAATGCTTCCTTTATTTTTGCCGGATTTCACATTGGCGCCATAAGAAATCGTATAGTCCTTTCCCTCCACAAGCTTCATTTTTCCATTCTCTCCCATATAAAATATCGTTACGCCCGGTTTCAAAAATCAAGCGCAAACCTTGCATATATCATTATCCTTTTAAAGCATTTTATATGAATAGTATAACATTAACGAATCAGTTCATCAATCGCATTTCTTCCCCATAGCCTTACAATCTTCCATAATTTTACTCATAATTTCCTGTCCCTCCTTATCTTTCTTGAAATATCTTGCCCTGTCCGCCAGTTCTTTATCATGTCATCGGGATTTGTACAGCTTAAATCTTGCATTAATCTTCCAAGAGGTGCATCGTCTTTAATCTCTCCATTCACATAGATGATATGTGCTTTATCATCAAATAGTTTTCCATTCTCCTTGATTGTCCTGTCAATATGATAAATAGGAAAATTCCCTTCGAGCACATCATTTTCTGTAATAAATATTACATAGGTTTCAGGAATCAATTCTGTATCTTCTCCCGAAAGGATTGCATTGGCATCCATTAAACTACTGTTGTATCTTGTACGTTTTGGTTTGGCCCCGCTGTCGGCTTTTTGCATTGGACTGCAAATCAAAAAAGCAAAGAGCGCTATACTCTCTGCTTTCTATTCATCATTTTACAATAAATAACCGCCACTACCGTACTGAAAAACGTCGCCACTATCGCGGGCGCAATGACTGCTGCTGGATTGGCACTTCCATATTGACTGCGGTAAGCAATAATATTCACTGGTATCAACTGCAATGACGAAATGTTCATCACAAGAAACGTGCACATTTCATTGCTTGCAGTCCGCGCCCCGCAATCCATGAAACCATTTGCGGAAGCTGTCCCCACCTTTACATCCATAAATTCACTGTTCCCGCGCTCCCATTCAAGCTCCTCCAAATCACTCATCGCCCGAAGTCCCCCTTGAGTCAAGATAGTGACACGTACTTTTCGAAAAAATTTAGAATTTCCCCTGAGTACTCGTGTGTACACAAAAAAGCAGGATATTTCAATCTTACGATTTCCTGCTTTCATAAACTACTTTATTTCATAAACAATTGGCGCACCTACGCCTTTTTCTTACGATTTCGCTGCACAACCGCACTTTTAAAAGCTTTCATCATAGCTGGAGACAACTCCTCGCAATCCTCATCAAATATAATAGGGCTATTTTTTGCATCCTCGATTTCTTTCAGTTGTTCTTCTGTAGGCTTTTGCCCACTGTCAATGATGAATGTCTTGGTCATAATACAAGCTCCTTTCCGCATTTGTTGCAAGTCTGGCTGAAATCAGGCGAATTGTATCTTTTCTTTCCGTAAATACCACAAATAATACCTCACCAACCTTGCCTATTGCAATATACCGATCTTCATCAATACTATGTTCAAAATCAAACATTTCAATATAATATGGATCATCAAAAACATATGCTGCCGTTTCAAAGGAAATCTTATGTTTTTCTTTGTTTATAATATTTTTATATTCATCCCACTCAAATTTCATGTCTGCTATTCCTCTAAGTCTATTTAGTGTCTGCTGATTAAGCAGATATTTGCAATTTCCAACTCTTACATCTTCTCCA